>JBKBMT010000006.1:0-65238 GCA_046295655.1 Gemmobacter sp. | reverse complement strand
ATGGTCCGGTCGAAATCCGCCTTCGTTGCCCCCATCGTCACGGCGACCGCCGCAAGCTGGATCAGCTCTCCGGCGATCGGACCGACGATGTGGCAGCCCAGGACCTTCTGCGTGTCGCGGCACACCACCAGTTTGAAAAGCGACCGGTCCTGCCGCCCGGCAAACAGCGACTGCATGGGCCGGAAGCTTGCCGAATAGATCTCGACCGGGCCCTTCTCGCGGGCCGCCTCCTCGCTCAGTCCGACGGTCCCGAGCTCGGGCTGGGTGAACACGGCAGAGGCGACCAGGCTGTGATCCACCTTCGATTTCATTCCGAGGAACACCGTTTCGGCAAAGGCCTGGCCCTCGCGGATGGCGACCGGGGTCAGATTGACACGGTCGGTCACATCCCCCACGGCATAGACCGAGGGCACGGCGGTCTGGCTGTAGTCGTCGACCGGGACTGCGCCGTTCTCCTTCAGGGCCAGACCGACGGCCTCCAGTCCCAGACCCGCGGTGTTGGGCGTCCGCCCGGTCGCGTAAAGCACCTTCTCCAACTGGATCTCGGTGCCGGCCGTGGTCAGGACCCGAAGGCCGTCGCGGTGCTTCTCGATGCGCGCGACATCGACGCCGCAGCGCACGTCTATCCCCGAGGCGCGCATCGCCTCCGCCACATGCCCGCGCGCCTCGTCGTCGAAGCCGCGCAGGATCTGCACGCCACGGTAAAGCTGGGTCACGCTGACGCCCAGGCCGTTCAGGATGCAGGCGAATTCGCAGGCAATGAAACCGCCCCCGACGATCAGGATGCTTTCGGGCAGGCGGTCGAGCTTGAAGACGTCATTCGAGGTGATGGCCAGATCCGCGCCCGGAACCTCCGGCACGAACGGTCGCCCGCCCGTGGCCACGAGGATGTGCTTGGTGGTGATCGTCCGGCCGCCGGCAAGACGCACCTGGTGCGGATCGACGATCTCGGCGCGGCTGTCGAGAACCTCCACTCCGGCGCGGTCAAGCGTGCTGCGATAGGCGCCTTCGAGCCGGTCGAGCTCTGCATCGAGCCGGCTGCGGAACCGTGGCCAGTCGAAGCCGCCGCCGGTGACATCCCAGCCATAGGCGCGCGCATCGGCGATCTGCTGCGGAAAGGCCGAGGCAAAGACCATCAGTTTCTTCGGCACGCAACCGCGGATCACGCAGGTGCCGCCGACGCGGTATTCCTCGGCCAGCATGACCCTTGCGCCGCCCTTGGCCGCGGCGATGCGTGCCGCCCGCACGCCGCCCGAACCGCCGCCGATCACGAACAGGTCGCAGTCGAAGGCCATCTCAGTCGTCCAGGTCGGCGAAGATGTTCGCGACATCCGCGAATTCGATCCGGTCCTCCTGCCGGGTGCCGCGCACGATATCCCGCACCTCGGCACGGCCGTCCGGGTGACCGATCACCACCACGTCGCAGATGTCGATGAACAGGCCGTTCTCGACCACGCCGGGGATCTGGTTCAGCACCAGCGACAGCTGGCGCGGATTGCCGATGCGGCCCAGGTGCAGGTCCAGGATGTGGTTGCTTTCGTCGGTGACATAGGGCCGGTCGCCGTTCATCCGCAGCGTGACCTTGCGCCCGAGAACGTCGAGGCTGACCAGCGTCTCCTCGATCAGCGCCTTGGTGGTCTGCCAGCCGAACGGGATCACCTCGACCGGAAGCGGGAAGGCGCCCAGTTGCGCCACCTCCTTCGCCGGATCGGCGATGACGATCATCTGGTCCGAGGCGGTCGCCACGATCTTTTCCTGCAGAAGCGCCCCGCCGCCGCCCTTGATCAGCGCAAGATCGGCGTCGAATTCGTCGGCCCCGTCGATGGTCAGGTCCAGCCATTTCGCCTCGTCCAGACTCGTGACGGGAATTCCCAGGCTGCGGGCCAGTTCGGCCGTGCGCGTCGAGGTCGGAACGCCGGCAATGCGGAAATCCTCGCGCCGCATCCGTTCGGCAAGGCACCGCACCATCCAGGCAGCGGTCGATCCCGTCCCGAGGCCGACCTTCATGCCCGGCTGGACGAATTCCACCGCTTTCTGCGCCGCCACGAACTTTGCCTTGTCGATGGGGGAAAGCTCGGCTGGCATGGCAGTCTCCGATAGGCGTGCGGAACGCTTATAGGCAACCGGTCCCCGCGGCGCGAGAGGAAAACGGCCGCGACGGTCCGTCGCCGCCGCATGTCGGTTTTGATGCGGACAGGGTTGCGCCGCTGCGGCAGGCGTGGCCCAGATGTGGCGGAGGCGTGCATGTTCCTTTCGGTGTTCGAGATCTTCAAGGTCGGCATCGGCCCGTCGTCGTCGCATACGATGGGGCCGATGGCGGCCGCCGCCCGGTTCCTCGATCTGCTGCGCGCCAGGCCGTTCCGGGCGCATGGGGTGCGGGCCTCGCTGCACGGATCGCTCGCCTTTACCGGCGTCGGCCATGCCACCGATCGCGCCACCATTCTCGGTCTCGCCGGGTTCAGCCCGGAGGACTATGACCACGACCGTGCCGAGGCGACGCTGGAGCGCATCCGCAGCATCCGGCAGATCGAACCCGCCGGGCTGCCGCCACTGGCCTTCGACCCCGACCGCGATCTGATCTTCGACTACGGTCCAGCCCTGCCGGGGCACGCGAACGGCATGATCCTGCGCGCCACTGATGCCCAGGGCGACGTGATCGCGGAAGAGACCTATTATTCGATCGGTGGCGGCTTCGTTCTGACCGAGGCCGAACTGGCCGCCGGCGAGGCCTCGCGCCCCCGCGCCGAGGTGCCCTGGCCTTTCGAGACCGGCGCCGCCATGCTGCGCATGGCCGCGCAGTCGGGCCTGTCGATTGCCGCGATGAAGCGCGCCAACGAACTCGCGTTCCGATCCCCCGCCGAGCTGGATCAGGGTCTCGCGCGCCTCTGGGCGGTGATGAATGCATGCATCGACCGCGGCATGGCGGCCGAGGGCATCCTGCCCGGCGGTCTCAATGTGCGCCGCCGCGCCGCCGCGATCCGCGCGCGGCTGCTGGCCGAGCGGGGGCTGAACCTGACCGCACCGCACGCGATCAACGACTGGATCGCGGTCTATGCCATGGCCGTCAACGAGGAGAACGCGGCCGGCGGGCAGGTGGTGACGGCGCCTACGAACGGTGCCGCGGGGGTGGTGCCGGCGGTGATCCGCTATTGGCTCGATCACGTTCCCGGCGCCAGTGCGGCGCAGGTCGGTGACTTCCTTCTGACCGCCGCGGCGATCGGCGGCCTTTGCAAGCACAATGCCTCGATCTCGGGCGCCGAATGCGGCTGCCAGGCCGAGGTCGGAAGCGCCGCGGCCATGGCTGCGGCCGGTCTGTGCGCGGTGATGGGCGGCACGCCCATGCAGGTGGAGAATGCGGCCGAGATCGCACTGGAGCATCATCTGGGCATGACCTGCGACCCGGTGAAGGGCCTGGTGCAGGTTCCCTGCATCGAACGCAACGGTCTCGGCGCGATCAAGGCCGTTGCCGCGGCAAGCCTTGCGCTGCGCGGCGACGGCACGCATTTCGTCCCCCTCGACGCCTGTATCGAGACGATGCGCCAGACCGGGCGCGACATGCACGAGAAGTACAAGGAAACCGCGCTGGGCGGCCTTGCGGTCAACGTGCCGAACTGCTGACCCGGCGTCGGGATGCCTTCGGCTGTGTCAGGGGCGCCACGCCCAGCCCGGCAAGCGCCGCCTCGAGGCGGCCACGCGGCAGGATCACCAGCATCCGTCGCGCGTCGAATCGCAGCCGGACCCGGGACGCGGCAACCTCGTTCGATGTGCCGATCATCCCGTCCGGCGCGAACCGCAGCCCGGCGATGGGCCAGCGCAGCCCTTCGCTTTCGCCCGCGACAGGACCGAGCGGAAACAGCGACAGACGCGTGCCGACCGGCAGCGACAGTTCGAGTTCGGGCGGGGCGACGAAGGTCACATCCCTGTCGCCCAGGATCAGGCACCGGCGCTGTGCATGCCTGGCAAGCGCGTTCAGCACCGCCAGACCGTGATCGACCCGCGCGCCGGTGAATCCGAGGCCCAGGACAAAGGGCGCGTCGATCGACCGCAGCGCCTTGTCGAAGTCCGTACTGTCCTGTTCGGGGATGTGGTGCAGCCTGTCCGAAAGCGCGGCGCGGGCCGAAGGGGTGATCGAATCGAAATCGCCGATAACCGCACGGGGCATCAGGCCCCGTTGCAGCAGCCGGTCCGCGCCCGCGTCGGCGGCCACCACGTCGGGCGCATGGCGCAGTGCCTGCGACAGCAGGCGGTCCGAAACCGGGCCGCCGCCGACCAGGGTCACGCCCCGCGGGCTCTGGACAATCGCCGAGGACATCGGATCACTGTTCGCAATTAAGGCAGCAAGACGCAATCGGGGCCATAAACAATCCATCAAATTACCCCCAACGGTTCACGCTTTCGCGCGGGATTGCGGTAAGGTGGTCATCTGGGAAAGTCGGCAGAAAGCGAAAGCGCCATGGTCAACCAGAACAAGATCCTGACGGTCTCATACGGAACCTTCTCCTGCACGCTGGAGGGGTTCGAAGACCCGTTCGGAACCATGCGCGCGATCGCGGAATACTTCCGCGACCTTGCCGCCGAGGACCGGTATTTCGGTGCCGAACCGCCGCAGCCCGATGCCGCCATGCTTCACCGGATTGCCGAACGCGAGGTGCAGCGGCGGGTCGAGGCGCGGATCGAGGAGCATGGCGTGATCCTGCGGACCGGCGATGCCGTTGCCCCCCCGGTGCCGGACGCCGCCGCAAGGCCCCCGTCGGTGCCTGCGGCCCAGGCTGTCGCCCCGCGCGTATCGGAAAGTTCGGTCGAGGAAAGCGTCGCGGCCAAGCTTGCGCGGATCCGCGCCGCCGTCGGCCGCGCCCGTGCACCGCTGGCTCCGAGCTTCGACGATACGGCCGAGGATGCGCCGGTCGATCTTCCCGCAATGGCGCCCGCGCCCGCCGCTGAGGAACCTGCGCCGGTTGCGGCGGCGGAGCCCGCTGCGCAGTGGCAAGCAGAGCCTGCGCCGCCCGCGGAGGCACCCGAAAACGCCCAGCCGGCCGATCTCGTGGATGTCCCGCCCGAGGTGGCCGACCCGGCCGTCGATGCGCCGACCGAGATCGCGGCGCTCGAGGCCAGGGCGGATGGCGACATCGACCGTCTGATCGACACGCTTTCGGGCACCGATGCAGAGGCCGAAGCCGTGTCCGCCGAGCCGGCCGAGGCGGAGGCCGAGGCCGCGCGACCCGCGATCTCCGGCGCCGAGGGTCCGGCCGCGCCCGCCGGGGATGCGGCCGAAGCCGGGGAAGACGCCGGAACCGAGCCGAGCGGGCAAGCGGTGGCGGTCGATCCTGTGGCGTTGCCCGAGCCGGCCGAGGACCGGGACTCCGATCTGGACCTGCTCATCGACACGCTGGCCGGCGGCGACGCGATGGACGACCGGGCCGACGCCCGCCCCGCCCCGGAAGCGGCCGATTCGCGCGAACCGGTTGCCCCCATGTTGTCGGCGGACGAGCCGGATGCCGAAGCCCCCGCCGCTCCCGATTCCACAGAGCCGCCCTCCCCGATCCGGGCGCGGGTCGTCAAGGTGCGCCGGATGGTTCCGGGTGAAACGCCCGCGGCCTCGGCATCCGGGCCGGCCGAGGACGCCGCGGCGGAACCGGCAGAGGTGGCCGGTTCCTCGCTGACGCCCGAGCAGGAGGACGATCTGGCGCGCGAACTGGCAGAGGTCGAACGGGAAATCCGCAGCCGCGGCCCCGATGCCGCCGACGCCTCGAACCCGCGGTCCCGCAAGCCGCGGCTCGAACCGGTCGCGGCCGAGGAGGCCTCGGTCGACCGGCTGCTCGACCAGGCGTCTTCGGAAATCGAACGGCCTGAAACGCGGCGTCGGGCGGCGACGATCGCCCACCTGAAGGCTGCCGTGGCGGCGACGGTCGCGGAACGCAGCGCGGCCCCGGCCGAAAAGCCCGCGCCGGACGAATCCGAACCCTACCGGGACGATCTGGCGCAGGCCGTTCGTCCGCGCCGCCCGGTCATCCTGCCGGGAACCGGCACCCGCCGCAGCGATGCGCCGGCCCGCGTACCGCCGCTGGTGCTGGTGTCGGAACAGCGGATCGACCGGGTGCAGCCTGCGGCACCCGTTCGCCCCCGCCGGGTCACGACCGCGGGTCTTGCGATGACCGACCTTGCCACGTCCCAACCGGGCGAAACCGAAGCCGAGATCACCGCGGGATCCGGGGCGGACATCAACATCTTCGGCGGGGATACCGAGTTCTCTCGCTTCGTCGAAAGGATGGACGCCGCGGACCTTCCCGACCTGATGGAAGCGGCGGCGGCCTATGTCATGGTCGTCGAGGGACGCGAGAGCTTCCTGCGACCGCAGGTGACGCGCCTGGTCACCGACTATGCGGGCGAGGACGTGAGCCGCGAGGACGTGCTGCGCTGTTTCGGCGGACTGCTGCGCGACGGACGTATCGTCAAGGCGCGCCGCGGCAGCTTCGTTCTGGCCGACGATTCACGGCTTCTGGCCGAGGCGCGCCGCAAGGCCGGCTGATCCGGCTCAGCGCCGGTCACCGCCGTCCTCGGGCGCGGCGTCCGGGTCGGGCTGCGCCACGCCGCGGAAGATCGCGCGGAACGGCAGCGCCCACAGAAAGCCGAGGACGACATAGATGGCCAGTTCCGCCCAGATCGGCGGACGGTCGAACAGGTCGATCAGATTGACCGCAACCACGACATAGACCGGCATGCCGACCACGAGGATCAGCAGTGCGATGCGCTTGCGGGTGCGATGGCTGAGGCTCACGCGGTCGGGCTTCCGGTCGGCTAGCGCCCGGCGAAGGGATCGGTCACGAGGATCGTGTCGTCCCGCTCGGGCGAGGTGGACAGTAGTGCCACGGGGCACTGGATCAACTCCTCGATCCGTCGAACGTATTTCACCGCCGCCCCCGGCAGGTCGGCCCAGGACCGCGCACCTTCGGTGCTTTCGGCCCAGCCCTCCATCTCTTCGTAGATCGGCCTGACCCGCGCCTGAAGATTCGCCGCGGTCGGTAGGTGGTCCAGCCGTTCGCCGTCCAGCTCGTAGCCGGTGCAGATCATCAGCCGTTCGAACCCGTCGAGCACGTCGAGTTTGGTCAGCGCAATCCCGGAAATGCCCGAGGTCGCACAGGTCTGTCGCACCAGCACCGCGTCGAACCAGCCGCAGCGCCGCTTGCGCCCGGTCACCGTGCCGAATTCGTGCCCCCGCTGGCCCAGCCTTTCGCCGGTGGCGTCCGTCAGTTCGGTGGGAAAGGGCCCCTCGCCAACCCGGGTGGTATAGGCCTTGACGATGCCCAGGACGAAATCCACCGCGGTCGGGCCGAGTCCCGTGCCGGTTGCTGCCATGCCGGCCAGCGTGTTGGACGATGTGACATAGGGATAGGTGCCGAAATCCACGTCCAGAAGACTGCCCTGGGCACCTTCGAAGAGGATTCTGCGGCCGGCCCGGCGGGCCTCGGACAGCACCCGCCAGACCGGCCCGGCAAAGGGCAGGATCCTTGGCGCTACGTCGAGAAGCTGCGCCTTCAGCGCGGCCGCATCGACCGGGTCCAGCCCGAGCCCGGCGCGCAGGGCGTTGTGATGGGTCAGAAGCCGCCCGATCCGCAGATCGAGCGTCGCCTCGTCGGCCAGATCGGCCACCCGGACCGCCCTGCGCCCGACCTTGTCCTCGTATGCCGGGCCGATCCCGCGGCCGGTCGTGCCGATCTTCGCGGCACTTGCCTGCGCTTCGCGCGCCCGGTCCAGCTCGCCATGGATGGGCAGGATCAGCGTCGTGTTCTCGGCGATCATCAGGCTTTCGGGCGTGACCCCGACACCCTGGGCCGACAGCTTCTCGATCTCAGACAGCAGCGCCCAGGGGTCCAGCACCACGCCGTTGCCGATCACGCTCAGCTTGCCGCCGCGCACGATGCCCGAGGGCAGCAGGCTGAGCTTGTAGACCTTGCCGTCAATGACCAGCGTGTGGCCGGCATTGTGGCCGCCCTGAAACCGGGCGATCACGTCGGCCCGCTCGCTCAGCCAGTCGACGATCTTGCCCTTCCCCTCGTCGCCCCACTGGGCGCCCACGACGACGACATTGGCCATGATCCCCTCCGGCTCTGCACTGGCGGCGAGCGTCCTATATCCGGCGGTGGCGGCGCGGGAAACCGCGAATCGTCCCCCCTTCTCCGGCGGCTGCTTGCGCCGGGCAGAACTTGGCCCTATCTAGGCGCCAGCCGAAAGGATCGCCCCTGCATGGAAAACGTCGTCCTCACCATCCACCTGCTGCTCGCACTCGGCCTGATCGGCGTTGTGCTTCTGCAGCGGTCCGAGGGCGGCGGGCTCGGGATGGGTGGTGGCGGAGGCGGGGTGATGTCCGGCCGGTCGGCCGCGACGGCGCTGGGCAAGCTCACCTGGCTGCTGGCGATCGCCTTCATCTGCACATCGCTGACCCTGACGATCATGGCCGCGCGCAAGGCAACCGGTGTGTCGATCCTCGACCGGATCGGCGTCGAACAGCCTGTGGACCCGTCGGTGCCGCCGGTGCCGGGTGTGCCGCCGGCGGGCGAACTCTTGCCCCCCCGCCTTGGCGATCAGCCGCTGACACCGCCCCGCGCCGACTGATACGACACAATCCCTAGAAATCCGGCGCCGCCCGGCCACGGCATCTGGTGGGGCGTTGCACGCGGCCAGCGATGCCCCTATAGCTTGGCTCCCGTGATGCCGCGATTCCCGCATCCTTGAAACCGAGCAGTCACGGGGGCAGCCAGAGCATGGCGCGATACATCTTCATCACCGGCGGCGTGGTTTCGTCCCTGGGCAAGGGGCTGGCCTCGGCGGCGCTCGGGGCGCTCTTGCAGGCACGGGGCTATTCGGTGCGGCTGCGCAAGCTCGACCCCTATCTGAACGTCGATCCCGGCACGATGAGCCCGTTCGAACATGGCGAGGTATTCGTCACCGACGACGGGGCGGAGACGGACCTCGACCTCGGCCACTACGAACGGTTCACCGGCGTGCCGGCCCGCCGGACCGATTCGATCAGCGCCGGACGGATCTACATGAACGTGCTGGAGAAGGAGCGGCGCGGCGACTATCTGGGCAAGACGATCCAGGTGATCCCCCATGTCACCAACGAGATCAAGGACTTCCTGGCTATCGGCGACGACGAGACCGACTTCATGCTGTGCGAGATCGGAGGCACGGTGGGCGACATCGAGGGCCTGCCGTTCTTCGAGGCGATCCGCCAGTTCGCGCAGGACCGGCCGCGCGGACAGTGCATCTTCATGCACCTCACGCTGCTGCCCTATCTGGCGGCTTCGGGCGAACTCAAGACCAAGCCCACCCAGCACTCGGTCAAGGAATTGCGGTCCATCGGTCTGCAACCCGACGTCCTGGTCTGCCGCTCCGAACATCCGATCCCCGAGAAGGAGCGCGCCAAGATCGCGCTCTTTTGCAACGTCCGGCCCGAGGCGGTCATCCCCGCCTATGACCTGCGCTCGATCTACGAGGCCCCGCTTGCCTATCACCGCGCGGGGCTCGACCAGGCAGTGCTCGACGCCTTCGGCATTTCACCCGCCCCGCGCCCGAACCTCGCCCGATGGGAGGATGTGATGGACCGGCTTGCCAACGCCGAAGGGTCGGTCCGGGTGGCGATCGTGGGCAAATACACCCAGCTCGAGGACGCATACAAATCCATCGCAGAGGCGCTGACCCATGGCGGCATGGCCAACCGCGTCCGGGTGAATGCCCAATGGATCGACGCCGAGATCTTCGAACGCGAGGATCCGTCGCCGCACCTCGAAGGGTTCCATGCGATTCTGGTCCCGGGCGGGTTCGGCGAGCGCGGGACGGAAGGCAAGATCAAGGCGGCGCAGTTCGCGCGCGAGAAGGGTATCCCCTATCTCGGCATCTGTCTCGGGATGCAGATGGCGGTGATCGAGGCGGCGCGGAACCTCGTCGGGCTGAAGGACGCCGGGTCCGAGGAATTCGACCACGAGAAGGGGGCCCGCCGCTTCACCCCGGTCGTCTATCACCTGAAGGAATGGGTGCAAGGCAACCATCTGGTCGAGCGCAGGCCAACCGATGACAAGGGCGGGACGATGCGGCTTGGCGCCTATACCGCGCAGCTTGCCGAAGGCTCGAAGGTTGCCGAAGTTTATGGCGCGACCGAGATCGAGGAACGCCACCGCCACCGCTACGAGGTGGACATCCGCTACCGGGACCGGCTCGAAGCCTGCGGCGTTGTGTTCTCGGGCATGAGCCCCGACGGCCGCCTGCCCGAGATCGTCGAGATCGAGGGCCATCCCTGGTTCATCGGCGTGCAGTTTCACCCCGAGCTGAAGTCAAAGCCCTTCGCCCCGCACCCGCTGTTCGCCGATTTCGTGCGCGCGGCGGTCGAGGTCAGCCGCCTGGTCTGACCGAGGCTGTTGCTCTCCGGCACCGTCACGCAGGTGACACGACCGATTCATCCCCCTGTCGCAGGCTTTGCCTATGCCGCGGGCAACAGGCAGGAAAAGGTCGGCAGGCATGTCGGTTCTCAGGGTGGATGCCGCTGTGGACGGCCTGGCCACCGGGGCGTCGTGCGTCCCCGATGCGGTTCGGGCGCTGGAACCGGGCGCAGCGGTTGCGGTGATGATCCACGGCTTCCGCTACATGCCGGGTCAACCCGGGCATTGTCCCCACGAAAGCCTGTTCGCCCCTTCCCCGGGTTTCGGCAGGGCGGCCTGGCCTGCCGCGCTGGGCCTTGACGGCCGGTCCGGGCTGGGAGTGGGCTTCGGCTGGCCCGCGCGCGGGCATCTCGGGGCCGCCTACCGGACGGCGGGTCGCGCCGGGAAGGCGCTGGCGCGGCTGGTGACCGCCCTGCGCGAGGCCGGACCGAACCGGCGGATCACCCTTCTGGGCCATTCACTTGGCGCGCGGGTGGCGCTGTCGGCGCTGCCGCATCTGCCGGCCGGGGCCGTGGACACGCTGGTGCTGCTGACGGGCGCCGAATTCGCAACCGCCGCCGCCGCGGCGGTGGCAAGCCCGGCGGGCCGCTGCGTCGAGGTGGTGAACGTGGTCACGCGCGAGAATCTGCTGTTCGATACCGGCTTCTCGCTGGCCCTGTCGGGCGGGCTTCGGCGCACGATCGGCGGCGGGCTCGATCGGGCCGGCCCGGGGTGGATTGACCTGCCGCTGCACCGGCCGGAGGTTCTCGACCGACTGGCGGCACTGGGCTATCCGGTCGCCGGACCGGATGCCAAGGTCAGCCATTGGTCGGCCTACACCCGGGCCGGTGCGCTGGCGCTCTGGTCCGGCATCATCTCGGGCCGGCTGCCGCCGTCGGCTCTGCGCGGTGTGCTTCCGTCGCGGCCCCGCCCCGGCCGCCGCCCGCCCCTGCCGCGTCTTCCGCGTCTTCCCGCCTTGCCAATCCTCCGAAACTCGCCATCCTGAGCCGACACAGCCGAGGGCCCACGATGGAACCGATCGAACTTTACTACTGGCCCACGCCGAACGGCTGGAAAATCGCCATCGCGCTGGAAGAGATGGGGCTGCCCTATCGGGTGAACTATGTGAACATCGGCAAGGGTGACCAGTTCGATCCCAGCTTCCTGAAGATCGCGCCGAACAACCGGATGCCGGCCATCATCGACCCCGACGGACCGGACGGCGCACCGGTGTCCATCTTCGAATCCGGCGCGATCCTGCAATATCTGGCGCGCAAGACCGGCCGCTTCTACGGCGCGACCCAGCGCGACCGGATCGTGGTTGACCAGTGGCTCATGTGGCAGATGGGAGGCGTCGGCCCGATGGCGGGCCAGGCGCATCATTTCCTCACCTACGCGCCCGCGCTGGATCCGCCGCAGGACCTGCCCTACGCCAAGGATCGCTACCGGCGCGAGGTCGGGCGGCTTTACCGGGTTCTCAACGACCGCCTGCATGGCCGGGACTTCGTGGCCGGAGACTTCCTGTCGATCGCCGACATGGCGATCTGGCCCTGGGCGATCCTGTGGGACCGTCAGGAACAGACGCTGGACGATAAGCCGGACTTGCGCCGCTGGCTCGACGCACTGTCGGCCCGCCCGGCCTTCGCCCGCGGCAAGGCCCTCGGGGCGGAATACCGCGCCAGCCTCCAGACCGACCGGGACGCGCAGAACATCCTGTTCCGCCAGAACTGATCCGGGCGCCGACCGCCCGATTGATCTATGTCAATTCAGATCGACACTATTGGTGTCAATCTGAATTGACATTGCGGGAGGTCGGCGATGCGCATCCTGTTCGTGCACCCCAACTATCATTCCGGCGGAGCAGAGATCGCGGGAACATGGCCCCCCGCCTGGGTCGCCTATCTGGCGGGCTCGCTGCGTCGGGCGGGGTTCGACGACATCCATTTCATCGACGCGATGACCGACCATGTCGATCATGGGGCGCTCCGCGCACGGATCCTGGCACTGAAGCCGGATGTGGTCGGCACCACCGCGATCACCCCGGCGATCTACGAGGCCGAGGAGGTGCTTCGGATCGCCCGGGACGCGGCACCCGGCGCGCTGCGCATCCTGGGCGGCATCCACGGCACCTTCATGTTCCGGCAGGTCCTGTCCGAGGCGCCGTGGATCGACGTCATCGTGCGCGGCGAGGGCGAGGAGATCCTGGTCGACCTGCTTTCGACCCTCCGGGACGGCCGCTGGCCCGAGGACCGCAAGCGGATCAAGGGCATCGCCTTCCTCGACGGCGACCGGATCGTGACCACGCCAGCCGCCAGCACGGTCAAGGATCTCGACGGGATCGACCCTGACTGGACGATCCTCGACTGGTCCAGATACCTATACACACCCCTCGGGGTGCGCGTCGCAATCCCCAACATGGCCCGGGGCTGTCCGTTCACCTGCTCGTTCTGCTCGCAATGGAAATTCTGGCGCGACTATCGGGTGCGCGATCCGAAGAAGGTGGCGGACGAGATCGAGCGGCTGGTGAACGATCATCAGGTCGGCTTCTTCATCCTCGCCGACGAGGAACCCACGATCAACCGCCGGAAGTTCATCGAATTCTGCGACGAACTGATCGCCCGTGACCTGCCCGCACGCGTGCAGTGGGGGATCAACACCCGCGTCACCGACATCATGCGCGACAAGGAGCTGCTGGCGTTCTACCGGAAGGCGGGTCTTGTCCACGTCAGCCTCGGGACCGAGGCGGCGGCGCAGATGAAGCTTGACCGGTTCAACAAGGAGACGACCGTCGCCCAGAACAAGGAGGCAATCCGGCTGCTGCGCGAGGCCGACATCTTTGTCGAGGCGCAATTCATCGTCGGGCTGGACAACGAGACGCCCGAAACGCTGGAAGAAACCTTCCGGATGGCCTGGGACTGGCAGCCCGACCTGGCCAACTGGGCGATGTATACCCCCTGGCCGTTCACCCCGCTGTTCCAGGAGCTGCGCGAGCAGGTCGAGGTCTACGACTTCTCGAAATACAACTTCGTCACTCCGATCATGAAGCCCAAGGCCATGTCCCGGGGCGCTTTGCTGGAAGGCGTGCTGAAGAACTATCGCAGGTTCTACATCCGGAAGGCGCTGTTCCACTATCCCTGGCGCGGAACGGGCTACCGGCGCAGGTATCTGCTGGGCTGTCTCATGGCGTTTCTCAAGGCCGGATCGCGGCGACAGTTCTACGACCTCGGAAAACATGGCTATTTCAGCCTGAAGCCCCGCGACGGGCTGGATTTCGGCTTTGACCGGAACCGGACCATCGCCGAGGCCCAGATCCAGGACTGGGAAGCAGCGGCCGACCGCGCCGCGCGTGCAGCCGAACGGCGTGCGGCGATCCGGGCACAGGGCAAGGCGCGGGCAGGGGACCGGCGCGCCGCGTCGCATCTGCCCGCCGGTGGCGCCCCGATGGCCTGCGGCGGCGGCGGGGCGCAGATGCAGGAACCGGCCGAATGACCACGCGCCCGGCCCAGGTGCCAGCTATGGCGCCGCCGGGTCCGGGGCTGATCGGGCCGAATGCGGTTCTGCAACTGATCCCGGTTCTGGATGCGGCGCTGGGGCGCGATGCGCGGACGGCGCTGTTCGCGCGGGCAAGGACCGCTCCGCCGCCGCAAGACGCGGGCATGCTGCCCGAGGCCGATTGCGCCGCGTTGCACGATGCGCTGCGCCACGCACGGCCCGACGCGGCCCCGGAGCTGCTGGCGCGGGCCGGACGGGCCACGGCGGACTATGTCCTTGCCCACCGGATCCCGGCCGCGGCGCGGGCCGTGCTCCGCGCCCTGCCCGCATCGCCGGGGCGACGGTTTCTGGTTCGCGCGATCGCACGGCATGCCTGGACCTTCGCCGGGTCCGGCCGGTTTCGGATCGCGGCGTGGCGGCCGCTTGCGGTCGAGATTGCTGACAACCCGCTTGCCCGGACGCCCGGAGCGGCGCCGGTGTGTCATTGGCATGTCGCTGTCTTCGCGCGTCTCTTCGGCGCGCTGACCGGCCCGGTGGCGGTCAGCGAGACTGCGTGCTGCGCGACCGGGGCACCCGCCTGCCGGTTCCTGATCGTGCCGGAGGACAAACCTTGACCCCGCCGCCCGACGAGGCTTGCCCGACTCGGGACTGTCATGTTTAATTGACACATGGCAGTCGGCGAAATCATACACCCCCGCCTCCCCGCCCCGCGCGCCATGCTGGAGCTTGTGAAGCCGGTCACCTGGTTCCCGCCGATGTGGGCCTATCTGTGCGGCGTGGTCTCGGTCGGCGTCTGGCCCGAAAGCTGGGCACTGGTCGTTCTGGGCGTGCTTCTGGCCGGTCCGGTGGTCTGCGGCATGAGCCAGGCGGCGAACGACTGGTGCGACCGGCATGTGGATGCGATCAACGAACCGCACCGCCCCATTCCTTCGGGCCGGATCCCCGGGCGCTGGGGCCTCGGGATCGCGCTGGCCACGTCCGTGCTGGCCCTGGCGCTGGGCTGGCTTCTGGGACCCTGGGGCTTCGGCGCGACGGTCGTGGCGGTGCTTGCCGCCTGGGCCTATTCGGCCGAACCCGTCCGGTTGAAGCGATCGGGCTGGTGGGGGCCGGGCCTTGTCGGCCTGTGTTACGAAGGTCTGCCGTGGTTCACCGGCGCGGCGGTGATCGCCGCCGGACCGCCGCGGTTCGAGATCGTTGCGGTTGCCGCGCTTTACGCCTTCGGTGCCCATGGAATCATGACGATCAACGACTTCAAGGCGATCGAGGGCGACCGGCAGACCGGCGTCCGGTCGCTGCCGGTGGTGCTGGGTCCCGATGTCGCGGCGCGGATTGCCTGCACGGTGATGGTGATGGCGCAGCTTCTGGTCGTATCGCTTCTGGTCGTCTGGGGGCGGCCGGTGCATGCCGGTGTCATCGCGGCCCTGATCCTCGGGCAGCTCGCAATGATGCGTCGCTGGATGCGCGACCCGGCAGCCTTGGCGCCCTGGTACAACGGGGTCGGTGTCACCCAGTATGTTGCCGGCATGATGGTGGCCGCCTTCGCCCTGCGCGGGCTGGACGGCTGGCCGTGACGCTGTCCTGGTTCGGGATCGTCCGGCTCGGGCTGGTGCAGATGTGCCTCGGCGCGATCGTGGTCCTGATGACCTCGACCTTCAACCGGCTGATGGTCGTCGAGCTGGCCCTGCCCGCCGTCCTGCCCGGGGCGCTGGTGGCGTTCCACTACGGGATCCAGATCACCCGGCCGCAATGGGGCTTCCTGTCCGATACCGGCGGACATCGCACCCGCTGGATCGTCGGCGGCATGGCGATACTCGCGCTGGGCGCCTGGGCGGCAGCATTGGGCGTCGATATCCTTGACGGCGCCTTCTGGCCTGGTCTGGCGATCTCGGTCCTTGCCTATGCGCTCATCGGCCTTGGTGTCGGAGCCTCGGGCACCTCGGTGCTGGCGCTGCTGGCGCAGGCCACGGCACCGCGGCGCCGGGCCGCCGCGGCCACGATCACCTGGCTGATGATGATCTTCGGCATCGCCACGACGGCGATCGTGGTCGGCCGGTTGCTCGACCCCTATTCCCACGCGCGGATGCTGTCCATCGTCGCCGGGGTCACCGGCGGCGCCTTCGTGCTGACCTGCCTTGCGGTGGTGCGGATCGAACGCGGACTGCGCCTGACGCGAGAGCCCGATCCGATGCCGTTCCGCGCCGGCATCGCCGAGATCTGGGCCGAACCGGCGGCACGCCGCTTCACGATCTTCGTCTTTCTGTCGATGACCGCCTACTTCATGCAGGAGCTGATCCTGGAACCCTTCGCCGGCCTCACGTTCGCAATGACACCAGGCCAGACCACATCGATGTCCGGGGCGCAAAGCGGCGGGGTGTTCCTGGGCATGCTGACGGTCGGCGTCGCCGCCACCGGCCTGCGGATCGGCAGCCTGCGGGGCTGGGTCGTGGCGGGATGCCTGGGCTCGGCCGCGGCGCTGATCGCCATAGCCACCATCGGCGCCACCGGGGTCCGGCCGATGCTGGTGCCGGCCGTGATGCTGCTGGGCTTCTTCAACGGGATGTTCGCGGTCGCGGCGATCGGGTCGATGATGCAGCTTGCCGGTCAGGGCCGCGGTGCCCGCGAGGGCACGCGCATGGGCCTCTGGGGTGCCGCGCAGGCGGTCGCGGCTGGATTCGCCGGTTTCATGGGCGCTGCGATGGCCGATGTGCTGCGCCTGTTCCTTGCCCCGCCGGCAGCCTTCGGCACGGTATTCCTGACCCAGGCCGCGCTGTTTCTGTCCGCTGCGTTCATGGGGCGGCGCATCATCGGCGCGTCGGTCGCTGCACCCGCGCCGCGTCTCGTGCCGGAGGAGTGTCGATGAGCCATGATGTATTCGTCGTCGGAGGCGGGCCCTGCGGTGCAACCGCAGCCGAGGATCTGGCCCGGGCGGGGCACCGGGTCGCAATGCTGGACCGCGCCGGTCGGATCAAGCCCTGCGGCGGCGCGATCCCGCCCCGGCTGATTGCCGATTTCGAGATTCCCGACAGCCAGATCGTCGCGCGCATCACGACGGCCCGGATGATCTCGCCGACCGGTCGTGCGGTGGACATCCCGATCGAGAATGGCTTTGTCGGCATGGTCGATCGGGAACATTTCGACGAATTCCTCCGCTGCCGGGCGGCGGCGGCGGGGGCGGACCGGCTGACCGGCACGTTCCTGAGGATCGAACGCGACGGGGGGGGAACGCATGTCGTCTGGCGCGACAGGGAGACCGGAAGCGAACGGCGCAGCACCGCGCGCATCGTGATCGGCGCGGACGGTGCGCGGTCTGCGGTCGCCCGGGCCGAGGTGCCGGGCGGGCGCGAGATACCCTATGTGATCGCCTATCACGAAATCATCGCGGCCCCGGCGCCAGACCACGCCTACGATCCCGGACGCTGCGACGTGGTCTATGACGGCCGGATCAGTCCCGATTTCTACGGCTGGGTATTCCCCCACGGCGCGCAGGCCAGTGTCGGGATGGGAACCGGTGTGGACGGGATCGACCTGAAGAAGGCGACGGCCGACCTGCGCCGTGCGAGCGGGTTGCAGGACTGCGCGACGATCCGGCGCGAAGGTGCGCCGATCCCGTTGCGGCCGCTGGACCGCTGGGACAACGGCCGCGACGTGGTTCTGGCTGGCGATGCCGCGGGGGTTGTCGCGCCATCCTCGGGTGAAGGAATCTATTACGCAATGGTCGGTGGCCGGGTCGCCGCCACCGCCGCGCAGGCGGCGCTGGCCTCGGGCCGGGCGCGCGATCTTGCGCTGGCACGTCGGCTGTTCATGCGCGAGCACAAGACCGTGTTCCGGGTCTTGCGTTCGATGCAGGATGCCTATTATCGCAGCGACGAGCGGCGAGAACGGTTCGTGAGCTTGTGCCACGATGTCGATGTGCAGCGTCTGACCTTCGAGGCCTACATGAACAAGAAGCTGGTGAAGGCGCGGCCGCTGGCCCATGTCAGGATCGGGCTGAAGAACCTGGCCCATCTGCTGCGCATCGTGCCGCCGGCCTGGACATGACCGCGTTGATCCCGGCCTGGCTGGACGGCGATCTGGTGGCGCTCGACAAGATAGATGTCCACCGGCGCGGATTGCGCCATCCGGCGGTCTCGGTGTTCCTGCTCGACCGCGATCACATCCTCTTGCAGCGCCGCGCCGCGGGCAAGTATCACACCCCCGGCCTGTGGACGAACACCTGCTGCACGCACCCTCATTGGGGCGAAGAGCCGCAACGCTGCGCATTGCGGCGCCTGCGGCAGGAGCTGGGCATCTCGGCACAGGTCCTGCATCATGCCGGGACAGTCGAATACAGGGCGGAAGTGGGCGGCGGACTGACCGAGCACGAGGTGGTCGAGATCTTCGTGGGAGAGGGCGACCGCCAGATGCTTGTCCTGCCTGACCCGGACGAGGTGTCGCAGACCCGGTGGATCGGCCTCGACGGCCTCCGGCAGGAGATCGCGGCCGATCCGACGGCCTTCACCCCGTGGCTGCGGATCTACATCGCCGACCATCTGGACCTGATCCTCGGCGCCGGTGCCCCGCGCTGATCAGGCCCGGATCCGGGCGAGAAAGTCGCGGATCGGGCCGGCGACGGCCGCGGGTTCTTCCTCGTGGCACAGATGTCCCAGCCCGGGCAGGCAGACCAGTTCCGCCTGCGGCAGGCGCTTCGCCGCGTCGCGGGATACCGAAGGCGGCACGGCACGGTCCGTTTCCCCGACGATCAGCAGCACCGGCGCGGCGATCCGGGGCAGCGCCGCGATCAGTCGATCGAGCCGCCACTGCGCCATCATGGCCAGCGTCGCATCGACATGTTCCGGCTTGCGCACCAGAGCGACATAGCGCGCGAGATCGGCGGGCGGCAGATCCGAGCCGGTCGACGCGATCAGCCGCCGCACCTGCGCCTCGGTTCCAGACAGGCGTGCAAACACCCGCGGCACCAGCGGGTTCAACGCCAGCAGCCTCGCGAGAAGCGGAAACAGCCAGCCCTCGACGCCCTCGAAATTGCCCAGCGCGGCGTTGATCCCGACGACCGCCGGCGCGAGGTCAGGCTCCGCCAGCGCGAGTTGCAGCGCGATCGCCGCTCCTGCCGAATGGCCGATTACCGCCAGGGGCCGCCAGCCCTCGTGGCGTATCAGGGTCGCCACATCCTCGGTCATGGCGGCCAGTCCGCAGCGGTCCCGGGCGCCCAGGCGCGTGTATCCCTGACCGGGAAGGTCGATCAGGATCGCCCGGAAATCGGCCGCAAGCAGTGGGACCAGTCCGGCCCAGGAATGGGTCGAGGCACCGGCCCCGTGCAGCATCAGCAGGTCCGGCCCGGCGCCGAGATCCTGAACATGCCAGAGGTGCGGCCGGACCGGGACAAGGCGCGAGCGGTCGCGGAAGGGCCAGTCGGGCGGCGGCAGCCGGCCGTTCATGTCACGGCCAGAGCGCCTGAAAGCGCCGCCGACAGCCGCACGGCGTCGGCCCGCGGAAGCGCGATGCAGCTTGCGCCCATCCGTGCCGCAAGCTCTGCCAGTGCGGGCTGCGGACGCGGCGCGGTATCTATGACAAGGCCGGGAAGCCGCCGCTCGGCCAGCAGAAGGGCCATGCGCGCGGCATCCGCCTCGGCGGCGGCACGCCCCGCCGTGCCGTCAAGGGCCACGTTGGCACGGCCGTCGGTCAGCAGCGCCAGCACCGGCGTCATGCCCCGCGCCCGGCCCAGAAGCGCTGTTTCCATCGCCGTGCGCAGCCCTGCCGCAAGCGGTGTGCCGCCGCCACCGGGCAGGCCCGCAAGCCGCCTCTTGGCCTGGACAAGCGACCGGGTCGGCGGCAGCAGCAGCTCTGCCCCGGACCCGCGGAATGCCACCAGCGCCACGTGATCCCGCCGGGCATAGGCCTGAGCCAGCAGCAGTTCCACCGCCCCCTTGGCCTCGGAAAGCCGCGCGAACGCCTGACTGCCGGAGGCATCGACGCAGAACACCAGCAACCGGTCCGACCGTTCCTGGAACCGCCGCACCCGAAGGTCCGCAGGTCGGAGCAGCAAACGGGCCGCAACGTCCGGCTGGCCGATCCGACGATATGCCTGCCAGGGTGCGGCCACCCGCAGCGTCGCGACCACATCGAGGCAAAGCCCCGAGCCCGGGCGTCCGGGACGCGACGGCAGCGGCCGCCCGCGCCGGTTGCCCTTGCGGGCCGCGCCGGCCCCGCTTCCTGCCGCCCCGCGCTGTGCCCGGCCGCGGGCGAGACGCTCCAGCACATCGTGGGGCAGCGCGGCCCGCGCCGCGGAAACCAGCACCTCGTCGGGCAGCGGCGCGTTGTCCGGAGCGGGTCGCGGAGCTTCGGGGCCGGAATCGTCCGGCGGGGCCTCGTCGGGTCTCTCGTCGGGGCTAGGAAGGATCGTTGCCCGATGCGCATAGACGAGTTCGGCCGCGAGTCGCAGATCGGACTCGCCGACGGTCCCGGCGCCGCGCAGCGCCGCCGCCGCCCGTGCGGCGCGGCTGGCCAGAAGCGGAGCGCGCAGCGAGGCGATGCCAAGCCGGACCGCCGCGGTCGCCAGGGCGGTGCGGGCAGCATGCGGCAGTTCGGGAACGGTCGGGTCGACGGCCGCAGGCAGCCGCACCGGTTCCGTGTCGCCCCAGCCGGTCCCGTCCAGATCGACGAAGAACGCCAGCCGGTCGGCCAGTGCGGGGGGCAGTGATTCCTCCCCGGTCGCGCCTTCGTCCAGCGCGATCAGCGCCTGCCCGCCCCGGTCCAGCGCCAGAGCCAGCCGAGCGGCCAGCGCGGGCGGTGTCCGTTCGGCCATGGGCAGGACCAGGATCGCGGGCCGGTCCAGCAGACCGGGGGTCCGAACCGCCTGGCGGCCCGACAGCGCGGCGGTCAGGTCGGTTCCGCCGAACAGTGCCTCGTCCGAGACCCCGGGCGGCACCCTGAGCATCGGCAGTGCAACGCCGGCAAGGCCCTCCATGACCCTGTCCCGCACCGGCCCGGCCCGCGCCCGTATCCACAGCCCGCCCAGCCCAGCGGGATCGACCGACAGAACCGCAAGCGCGGCCTCGACCCGCGCCCAGCCGGTTGCGTCATCGCTCAAGGCAGGATCTCCGCCACCTGCCGCTGGACGCGCGCGGTCGATCCCGCTTCGTCCAGCGGATCCCGCCGCAGCCGATGGCGCAGGGCAAGGGGCGCGACCGCGCGCAGATGCGTCCGGCCCACCGCCGCCGCACCCTCGAACGCTGCCAGCGCCCGGGCCGCGCGCAGCAGCGTCAGTTCGCCCCGCAATCCGTCCGACCCCAGGGCGATGCACAGCGCCGCGCAGTCGTGCAGGACGGTGTTCGCCGTCGAAAGACCCGGCAGAACCGCCCGCGCGGCAAGGATGCGCTTGCGCAGCCGTGCGTCCTCGCGCCGCCACTTGCGCATGAAGGCCGCATGATCGTTCTCCCATGCGTCGCGCCGCTTCATCACCTCGACCCGGGTCGCCACGTCGCGCGGACTTGTCACCTCGACCGACAGGCCGAAGCGGTCCAGCAGTTGCGGGCGCAACTCGCCCTCTTCCGGGTTCCCCGATCCGACCAGCACGAAACGCGCCGGGTGGCGGATCGACAGTCCCTCGCGCTCGATCACGTTCTCGCCGGACTGGGCGACGTCCAGCAGCAGATCGACAAGATGATCCTCGAGCAGGTTCACCTCGTCGATATAGAGATAGCCGCGGTTGGCCCGCGCGAGCAGCCCGGCCTCGAAGGACTTCTCGCCCCGGGTAAGCGCACGTTCGATGTCGAGCGCCCCGACCACCCGATCCTCGGTCGCGCCCAGCGGCAGGTCGATCACCGGCGTCGGCCGGCGGACGATCCGCCCCGACGTGACCCCGGCCCAGGCGGGCACGTCCTCGA
Source organism: Gemmobacter sp. (assembly GCA_046295655.1). Lineage (GTDB taxonomy): Bacteria > Pseudomonadota > Alphaproteobacteria > Rhodobacterales > Rhodobacteraceae > JBKBMT01. Next base: position 43,454 of record JBKBMT010000006.1, on the reverse strand, counting down.
GGCGGGCCGAGTTGCAGGGACAGCCCTCGACCGCCTCGATCGGCGGCAAAAGCGCGGCAAGGCCGCGGACGGCGGTGGACTTGCCCGTGCCCCGGTCACCGAACACCAGAACGCCGCCGATGCCGGGATCGACCGCGGTCAGGATCATCGCGCGCTTCATCTCGTCCTGGCCGACTATGGCGGAAAACGGAAACGGGTCCTTCATGCGCTCTCCTGCAGAGCCAGGCCGACCAGCGGATCGCGGCCATCCCAGGTGCCTTGGCAGCCCGCAAGGCGGAAGCGGGCGTAAAGTTCGTCGCGGAACCAGCCGCCTTCGCGCACCGCCCGGATGGCCTGCCCATGCGCCCCGTCGCCGCGCGCGAAACGGGCCATTGCGGCGGCGTCGGGCCAGATCGAGAAGGTCACCTGATGCAGGAGCGGCACCTCGCCCATGCCGATCTTGAACACCACGGCCGGGTCCGTTCCGATGGCGGCGGAAATGTCCGGCACCCGACGCCAGAAACGCAGCGCGTGGGGCAGGCGGACCGTTGCGCGGGTCAGCGCGGCAAGCGGACCGTCGGCCGTCCCTTCGGGTCGGAACGGCTGCCGCCCCGACCATGTGCCCCGGGCCGAGACGGGCTCGAGGAAGACGGTCCAGCTTTCCGCCGCGCGGCTGCGCCAGCGCCGGTAGACCCCGGCTGTCGCAACCCGCCGGTGCGCCGTTTCCGGGTCGGGCCAGGCGGCGAGGATCGCCCAGACGGCCGTGTTGGGGCGGGGCGTGAACCCTTCGCCCGTGCCCGACCCGCACAGTTTCCAGAACGACGCCTCCGGCATGCGCGAAAAGTCGATCCGGGCCAGTGCCATCTGTCCGAGCACCCAGATCCGGTCGCGCCGGCGCGGGAAACGGAACAGGCTGAGCGTCACGGTCTGCATCGGATCCCGGTTCGGGTGTAAGGAACATCTTACACCCTGAGGCCGAGGGGAAAAGCGAAAGCTCTATCGCCTCGGAAGAATCTCTGGCAATGTAAACCTTACTGGACAGTCCGGGAGTCTCGGCATGACACGACGGGGGGCGGGTGCCTCGCAGGCGGTGGTGATCGGGGCCGGGCTTGGCGGGCTGGCCTCGGCCATGCGGCTGGGGGCCAAGGGCTGGCAGGTGACGGTTCTGGACCGGCTTGAAGGACCCGGCGGTCGCGGCTCGGCGCTGCGCCGAGGCGGCCACCGGTTCGACCTTGGCCCGACCATAGTGACGGTTCCGCAGGGGCTGCGCGATCTCTGGTCGGCCTGCGGTCGCGATTTCGACCGCCACGTGCATCTGGTGCCGCTCGATCCCTTCTACGAGATCCGCTGGCAGGACGGCTCGCGCTTCACCATGCGCCCCGGGACCGATGCGATGCGCGCCGAGGTTGAACGACTGGCGCCGTCGGACGTGCAGGGGTGGGAACGGTTCCTGAAGGATGCCGAGGCGCGCTATCTGTTCGGCTACGAGGATCTGGGTCGTCGCCCGATGCATCGCTTCCGCGATCTCGCGATGGTCCTGCCGCGGTTCGCGATGCTGCGCGCCGACCGGTCGGTTCATGCCCATGCCGCACGTCGGGTCCGGGACGAACGGCTGCGCTTCGCGCTGTCCTTCCACCCGCTGTTCATCGGTGGCGATCCGTTCCGCGTGACCTCGATGTACATCCTCGTCAGCCACCTGGAAGCCGCCTTCGGGGTCCATTACGCCATGGGCGGGGTCGAGGCGATCGCCCGTGCGATGGTGCGGGTGATCGAGGATCAGGGCGGAACGGTGCTGTTCGGCGCAGAGGCGGACGAGATCACCGAACGCGAGGGACGGGCGGCGGGCGTTCGGCTGACCGACGGGCGCCATTTCCCGGCCGAGGTCGTGGTGTCGAACGCCGACCCCGGGCATACCTACGACCGGCTGCTGCGCAACCGCCCGCGCCGGCGCTGGACCGGCCCGCGCCTCGCGCGCAGCCGCTGGTCGATGGGCCTGTTCGTCTGGTACTTCGGAACGCGGGGCACGAGGACGCTCTGGCCGGACGCGGGCCACCACACCATCCTCGTCGGCCCACGCTACGCCGGCCATGTCCGCGACATCTTCCGCACCGGCCGGCTGAGCGGTGACATGAGCCTGTACGTCCACCGTCCGTCAGTCACCGATCCGACGGTGGCGCCCGAGGGCGGCGACACGTTCTATGCCCTGTCGCCCGTCCCGCACCTCGGCCACGAAACCGGCGTCGACTGGGCGTCAGAGGCCGAACCCTATCGCCGGCGCGTTCAGTCGATGCTGGAGGAGCGGCTGCTGCCCGGCCTCGGCGCGCATCTGACCGAAAGCCTTGTCTTCACACCCGAGACCTTCCGCGACCGGTATCTCTCGCCCTACGGCGCGGGGTTCTCGATAGAGCCCCGGATCCTCCAGTCGGCGTGGTTCCGGCCGCACAACATCTCCGAGGAGCTGCCGGGGCTGTATCTGGCCGGTGCGGGGACGCATCCCGGTGCGGGCGTTCCCGGCGTCATCGGAACCGCCGAAGTCATGGCCCGGCTGGTGCCGGATGCACCCCGCCCGCTGGCCCTGCTGCCGATGGCCGCCGAATGATCGACCCCGCCGACATGGCCCATTGCCGCGCCGCGATCCGCACCGGATCGTTGTCGTTCCACGCGGCATCGCGCCTGCTGCCGCCGTCGGTCCGCGACCCGGCGCTGGCGCTTTATGCGTTCTGCCGTCTGGCGGACGATGCGGTTGACGAGGGCCGCGATACCGTGGGTGCGGTCCTGAACCTGCGCGACCGACTGGACCTTGCCTATGCCGGCCGCCCCAAGGACTCGCCGGCCGACCGGGCATTCGCGGCGCTGGTCGAAGGCTTCGAGATGCCCCGCGCGCTGCCCGAGGCGCTGCTGGAAGGTTTCGCCTGGGATGCCGCCGGCCGGCGCCATGACGACCTGTCCGGCGTCATGGCCTATTCCGCCCGCGTCGCGGCGGCGGTTGGCGCGATGATGTGCGTTCTGATGCGGGTGCGCGACGCCGACGCGCTGGCCCGGGCCTGCGATCTGGGACTGGCGATGCAACTGACCAACATCGCGCGCGACATCGGCGAGGATGCGCGCGCGGGCCGGATCTATCTGCCGCTCGACTGGCTGGCCGAGGAGGGGATCGACCCGTCCGACCTGGTCGCCGACCCGCGCCCGGACCCGCGGCTTGCCCGGCTGGCCGCGCGACTGCTGGCGCATGCGGACCGGCTGTACCGGCGCGCCGAGGCCGGGATCCCCGCACTGCCCTTCCTCTGCCGCCCGGGCATCTACGCCGCGCGCCACATCTATGCCGGGATCGGGCGGGAGATCGCGCGCAACGGACATGACAGCATCGGCCGGCGGGCGCGCACCGGGCGGGCGCGCAAGCTGGGGTGGCTGCTGCTGGCCCAGATGCGGAGCGCCCTGTCGCTCGTCGCGCCGCGATCCGCGCTTCTCCACGCGCGGCCCGAACCCGAGGCGGCGTTCCTGGTTGCCGCCGCCGCGCGTTCCGGTGCGGCCCACAGCCGCAGCGAGACTCTGATCGCGCTGCTGGCGCAGCTTCAGGCCCGCGACCGCGCCGCCGGGTTGGAGAGATCGCGCGCGCGCCCTATCTGAGCGATCAGGAGGTGCCTGTCATGCACTGGGCGACGTTCGACTGGGGATTGCTTCTGACCTTCCTGCTGGCCTGCGGCGCCGCGGCCACGTCGGGCGCGCTGATCCAGCCGGGCGCCTGGTATGCCGGCCTGCGCAAGCCGTCCTGGACGCCGCCCGACTGGGTCTTCCCGGTGGTCTGGACCACGCTCTATCTGCTCATGTCCTGGGCTGCGATGCGGGTCGCCCTGTTGCCTGGATCGGGTCAGGCGCTGGCCTTCTGGGCCGCGCAGATCGCGTTCAACACGCTCTGGACGCCGGTGTTCTTCGGTCTGCGGCGGATGGGCGCGGGGATGGTCGTCGTCCTGCTCCTGTGGCTGGCGGTCGCGGCGACCCTGGTCGCCTTCTGGCGGCTCGACGCGCTGGCGGGTATCCTCATGCTGCCCTATCTCGTCTGGGTCACGATCGCTTCCGCCCTGAACCATGCCGTCTGGCGGATGAACCCCGGCGAACCCGCGCGGGCCTGATGGCGCTAAGCCGGCGGATGGCGCCAGCCCGCCCTACGCGGAACCCGCAGGGCCAGCATCGGCTTCAGCCACCGCGAGGCGAAGCGGCGCAGGTCCAGCGCCTCGTGCACGCCCCGCGTCGTCTCGCCGTCGATCCGGGTCTCGACCACCGAGCGGCAGTAGAACGGTGCATCCAGCATCGCCATCGTCTGTCGAGGCCGATGCCCCGGATCGGCGCGCGTCTCGCGACGCACGCCCCACAGGCTGCGCGCGAACCGGGCCTTCGGCGGCGGCTCCACCGTTTCTGCCGAGCCGTCGGCGCCGAACCGGACCGCCGCGACAAGTTCGGACCCGTCCGACCGCGTCGCGTCGTAGAAGCAGATCGCCCCGTCCCGATGCGGAAACCGGCCCCAGGTCCAGAACCGGAAATCCTCCTCCAGCGCCGCGGTGCCGAAATTCGCGTCGAAGTAGCCGTGCCCCTCCCACCGGTGCCCCTGGGTCAGATCGACCGTGATCCGGGCGACCGGAGCGAAGGGTCTCCAGCGGTGGCGCGGGTGCAGGGCCAGATCGAGCCCGGTCAGCGCCGCGGCAGTCAGCACGATCCGTCCCCGAACCCGGGACACGAGCGGCGGCGCCGACACCTCGTCCACCTCGATCACCAGTTCCTGACCCGTCCAGTGCATCCGGCTCGGACCGACCTGAAGCGTGTCGTCGGACTGCCGCAGCGCCGCCCGGCCGCGGTCGGTCATGGTGAAGCGTCCGCCCGGGCCGTAGGTCGCCACGTTGATGCAGCAATGGTTCTGCGGCTCGCGCCGGCCCGACCAGCGATACCAGGGCGAGAACACCGAGCCGATGAAGCCGATCACCGAGATGGCGCGGCGCCCGTCGTCCGAGATCCCGTCGACATACCACCAGGCATAGCCGTCCGGCCCGACCTCGACCGCAAAGCAAGGTCGTCGAGGATCGCTTCGGCTGCCCTCATGCCCGAAAGGGTGGCCATCGGCACCCCCGCTCCCGGATGCACCCCTCCACCGGCCAGATACAGCCCCGGCAGCGCCGTCCGTGCCGTCGGCCGGAGGAAGGTCGCCAACAGGCTTTCGGGGCTGCGGCCATAGATCGCCCCCCCGGAGCCCGGAAACAGCCGCGCGAAATCCGATGGTGCGGTCATCGCGTCCGGCCCGGGCACCGGCGTCAGCCGAAGCCCGAAACGGTCCAGCCGCTGAACGATCTGGCGGTGGCATCTTTCGTCCTCCTCAGGGTTCTCCGCGACGCCCGGCGGGGCGTTGAGGATGATCTGGAACCGCTCCGGGCCCGTCCGGGCGCCGCCGGCCCGGTCCTGAGCGCAGAGATAGAGCGTGGCGTCCCGCGGTGGCATGCCGCAGGACAGCGCCGAGAACTCGGCGCGTGCATCGTCCGCGAACAGCAGGTTGTGGTGGATCAGCGGCAGGCCGCGGGCCTCGGCTGCAAAGGTCAGGACCCGTGCCGACAGACTGCGGGGATCGGTCGCGCGCGCGGGCAGGATGCCGCGCGGCGCATCGCCCAGCAGCCCCCGCCGGAGCGCTGCCGGGTCGCCGTTGAACACCACCTGCGAGGCCGGCAGTCGGCGACCGTCCGCCAGCACGACACCCGCGACCCGCCCCCCCTGGCGCACGATCCGCACCACGGTGCTGTTCCAGATCATCCCCACGTCCCGCTGCGCCGCCAGCGCCGTCAGTGCCCGGGCAAGCCGGTTCATGCCGCCCTCCACCGCCCAGACCCCCTGCGCCTCGGCCTGCCAGATCAGCGCCAGCACCGCCGGCGCCGCGAAGGGAGAGCCGCCGACATAGGTCGCATAGCGCCCGAACAGCTGGCGCAGCCGGGGATCGGCGAAGCCGAGCGAGAGCGCCCGCGCAAGGCTCAGACCCGGCAGCAGCAGCGGCCAGGCAGCCGGCCGTTGCAGTGCGGCCAGGGCGATCCGGCCGGGCCGCGGCCGGGCCGCATGGATGACCGTCTGCGCGAAGGCCGCGAAGGCTGCGGCCGAACTTGCGTGGAAGCGCCGGAAGGCCGCCGCCTCGCGCAGCCCGGCAAAGGCCGCGATGGCCTCGACCGTGGCGCGGGGATCGGCGTGAAGGTCCAGCGTCGATCCGTCGGCCCACCAATGCCGGGCCAGAACGGGCTGGGGGATCAGGCGCAGATGCTCCTCGATCCGGGCCCCCGCAAGGTCGAAAAGCGCCTCGAACACCGGTTTCATGGTCAGGACGGTCGGCCCGGCATCCACCGGGCCGGCGGGCGAAGGCAGGGTGCGCATCTTGCCGCCGGGGCCCGGCCCCGCCTCGACCAGCGTCACGCAAAGCCCAGCCGAAGCCAGCGCCACCGCGGCGGAAAGCCCGCCCATCCCGGCGCCGATCACGACGATCCGTGCATCACCCGGTCGATCCATGCGGTGGATTGTTGACTCCGCGCACGCAACTGTCCAGTATGATTTACACCAGACTGTCAGGTTTGGATTACATAAGCGGAGACCGCCATGACGATTGCCGCCCGGATCGAGACCGCGATTTCCGCCGCGATTTCCGGTGCGCAGGCGGGCGCGGCGCCGCCGAGGCTTGCCACGGCGCTCAACTATGCGGTTACCCCGGGGGGCGCGCGGATCCGGCCGACGATCCTGATGCATGTCGCTGTGGCCTGCGGCGACGATTGCCCGGCGCTGGCCGACGCGGCGGCGGCGGCGCTTGAGCTGATGCATTGCGCGAGCCTCGTGCACGATGACCTTCCCTGTTTCGACGATGCCGACATCCGCCGCGGCAAGCCGACCGTGCACCGGGCCTTCTCCGAATCGCTGGCCGTCCTGACCGGGGACAGCCTGATCGTCCTCGCCTTCGACTGTCTGGTCAGGGCGGGCGTCGCCGCGCCGGACCGGGCGCTTGGCCTGATGCGGATCCTTGCCGCGCGGACCGGCATGCCGGGCGGAATATGCGCCGGGCAGGGTTGGGAAAGCGAGGCACGGGTGGATCTTTCGGCCTACCATCAGGCCAAGACCGGCGCGCTGTTCATCGCCGCAACCCAGATGGGCGCGCTGGCCGCCGGCCAGGATCCCGAGCCTTGGGAGGAACTTGGCGCGCGCATCGGCGAAGCGTTCCAGGTGGCCGATGACCTGCGCGATGCGCTTTACGATGCCGCCACCCTTGGCAAACCGGTGGGCCAGGATGCCGTCCACGCCCGCCCCAGCGCCGTTGCGGAACTCGGGGTCCAGGGCGCGATCCGCCGTCTGGACGACATTCTTGCCGGGGCCATCGCCTCGATCCCCTCCTGCCCGGGCGAGGCGGGGCTTGCCGCCATGGTCCGGGTGACGGCCGAACGCATGACGCCTGTCGCGCCGATGCGCGCGCAGGTCTGACGCCGATGGACGGGGCGACGGTGCCCCGGGGCTGGATCAACCGGCTTGCCGCGTCCCGCCGGTTCCACGGGCTTGCGGCGCGGCTGCCCGTCCTGCACAGGATTGCCCGTGCCGAGGGCATGGCGATCTTCGATCTCATGCAGGGCTTCGTCGCCAGCCAGATGCTGCTGGCGCTGGTCGAGTTGCGCATCCTTCACCGGCTTGCGGAGGCGCCGTGCACGCCCGAGGCGCTGGCCGCGCTTGCCGAGGTGTCGGAGGACCGGATGCGTCTGCTGTTGCAGGCGGGTGCCGCGATGGGCCTTCTGAAGCGCCGTCGCGACGGTCGTTTCGCCCTCGCGCGGCGCGGCGCCGTCTTCCTGGGGGTGCCGGGGCTGGAAGGCATGGTGCGCCATCAGCGGGTGCTCTATGGCGACCTGGCGGACCCGGTCGCCTTTCTGCGCGGCCGGACCGAACCGGAACTTGCACGGTTCTGGCCCTACGTCCTCGGGCCCGGTGCCGCCGCAGACCCCCGGCAGGCGGCGGTCTATTCCCGGCTCATGGCCGATACCCAGTCGCTCGTCGCCGAAGAGACCCTGGCACGCGTCGATCTGGGCGGGGTCCGCCGGCTGATGGACGTGGGCGGCGGCACCGGGCTGTTCCTGGCCGCCGCCGCCGCACGTTACCCGGCGCTTCAGGTCACGCTCTTCGACCTTCCCGCGGTCGTGGCGCAGTCAAGGCTCGGGCAGCTGGGTCCCCGGGCACAGATCGTTGCCGGCAGCTTCCGCGATGGGCCGCTGCCCGAGGGTGCGGACGCCATCAGCCTCGTGCGCGTGCTCTACGATCATGACGACCGGACCGTTGCGGCGCTGCTGGCCAGATGCCGGGCCGCGCTGCCGCCGGGCGGGCGGCTGATCGTGTCCGAACCCATGTCGGGCGGCGCGCGGCCCGACCGGGCGGCCGATCTCTATTTTGCGCTCTACACCGCGGCCATGAACACCGGCCGGACCCGCTCGGCCGCGGAAATCGCGGAACTGGCGGTCCGTGCTGGCTTTTCCGGCATCCGGGTCGGGCCTCGGACACGCAGCTTCGTCACCTGTGTGCTCCTCGCTGTCAGACCGGCATGACAGCGCAATGTCCATTTTGATTGACAGATATAATTGTAAGCCTAGAGTTACAGAACGCCACGTCCTGCGCGACTCTGCGCGACGGCACAGGGGGGAAAAGGTGGAAACCGCTGCTGTCATCCTGTCGGGACCGATGGAACTGGCCCTCGGCAGTGTGGCGCTGACCGATCCCGGGCCTGCCGATCTGGTCGTCAGGATCAGCCACTCGGGCATTTCCACCGGCACCGAGAAGCTGTTCTGGGCCGGCACGATGCCGCCGTTCCCCGGCATGGGATATCCTCTGGTCCCCGGATACGAGGCCGCAGGCGAGGTGGTCGAGGCGGGGCCGGACAGCGGCTTTCGCGCCGGCGAGCGGGTATTCGTTCCCGGTGCCAACTGCTTCGCCCCGACCCGGGCTGGTCCGGTGCGCGGATTGTTCGGCGGGGCGTCGGGTCATGTGGTCACGCCCGCGACCCGCGTCACCCGGCTCGATCCGGCGATGGGCGAAACCGGGGCGCTGCTGGCCCTGGCCGCCACGGCGCGCCATGCGCTGTCCGGCTTCGGCGTGGCCTTGCCGGAGCTGATCGTCGGGCACGGTGTCCTCGGACGGCTGCTGGCGCGGCTGACGCTTGCCGCCGGGGCGCCGCCGCCCACGGTCTGGGAAATCGACCCCGGCCGGCGCAGCGGCGCGACCGGATATCCGGTGATCGTCCCAGAGGATGATCCGCGCCGCGACTATCGCGCGATCTACGACGCCTCGGGCGCCTCCGACATCCTCAACGCCCTGATCGGCCGCATCGTCCGCGGCGGGGAGATCGTGCTGGCGGGGTTCTATACCGCTCCGGTCAGCTTCGCCTTCCCGCCTGCCTTCATGAAGGAGGCGCGGCTGCGCGTTGCGGCAGAATGGACGCCCGAGGATCTTGTCGCGACCCGCGCCCTGATCGAATCCGGCACCCTGTCGCTCGACGGCCTGGTGACCCATCGCCGCCCCGCCACCGACGCAGCGGCAGCCTATGACACGGCCTTCACCGACCTGGCCTGCCTGAAGATGATCCTTGAATGGGAGGGCATCGCATGACGCTCGACGTGCCGAACCTCAGGGATTTCGACGATCGGCTGCGTGCCGAAGCTGCCGAGGAACCAACGCTGGAGGTGCCCGATAGCCCACCCTCGAAAAAGACGCAGATCATTGCGATCTACGGCAAGGGCGGAATCGGCAAGTCCTTCACGCTGGCGAACCTCAGCCACATGATGGCCGAGATGGGCAAGCGGGTGCTGCTGATCGGCTGCGACCCGAAATCGGACACCACGAGCCTGCTGTTCGGCGGCAAGGCCTGCCCGACGATCATCGAGACCTCGACCCGCAAGAAGCTTGCGGGCGAGGAGGTCAGGATCGGCGATGTCTGCTTCAAGCGCGGTGGGGTCTTCGCGATGGAGCTGGGCGGGCCCGAGGTCGGGCGCGGCTGCGGCGGCCGGGGCATCATCCACGGTTTCGAGCTTCTCGAGAAGCTGGGGTTCCACGACTGGGACTTCGACTATGTGCTGCTGGATTTCCTCGGCGACGTGGTCTGCGGCGGCTTCGGTCTGCCGATCGCGCGGGACATGGCTCAGAAGGTCATCATCGTCGGCTCGAACGACCTGCAAAGCCTCTATGTCGCCAACAACGTCTGCTCGGCGGTGGAATACTTCCGCAAGCTGGGCGGGAATGTGGGCGTCGCCGGCATCGTCATCAACAAGGACGACGGCACCGGCGAGGCGGCGGCATTTGCCCGGGCGGTGAAGATCCCGATCCTCGCCTCGATCCCCGCGGACGACGACCTGCGGCGGAAGTCGGCAAACTATCAGATCGTCGGCAGCCATGCGACGCAATGGGGCGCACTGTTCCAGGAACTCGCCGGCAATGTTGCCGAGGCACCGCCGCTGCGCCCCAAGCCGCTGACGCAGGACGAGCTTCTGGCCTTGTTCAGCGCCGAGACGACCGGTGCGGGCTTCGTGCTGGAACCGGCGACCGACACCGACATGCGGGGCAAGAACGCCGCGCCGCGACCATCGCTTGAAGTGGTCTATGACGATGTTTGACCTCGATCACCTCGCCCGGCTGGAACGCTGGCTTGCCGAACAGGCTGCCCGTCAGCCCCACCCCGCCCGGACGGCAGCATGAGCGGCGAGCAGAGATATGACGCCGCCCATGCGGCGGAGGTAGAGACCGCACCCGCGGGTGCGCGGCAGGATGCACAGGGAAACGGTGGTGCCATCGGCTGCCACGCCGGCGCGGCCCATATGGAGGCCGCGGCCCGCGATGCGGGGCCGTCGGGTATGCTGGGCCGTTACGCTGCCGATTACCCGCAAGGCCCCCACGACAAGCCGCAAAGCATGTGTCCCGCCTTCGGCAGCCTGCGCGTCGGCCTGAGGATGCGTCGGGTGGCAACGGTGCTGTCCGGGTCCGCCTGCTGTGTCTACGGCCTGACCTTCGTCAGCCACTTCTACGGGGCGCGGCGAAGCGTCGGCTACGTTCCGTTCAATTCCGAAACGCTGGTGACCGGAAAGCTGTTCGAGGACATTCGCGCCGCCGTCCACGACCTTGCCGATCCCGACCGCCACGATGCGATCGTGGTGACGAATCTCTGCGTGCCGACCGCAAGCGGCGTGCCGCTGCGGCTGCTGCCGTCCGAGATCAACGGCGTGCGGATCATCGGCATCGACGTGCCGGGGTTCGGTGTGCCGACCCATGCCGAAGCCAAGGACGTCCTGGCCGGCGCGATGCTGGCCTATGCCCGCGCCGAGATCATGGCCGGCCCGGTGCCCGCGCCGGTCGGCGGCCGCTCGGATCGACCGACCGTCACCTTCCTGGGCGAGATGTTCCCGGCCGATCCGGTGATGCTGGGCGCGCTTCTGGCGCCGCTCGGGCTTGCCGCCGGACCGGTCGTTCCCGCGCGGGAGTGGCGCGAGATGTATGCCGCACTCGACTGCGGCGCGGTCGCCGCCATCCATCCGTTCTATGCCGCCGCCGTGCGCGAGTTCGAGGCCGCGGGCCGGCCCGTCATCGGCTCTGCCCCGGTGGGCCACGATGGAACCGCGGCATGGCTTGCGGGGGTCGGCGATGCCTTCGGCCTGCCGGCCGCCCGTGTTGCGGCGGCGCAGAACGCCTTCCTGCCCGCGATCCGTGCAGCGATCGCCGAGGTGCCGGTGCGGGGACGCATCACGGTTTCGGGCTACGAGGGGTCGGAACTGCTGGTCGCACGGCTGCTGGTCGAGAGCGGCGCCGACGTTCCCTATGTCGGCACCGCCTGCGCGCGCAGCCGCTGGTCCGAGGCCGACCGCGACTGGCTGGCATCGCGCGGCGTCGAGGTGCGCTATCGCGCCAGCCTCGAGGACGATCTGGCGGCGGTGGCGGCGGCCCGGCCGGATCTGGCGATCGGGACGACGCCCGTCGTGCAGAAGGCCAAGGAGGCGGGCATTCCCGCGCTCTACTTCACCAACCTGATCTCTGCCCGGCCGCTGATGGGGCCGGCCGGCGCCGGCAGCCTCGGCCAGGTGGTCAACGCGGCCATCGCCGGAAAGACGCGGATGGAGGCAATGCGGTCGTTCTTCGAAGGCGCCGGCACGGGTGACACGGCCGGCATCTGGGAAGGCGCGCCCAACCTGCGCCCCGATTTCCGCGCCGCGCACCAGAAGAAGCTCGACAAGGCCGCTCGCGCGGCCAGGGCCGAGGAGATGATCTGATGCTGGTGCAGGACCATGACCGGGCAGGCGGCTACTGGGGCGCGGTCTATGCCTTCTGCGCCGTCAAGGGCCTTCAGGTCGTGATCGACGGACCGGTCGGCTGCGAGAACCTGCCGGTGACGAGCGTGCTGCATTACACCGACGCGCTGCCACCGCACGAGCTGCCCATTGTCGTGACGGGTCTGGGCGAAGAGGAACTGGGTCGCGACGGGACCGAGGGCGCGATGAAGCGCGCCTGGGCCACGCTCGACCCCGCGCTGCCGGCGGTGGTGGTCACGGGGTCCATCGCCGAGATGATCGGCGGCGGGGTCACGCCGCAGGGCACCAACATCCAGCGCTTCCTGCCGCGCACCATCGACGAGGACCAGTGGCAGGCCGCCGACCGTGCGATGACCTGGATCTTCACCGAATTCGGCATGACCAAGGGCCGGATGCCGCCCGAAAGGCCACGCGAGCCCGGATCGAGGCCGCGGGTCAATATCCTCGGCCCGATGTACGGCACGTTCAACATGGTCTCGGACCTGCACGAGATCCGCCGGCTGGTCGAGGGGATCGGCGCCGAGGTCAACATGGTCATGCCGCTGGGCAGCCACCTGGCCGAAATGCGCAACCTCGTGAACGCCGATGCGAACGTCGTCATGTATCGCGAGTTCGGTCGCGGCCTCGCCGAGGTTCTGGGCAAGCCCTATCTTCAGGCGCCGATCGGGATGGAGTCGACCACCCGCTTCCTGCGCAAGCTGGGCGAGATCCTCGCCCTCGATCCCGAGCCCTTCATCGAGCGGGAAAAGCACTCCACGCTGAAGCCGTTGTGGGACCTGTGGCGTTCGGTGACACAGGATTTCTTTGCGACCGCATCCTTCGCCGTGGTCGCGAACGAGACCTATGCCCGCGGCATCCGTCACTACCTCGAAACCGACCTCGGCCTGCCCTGCGCCTTTGCCGTCGCGCGGGTGGCCGGTGCCAAGACAGACAACGAAAGGGTGCGCGCCCTGATCCGCCAGCACCGCCCGCTGGTGGTGTTCGGTTCGATCAACGAAAGGATCTATCTGGCCGAGCTGAAGGGCGGTCACGGGCCGCAGCCCTGCTTCATCCCCGCATCCTTCCCTGGCGCCGCGATCCGGCGCACCACGGGCACGCCGGCGATGGGCTATGCCGGTGCGGTGGCGCTTCTGCAGGATGTCTGCAACGGTCTGTTCGACGCGCTGTTCCACATCCTGCCGCTTGGCGCCGAGATGGACAGTGCGGCGGCGACGCCGGCAGTTCTGCGCCGCGACTTTCCCTGGGATGCCGATGCCCAGGCCGAGCTTGACCGCATCGTTGCGGAACATCCTGTCCTGACCCGGATCAGCGCCGCAAAGGCGCTGCGCGACGCGGCCGAGAAGGCCGCGCTCGATGCCGGGGCGGAACGGGTCGTCAGGGAAACCGTCGCGGCCCTGCGGGCGGACGACACACGGCAAGGAGGACTGGCATGACCGACCACAGCGTCAACCCGCATGTCGGGGTTCATCGGGCGCGGCCGCATCGGGGAACCCGGGCGGAATACGCGATCTACTTCGCCCTCATCTTCCTGCTCGCCCTGCCGGTCGGCGTGCTGAGCTGGAGTTTCGAGCTGATACGTCGCGGCCGTCTGCCCCGGCTCGGGCCGCTGGGCCGGGCGCTGGCCGATGCGCGGGCGATCACGCCCAAGATCTTCCTTGCCTGACCGCAAGGACGGTTGTCCCGGCGGCGGCGACGCCGGCGGGCAAGACCCCGAGGGGGCAACCCCGAGGGCACGACCCGGCCGCAGGGCATGCGGCGTCAGTCTGACATCCGGAGGATAGCATGGCTGATAGATCGGACCTGTCGTTCACAGGTCTAACCGACGAGCAGGCGCAGGAACTGCACTCCGTCTACATGAGCGGGCTCTGGCTGTTCACGGCCGTGGCTATCGTCGCTCATCTGGCGGTGTACATCTGGCGCCCGTGGTTCTGAGGGAGATTGAAGCATGAGCAAGTTCTACAAGATCTGGCTGATCTTCGATCCGCGTCGCGTGTTCGTGGCGCAGGGGGTCTTCCTCTTCCTGCTGGCGGCGATGATCCACCTCGTCCTGCTCAGCACCCCGAGCTACAACTGGTTCAACATCGCGGCTGAGAAATACAACCGCGTAGGGCCGTAAGCCGGGCGCAAACGCCTGTCGCGGGCGGCCCCGGTCGCCCGCGACGATCCCAACCCACCGGACAGCCCGCCGCGCGGCGCGCGCGCCCTGCTGCCCGGGCAAGCGGAGACAGAAGCATGGCACTGCTCAGCTTCGAACGAAAATACCGCGTGCCGGGCGGCACGCTTGTCGGGGGCAACCTGTTCGATTTCTGGGTCGGTCCCTTCTATGTCGGCTTCTTCGGCGTCACGACCTTCTTCTTCGCGGCGCTGGGCACGCTGCTGATCCTGTGGGGTGCGGTGCTTCAGGGCACCTGGAACCCCTGGCTGATCTCGATCAACCCGCCCCCCATCGAATACGGCCTGTCGGCCGCGCCGCTGCGCGAGGGCGGGCTGTGGCAGATCATCACCATCTGTGCCCATGGCGCCTTCATCAGCTGGGCGCTGCGCGAGGTCGAGATCTGCCGCAAGCTGGGGATCGGCTTTCACGTCCCCTTCGCCTTCGGTGTGGCGATCTTCGCCTATACCACGCTGGTGGTCATCCGGCCGGTGCTGATGGGCGCCTGGGGCTATGCCTTTCCCTATGGCATCTGGACCCATCTCGATTGGGTCTCGAACACCGGCTACACCTACGGCAACTTCCACTACAACCCCGCGCACATGATCGCGGTGAGCTTCTTCTTCACGACCTGTCTCGCGCTGGCGCTGCACGGATCGCTGATCCTGTCGGCCGCCAATCCGGAGAAGGGCAAGGAGATGCGCACCCCCGATCACGAGGACACCTACTTCCGCGACCTGATCGGCTATTCGGTCGGCACCCTCGGCATCCACCGGCTGGGCCTGCTGCTGGCGCTGAACGCGGGCTTCTGGTCGGCGGTCTGCATCGTGATCTCGGGCACCATCTGGTTCGACCAGTGGGTGGTCTGGTGGGACTGGTGGCTTGAACTGCCGTGGTGGCGCGACATTCCGGGAGGCGTCAATGGCTGAGTATCAGAACATCTTCACCCAGGTTCAGGTGAGGGCCGCCCCCGAGATGGGGATGGTCGAGGCCGTGGACCTGTCGAACCGCACCCGCACGGCCGGCTTCTCGCGCCTGCTCGGCTGGTTCGGCAACGCGCAGCTGGGGCCGGTCTATCTCGGCTTCTTCGGCACCATCTCGCTGGCTACGGGGGCGATCTGGTTCTTCATGGTGGGCGCCTGGTTCTGGTGGCAGGCGGGCTTCAACCCGGCCGTTTTCCTGCGCGACCTGTTCTGGCTGTCGCTCGACCCGCCTGGGCCGGAATGGGGCCTGCGCTTCCCGCCGCTGGCGCAAGGCGGCTATTTCCTGATCGCCTCGTTCTTCCTGCTGATCTCGGTCTGCACCTGGTGGGTGCGCACCTATCTGCGGGCCGAGGCGCTGGGCATGGGCAAGCACGTTGCCTGGGCCTTCGCCAGCGCGATCTGGCTGTTTCTCGTGCTCGGCCTGATCCGGCCGGTGCTGATGGGGTCCTGGTCCGAGGCGGTACCCTACGGGATCTTCACCCATCTCGACTGGACCAACCTGTTCAGCCTGACCTACGGCAACCTGTTCTACAATCCGTTCCACGCGCTGAGCATTGCCTTCCTCTACGGCTCGGCGCTGCTGTTCGCCATGCACGGGGCGACGATCCTGGCGGTCAGCCGCTTCGGCGGGGACCGGGAACTCGAACAGATCGCCGACCGCGGCACGGCCAGCGAGCGGGCGGCGCTTTTCTGGCGCTGGACCATGGGCTTCAACGCCACGATGGAAGGGATCCATCGCTGGGCCTGGTGGTTCGCAGTCCTGACCACGCTGACCGGCGGCATCGGTATCCTGCTGACCGGCACGGTGGTGGACAACTGGTTCGTGTGGGCCCAGGACCACGGCTACGCGCCGCGCTGAGGGGAGAGGAACGATGTCCGACAGACCCGACTACATCGGAGAATCCAGCCGAACCGCGATGCTGCGCGGCTGGGTGATGATGCAGATGCTGCGCGGGGCAATGGGTGCCGCAGTGGCATTCTTCGGCGTGATGATCCTGATCTGGCTGATCTGGCTGTTCGGCCTGATCCTGCCGCCGGAAAGCAAGCAGGCGCCGCCGCCAATGCCGCAAGGCGCGCTCGACCAGCCCTATCGCCACGTCGGCTGAGACATCGGGGACGGGCGGAACCAGCCGCCCGCCCCGCCATCCGTTCGGACCACACGGCCGGTCCGGACCCGGGGCGCAACCACAGCCCGGTTCCCTTTCCTGCTGGCAACAGGAACCTGGTGCCGTGTGGAGACCCCGCACGGCACCCTTTTTCTTCGCGGAGGCCACGATGACCCGTCCCGATACCCCGACCCTCGACCGTGTCGCCGGCCCGGCGGACCTGCGGGCGCTGGACGATGCGGCGCTTGCCACCCTCGCCGACGAACTGCGGGCAGAGCTGATCGACATCGTCAGCGAGACGGGCGGGCATCTGGGGTCGAGCCTCGGAGTCGTGGAACTGACCGTGGCCATCCATGCGGTGTTCAACACGCCGAACGACAAGCTTGTCTGGGATGTTGGGCACCAGTGCTATCCGCACAAGATCCTGACCGGACGGCGGGCGGCGATGCGCCGGCTGCGGATGAAGGACGGCCCTTCGGGGTTCACCAAGCGGTCGGAAAGCCGGTTCGATCCGTTCGGGGCCGCCCATTCCTCGACCTCGATCAGCGCCGCCCTGGGGTTCACCATCGGGCGCGACATGGGCCAGCCGACCGGCGACGCGATCGCGGTGATCGGCGACGGGGCGATGACCGCCGGCATGGCCTGGGAGGCGCTGAACCACGCCGGCGACCTGGGCCGGCGGCTGTTCGTCGTCCTGAACGACAACGACATGTCGATCGCCCCGCCGACCGGGGCGCTGAGCCGGTATCTGACGCGGCTCCAGTCCACCGCCCCCGGCGCCGCGCTGCGCGACATGGCGGCAGGGTTCGAGGCCGCGCTGCCCCTGCCGCTGCGCGATCATGCCCGGCGTGTGCGTCAGCTTGTCACCGGCATGCCCGGCGGCGGCACGATCTTCGAGGAGATGGGTTTCACATACATCGGCCCGATTGACGGCCATTCGATGCCCGAGCTTCTGGCTGCCCTGCGGGCCGCGCGGGCGCGGGCGACCGGCCCGGTCCTGATCCATGCGCTGACGGTAAAGGGCAAGGGCTTTGCCCCCGCCGAGGCAAGCGCGGACAAGTATCACGGCGTCGGCCGGTTCTGCGCCGCCACCGGCGCGCAACACAAGGTGGCGGCCAACGCGCCCGCCTATACCAGCGTGTTCGGCAATGCCCTGACCGCCGAGGCGGCCCGCGATCCGACCATCGTCGCCGTCACTGCGGCGATGCCTTCGGGCACCGGCCTGGACATCATGGCGCGGCGGTTCCCTGCGCGGGTCTTCGACGTCGGTATTGCCGAACAGCATGGCGTCACCTTCGCCGCCGGCATGGCCGCCGCCGGGCTCCGCCCGTTCTGCGCGATCTACTCGACCTTCCTTCAGCGCGGCTACGACCAGATCGTGCACGACGTTGCGCTGCAGGGCCTGCCGGTGCGCTTTGCGATCGACCGGGCAGGGCTGGTCGGCCAGGACGGCGCGACCCATGCCGGTGCGTTCGACGTGGGCTATCTGTCGAACCTGCCCGGCTTCGTGGTGATGGCGGCCGCCGACGAGGCCGAGCTTGTGCATATGGTTGCCACCGCCGCGGCGCATGACGAAGGCCCGATCGCGTTTCGCTATCCGCGGGGAAATGGCGTCGGCGTCGAGCTGCCCGAGACCGGCAAACCGCTCGAGATCGGGCGCGGCCGCGTCGTGCGGGAAGGCTCGGATGCGGCGATCCTGTCCTTCGGCGCCCATCTGAGCGAGGTGCTGGCGGCGGCCGAGATCCTCGCCGCACAGGGGATATCGGTGACGGTTGCCGATGCCCGGTTCGCCAAGCCGCTGGATACCGGGCTGGTGATGCAGCTCGCACGTCACCACCGCGCGCTGCTGACTGTCGAACAGGGCGCCTCCGGCGGTTTCGGCGCCCATGTGCTGACCTGGCTGGCCAACGCCGGGGCGCTGGACCAGGGCCGGCAGGCCGGGCTGGCGCTGCGGACACTCACCCTGCCCGACCGGTTCATCGATCAGGCCAGCCCGGCAGAGATGTATGCAGATGCCGGCCTGACCGCGGCCGACATCGCGCGGGCGGCGGCACAGGCGCTTGGTGCGGGCCGGCTGCAACTGGTCCGGCCGGTTGGCTGATCAGCGGTTCAGGCGCGCGCGCAGGGCGGACAGGTCCGACTGCATTACCGCATGCCCGCCGCCGGGGTGGATCAGCAGCGTCACATCCGCGCCGAGGTCGCGCAGCACGGCCGCACTTTCCCGTGCGCGCCTGAGCGGGATATGCGGGTCCCTCTCGTGCACCGAGATCCACACATCCGACCCGGCCCTGCGCCCGGCATAGTCGAACCGCTTCGGCCTGTGGCCATAAAGCTCCGGCTCCGTCGCCTCGGCCGCATCCGCAGTGCCGACCAGCCCGCCGGAGAACGCCAGAACCCCCGCCAACCCGCCCCCCGACCGCGCGAAGTATTCCAGCGCCAGGCAGGCACCCTGGCTGAAGCCGCAGATCCAGATCCGGTTGCGCGGCAGGCGCCGGGCGACAAGGGCTGCGACCGCTTTCTCGACGCTCGCACAGCCCCGGACGACGAAACGCTCCATCTCGTCGGTCGGGGCAAGGAAACTGGTCGGCCACCAGCTGTTGCCCGGTGCCTCGGGTGCGGCTGCGGCCACTTCGGGCAAGGCTGCGGTCTCGAGCAGCGACAGCATGTCGCCCGGCGATCCGCCGCGCCCGTGCAGCAGCACAAGGCCGGCGGCAGCGGTGCCGTTCACCGGGCCGGTCTCTTTCATGCCGGAACGTCCAGCGGCGGCAGTCGGGCCGCGATGCCCGCGCGTCGCGGTTCGTACTGCGGCGGCAGCTTCAGCGCCTGGCCAAGGGTTTCGACCGGCTCGTCCACCGCGAATCCCGGGGCATCGGTGGCGATCTCGAACAGCACGCCGCCCGGTTCGCGGAAATAGATCGCGCGGAAATACTGCCGATCCTTCACCCCGGTCACGTCGTAGCCGGCGCTGCGCAGCCGGTCCTGCCAGACAAGCTGATCCTCGATCCCGGGCGCCCGGAAGGCGATGTGGTGGATCGAGCCGGCGCCCTGGCGCGGACGGGCCACAGCCGGGCGGCGGATCAGGTCGATGTGGCGTCCGGGGCCCGTGCCCGGTGCCGTCAGGCGCCAGCGGGTTGTGGTGCCGGTCGTCTCTTCGCCGGCGTGGGTGTAACCGAAGTGATCGGTCAGCAGCCGGGCCGTCGGCTCGGGGTCGTCCTGCCAGAGCGTCACCGAATGTAACCCGCCGAATCCGGGCCGGTCCTCGGCCGGTGCGTCCGGGGTCTCGATCAGCTCGACCGGGGCGCCGTCCGGGTCGTGCAGTGTCAGGACCCGCGCGCCGAAGCGGTGTTCGGGTCCGTCGAACTCCGCCCCGGTCAATGCAGCGTGGTCCAGCCATCGGTCGAAGGCCGCAGGCGGCACAGCCCAGCCATGCGCCGCAGCCGTGCCCGGCCCGGCGCGGCCGGGGGCGGCGTCGGGGAAGGGAAAGAAGGTCAGGACGGTGCCCGGCGTGCCGGTCCGGTCGGCGTAGTACAGATGCCAGACGTCGGGTGCGTCGAAGTTGACGGTGCGCTTGACCAGGCGCAGGCCAAGGTCGCGGGTATACCAGTCGAGGTTGTCCTGCGCGGACCGGGCAATCGCGGTCACATGGTGAAGGCCGGGAATGGCGGGCATGGCAACTCCTGTTCGCTGGGGCTGGATTGCCCGTTGCGTCTAATGTCGGTTCCGCGGTGCCCGCCGGCAAGCCGCATCGGTGCACCCGTGCGGTGCGGGGGCGAACAGCCGGCGCCGGTCCGCCACGGGGCTTGCCATCGCACCGGGTTCCGGTGCAGCCTGCGGCCCACAACCGGGACAGAACAGGGCGCGATGGCGCATCTGCTTGCAATAGATCAGGGTACCACCTCCTCCCGCGCGCTGGTGTTCGACGAAGGGCTGAACCTTCGCGCCATGGCGCAGGAAGAGCTGACCCAGCACTATCCCGCCCCCGGCCGGGTCGAACACGACGCCGAGGAGATCTGGGCCTCGACCGCGGCGACCGCCCGCGGGGCCATCGAACGGGCGGGGCTGTCCGGCGCCGACATCGCTGCGATCGGGATCACGAACCAGCGCGAGACGACGATCCTGTGGGACCGATCGTCCGGCCGTCCGCTGCATCGCGCGATCGTCTGGCAGGATCGGCGCACTGCCGACCGCTGTGCCGCCCTGCGCGCCGAGGGGCACGAGGCGACGGTCGCCGACCGCACAGGGCTGCTGCTCGACCCCTATTTCTCGGCCACCAAGATCGCCTGGCTGCTCGACAACATCGAGGGCGCGCGCGAACGTGCCGAACGGGGCGAGCTTGCCGTGGGCACCGTGGACAGCTTTCTTATCTGGCGGCTGACCGGCGGCGCGGTCCATGCAACCGACGCCACGAATGCCGCACGCACCATGCTTTACGACATCCGGCGCGGCGACTGGGATGCGGACCTTTGCGCGCTGTTCGATGTGCCCAGGGCGATTCTGCCCGAGGTGCGCGACTGCGCTTCCGATTTCGGCACCACCCGCCCCGATCTCTTCGGCCGGCCGGTGCCGATCCTCGGTGTGGCCGGGGACCAGCAGGCGGCGACCATGGGACAGGCCTGCTTCCGGCCCGGGATGATGAAATCGACCTACGGGACCGGGTGCTTCGCGCTTCTGAACACAGGGGAGCGGATGGTTGCCAGCCGCAACCGGCTGCTGTCCACCATCGCGTATCGGCTGGACGGCAGGACGACCTATGCCCTGGAAGGGTCGATCTTCGTTGCCGGGGCGGTGGTCCAGTGGTTGCGCGATGGCCTGCGCCTGATACGCGCCGCGGGCGAGACGCAGGCACTGGCGGAAACGGCCGACCCGGCGCAGCGGGTTCTGATTGTGCCCGCCTTCACCGGCCTCGGCGCGCCCTGGTGGCGGCCCGAGGCGCGTGGCGCAGTGTTCGGCCTGACCCGCAACAGCGGCCCGGCGGAGCTGGCGCGCGCCGCGCTGGAAAGCGTCGGGCACCAGACCCGCGACCTCTGGGATGCGATGCGCGATGACTGGGATCGCCAAGGCGACGCGGTGCTGCGCGTCGACGGCGGCATGGCGGCATCGGACTGGACGATGCAGTATCTGGCCGACATCCTGGGTGCACCGGTGGACCGGCCCAGGATCACCGAGACGACGGCGCTGGGCGCGGCCTGGCTTGCCGGGTGGCGCGCCGGCATCTGTCCGGGCGCCGAGGAATTCGCGCGGCAATGGCAGCTTGACCGACGGTTCGAACCCGGGATGGATCCGGCCGACCGCGAGGATCGTCAGGCCCGCTGGCGGCGGGCGGTGGAAGCAGTGATGAGTCTATGACGGAATTCTCGATTGCCGGACCCGGGCGGATAGATTTCGGCCGTGGCGTATCCGCGGCGGCCCCCGGAAAGATTCGCGCGCTGGGCGCCAGGGGACTGGTCGTGCACGGCGCGTCGCCGGTGCGGGCCGGACCGATGCTCGCGGGGCTGCGGGACGCCGGCTGCGCGGTCGAGACGCTTGCCTGCCCCTCGGAGCCGACACTGGCGATGCTGCTGGAAGGCATCGTCGCGGCGCGGGAGGCGCGGGCCGAGTGGATTGTGGGCATCGGGGGCGGTTCGGCGCTGGACCTGGCCAAGGCGATCGCTGCTCTGGCCCCGGCGCGGGGCCGACCCGAGGATCATCTTGAGGTTGTCGGCCCGGCCCGGCCCCTCGAGGATGAGCCTCTGCCGTTCGTTGCTGTCCCGACCGTTGCGGGATCGGGGGCCGAGGCGACGCCGAATGCGGTGATTGCGCTGCCGGATGCCGGGCGGAAGGTCAGTCTGCGCGACCTGCGAATGCTGCCCCGGATCGCGGTTGTCGATCCGGCTTTGACCGACGGCGCGCCGCCCGAGGTCACCCTGGGTGCCGGGCTTGATGCGGTGGTGCAACTGGCCGAGGCCTGGGTCTCCACCGGTGCCACCAGGTTCAGCGATGCGCTCGTGCGGCCCGGGCTCGACGCCGCGCTGCGGTCGCGTCGGGTTCTCAGCCACACCGAGGATCCGGCGGCGCGGGACGATCTGGCCTGGGCGAGCCTCAGCGGCGGTCTGGCGCTGGCAAACGCGGGGCTGGGGGCTGTGCACGGGCTTGCCGGTGTCCTCGGGGCGCGAAGCGGGGCCGCGCACGGGCCGCTCTGTGCCACGCTGTTCGGTCCCGTCCTGGCCGCCAACAGGTCTGCCGCGCCGCTGGGAAGCTCGGCTGCCGACCGTCTGGTGGCGGTCTGCGCGATCCTTGCCGAGCATCTCGACTGTTCCGAGGCAGAAGCTCCCGAGGCGTTCGCGGCCTGGTGCCGGGCCGCAGGGGTTCCGGCCCTCGGTCAGATTGGCGTCGATCCGGCCATCCATTCCGAAATCGCCGAGGCCGCCCTGGCCTCGCGGTCGATGCGGTCGAACCCGGTCAGGCTGAGCATAGCCGATCTGGTCGGGGTGCTGGACCGCGCCTCGTGATCAGCGCAGGCGAAGGTCGGCGTGATCGCCGCGTCCCTCGTCAGCGATGAACCGCAGCGCGTTGCCCCGAAGTTCGACGACCTGACAGTTCGGACCAAGCGGCTCGTCCCCGAACCACAGGTTGCGGCAGAAATAGCTGCCACGCCAGTTCCAGTCGCCCCGAACGGGCCGCCCAAAGGCGCGGCCGGTGATGGCGCCGTCGGGCAGGACGGTCAGGGTGATGCCGAAGCGGGTCAGCGCGCGGTCCTTGACCAGGGACACGAAGGCGTCGCGCGACTGGATGCGCGTCGCATCGGAAGCAGCGGCAGGGAGGGGGGTGCAAAGCGCGAGGCAAAGACCGAACATGGCTGTGCGAAGCATGGTATCCTCCGAAACGGTCCCCACCGTTACGCGGAACGGCGTCGGCCGGATCAACAGGAGCGTCGATCAGCCCCAGGCCACGTCGCCGAGGAAGATGTAGCCGGCGCCGTAGATCGTCTTGATCAGCCGCGGGTTCTTCGGATCCTCGCCCAGCTTGGTGCGCAGCCGGCTGATCCGAACGTCCATCGCCCGGTCGAAGCTTTCGCCCGCCGCCCCACCCAGCGATTCCTGCATCTGGGCGCGGCTGATCAGGCGCCTCGGACTTTCGAGAAACAGCCGCAGCACCTCGCCCTCGGCATGGCTGAAGGTCACTTCGGTACCGTCCGGCGCCGTCAGCACATATCGGTCGAATTCGGCCCGCCAGCCGTTGAACCGCGCCACCTGCGGGCTGCGGGTCGCCTCCTGCCGCCCCTTGCGCAGCCGCGCCCGCACCCGCGCCACCACCTCGGCCGGCTCGAACGGCTTGATGATGTAGTCGTCCGCCCCAAGTTCGAGCCCGGTCACGCGGTCCTGCACCTGCGCACGACCGGATATGATGATGATCGCCGCCCCCGATTCCAGGGCAAGACGATGAACGACGGCCAGACCGTCGCGATCCGGCAGTCCCAGATCGACAAGGCAGACATCGGGCACCGACCGGTTGAGCGCGGCCTCGAACTCGGTGGCCCTCGAAAAGCCGGTAACGCGAAAACCGGCCTCTTCCAGAGCTTCGGCCAGCATCCGGCGGATCTCCGGCTCGTCGTCGAGGATCGCGACATGGGGACTGCTCATGTCAGGACCCTTTCCTTGTCGGGCGGTGCCGTGGCCGACAGGAAGGCGGCAAGCGACGCGGTATCGAAGGGCTTGGCCAGCACCGGGACCAGCGCTTCCGCCTCGACCCGCCGCCGGTCGTTTCGGGGAAGCGAGGTCATCAGACGTACCGGCGGTCCGTCCCGGGCGGCGATGGCGCGGGCCAGGGCGGCACCCGTCATCTCTCCCTGCAGGACGATGTCGGACAGCACCAGCCCGACACCCGGAACCCCCAGAAGCCCCAATGCCTCCTCGCCGGACGTGGCCTCGATCACGTTGTGCCCCAGATCGCGCAGCATGACGCGGACGTTCTCGCGGATCGTGTCGCTGTCCTCGACCAGCAGCACCAGCCGCGGCTCGGCCGTGGTCCGGCCGACGGTACGCAGCGGCAGACGCAGCGTGACCAGCGCGCCGCCGTGGTCGGAATTGGCGAGCCGCAACGTACCGCCCGCCAGTTTGACATTGTCATAGACCATAGCGAGGCCCAGCCCCGACCCCTCGCCGCCCTTGGTGGTGTAGAACGGGTCCAGCGCGCGTTCCATCCCGTCGGCGGTAAAGCCCGGCCCGTCGTCGGCGACCGCGATCTCCAGCCAGGTGTCGCGGATCGGGCGGGCGGTGACGCGGATCGTGCCGCTGGCTGTTCCGATCGCGTCGCGGGCGTTCAGGATCAGGTTGACCAGCGCATCCTGAAGCGCGCCGGGATCGACGAGGATCGGTTCGACGAACCCCCTGGCCTCGAGCTGCAACGTCACCCGGTCCGGCAACGCTGCCCGCGCCAGAAGCCGCAGCTGGGCCAGAAAGGCGGACAGGTCCACAGCCTCGGGTTTCAGTTCGCGGCGCCCCGAGATCGATGCGATCCGGTCCAGCAGCACCCCGCCCCGACGCGCGGCGGCGATCGTGGCTGCGGCAAGCTCGGCCGCCTCGCCGTCGGGCAGGAACTTCTGCAGGCGGGTCTGAAGGCCGAGGATGATGGTCAGGAGGTTGGCGAAGTCATGCGCCAGTCCCGAGGTCAGCTGTGCCGCCAGCTCGCGTTTCGACGCCTGCGCCAGCGCCGCCCGCGCCTGGGTTTCCTCGGTCACGTCCATGGACAGGATATAGACGCCGTTGATCGGTCCGTCCCCGGTCTGGTCGGGGGTGAAGGCAGCGCGGATCCGGCGACCGCTCTCGTCATCGGTGAATTCGGTCACGCTGGCCTCGCCGGCCAGCGCCTGCCGCAGATGCGGTTGGATCCGGGCGAAGGTGGCCTGGCCCAGCGCCTCGCGTCCGGTCATGCCGACGATCTCGGACGGACTGCCGGGCAGCACCGTCGACAGCCGCCGGTTCGAGTAGGTATAGCGCAGGCTCCGGTCCACATGGGCAATATGCGCCGGCATCATCTCGGTCGTGAGCCGGGTGCGTGCCTCCATCTCGGTCAGTTCCCGCTGCGCTTCCTCCAGCGCGGCGATGGTCGCGGCAAGCTCGCGGTTTGCCGCGGCCAGCCTTTCGGCGTGCGCCAGCACCTCGCCCGACAGCTCTTCCGACCGGGCGCGCAGAAGCTGCTCCTGCAGCTTGATTTCGGTTATGTCGGTATAGACCGTGACCCATCCGCCCTGGGGCAGCGGCGCCCCCTCGACCGAAACCCAGCGTCCGTTCGGCCGCGGCCGTTCCATGTAGTGCGGCACGAAGGCTCGGGCCGCCTCGACCCGGATCCGCACCGCCTCGTCGGGGTCGTCGACCGGGCCGTATTCGCCCCGGTTGACCAGATAGCGGATCGTCTCCTCGAACCCGGCGCCGGTGGTCACCAGCCGGTCGGGCAGGTCGAACATCTCCTGGTAGCGCCGGTTGCAGACCGAAAGCCGCAGGTCGCTGTCGAAGATCGACAGTGCCTGCTGGATCAGGTTCAGCCCCGCGCGCATGAGGCTGGCGCGCGTCTCCTCGGTCTGACGCATGGCAGTTCCTCCCCGGAACGATCCGCTAGCACCCCGGGCGCTTCCCGGAAAGCCTCGGATTGAGACCGCCGTGGCGTGTTACAATTGGTAAGGTTTCCGAAAAAGTCAGGCAAAACTCACAGCCGACCAATCGACGCGCGGCAGGGCGCGTTCGAGGGCGCTCGCCGTTCCGGTCCCCGAGGGCCGGGAGGGAGGAGGAACCATGTTCGACGCAGCGCCCCAGGGCGACCTGAAATCCGTTCCCGCCCTGTTGGCCCGCAACGCACGGCTTCATGCCGCGCGTCCCGCCTACCGGGAAAAGGAATTCGGGATCTGGCAGACCTGGACCTGGGCGCAGGCGGCGGAAGAGGTGCGCAACATCGCGCGCGGCCTGATGATCCTCGGGATCAACCGCGGCGATCACGTCGCGATCATCGGGCGCAACCGCCCCGCGCTCTACTGGTCGATGGTTGCGGCCCAGTCCTGCGGCGCGATCCCCGTGCCGCTGTACCAGGACGCGGTCGCCGAGGAGATGGCCTATGTGCTGGATCACTGCGGCGCCCGCTTCGTCGTTGCCGCCGATCAGGAACAGGTGGACAAGGTTCTGGAAATCCAGGACCGCCTGCCCGCGATCGAGCACATCCTGTATCAGGACAAGCGCGGCATGCGCAAATACGACCATGCGCATCTGAACTGGCTGCACGATGTGGCCGAGGAAGGGCGGGTCGGGCATCAGCGCGTCGATGCCGAGCTGGACCAGCGTATCGCGGAACTGACCTACGACCACACCTGCGTGATGCTCTACACCAGCGGCACGACCGGCAAGCCGAAGGGCGTGGTGCTGTCGAACCGGAACATCATCGAGACGGCCCGCGCCAGTTGCGAGTTCGACAAGCTGACCGAGAAGGAAGAGATCCTGGCCTATCTCCCCATGGCCTGGGTCGGAGACTTCATCTTTTCCATGGGGCAGGCGATGTGGTCGGGGTTCTGCGTGAACTGCCCCGAGAGTTCGGCAACCATGATGAACGACCTGCGCGAGATCGGGCCGACCTATTTCTTCGCGCCGCCCCGGATCTTCGAGACCATGCTGACCAGCGTCATGATCCGCATGGAGGACGCCGGCCCGATGTCGCGCTTCTTCTGGTCGAAGTTCATGGCGGTTGCACACCGTGTCGGCCCGCAGATCCTCGACGGCAAGCCCGTTGGTCTGCTCGACCGCATCGCCTATCTGATCGGCGGGATCACCACCTACGGCCCGCTGAAGAACACGCTGGGTCTGACCCGCATCCGCGTTGCCTATACCGCCGGCGAGGCGATCGGACCCGAGATCTTCGAATTCTACCGCAGCCTCGGGATCAACCTGAAACAGCTCTACGGTCAGACCGAGGCCAGCGTGTTCATCACCCAACAGCCCGACGGTGAGGTGCGGTCGGATACGGTGGGCGTGCCGTCGCCGGGTGTCGAGGTGCGAATCGCGGAGTCGGGCGAAGTGCTCTATCGCAGCCCGGGCACTTTCGTCGAATACTACAAGAACCCTGAAAGCACCGCCTCGACCAAGGACCCCGAGGGCTGGGTCGCCACCGGCGATGCCGGCTTCTTCGAGGAGGCGACCGGACATCTGCGCATCATCGACCGCGCCAAGGACGTTGGAAAGATGGCGGACGGCAGCCTGTTTGCGCCGAAATACGTGGAGAACAAACTCAAGTTCTACCCCAACATCCTCGAGGCGGTGGTGTTCGGCAACGGCCGCGACTTCTGCACCGCATTCATCAACATCGACCTGACCGCGGTCGGCAACTGGGCCGAGCGGAACAACATCGCCTATGCCAGCTATCAGGAACTGGCGGGGCATCCGCAGGTCCTGGCCACCATCGAGAAGCATGTCGAGGAGGTGAACGCCTCGATCGCGCAGGATCCGATGCTGTCGGGCTGCCAGATCCACCGCTTCCTGGTCCTGCACAAGGAACTCGATGCCGACGATGGCGAGCTGACCCGCACCAGAAAGGTCCGCCGCCGGATCATCGAGGAGAAATATGCCGATCTGATCGCCGCGCTTTACGACGGATCGACCACCGTCAGCACCCGCACCGAGGTCACCTACGAGGACGGGCGCAAGGGCTATATCTCCGCAACGCTCCAGCTGCGGGATGCCAAGGTCTTTGCAACCCAGACAGGACAGAAGGTCGCGGCATGATCGCAGGGGTGGCAGTCGCACGCATATCGTCTGGCCGCGGGCGCGCCGGGGCTCCGCCGGCGGTTGCCCGGCGGCACCATGCGCGGGATAGACTCGCCGCGGGGCGCCGTGGTCGCGTCTCGTCTAGCGAGTGCTCGGATATGCCTTACCGGAAACATGCGCTGATCTGCCCGGACTGTCGTGCCGCCCTGGACGGGGCCGTTTCCTGTGCGGC
This sequence comes from Gemmobacter sp., assembly GCA_046295655.1. Taxonomy (GTDB): domain Bacteria; phylum Pseudomonadota; class Alphaproteobacteria; order Rhodobacterales; family Rhodobacteraceae; genus JBKBMT01. The sequence continues at coordinate 14,953 of JBKBMT010000006.1, read as the reverse complement.
CTGCGGGCTTGCGTTCGATGAGGTCGGAGGCCGGCTTGCAGTGCTGGCGCGCCGGCCGCGGTCGGTCCTGGTGGACTATGATCCGGCTGCCGCGACGGATCCGCCACGGCGGGTCATGCGGTTTCCCTCGCCGGCAGGTCAGCCGGCGGATGGTGTCCATCATCTCGACCGCGCACATGCCGAGGTGCTGAGATCGCTGCCCGAAGGGAGCCGGATGCTCGAGGTCGGATGCGGCGGCGGGCAGATGCGGTCCTGGGCCTCGGCGCGCGGGCTCGACTACACCGGAACCGACATCTCGCTGACGCGGGTGCCGGAGACGCTTCGGCGGCACGGCGGGCCGGACTTCCTTTGCGACGCCCACGCGCTGCCCTTCACGGATGCGGTCTTCGATGCCGTCTATTCGGTGGCGGTCTGGGAGCATCTTGGCGCGCCGCAGCTTGCCGCCGCCGAGGCGCAACGGGTTCTCAAACCCGGCGGCTGGATGGTCGGCTCCATGTCGTTCCTCGAACCCTGGCACGACGCCAGCCTGTTCCACATGACGCCGGGCGGGGTGTTCCGCACGCTGTCGGGGGCGGGGCTCGAACCGCTTGCGGTCTGGCCCGAATTCGCCTGGCCGGGGTTCCGGGCCATGCTGAGCATGGGAAACAAGGCGACCCGGCCGCTGGCTGTGTTCGGCATGGCGCTGTACGGATGGTACCTTGCGCCGAAGGTCGCACAGTTCGTGCTGCGCAACCGCCGCCTGCCTGCCCGCGACGATCTTTACGATCCGGTCGCCAGGGTGGCTGGCGCCATTGCCTGGATCGCCCGCAAGCCCGCAACCGCGCTGCCGGAAAGGGGAAGCTGACCGAATGACCGAAACCGCGACCGAAACAGCAGGTTATGTAACCGCCGATGGCCGCCGGATCGGCGGGGTGCTGATGGAGATGCGCAACATCACGCTGCGGTTCGGCGGCGTGAAGGCGATCACCGACATCAGCTTCGACATCCGAGAGGGCGAGATCCGCGCCATCATCGGACCGAACGGGGCCGGCAAGTCGTCGATGCTGAACGTCATCTCCGGCTTCTACATCCCGCAGGAGGGCGAGGTGTGGTTCCGCGGCCGCAAGCGCGGCCCGATGAAACCCTACCAGGTCGCCCGTCAGGGCATCGCCCGGACCTTCCAGAACATCGCCCTGTTCGAGGGGATGTCGGTGCTGGACAACATCATGACCGGGCGGATCAACCACATGCGCGCCTCGATGCTCGACCAGGCGATCTGGTGGGGCAGGGCGCAGCGGGAGGAGGAAGAGAACCGCGAAGCGGTCGAGAAGGTGATCGACTTCCTCGAGATCCAGCATATCCGCAAGACGCCCGTGGGCCGGCTGCCCTATGGCCTGAAGAAGCGGGTGGAACTCGCGCGGGCGCTGGCGGCCGAACCGATGCTTCTGCTGCTGGACGAACCGATGGCCGGCATGAACGTCGAGGAGAAGGAGGACATGAGCCGCTTCATCCTGGACGTGAACGACGAGTTCGGAACCACCACCGTGCTGATCGAACACGACATGGGCGTCGTCATGGACCTGTCCGACCGGGTGGTGGTGATGGATTACGGCAAGAAGATCGGTGACGGCACCCCGGACGAGGTGCGCAACAACGAAGATGTCATCAAGGCCTATCTGGGGGTCAGCCATGACTGACCGCGCCGTTGTCGAACCCCGCCCGCCGGCAGCGGGTGTCGGGACCGGGTTACATCCGTTCGAAGGCCCGGTAGGTGCGGGTCGGCACCTCGCGCATCCCGGTGGAATGGTCGACGGCCGAGATCCGGCCGCGGTTCGGTGGCCACGGATCGCAGACGAGGAACGACGCATCATCGGACGCGCTTGCCGTGCAGATCCCGGCGATTACCACCATGTGCCCCGGAGACCCTGCCCCGGCCGCATAATCCTGTGCCCGCCACAGCATGTCGAACAGCAGCGGCCCACGCCCGAGCATCGCGTGCAGCGTCCCGGCCGGATAGCTCATCGGGGCGTTGCAACGCAGTCCCTGGTAGCGCCCGCACCGTATTCCGGTGACCACAGCCTGGTCGGATCCGGAGGAATTGTAGAGGCCGTCGGCATCGCTCCACATGACGAAGGGGGTGCGTGCCTTCACCGCTGCAACGGCGGAGTCGGTCATCATCGCCGTGGAGGCCGCCCAGCACGTGGTCTTGGTCGGCTGCGGGATCAGGCGGACGGGGTGCAGCAGGATGTTCTGGTCGCGGGGCGGTCCGTCGAGGGCGGCATGCGTGATCGGACCGACGATCCCGTCGGCATCGAGCCAGTCCTGGGTTTGAAAGTCGATCACTGCCATGCGCGTCTTCTGGCCGAACATGCCGTCAACCTCGAGCGCGGGCGGCGGCCTCACCATGTTGTTCAGCTTCTCCCGAAGCGCGCGCATGTTCGCGCCGGACGACCCGTACCGAAGCGTCGGCTCGTTGCTGTGGCAACCTCCGGGCAAACGCTGCACGGCCGACCCTGCCGGGCGCGGCCGCCGGCGAGTGGTTCGGACTATGTCCGCCGGGTGATTCCGGCAACGGGTTTCACGTCCCGCCCGCCGCGTGGACCGATCCCGTCCACGCCGCCCCTGCACTGCCGGGCGATCGAAGAAGCGGAGTTCGCGCATGCCTGATCAGCTTCTCTTCGCGCTGGAAGCCACGCTCAACGGCCTGACGGTCGGCGTCATGTATGCCCTGGTCGCCCTCGGTTTCGTGCTGATCTTCAAGGCGAGCGGCATCTTCAACTTCGCCCAGGGCGTCATGGCGCTGTTCGCGGCCCTGACACTGGTCGGGTTCCAGAGCGGCCAGATCCCGTTCGCCCATCTGATCAACGCGATCTCCGGCACCCGCATCCATCACTTCGGCTGGAACATGCCGACACTGCTGGCCATTCCGGCGACCATCCTGGTCATGGTGGCCTTCGCCTGGCTGGTCGAGCGCATCGTGCTGAAGCATCTGGTGAACCAGGAACCGATCATCCTCTTCATGGCGACGATCGGGCTGGCGTATTTCCTCGAGGGGCTTGGCGACCTGATGTGGGGGGCCGAGGTCAAGCGGCTGGACGTGGGCATCCCCCAGGGCATGAGCCGGATGGTGGACGAGGCGACCTACAACCTGTTCGGCTATGGGTTCTACGTCGATACCCTGGATCTGTGGGCACTCGGCATCGCCGCGGTTCTGGTCACGGTGCTGGTGTTCTTCGCGCAGTATACAAAGCAGGGGCGTGCCCTGCGGGCCGTGGCCGACGATCATCAGGCGGCGCTTTCGGTCGGCATCTCGCTGCGGTTCATCTGGGTGCTGGTGTGGTCGATCGCGGGGATCGTCGCCCTTGTCGCCGGGATCATGTGGGGCTCGAAGTCCGGCGTGCAGTTCTCGCTCAGCCTGATCGCGCTGAAGGCCCTGCCGGTGCTGATCCTCGGCGGCTTCACCTCGATCCCCGGCGCCATCGTCGGCGGCTTGATCATCGGGGTGGGCGAGAAGCTGTTCGACTTCTACATGCAGCCCATCATCGGCGGCGCGACCGAGAACTGGTTCGCGTATATGCTGGCGCTGGTGTTCCTGCTGTTCCGGCCGCAGGGGCTGTTCGGCGAGAAGATCATCGAGAGGGTGTAGGGACATGATCTACCGCGAGGCCGGCGACTTCAAGACAAGCTACGCCGCAGACAGCCAGACCTTCCCGATCCTCGGGGACCGGATCGCCTATTACGCGATGCTTGCCTTCGCGGTGCTGGTGATGCCCTTCATCATCACCGACTACTGGGCGAACTCGATCGTCGTGCCGTTCCTGATCTACGCGATTGCGGCGCTGGGGCTCAACATCCTGCTTGGCTACTGCGGCCAGCTCAGCCTCGGGACCGGGGCGTTCATGGCCTGCGGCGCCTATGCGTGCTACAAGCTGATGACGGCCTTCCCTGACGTCAACATCGTCTTCGTCATCATCGCGGCCGGGCTGGTGACAGCGGCTGTCGGTGTGCTGTTCGGCCTGCCCTCGCTCAAGATCAAGGGCTTCTACCTGGCCGTGGCGACGCTGGCCGCGCAGTTCTTCCTGATCTGGCTGTTCACGCGCCAGGGCTGGTTCTACAACTATTCGGCCACCGGCATGATCTCGGCCCCGGAACGGACCGTCTTCGGCTATCCGGTCACCGGGGCACGGGCCAGCGCCGTGTCGGTCTATCTGATCTCGCTCTTCTTCCTCATCGTCATGGCCTGGTTCGCGCGCAACCTGACCCGCGGCACGCTGGGCCGCAAGTGGATGGCGATCCGCGACATGGACATCGCCGCCGAGATCATCGGGGTGAACCCGCTGATGGCCAAGCTCAGCGCCTTTGCCGTCTCGTCGTTCTTCGTCGGGGTCGCGGGGGCACTGTTCTTTGCGGTCTACCTGGGCGCCGCCGAGGCCGGCGAGGCCTTCGGGATCAACAAGTCCTTTCTCGTGCTGTTCATGGTCATCATCGGCGGCCTCGGGTCCATACTCGGCTCGTTCCTCGGGGCGGCCTTTCTGATCGCCGGTCCGGTCCTGCTGAAGCTTCTTCTGGTGAACCAGTTCGGCTGGCCCACCGATCTCGCAGCGCATCTGGAAATCATGATCATCGGTGCGCTGATCATCGTGTTCCTTATCCTCGAACCCCACGGCCTTGCCGCGCTGTGGCGGACGATCAAGGAAAAGCTGCGCCTCTGGCCCTTCCCGCACTGACCGGGGCGGGCCGCCCGACGTCGAAAACGCCAATCAATGGGAGGACTACCGATGAGAATGACCCGTCTGGCCGCGACCTTCGCGGTCGCAGCTCTGGCAGCAGGGCCGACCCTGGCCCAGGAGCTGTTCTTTCCGAACATGAGCTATCGCACCGGCCCGTTCGCCGCCGGCGGTATCCCCTTCGCCGACGGCTATGCGGACTATTTCACGCTTCTGAACGAACGCGACGGCGGCATCGGCGGCGTGCGCATCCGCTATGCCGAATGCGAAACGGCCTACAACACCGAGCGCGGCGTGGAATGCTACCAGTCGCTGCGCGGCGACAACCCGCTTGTGCTTCAGCCCCTGTCCACCGGCATCACCTATCAGATCATCCCGCGCGCGACCGAGGATCAGATCCCGATTCATTCGATGGGCTACGGGCGGACGTCGGCGGTGAACGGCGAGGTGTTCAACTGGGTGTTCAACTATCCCGCGAACTATTGGGATGGCGCCTCGGTCGCCATCAACTGGATCCTCAGCCAGAACAACAACGACATCAACGGCAAGAAGATCGTTCTTCTCTACCACAACTCGGCATATGGACGCGAGCCGATCCCGACGCTGACCCGGTTGTCGGAACGGCTCGGCTTCCAGCTGGTCACGATCGCCGTGGACAGCCCCGGGCAGGAACAGGGCAACCAGTGGCTTCAGATCCGCCGCGAACGGCCCGACTACGTGCTGATGTGGGGCTGGGGCGTGATGAATGCCACCGCAGTGCAGGAAGCCGCCAACATCCGCTTCCCGATGGAGAACTTCATCGGGATCTGGTGGTCGGCCTCTGAGCAGGACGTGATCCCGGCCGGCGCGGGCGCGCACGGCTATACCGGGCTCAACCTGCACGGCACCGGGCGCGATTATCCGATCTACGAGGAACTGCAGCGCTACGTCTACGACAAGGGCCTGGCTTCCGGTGCGGGCGATCAGATCGGAACGGTGCTGTATTCGCGCGGGATGTATGCTGCAATGCTCGCCGCCGAGGCCGCGCGCACCGCGCAGGAGATCCACGGCACGGCCAACATCACCCCGGCGATGATGCGCGACGGGATGGCGAACCTCAAGATCACCCAGGAACGGCTGACCGAACTCGGCCTGCCGAACTTCTCGTCCGAATTCGAGGTGAGCTGCCAGAACCACGGCGGATCGGGCAAGGCGCTGGTCCAGCGCTGGGACGCCAATGCCGGCCAGTGGAACATCATCAGCGACTGGATCGAGAGCGACCGCGAGCTGATCATGGAACTGGTGATGGAGGACTCGATGGCCTTTGCCGCCGAGAACAACATCACCCCCGGCTGCCTGGAGCGTTCGGGAAGCTGACCACGATCCACGGCGGGCGCGGCCGGTCGGGTCGCGCCCGCACCATCCCAACCGGACGGAACAGCCATGCTCGACGCCCGCAATCTGACCGAAACCGAGACCCTGCTTCAGGTCAACAACATCGAGGTGATCTACAATCACGTGATCCTCGTTCTGAAGGGGGTCAGCCTGTCGGTGCCGAAGGGCGGGATCACGGCCCTTCTGGGCGGCAACGGAGCCGGCAAGTCCACAACCCTCAAGGCGATCTCCGGGCTGCTCAAGTCGGAACGCGGCGACATCACCAAGGGCAGCATTGCCTATCGCGGGGAAAGGATCGCGGCGAAGGATCCGGCCGATCTGGTGAAGATGGGGGTGATCCAGGTGATGGAGGGGCGGCACTGCTTCGAGCACCTGACGGTCGAGGAGAACCTGCTGACCGGCGCCTATACGCGCAGCGACAACGCCGAGGTCGCCCGCGACCTCGAGATGGTCTATTCCTATTTCCCCCGGCTGAAGGAGCGACGGAGATCGCTGGCCGGCTACACCTCGGGCGGCGAGCAGCAGATGACGGCGATCGGCCGGGCGCTGATGAGCCGACCCGAGACGATCCTGCTGGATGAACCGTCGATGGGGCTTGCGCCGCAGCTGGTCGAACAGATCTTCGACATCGTGAAGCGGCTGAACGAGGAACAGGGCGTGACGTTCCTTCTGGCCGAGCAGAATACCAACGTCGCGCTGCGCTATGCCCACACCGGATACATCCTGGAAAACGGCCGGGTGGTGATGGAAGGCTCGGCGCACGACCTGCGCGAGAACCCGGATGTCAAGGAATTCTACCTCGGCATGTCCGACAAGGGCCGCAAGTCGTTCCGCGACGTGCGGTCCTACAGGCGGCGGAAGCGGTGGCTGGCGTGAGCGCGGACGGTGGAGGAGCGGCGGCAATGGGCGCCCATTTCGACGATCTCGAAACCCGCAGCACCGATGCGCGCGAGGCCGCGATCTCGGCCGTCCTGCCTGGGCTGATCGCCCGGGCGATCGCGGCCGCACCTGCCCTGGCGACGCATCTTGATGGTGTCGATCCGGCCGGGATCACCGACCGCGCCGCGCTTGCGCGGCTGCCGGTGATCCGCAAGTCCTCTCTGATCGGTGCCCAGGCCGCGGCCCCGCCCTTCGGTGGCTTCGCGGCCTTGCCGGTTGCAGGTTTCGATCATGTGTTCCAGTCGCCGGGACCGATCTACGAACCGGGGCGCACCGCCGACGACTGGTGGCGCCTCGGCCGCTTCCTGCACGCCTCCGGCATTGGCCGCGGCGACATCGTGCAGAACTGCTTTTCCTATCACCTCGTCCCGGCCGGCATGATGTTCGAGAATGCCGCTCGCGCCGTCGGTTCCGCGGTGGTGCCCGCCGGCACCGGACAGACCGAGCTTCAGGTGCGGGCCGCGGCCGACATCGGCACCACGGCCTATGCCGGAACGCCCGATTTCCTGAAGGTCATCCTCGACAAGGCCGACGAGATGGGCCAGGACCTTCGGATCGTCCGGGCCGTGGTGGGTGGCGGCGCACTGTTTCCCAGCCTGAGACAGTATTATTCCGATCGCGGCATCACCTGCCGGCAATGCTATGCCACCGCCGATCTGGGCAATATCGCCTACGAGACCGATGCGCTGGACGGCATGGTGGTGGACGAGGGCGTGATCGTCGAAATCGTGCGCCCCGGCACCGGGGATCCTGTCCCCGATGGAGAGGTCGGCGAGGTCGTCGTCACCGCGCTCAACCCCGACTATCCGCTCATCCGCTTTGCCACCGGCGATCTGTCGGCGGTCCTGCCGGGTCAGTCGCCGTGCGGCAGGACCAACATGCGCATCAGGGGCTGGATGGGCCGCGCCGACCAGACCACGAAGATCAAGGGGATGTTCGTGCGCCCCGAGCAGGTCGCCGATTTCGTCGCGCACCACCCCGAGGTCAGCCGCGCCCGGGTGATCGCCGACCGCGAGGGCGAAATGGATGTGATGACCGTGCAGGTCGAGACGCGCGCCGCCAACCCCGCGCTTTACGAAGGGTCGATCCTGGCTGCGCTGAAGCTGCGCGGCCGGGTCGAACTCGTCCCCCCCGGCAGCCTGCCGAACGACGGGAAGGTGATCGAGGACCGCCGGAACTACGACTGAGACCCGGACGGGAACAGAACGGCTCTTCGCCGCGTTCTGCCTTCGGGCCCGACGAACCGGAGGATACATGATGCGCCTGCTCCTCTCAGCCTCGCTTGCCGCGATCCTGTCCGCCTTTCCGGCGCTTGCCGAGAACCGCGCCGTCGTTCTGGCGAACGGCGCCTACCGCTTTGCCCCCGTCACGCCCGGTGCGGACCGGACGGCAGGCCTGGTCGCGACACTGGAGGATGCGGGATTCGCGGTCATCCAGGGTCGCGACCGCAACGCCAACGAGATCCGCACGCTGTTCTCTCGCCACCTGACTGCGACCGAGACGCCCGAACGTCTGGTGATCTGGCTTTCGGGTCATTTCGTTCAGTCGCAGTCCGGGACCTGGTTCCTGGGCACCGACGCGCGCATTCCCGACCTTGCGACGGTCGGCGGCATGGGCATCGCCCTGTCGGCAGTGCTGGACATGGCCGCCGAGGCGCCGGGCGGCGCGGTCGTCCTTCTGGGCAGCGACGGGCGCCGGGTTGCCGTGGGGGCCGGTCTTGCCTCGGGCATCGGGCCGCTGGACATTCCCCAGGGGGTCACCGTGGTTCAGGGTCCGGTGGTCGCACTGGGCGAATTCGCCACCGAGGCGTTGCTCGACCGCGGCACCGTCGCGGCCGTGGCACTGGACGACCGGCCGGACCTGATCGCCACCGGCTTCCTTCCCCGGCACCTGCCGTTCCTGCCCCTGTCCGATGCCGCCGTCGTGCCGTCCCCGCCGGACCTGCGCGAGCGCGAGGCCTGGGCGCGGGCGGTCGCGGCGAATACGGTTGCCGGCTACGAGGCCTATCTGCGTGCGCATCCCGCAGGGGCGAATGCGCCGGAGGCCCGCGCCGCGCTGAACCGGCTGCGCGCGGATCCGGCCGTTGCCGGCGAGGCGGCGGAAGCCGCCCTCAACCTCGGGCGCGAGCGTCGCCGAGAGATCCAGCGCGCCCTGACGCTTCTTGGTTTCGGCACCCGGGGGATCGACGGCATCTTCGGGCCCGGGACCCGCGGCGCCATTGCCGCATGGCAGGGCCAGAACGACATCCACCCGACCGGCTTCCTGACCGCTGACCAGATAACTCGGCTCGAGGCACAGGCCGCCCGCCGCGCGGCGGAGCTTGAGGCCGAGGCAGAGGCGCGCCGGGCACAGCAGGAACGCCAGGATCGCGCCTTCTGGCAGGAGACCGGCGCAGCGGGCGACGAGGCCGGGTTGCGTGCCTATCTGCGCCGATATCCCGACGGGCTGTTCGCCGAGGTCGCCCGCGAAAGGCTGGCAGTGTTCGAGGCGGCGGCCCGCGAGGCTGCGGCCGAACGCGACCGTGCGGCATGGGGCCGGGCCGAGGCCGCCAATACCGTCGCCGCCTACCGTGCCTATCTGTCCGATTTCCCGCGCGGTGCCTTCGCGGGCGAGGCCCAGGAACGGATCGCTGCGCTTACCCAGGTGGAACGCCCGGATCCGGCGCTGCAACAGGCGCAGGCCGAGGAAGCGGCTCTGAACCTCAACCGGTTCACGCGCAACATCATCGAGCAGCGGCTTGCCGCAGGCGGCTATCGACCCGGCGCTGTTGACGGGAATTTCGACCGCGAGACCCGGGCCGCGATCCGCCGATTCCAGCAGGCGCGGAACCTGCCGGTGACGGGCTATGTCAACGAGGCGACCATCGTCCAGCTTCTGGCCGAAGCCCTGCGCTGACGGGGTCAGACATGCTGGGCGCCGTTGACCGCGATCTCGGCGCCGGAGATGTAGCTTGCCTGTTCCGAACACAGGAACCAGATCACGTCTGCCACCTCGCGCGGCTGGCCGAGACGGCGCAGGGGCAGCGTCTCGACGATCTTCTCGGTGCCGGGCGACAGGATCGAGGTTTCCACCTCGCCCGGCGCGATTGCGTTGACGCGCACGCCAAGCGGTCCGAAATCGTGCGCCATTTCGCGCGTCAGCGCCGCGAGCGCGGCCTTCGATGTCGCATAGGCCGCCCCCGCAAAGGGGTGCACCCGGCTGCCGGCGATCGAGGTGACGTTGACGACGCAGCCTCCGGCGGCCGACAACTCGTCCTTCAGCCCCCGCGCCAGCACCACCGAGGCAAAGAAATTGACGTGGAACACCTGCCCCCAGACCCTCAGATCGGTGTCGAGCGTGCCAAGCCGCGTCCCGCCCGGGCCCTTCGGCGAGATGCCCGCATTGTTCACCAGCGCGTCCAGCCGCCCGCCGATCCTTTCCTTGATGATCTCGATTGCCGCTATGGTGCGGTTCGGGTCGGCGAGATCCAGTTCGATGTGGTTCTCGACCCCGCCCGGCCACGGGCAGCGCGGGTCGAACGGCTGGCGCGAGCATGTCAGCACGCGCCAGCCCTCGGCGGAAAAGCGCTTCACGGTTGCGTGTCCGATGCCGCGGCTTGCGCCGGTCAGAACGAGAGTCTTCTGATGTGCCATGATCCGCCCCTGTTCGGCCGGCCAAACCCTACGCTTACGCTCAGGAAAAGGAAAGCACCGTGACGACCCCGGTCCGCGACCGCCGCGCCATGATCGCCGGCATGGACCCTTGGCTGCGCCCCGGCGAATGGGTGTTCTGCGCCGCCGCGGCACCCGAGGCCGCCGCGCTGCTGCCGGTCGCGCTGGCGAGTTTCCGCGAGGACGAGGGAGTGTCGCTGGTGCTGCCGCGCTCCGAGGCGCTGCGGGCCGGGTTCGATGATGCTCAGGTGATGGCCTGCATCACGCTCCGGGTGCATTCGGCGCTCGATGGTGTCGGGCTGACCGCGGGGGTGGCCGGCGCGCTGGCCGATGCCGGCATACCCTGCAACATGATCGCCGCCTTCCATCACGATCATGCCTTCGTGCCGCTGGCCGACGCGGAGCGGGCGCTGCACCTTCTGCGCCGTCTGGCGGCCTTGGCAGCCCGTGGCGAAGCGGCTACTTAGGGCGCCGCGCCCGCCCCGGAGGCCCGATGAAGAAGCAGCTTGCCATGATGCGCGATCCCGCCGGCACCGCCCGCACCCTGTCCGAAGCCCTGCCCTATCTGCAACGCTATGCCGGGGCCGTGGTCGTCATAAAGTTCGGCGGGAATGCCATGGGCGACGACGATGCGATGGCGGAGTTCGCCCGCGACATCGTTCTGATGCGCCAGGTCGGGGTGAACCCGGTGGTGGTCCATGGCGGGGGGCCGATGATCAACGACCTGCTCGCGAAGCTCGGGGTCAAGTCCGACTTCGTGCGCGGCAAGCGCGTCACCGACAAGCAGACCGTCGAGGTGGTCGAGATGGTTCTGTCCGGCCTTGTCAACAAGCGCATCGTCCAGGCGATCAATGACCAGGGCGGCCGCGCGGTCGGCATCTCGGGCAAGGACGATGACCTGATGGTGTGCGAAGCCGACGATCCGGCGCTGGGGTTTGTCGGTCGGCCGGTGGAAATGAACGTGCAGGTGCTGCGCGATCTCTATGCAGCCGGAATCATCCCCGTGGTGGCCCCGGTCGGCACCGGGGTCGAGGACAACGAGACCTTCAACGTCAACGGCGACACGGCGGCCGGTGCCATTGCCGGCGCGCTGAAGGCCGACCGGCTGCTTCTGCTGACCGATGTGGCGGGGGTGAAGGACCGGGACGGCAACGTGATCACCCAGCTGTCGCCCGAGGATGTGCGGCGCCTGACCGACGAGGGTGTGATCGCGGGCGGAATGATTCCCAAGACCGAGACCGCGCTGGCGGCGCTGGAACAAGGCGTCCGTGCCGTCGTCATCCTGGACGGCCGGATCCCGAATGCCTGCCTTCTGGAACTCTTCACCGACCAGGGCGCGGGCAGCCTGATCCGGTCGACCGAGCCGCGAATCAAGCCGCGCGTCCGGTGACGCTTGCCGCGATCTCGGCGCGGCTGACGGTCGAGGGTCTGACCGTTCTCGGCAGCTTCCGACCGCTGCCTGACGATGGCTTCCCCCCCGATATCGCGGCCGTTCTGCTGATCGGCCCCGACGGCGCCGGCTTCTGGCCGCATCTCGCCACGCAGCCGGAGTGGCGCGACGGCCGCCCCGACCCGATCGATCGCTGGTCGCGCCGGGTGATCGGGCGGCTTGCCTGCGATCTGGGCGGCAAGGCGGTCTTTCCCTTCGATGGCCCGCCGTGGCGTCCGTTCCAGTCCTGGGCGCAGCGCACCGGCCGAATCTGGCAAAGCCCCGTCGGGCTGCTGGTGCATGCGGAGGCGGGGCTCTGGGTGTCGTTCCGTGGCGCCCTGGCGCTGCGCGGGGACATCGACCTGCCGCCGCCCCTGCCGCGTCCCTGCGACAGTTGCGCGGACCGGCCGTGCCTGACCGCCTGTCCGGCCGGGGCGCTGGGCGCCGGGGGCTACGACGTGCCGGCCTGCCATGCCTGGCTCGATCTGCCCGAGGGGGCAGGTTGCATGACCTTCGGCTGCGCGGTGCGCAGGGCCTGTCCCGTCTCTGCCGGCCATGGCAGGATGCCGGAACAGTCGGCCTATCACATGAGGCAGTTCCACCGATGACGCTTCGCCTGATCCTCACCCGCCATGCAAAGTCGAGCTGGGACGACCCCCGACTGCAAGACCACGAGCGCCCCCTGAACGCCCGCGGCCGTCGGTCGGCCGAGCTGCTGGGGCATTGGCTTGCCTCGCGCGGGGACCTGCCGGACGAGGTGTTGTGCTCCGATTCACGGCGCACGATCGAGACATGGGAAAGGATCGGACCGCATCTGGACGGCCGGGCATCCCTCCGTCAACTGCCCGAACTCTATCTCGCCGGCCCCGATGCCATGCTGTCCGCCTTGCGGCGGGCCAGGGGCCGGGTGGTCATGATGCTGGGCCACAATCCCGGCATTGCCGAATTCGCCCGGCTGATCCTCGCGCGCGCCCCCGCCCACCCGGACTTTGGCCGCTATCCCACCGGCGGCACGCTGGTTGCGACCTTCGAGGGCGACGCCTGGGGCGATGTCGGTTTCGGTCAGGGGTCGGCGGTGGATTTCGTGACCCCGCGCGCGCTCGAGGCCTGAGCGCACCGGGGCCATCACTGCGCAGGTGCGGCGCGCGCACGGGTCTGCTATACCCCGACCGCCGGCCGACCGGGGACATGCCAGACCATGCCTGTTGATCCGAGCCTTGTCGCTGACTTCACCGGCCTCTTCGAAAGGGGCGGTCCGGCGCTGATGGCGATTGCCCTTCTGTCGGTGATCATGGTCGCGCTGATCCTGTGGAAGATCGGGCATCTTCTGGTCGGCGGCGCATGGTCCGGGGGCAGGCACACGGCGCGCGCGGTCGATCTGTGGGCAAGAGGACAGACCGAGGCCGCATCGGCGCAGGTGGCGGGGCGGCGGTCGTGGCGCGCGCGGCTCGCCTGCGCGGCGATGGAGGCACGGCGCGACCCCCAGCTCACCCGCGAGGACGCGGAACTGGAGGTCGCGAGGATCGGCCGGCACTTTCTGGCCGAGGCGCGCAGCGGGGTGCGCGGGCTGGAACTGATCGCCACCATCGCGCCGCTGCTGGGTCTGCTCGGCACGGTGCTGGGCATGATCGCGGCCTTCCGCGCCCTTGAGGCGACGGGTGCGCGGGCCGATCCCGCGGTCCTGGCAGGTGGCATATGGGAGGCGCTCCTGACCACGGCCGCCGGCATGGCCGTGGCGATCCCGGCCTCGGTCGCGGTGGTCTGGGTCGATGCCGTGGCCGATCGCCTGCGCCGCGAGATGGAGGATGCGGCCACCCGGATCCTGACCCGCGATCCGGCGCGGGCGCAGCGCCTTCGGGCGGCGGAATGAGGATCGATCCCGCGGCATCGCCGGCACGGCGCCGGCCGAACCTGACGCCGATGATCGATGTCGTGTTCCTGCTGATGGTGTTCTTCATGCTGGTCGCCCGGTTCGGGGTCGAGGCCGTGGTTCCGGTTGCGCCGCCGGGGCAGGGCGGAGACGCGTGGAAGGGCCCGCCGCGGCTGATCGCGCTTTCGCCCGACGGGGTGCGCCTCAACGGTCTGCCTGTGGCCGTGCCCGACCTGCCAACGGCGCTTGTCCCGCTGATGACGGCCCCGGACGATCCGGTGGTGCTGCGCGCCGAGGAGGGGATATCGCTGCAACAGCTGCTCGATCTGGTCACGGGGTTGCGGGCGGCCGGGATCGCCCGGATCGTGGTGGCGGAGTGATGCGTCTCGACCTTTCCGATGATCGGCGCATCCGGGTCGAGCCGCTCTTGCCGATGATCAACGTGGTGTTCCTCCTGCTGGTGTTCTTCCTGATCGCCGCCCGGATCGCCCCGCCTGAACCCCTGGAGGTGAGCCTTCCCGAGGCCGAAGGCAGACAGCCGGCGGAGGCGCCGACGCTCTGGCTTGATGCCGCCGGTCAGCCGGCCTTCGGCGATGCAAGGGGCCACGAGGCCCTGGCCGCGTTCTCGGCCGCCTGTGCGGCCTGCAGGGCCGGCGAACGGCCCGAGGTCGTGTTGCGCGCGGATGGCAGGGCACCGGCGGTTGCGGTGGCGCGGCTGTTGGCCGATCTTTCGGCGGCCGGGGCAGGGACCGTCGCCATCGCTACGACGGCGCCATGATGCGCGTGGTCGGCATGGCCGCGGCGCTGGCCGCGGCGGTCGTGATGCATCTGGGCCTTGTCTGGTGGTTCGCGGGTCGTGCGGGCGGGGCGCCCTCGGGTGCAGGTGGCGCCGAGGCCGTCACGCTGGTGGCCGCAAGCGGCGATCTCGCCGCGCTGGTGGCGCGTTGGGATGCCGCCCCGACCCCGGCCGAAGCGGCACCCGCCC
>JBKBMT010000005.1:0-74905 GCA_046295655.1 Gemmobacter sp. | reverse complement strand
CCGATGCGCACCACGACCGGGTGGGCGGCGAAGGTGAACGGGCTGAGCTGCGCGGGATCCTTGCCGAGCAGCCGCGCGTATTCGACGGCCGCCGGTTCGGCATTGATCTGCCGGACGATGCGGCGCGCGGGGTCTGCCTCGGTCACGACCATGCGGACGCCCGTGGGGCGCAGGTGGTCGAGGCTGAAGACCCGCACCGGGCATTCGGTCCGGACCAGCGCAAGGATGGCGGCGTTGCGCCAGGCGCGGCCGTCCGCGATCACGAAGGTTTCCAGAAACCGCGTGCCATCGGCGGCGGATCCGCCGAACAGCGGCACCGGTCCGAGCCCCGCAGCCAGGGTTGCGGCCAGTGCGTCCTCGCGGGTCGAAAGGCCGTCGACCATCAGGAAGGCAAAGTCGTTTTCCCAGCCGGGCCGCGCGTCCGCGAGACGGGCGCGGGCGCGCGCCACCTTGCCGATCAGGGCGGCGGGCGACAGATCGTCCAGATCGGGGATGAACAGCGTTTCGGCAGCGAAGCGATCTGCAGGAAGGCCGAGGGCGACGATCCGGCCCTCGGTGTAGCCTTCAAGGATCTCGCCCGCGGTCGTGCAGCCGATGACCGGGCAGGGCGCCAGCCGCGCCGCAAGGTCGGCAACGACCCGGTCGATGGGGCAGACGGGCGATACGAACAGCACAACCAGCGCGAAGGGGCCGCCGCCCAGCGCCGCCTCCACCCGCGCAGGTGCCTCGGGGTCGTCCGCGGCAGCTCCGGCGACGGCGATCAGGCGCTGGGCCATCGTTCCCTGCCGCCTCAGCCTTCGGGCATGAGGCTGGCAAACCGCGCCTGCTGAGCCGTGAGGACCGCCTGGGTGCGGCTCTGGACGCCCAGCTTGCGCATGATGGCCGTGACATGCGCCTTGACCGTGGTCTCGGCGATCGACAGGTCGTAGGCGATCTGCTTGTTCAGCATGCCCTGGCATATCAGGTCGAGGATGCGGGCCTGTTGCGGCGTCAGTTCAGCAAGGCGCGCCACCACGTCCTGCACCGCGGGCCCCGCGTCGGTGCCTGCCTCGAGATAGCCGTCGGGCAGGTAGCGACGCCCTTCTCCGAGGGCCGACAGGGCCGCACGAAAGACATCGCGGCCGGCGTTCTTGGGCACGAAACCCGAGGCGCCCGCAGCAATCGCCGCGGCGACCATCCGGGTTCCGGTCATCGACGACACGATCAGGATCGGCGCCTCGGTGGTGCGCCGCAGCGTCAGAAGACCGCCTAGCCCGTCCACATCGGGAAGGTCGAGGTCGAGCACGACGAGCGCCGGGGGGGCTGGCGCCTCTGACAGCGCCGCGAGCGCCCCGGACAGGCTGTGCACGGCCCCGACCTGCCGCAGCCCCGCGACCGCCTGCAAGGTAAGCGCCAGCGCCTCGCAGAACAGCGGATGATCGTCGACGATCAGCGCCGTGCCGCCGGCAAGGTCGATCGGCCCCATTGGCGATGCTGCAGTCATGGTCCCCTCTGCGGCAGGACGATAGCAGCGTCGCGACGGCAGGCAAGCGCGGCGGATATCGATGCTGGCGACTTGCCGCCGGGGCGTGCGACCGGCGGCGACGGGGGGTTGACCGCGGTGCCTGCTTGCGCCTTCATTCGCGCGTGCGCCCGGCGGGCGGAGGGGAAGGAAGAACGATGCAGGATGCGCGGGCCGGAACGGGCCAGAAGTCGGTGCTGGCCGCAGATCTGCGGATCACCGGTGTCGTGGCCACCGAGGGATCGCTGGAGATCCATGGCGCGGTCGAGGGCGAGGTCGCCGCGGCGGCGCTTGTGGTCGGGCACGATGGCACGGTCGGCGGCAAGGTGCGTGCCGGACAGGCCGAGCTTCTGGGCCAGATGAACGGCGAGATCGTCTGCGATACGCTGGTTCTGCGCGGCGCGGCGCGGATGCAGGCCGACGCGACCTGCAAGACGCTGGTCATCGAGTCCGGCGCCGAGGTCGAGGGCCGGTTCTCGCGTCCGAAAGACGGCTGAACCGCTCAGCGCGGCGGAATCGAATAGGTCAGTCCCGCGCGGGCAACAGGTTCGTCGCGCCCTTCGGACCGCAGCAGCACATCGCCGACAGCCAGCGCGCGACCGAGTTTCAAGAGCCGTGCCTCGGCCAGCAGATCGCGTCCCGCCTCGGGCTTGCGCATGAAGTCGATGCTGCAATTCGTCGTGACCGCCAGGGCGACCGGCCCGATGCGCGACAGGATCGCCAGGTAGATCGCGACATCCGCAAGCGAGAACATCGCCGGGCCCGATATCGTCCCGCCCGGTCGCAGGTGGCGCTCGGCGGTGACGAGCCGCACCGTCAGGCCCTGCGGCGACAGCTGTTCGATGCGGAAGTCCTCGGCGACCTGTGGAAAGGCGTCCCGCATGAACCCGTGCAGCGCGTCGATGTCCATGGCGAGTGTCATGCCTTTCCTCCCTGTGCTGCGGCGATTAAGGTTGGCCTGCAACCGATGACGAGGGCAAGATGAACAGCTCGATCCTGCTGCGCGAGGACAGGGAT
This sequence comes from Gemmobacter sp., assembly GCA_046295655.1. Lineage (GTDB taxonomy): Bacteria > Pseudomonadota > Alphaproteobacteria > Rhodobacterales > Rhodobacteraceae > JBKBMT01. Next base: position 72,387 of record JBKBMT010000005.1, on the reverse strand, counting down.
GACGTTGCGTTCCTGACGCTGAATGCCCCCGACCGGCTGAATGCGCTGTCGGATTCGATGCTTGCCGCGCTGGCCGATGCCTTCGGGGCGCTGGCCGGCGACCGGTCGGTGCGGGTTGTCGTGCTGCGCGGCGCGGGCAAGGCGTTCTGCGCCGGCCACGACCTGCGCGAGATGCAGGCCGGTCGTCAGGCCGAGGACGGCGGGCGCGCCTATTTCGCCGACCTGTTCGCGCGCTGTGCGCAGGTCATGCAGACGATCCCGCGCCTTCCGCAGCCGGTCATCGCCCAGGTGCATGGCATCGCCACGGCCGCGGGGTGCCAGCTTGTCGCCTCCTGCGACATGGCGGTGGCGGCAGAGGGGACGCGGTTCGGCGTGAACGGGGTCAACATCGGGCTGTTCTGCTCGACCCCGATGGTCGCGCTCAGCCGCAACGTGCCGCGCAAGGTGGCGTTCGAGATGCTGGTGACCGGCGAATTCATCGACGCCGCACGGGCGCGCGAGGTGGGGCTGGTGAACCGGGTGGTGCCGTCCGAGCAGCTGGCGGAGGCGACCGAGACGCTGGCCCGCAGCGTGGCGGCCAAGCTTTCGGCGGCGGTCCGGATCGGCAAGGAGGCGTTTCACGCCCAGGCCGGGATGGATCTGGCCGCCGCCTATGACTACACCGGTCGGGTGATGGTCGAGAACATGCTCTGGCGCGACACCGACGAGGGCATCCGCGCCTTTCTGGAAAAGCGTCCGCCAGACTGGGCCTGACGCCGCTGACGCAAGGCCGCAGGGGCTTGAAGGGCAGGGGGCCGGGGCCTAGTGTCCGCCGCGCGAGGCAGGGGGCCCGGATGGCGAAGAACCGCACGATCTTTCAGGAAGTCAGCACCCGACCCGAGGCGCCGGCGGCTACGGGAACGATCGGGCGCCGCGACCGCGGATCGCGCGGTCCGATCCGCCTCTGGCTGATGGTGCTCTTCGCGCTGGTTGCCGTGATGATCGCCGTCGGCGGCGCGACCCGGCTGACCGATTCCGGCCTGTCGATCACCGAATGGCGGCCGGTGACCGGTGCGCTGCCGCCGTTGTCGCAGGCCGACTGGCAGGCGGAGTTCGACAAGTACCGCCAGATTCCGCAGTATCAGCTGGTCAACCGCGGCATGAGCCTTGACGAGTTCAAGGTGATCTACTGGTGGGAATGGGGCCATCGCCAGCTTGGCCGGCTCATCGGGCTGGTGTGGGCGGCCGGTTTCCTTGGCTTTCTCGTCGCGCGCCGCATTCCCTCCGGCTGGACCGGGCGGCTTCTGCTTCTGGGTGCGCTGGGCGGACTGCAGGGAGCGATCGGCTGGTGGATGGTGACGTCGGGCCTGACAGGCGAGATGGTGCGCGTCGCCTCCTACCGGCTGGCGGTGCATCTCGGTCTGGCGTTCGTCATCCTCGGTCTGATCGCGTGGTATGTCTTGCTGCTCGGCCGGACCGAGGCGCAGCTTCTCCAGGCGCGCCGCGGTCGCGAAAGGCGACTGTTCGGGCTGTCCACGGGACTGATGCATTTCGCCTTCCTGCAGATCGTTCTGGGGGCGCTGGTTGCCGGCATCGACGCGGGCCGCGCCTTTCCGACATGGCCGGACATGAACGGGGCCTTCCTGCCGCCTGATCCCTTCTACGTGCCCGGCGGCGGTGCGGCGTGGCGCGCGTTCTTCGAGAATGCGGGGCTCGTTCAGTTCGTGCACCGCATGTCGGGCTACGGGCTGTTCGCCTTCGGTCTGGCGGTCTGGTGGGTGTCGCGAGGGTCGGCGCATCTTGGCACCCGACGTGCCTTCGACTGGGTGGCCGTGATGCTGTTCGGGCAGGTCGTCCTCGGCATCGCCGCGGTGCTGACCGCGGCGCATCTGCATGTCGCGCTTTCGCACCAGATCGGCGCCGTGGTCCTTTGGGTGCTGATCCTGCGCGCCCGTCACCTCGCACTTTATCCGCGGGCAGGATCGATCCGGGAAGGCACGGCATGAGCTATCACGATCTGATCGCATTCCAGCGCGAGACCGAGGCGCTTGCGCAGGTCGCGGGCCGTCTGGGCTGGGACCAGGAGACGATGATGCCCCGGGGCGCGGCGTCGCAGCGGGCCGAGGAGATGGCGGCGCTGGAGGGAGTCCTGCATGCGCGCCGGTCCGATCCCCGGATCGGGGACTGGCTGGAAATCGTGCCGTCGGGCGACCCGGTCGCCGCCGCGCAGGGGCGCCACATCCGTCGCGCCTTCGAGCGCGCGACGCGTGTGCCGGCCCGGCTCGCGCAGGAGATCGCGCGCATCACCAGCCTTGCCCAGGGGATCTGGGCCGAGGCGCGGGCCCGCGACGACGTGGGGCATTTCCTGCCGATGTTGCGGCAGGTGCTGGCGCTCAAGCGCGAGGAGGCGCAGGTTCTGGCGCAGGGTCGTCCGCTGTACGACACGCTGCTCGACGATTACGAACCGGGCGCCGACAGTGCCGGCATCGCCGCCATGTTCGGCCGGATGCGCCCGCGGCTTGTCGCGCTGCGCGCCGCCGCGCTCGACGCGGCGCCCCTGCCCGAACTGACCGGGCGGTTCCCCGCCGAAGGGCAGTTGCGCATCGCCCGCGAACTGGCCACTGCCTTCGGCTACGACTGGTCGCGCGGCCGGCTTGACCTTGCGGTGCATCCATTCTCGTCCGGTTCGGGGGCCGATGTCCGCATCACCACGCGGGTGGCAGAGGACGATCCGCTCAACTGCTTCTATTCCACGATCCATGAGGTCGGACATGCGGCCTACGAACAGGGCATCGACCCCGCCTATGCGCTGACCCCGGTGGGAAGCGGCGCCTCGATGGGCGTGCATGAAAGCCAGAGCCGCATTTACGAGAACCAGATCGGCCGGTCGCGCGCCTTCACCGGCTGGCTGTTCGGCCGGATGCGGGCCGAATTCGGCGATCTTGGGCTTCCCGACGCCGACGCCTTCTATGCCGCGGTCAACCGCCTGAAACCCGGCTATATCCGGACCGAAGCCGACGAGGTGCAATACAACCTGCACATCATGCTGCGCTTTGACCTGGAGCGGGCGATGATCGCCGGCGATCTTCAGGTCGGGGATGTCGAGGCCGCGTGGAACGATCGCTTCGCGGCGGATTTCGGCTATCCGGTGGACCGTCCGTCGAACGGGATGTTGCAGGACGTGCACTGGTCGGTCGGCCTTTTCGGCTATTTCCCGACCTATACGCTGGGCAATGTCCATGCGGGGTGTCTGCACCGGGCGCTGCGGGGCGCCGTGCCCGATCTGGACCGGCATCTCGGGTCAGGCGATACCGCCCCCGCGACCGGATGGCTGCGCGACAATCTTCAGCGCCACGGCGGCCTGTTCGAGCCGCGCGAGACGATCGCCCGCGCCTGCGGCTTCGAGCCCGACGAGGGACCGCTTCTTGACTATCTGGAAGCCAAGTTCGGTGCGCTCTACCGGCTCTGATCAGGCCAGATGGGGGCGGAAGGCGGCGATCACCCGGTCGTAGACCGCCCGCTTGAACGGCACGATGGACGCCCGCAGCGCCTCTGCCGGCATCCACTGCCAGGTCGAGAATTCCGGGTGCTCGGTCTCGATCCGGATCTGGTCGTCGCGGCCCTTGAACCGGAACAGGAACCACTTCTGTTCCTGGCCCCGGTAACGACCGCCCCAGACCTTGCCAAGCAGCTCGGGCGGAAGGTCGTAGGCCAGCCATTCGGGCGTCTTGGCGACGAATTCCACCAGATCGGCAGTGACGCCGGTTTCCTCGCGCAGTTCCCGCAATGCGGCCTCGCGCGGTTTCTCGCCCCGGTCGATCCCGCCCTGGGGCATCTGCCAGGCGCCCGGCATGTCGATCCTTTGTCCGGCGAACACGAGGCCCGCCGGATTCATAAGGACTACCCCGACGCAGGGGCGATAGGGCAGGTCCGGCGGCCCGCCCATGGCGTCAGTTCTTCGCGATCGCCGACAGCCCGCGCAGGATGTCGATGGCATAGGCCAGCTGGTAGTCGTCCTGACGCAGCCGCGCCGATGCCTCGGCCCGGGCGTTTTCCTCTTCCAGGAGACGCCGCTCGTCCTCGGACATCGAGTCGTTGGACAGCGAGCCGCGAAGCTCGGCCTCGGTCCGGCCGCGTCGCGGCGTCTCGGCCTGCTCCTCGGCGGGGCGGCGCGGGGGTTGCTGCACGATGATGTCGGGCGAGACGCCCAGCGCCTGGATCGACCGGCCCGAAGGCGTGTAGTAGCGCGAGGTCGTCAGCCGCATTGCCCCGTCGCCGCGCAGCGGGATAACCGACTGGACCGAGCCCTTGCCGAAGCTCTTGGTCCCGACGACGATGGCGCGGCGATGGTCCTGCAGCGCCCCGGCCACGATCTCCGACGCCGAGGCCGAGCCGCCATTGATCAGCACGACCATCGGCTTGCCGCCGGTCAGGTCGCCCGCCTTGGCGTTGAACCTTTCGCCCTCGCCGGGCTTGCGCCCACGGGTCGAGACGATCTCGCCCTGTTCGAGGAAGGCGTCCGCAACCCGGATCGCCTGGGTCAGCAGCCCGCCGGGGTTGTTGCGCAGATCCAGCACGAAGCCGTTGACCCGGTCCATGCCGCCTGCTTCCTCGACCGCGCGCTTGAGACCCGCCTCGAGGTTCGGATAGGTCTGGTCGTTGAAGGTGGTGACGCGCAGCACCACGGTATCACCCTCGACCCTGGCGCGGACCGCAGTCAGCTTGATCGTGTCGCGGATGATGGAGACATCGAAGGGCTCGGCCACGCCCTCGCGCACCACGGTGATGACGATCTCGGATCCGACAGGCCCGCGCATCCGCTCCACCGCCTGATCCAGCGTCAGGCCCAGAACGGATTCGCCGTCCACATGGGTGATGAAGTCGCCGGCCATGATCCCCGCGGCATCGGCGGGCGTGTCGTCAATGGGTGAGACGACCTTCACATACCCGTCCTCCTGCGTCACCTCGATGCCCAGCCCGCCGAACTCGCCCCGGGTCTGTTCCTGCATCTTGCCGAAGTCCTTTGGCGGCAGGTAGGCCGAATGCGGATCGAGCGAGGTCAGCATGCCGTTGATCGCGGCCTCGATCAGCTTGGCCGGCTCGACTTCCTCGACATACTGGCTGCGGATCCGTTCGAAGATGTCGCCGAACAGGTCGAGCTGCTGATAGACCGAGGCGTTGCGGATCTGCTCCTGCGCGATCAGGGGCCCTGCGACCTGGGTAGCGAGCACCGCACCTGCCACCGTTCCGCCGAGAGCCGCCAGCACGAATTTCCTCATGGTCGCCTATCCTGTTCCTGCGCCGCCGCAAACCAGTCTGCCGGGTCCACCGGCTGACCGCCCTGACGTATCTCCATATAGAGCGTTTCCGAGCCGATGGCACCAGCATCGACGGTCCGCTCTGCCCCTTGGCCGTCTGGACCAGCCGCGCCGCCCATGAGACCCAGCGGTGCCCCGGCGGCAACGATTTCGCCAACGTCCCCGAACACCGTTCCTAACCCGGACAGGATGAGAAGATAGCCCGGGCCGGGTTCCAGAATCATCACATTTCCGTAGTCGAGGAAGGGGCCGCGATAGCGGATCGTCGCGGGCCAGGGCGCGGTGACAAGGGCGCCGGGTCGGGTCGCCAGAACCATGCCCGGCCGCACGATCCCGGCTGCGTCGGGTTCGTCGGCGTGGCGCAGCACGGTCCCCAGAACGGGCAGGGGCAACCGGCCGCGGGCCGACGCGAAGTCGCGCAGGGTGCCGTCGATGTTCAGGTCCGGGGCAAGGCCGGTCGCAAGCGCATCCAGCGTGTCGGCATCCTCGATCAGGAGCCGCAGCCGCTCGGGGTCGTCGGTGAAGCGGCGCGGCAGCGGGCCGCGCGCGGCGATCGCCTGGCTCAGTGCACTGCGGGCGTCCTGGGCGGCCGACAGCCCGCGCAAGAGCACCTGCTCGGCCGACCGCTGCACCTGGCGGAGCCGGTGCAGCTCTTCCAGTTCGGCCCGCAGCCGGTCCACCTCGGCCCGCAGCGCCGGGGTCACTTCGCCCAGCAGCATGCCCGACCGGGCCGTGCCCAGCGCACCGTCCGGGTGCAGAAGCATCGCCGGACCGGCTTCGGCCGAGATGCCGGACAGCACGCCGAGAAGCCGGGACAGCCGGTCGCGGTTCGCATCAAGCCGCAGCGCAAGCGATGCCTCGCGCAGGCTGGCCTGGCGCAGCGCCTCCCGCAGTCCGTCGAGCCCGGCCTCGTAGGCCTGGATGGCGCGGCTCAGCGCCTGGACCTGATCGCGGCCCGTCTGCGCCTGTTCAAGATCCGCGACGGCGCGAAGCAGGGCCTCGGCGGCGCCGTCCGCGCGTTCGGCCGAGCCTGCCCCGGCGACGGGTGCCAGCGCGGACCAGACCGCAACCGCAAGTCCGACCGGACGGATCATGGCAGGATCAGGCTTTCGCCCGTCATCTCCGGCGGTTTCGGCAGGCCGAGAAGTTGCAGGAGCGTGGGTGCGATGTCGGCCAGCCGACCGTCGCGCAGCCGCGCCCCATCGGGACCGCCGATCAGTGCGACCGGCACCGGGTTCAACGTATGGGCGGTATGCGGCCCGCCGGTTTCCGGGTCGATCATCGTCTCGCAATTGCCGTGATCGGCGGTCAGCAGCATCGCCCCGCCTGCCTTTGCGAGCGCAGGCAACACCAGGGCGAGACCGCGATCCACGGCCTCGCAGGCCGCGACGGCTGCGGGCAGGCTGCCGGTGTGGCCGACCATGTCGGGGTTGGCGAAATTGACGACGATCAGGTCGTAGCCCGCCGCAATCGCCCCGAGCAGCCGCTCGGTGACTTCGGCTGCCGCCATTTCCGGCGCAAGATCGTAGGTCGCGACCTTCGGAGACGGCGCCATGTAGCGGTCCTCGCCCGGCTCGGGATCCTCCTTTCCGCCGTTGAGGAAGAAGGTGACATGCGGATATTTCTCGGTCTCCGCCAGGCGGAACTGCCGCAGCCCGTGGCGCGCCACCCAGGCACCCAGCGAATTGACGATCTCCTGCTTCGGGAACATCGCGGACATGAAGCGGTCGTGCGCGGCGGAATAGTCGACCATGCCCAGACAGGCGGACAGTCGGGGTCGTGAACCCGTCTCGAAGGCGTCGAAGCCAGGCTGCGCGATGGCGCTCAGGATCTCGCGCGCCCGGTCGGCGCGGAAGTTGACAAAGAACAGCCCGTCGCCGTCACGCATGCCGGCGTAGCCTGAGATGACAGTGGCTGGCACGAATTCGTCCGTGATCCCGCGTGCATGGGCATCGCGGACGGCCGCAACCGGATCCTCGGCCTGCTCGCCTTCGGCCCGCACGATGGCGCGGAAGGCCTGCGCGATCCGGTCCCAGCGGTTGTCGCGATCCATGGCGAAGTAGCGCCCCGTAACGGTGACGATCCGCGCTGCCGCAGGCAGATCGGCCCGAAGCCGCGCCAGCTGCTCCGGCGCCGACCTGGGCGGCACGTCGCGTCCGTCGGTGATGGCGTGCACGAGAACCGGAAGCCCGGCTGCCGCGATCACCCTTGCCGCCTCGGCGATATGCGCCTGATGCGCATGCACCCCGCCGGGTGAGGCAAGACCGGCAAGATGCGCCCTGCCGCCGGCGGCCCCGACGCGCGCGATGAAATCCGCCAGCGCCGGATTGCCGGCAAAGCCGCCGTCCTCGATCGCGAGGTCGATCCGCCCCAGATCCATCGAAACCACACGGCCCGCGCCGATGTTGGTGTGGCCGACCTCGGAATTTCCCATCTGTCCCGTCGGCAGGCCGACGTCTCGACCGTGGGTGGTCAGCCGCGCGGCGGGGCAGGTGGCCATGACCCGGTCGAAGGCCGGGGTGCGGGCCAGCGCTGGGGCATTCCCCTCGACCCGGTCCGACAGGCCCCAGCCGTCGAGGATGCACAGCACGACGGGTCTGGGTCTGGACATGCAGGGGCCTTTCGGATCTCGGCGCCGGTTCTAGGGGCAAAGCGGCGCGCGGACAATCCCGCGCGCCCCTTCAGTCGCCGCGGTGCCGGGCGAAGTGCGCGCGCACCCGGGCGCGCGTTTCGGCCATGTGCCCGATCAGCAGATGTCCGCCGCGATCGAAGACAACAAGCGAGGCGCCGGGGAGCGAGTCGGCCAGAAACCGGGCCGTGGCGAAGGGGGCAAGCGCGTCGTCGCGGGCATGCACGACAAGCGTCGGCGCGCCGATGGCGCCCGGCAGCGGCGTTGCATGCGGATCGACCGCCGCCACCTCGTTTCCGAGTCCCGCCTTGCGCGCCGTCGCGGGCAGGAAGCTTGCCGTCAGTGCATCGACGAATGCGGCCTCCTCCGCGCTTGCCGGGGGATGGACCCCGGGGTCGGCATCAAACAGTTCCAGCAGCATGCGGGGGCGCAACCGGGCCAGCAACCAGAACGGAAGATCCCCCGCGAACAGCAGTTCGTACGCCCAGCCGGGTACCGGCAAAGCCTGATCCCCCAGACCGAGCGGCGTGAAGGGCGCGGCAGAGACCAGTGCCAGCGCCTCGGTGCGTTCCGGGTGGAGGCGCGCGAACTGCAGTGCCGGCGGCACGCCGCCGGACATGGCCAGCATCATGACCCGGTCATGTCCCAACCCGTCCAGCAGATCGGCAAGGGCTTCGGCCTGGGCTTCGGTCGAGGCGTCGGGGGGCAGCGGCGAGCCGGGATAGCCGAACCGCGAAGGCGCGACGACCGAGAAACCTGGTCCGAGATAGGCGTCGGCGATCAGCCGGCCCTGATCGTGCCCGCCACCGGCCCCGTGGATCACCAGCACCGCCGGTCCCTCGCCCCAACGCAGGAAGGCGACCGGACCATGCCGGGTTGGCAGCACCTCGACGCCCTCGGCAAGACGTGTCCGGGCGCTGCGCATGTCGCTTGCATGAAGCAGACCCGCCGCGACAAGCGTCAGCACGAGGCCGCCCGGAACCAGGGCCCGCCGCGCCCAGTGGCGGAACCATCCGAGCATCCGCCCCGCGCTCCGCCCTCAGCGCTGAACCGTCTCCAGCCAGGCCACAAGATCGGCGATCGCCTGGCTGGTCAGGATCGGTGTGCCGTCCGGGGCGCGGATCGGTGTGTCCTGTTCGTCGTAAAGCTGCCCGAACAGCGGCATCGGCGAGCCGTGGGAGACCAGGGGATCGCGCCCGTCGATCCGCATGACCACCCGGATTGTCGGGAAGGTGCCTTCGTTGCCGGACGAAAGCATCGTCAGATCCGTCGGCTGAAGCAGCAGGACGGCCGCCATCGGTCCGCCTCCGGTCGCCTCGATCCCATGGCAGACGGCGCAGTGCCGCATGTAGATGTCCTCGCCGCGGGCCGCATCCTGCGCCAGGACCGGCGTTGCCAGAAGCGGCGCGAGCAGCAGGGGGGCGAATGGTCGCATCGGTCTCTCCCTCGGGGAATCCGATGTCAGCATCCTGCAACCCGCCGGTCCCGACCTTGATCCATATCAGGAAGCGAACGACAGATCATGCCCGGTGATACGGCGTGCCGGCAAGGATGGTCGCGGCGCGATAGAGCTGCTCGGACAGCATGACCCGCACCAGAAGATGCGGCCAGACCATCGGACCGAGGGAAAGAACCAGATCGGCATGGTCGCGCAGCCCTGCGTCCAGCCCGTCTGCCCCGCCGATGAGGAACGCCGCGTCGCCGGCCCCGTCATCGCGCCATTGCGCCAGCGTGTTGGCCAGATCGGGGGACGACAGCATCCGGCCGCGCTCGTCCAGCGCGACCACCCGCGCCCGGTCCGGGATCGCACGTGACAGAAGCTCGGCCTCTGCCGCCATCCCGCCGCCGCGCCGGTCCTCGACCTCGGTCTCCGACAGCGGCCCGAGGCCCAGCGGCCGGCCTGTCCGGTCGAGCCGCGCGCGGTAATCCTCGATCAGCGCGCGTTCGGGCGCCCGGGAACCCAGCCGGCCCACGGCGCAGATCCGCAACCGCATCACGCCTTCTGCGGCGCCCGATGCTGTCCCGCAGGCAGCCACATCTTTTCGAGCTGGTAGAACTCGCGCACCTCGGGCCGGAAGACGTGCACGATCACGTCGCCCGCGTCGATCAGAACCCAGTCGCCGGTTTCCTTGCCCTCGACCTTCGAGACGATCCCGAAATCCTCCTTCAGCCGTTCGGTCAGCTTCTCGGAAATGGCGGCCACCTGCCGCGAGGAGCGGCCCGATGCGATGACCATGTGATCGGCAATCTCGGACCGGCCGCGCAGGTCGATGCTGACCACGTCCTCGGCCTTGTCGTCGTCAAGCGATGCAAGAATGCGATCAAGCAATGCGGAACTGGGAAGAGCCGGCGTCGCCGCCATCAGCGGGATCTCCGGGGCCGCCGCGCCATGTGCGGCGTTGGAAGGGCTGGACAGATCATCTTCTCCGTGGGTTACGCGCCGCACCCGCCCCGGCGCCGGGATGCGACGGAAGATAGCATCGCGCGGCTCCGATCTCAACGCGCGATGCCTTGCTTCGGCGGCAAGCCGCGCGTGGCCGAATCTTGCGTGCCGGGGGAAAGCGGCGTATCAGGCGCGGATGATCCGTTTCCTCGATATCGGCGACCGCGTCCGGCTTCGCGAACGCTTCCACGGTCAGGGCATGTCCGTCCTGGCCCGGCTCTGACCGGCCCGAGCCGATCCGCCCCTGGCCGCGGGCCGCACCCGCGCCTGACCGCAGACTAACCGACCGGAACCGCCATGACCGCCGCAAGAACGCTTTACGACAAGATCTGGGACGACCACGTCGTCCACGAGGCCGAGGACGGCACCTGCCTTCTGTATATCGACCGCCACCTGGTGCACGAAGTCACCTCGCCGCAGGCGTTCGAAGGCCTGCGGATGGCCGGCCGCAAGGTCCGCTGCCCGGACAGGACCATCGCGGTGCCCGACCACAACGTGCCCACGACCGAGGGGCGCGACACGCACATCGACAACGAGGAAAGCCGGATCCAGGTCGAGGCGCTGGACCGGAATGCCCGGGACTTCGGCATCCACTACTATCCCGTCTCGGACATCCGGCAGGGCATCGTGCACATCATCGGCCCCGAACAGGGCTGGACCCTGCCCGGCATGACCATCGTCTGCGGCGACAGCCACACCGCGACCCATGGCGCCTTCGGCGCGCTGGCGCACGGCATCGGCACGTCGGAGGTCGAGCATGTGCTGGCCACCCAGACGCTGATCCAGAAGAAGTCGAAGAACATGAAGGTGGAGATCACCGGATCGCTGCCGCCGTTCGTCACGGCCAAGGACATCACCCTGTCGGTGATCGGCGCGACGGGAACCGCAGGCGGCACCGGCCACGTCATCGAATACTGCGGCCAGGCGATCCGCGAGCTCAGCATGGAAGGCCGGATGACGGTCTGCAACATGGCCATCGAGGGCGGCGCCCGCGCGGGTCTGATCGCCCCGGACGAAAAGACCTTCGACTATGTCCGCGGCCGGCCCCATGCGCCCAAGGGGGCGCAGTGGGAAGCGGCGATGGAATACTGGAAGACGCTGTTCAGCGACGACGGCGCCCACTATGACAAGGTGGTGACGATCCGTGCCGGGGACATTGCGCCGGTCGTGACCTGGGGCACCAGCCCCGAGGACGTGCTGCCGATCACCGCCGAGGTGCCCGACCCCGAAAGCTTTTCCGGCGGCAAGGTCGGTGCGGCCCGCCGCAGTCTGGAATATATGGGGTTGAAGCCCGGCACCCGGCTGACCGAGATCCCGATCGACGCCGTGTTCATCGGCTCCTGCACCAACGGGCGTATCGAGGATCTGCGCGCCGCGGCGGCGATCCTGAAGGGCCGCAGGCTTGCGCCCGGGGTGCGCGGCATGGTGGTGCCGGGCTCGGGCCTGGTGCGGCTTCAGGCCGAGGAAGAGGGGCTGGCGCAGATCTTCGTCGATGCCGGGTTCGAATGGCGGCTTGCGGGCTGTTCCATGTGTCTGGGCATGAACCCCGACCAGCTGGCGCCGGGCGAGCGCTGCGCCGCCACATCGAACCGCAACTTCGAGGGCCGGATGGGTCGCGGCGGCCGGACGCATCTGATGAGTCCGGTGATGGCCGCGGCGGCGGCGGTGACGGGGCGTCTGACGGATGTGCGCGAACTGATGTGATTCGGGCATGCCGGCGCGGTTTTCGAAACGGGACGGCATGGCGCGGACGATTGTTTCGGCCGGGGAAACCTGTGGGTGACAGGTGTCCGCCACATACGCGCGTGCGCACGGAGATTTCGCAACCCCTGATTGAAAAGCCCCGCGTTTTCCGCGATGGCGCCGCCCTCTCGCCACAATTCCCTGTGGAGACGGGCAGAATCGGGGTATCCTGAGCACCGGCTCAAGATCGCTGCCTTTCGGGTGCAGGCAGGCGGGGAACCTGTCGGGCGTGACGGAAACTTCGCGTGTTCCGTGACAGCCTCAAGATCCCGTCGGCCCGTGCGCAGGGTCGTCGCAACGGCCTGATCTTCGCCCGAACCCCGCCCCGACGGCATCCCTGTCGGAGCACTGGAAAAGGGACAGTGGTTGTCGTGCCGGATCGATCCAACGGAGGAATTGCGATGAAACACTTCTTTACGGCAACGATCGGGGCGGCGGCCCTGGTCCTCGGCGTCGCGGGGACAGCACCTGCGGCGACGACCTACGGCTTCATTCCGGAGGGCGCCCCCAACTCCAACGACGGTCTCGAAACGATCTATGGCGCCGGGACGACCCAGCGCGGCGGATGGTATGGCGCCAACATCTGGCTGACTGGCGGGTCTGCCGACATCGAGGTGTCGTATCACGGTTCGGAGGCGGGCTTTAACAACATCTTCGCCTGGGCGGGGTCGGACCAGTTCTCGACCGGAGGCAACACCAACGCGTTCAGCGCGGCGGGTTTCGCCTCGGTCGTGTTCAACAATGTCTCTGCGGGTCTGCTGAACTTCCTGTTCCGGTCGCCGCTCGGCGATGCCGACAACAGCGTGATCGGCGGCAACCCGAACCCGACGCTCGGGGATCGTGGTCCGAACTACTTCGTGTCGTTCAAGAACGAGGCGGCGAGCTTCGGCACCGAACTCATCATGTGGTTCGATGATGATGGCGGTGGCCGTGATGACAACCACGATGATATGGCGATCCGCCTGCGCATCGTGGGGGGTGATGGTCGCCTGACCACGGTGGTCCCGGTTCCCGCCGCGCTGCCGCTTCTGCTGACCGGCCTTGTTGGCTTTGGCCTGCTGCGCGCCCGGCGTCGCCGCGACGAAGCCTGACCGGCACTCCAGCAACGCGAAGGGGCCGCTCCGGCGGCCCCTTTTCGCTGTCCGCCCCTTGGATCTGGGGGCAGTCTCTGCAATAGAACCGGCAGCAGACGGAAGGAAGCAAGCATGGACAGGTTCACCACCCTCACCGGGATCGCGGCGCCGATGCCGCTTGTGAACATCGACACCGACATGATCATCCCGAAGCAGTATCTCAAGACGATCAAGCGCACCGGCCTCGGCGTCGCGCTGTTCGACGAGATGCGCTACAATCCCGACGGGTCCGAGAACCCGGATTTCGTGCTGAACCAGCCGCAGTATCGCAAGGCCGAGATCCTCGTCGCCGGCGACAACTTCGGGTGCGGTTCCAGCCGCGAGCATGCGCCCTGGGCGCTGCTGGACTTCGGCATCCGCTGCGTCATCTCGACGAGCTTCGCCGACATCTTCTACAACAACTGCTTCAAGAACGGCATCCTGCCCGTGGTCCTGCCGCAGGAGGCGGTGGATGCGCTGATGGAAGATGCGCGCCGGGGCGCCAATGCGCGCATGACCGTGGACCTTGAAGCGCAGACCGTGACCACCTCGGACGGACAGCAGTTCCGGTTCGACGTGGACCCGTTCAAGAAGCACTGCCTGCTGAACGGACTCGACGATATCGGCCTGAGCCTGGAGAAGGTGGCCGCAATCGACGCCTACGAGGCGAAGGCCCGCGCGTCCCGGCCCTGGGGCTGACCGGCACCACATCTTGCGGTTGTTCGAGGGGTCGCCCGTAGGCGGCCCCATTTTCTACCTATCTTTGATGCAAAGCCGCACCAGGTTCTCCGTATCTCGGCCACAAAAAACCTGTCTGGTTAACAGGTGGTTGCGGAGCCAGGTGAAAGTAGGCAGAAATTGGGCAAGATTGAGGCAATCCGCCACAAAGCGCGGTCACAGGCAGGAAAGCGGCAGCTCGAGTTCGTCTCGACCGCCGAAAACGAGGGGATCTTGGCAGTCGTCGCACGGCTTTCGGGCGCATTCCTTCGCGCTGTCCTGATGGTGCTTCTGGTGGCCACACCGTCGCTAGTGCTGGCCGACATCGGCGCCGACACCAAGCAGATGGTCGCGCTGATCGCCCTGTTCCTCGGGGTTCTGACCTTCGTCGAATACGGGGCCGTCTACCCGGGCCTGATCGAGTTCCGCCATGCGCCGCCGCTGAACCGGATCCGGTTCCTGTGCCTGTTCCTGACCGTGTTTCTGCTGTCGGTCATCGAGCGCGGCCGGGTCGCGCCCTCGGACCTCACGCTGGTCGTGGACATGGCCGGGCGTATCGTCGGCACGGCGATCGACTTTCCCTACAGCCCGGTCCGGCTGTTCGTTCTGACCCTGCCCGAGAATGCCGACCATGCGCTGGTGACGGCGGTGCGCACGGCGGCCGGGATCAGCTATCTGATCTCGCTGGTGATGCTGACGATCTTCGTCATCCTCATCCGCATGGGCGGCTGGCCCGACCGCGGCACGCCGTTCAACGTCTGGGTCAACCTGCCGACCTTCGATCCGACGGCCGGCGGCGACGTGATCGCCCGGCTGCGGCGCGACGCCAATGTTAACATTGCATTAGGGTTTCTGCTGCCATTCCTGGTGCCGGCGGTGATGCAGGCGGCCAGCAAGGGCAACCTTCCGGTCTCGCTCGACAGCCCGCAGGTTCTGATCTGGACGATGGCGGCATGGTCCTTCCTTCCTGCAAGCCTGTTCATGCGCGGCATCGCCATGGCGCGGGTGGCAGAACTGATCCGCGAACAGCGCCGCCGGGCCCTGGCCGGAGAACGAGCGCGTTACGCGCCGGCCTGATCGCCCTTGCCGCCGCACTGGTCGCGGGGGCGTCGATGGCCGAACCCCTGCGCATAGCCGCCTTTCACGCAGGTCTGACGCGGGACGGCCCCGGGCTTCTGCTGCGCGACATCCTGTCGGGCCGCGATCCGCAGGTCGAGGCCGTGGTGACGGTGATCGTCGCCAGCCGCGCGGACGTGCTGCTCCTGTCGGGGTTCGACCACGATCTGGGCGGGGCAGCCCTGACGGCGCTGGCGGACAGGCTTGCCGAAGCGGGGCACGGGTTTCCGCACCGGTTCGCGCCGATGCAGAACCGCGGGATCCAGTCCGGGCATGATCTCGACGGCGACGGCCGGACCGGCGGGCGGGAGGACGCGCAGGGCTACGGCCGGTTCGCCGGGGCGGGCAGCATGGCGATCCTGTCGCGTCTGCCGCTCGATACGAACGCATCGCAGGATTTCGCCCCGTTCCTGTGGCGCGACCTGCCGGGCGCACGGCTTCCCGACGTCCCGGACCGAGCGCTTGAGGTCCAGCGTCTGGCGTCATCGTCGCACTGGGTCGTGCCGGCGATCCTGCCGGACGGCCGCAGGCTGCATCTTCTGGCCTGGTCGGCGACGGCGCCGAACTTCGGCCGGGGCGACCGCAACCTTCGGCGCAATCATGACGAGACCGCATTCTGGCTGCGCCTGCTGGACGGCGCACTGAGCGCCCCGCCCCCGGCCCCGCCCTTCGTGATCCTGGGGCATGCCAATATCGACCCGGAGGACGGCGCAGGCGACCCGTCGGCGATCCGCGCCCTGCTGGACCATCCGGCGGTACAGGATCCGCGCCCCCGCCGCGCGGCCGAACCCGACCGGAGCGGTGCCAACGCCGCGCATCGGGGCGACCCGGCGCTGGATACGGCGGACCTGCGCGACGATCCCGGCCCGGGCGACCTGCGCCTGACCTATGTGCTGCCGGCCTCCGGGCTTTCTCTTTCCGGTGCAGGCGTCCTGTGGCCCCCGCCGGATGATCCGCTGGCTGCCGAGGTTTCCCTCGCCTCGCGTCACCGGCTGGTCTGGGTGGACCTGCTGCTGTCCCAGCCGCCTTGACCCGGCGTCCGGCATTGGCTAGGCGCGGGGCGCCCACATGCAGGAGACCGGACCATGGCCAACCCATCGCTTCTCATTCTCGCCGGCGACGGGATCGGCCCCGAGGTCATGGCCGAGGTCAAGAAGGTGATTGCCTGGTTTGGCAACCGTCGCGGTATCGTCTTCGACGTCAGCGAGGACCTGGTGGGCGGCTGTGCCTACGACGCGCACGGCACACCGTTGACCGATGCGACCATGGCCAAGGCGCAGGAGGTCGATGCGGTCCTGCTGGGCGCCGTCGGCGGGCCGAAGTACGACAATCTCGACTTCGGCGTGAAACCCGAGCGCGGCCTCCTGCGCCTGCGCAAGGAGATGGATCTTTACGCCAACCTCCGTCCGGCCCAGTGTTTCGACGCGCTGGCCGACTTCTCGTCGCTCAAGAGGGACGTGGTGGCAGGGCTCGACATCATGATCGTCCGCGAACTGACCTCGGGCGTCTATTTCGGCGAGCCGCGCGGGATCTTCACGGAAGGAAACGAGCGCGTCGGCATCAACACCCAACGCTACACCGAAAGCGAGATTGCCCGCGTCGCCCGTTCCGCCTTTGAACTGGCGCGACGGCGATCGAACAAGGTCTGCTCGATGGAGAAGGCCAATGTGATGGAATCGGGCGTCCTGTGGCGCCAGGTCGTGCAGGAGGTGCATGACCGCGAATACCCCGATGTCGAGCTGTCGCACATGTATGCCGATGCCGGCGCGATGCAGCTGACCCGCTGGCCGAAGCAGTTCGACGTGATCGTCACCGACAACCTGTTCGGCGACCTGTTGTCGGATCTTGCCGCGATGCTGACGGGAAGTCTCGGCATGCTGCCCTCGGCGAGTCTCGGCGCGCCGATGGCCAACGGTCGGCCGAAGGCGCTTTACGAGCCGGTGCACGGGTCTGCCCCGGACATCGCGGGTCAGGGCAAGGCCAATCCCATCGCCTGCATCCTGAGTTTCGCCATGGCACTGCGCTATTCCTTCGATCTTGGCGACGAGGCGGCGCGGGTCGAGCGCGCGGTCGAGAAGGTGCTTGCCGACGGACTGCGCACTGCCGATCTGATGGGCCCCGAGGGCGGCAGCCCGGTGGGCACCGCCGCCATGGGCGACGCGATCGTCGCGGCGCTCGACGCTTCGCTTCAGGGCTGAAGCATCACCACCGGGCCGGCCGCGGCCGCGGCATCGCCCGGGTCGTGGGTGACCAGCAGTGCCGGGATCGCGGCGCGTTGCACGTGGACGAAGGTGAAGCGGCGCATCTCGGCCCGCAATGCGGTATCGAGCTTGCCGAAGGGTTCGTCCAGAAGCAGGGCGCGCGGCTCTGCCATGAGGGCGCGCATCAGCGCCGCCCTCGCCCTCTGCCCGCCCGACAGGGTTGCGGGATCGCGGTCGCCCATCCCCGCAAGTCCCGCCTGCGCAAGTGCCGAGGCCACCGCATCGGCCCGCGCGCGGCGGCTGCGATGGCGCGGTGACAGCCCGAAGGCAAGATTGTCGCCGACCGACAGATGCGGAAACAGCATCGCATCCTGGAACAGCACCCCGATCCGCCGTGCCTCGGGCGGCAGATGCGTGACATCGCGGCCGTCCAGCAGCACCCGGCCCGTCACCGTGAACCCGCCCGGAAGATGGCCCCCGATGGCATCGAGCAGGGTTGATTTTCCGGCGCCGGACGGCCCCATGACGCTGGTCACCACACCACCCTCGACCCGAAGCGAAAGCGGGGGAAACAGGGGTTTCCGCGCGCCGGGAACGGCAACTGCGAGGCGGTCGAGTTCCAGCGTCATGCCACCTCGGGCATAAGCCCGCGTCGCTTGCGGTGCAACAGCGGCGGCAGGCCAAGCGCAAGCGCGTAGGCCCCGAGCGGCAGGCCCGCAAGGACCAGGCCGACCAGCCCGGCCAGCCGGCGATCCGAGCCCGAGGCGAGGCTCACGGCCTCGGTCGCCAGGGTCGAAACCCGGCCCGCACCCAGCAGGAGCGTGGGCAGGAACTGCGCAGCCGATACCGCAAAGCCGATCGCCGCGGCGGTCGCGACCGGCCGCAGAAGGATCGGCAGCTTGACGCGCCACAGCCGTCCCCAGGGGCCGGTGCCAAGCGCCGAGGCCGTCCGGGTCAGGCGCGGGTCGAGCCTTCGCCACGGATCGGCAAGCACGAGCATGACATAGGGAAAGACGAACAGAAGGTGCCCCGCGATCACTGCCGCATGGCCCGGTTGCACCCCCAGACGAAGGAACAGGACGCCGGTCCCGTAAAGGAACGCGATCTGCGGCACCAGCAGCGGGATCCAGATCACTGCCGCGCCAAGCAGCGGGTAGCGTCGCCCCGCACGGTCCTCTGCCTCGAGCCAGGCAATTGCAAGGCACAGTGCAAGCCCGGTCGCACCCGCTCCGATCAGCACCGAATTCGCCAGCGCGGGGCCCCAGGTCGCGGTATTGCCCCAGGCGCGCAGGGTCCAGCTTTCCGGCAGGGCGGAAGGGAAGGGCCAGCGGAACGCGACCGACCACAGCGCCAGCGCGAGGATCGCGGCAAGCCCGACAAAGGCCAGCGTCAAGGCCAGTGCACCTGCGGTCCGGGTCAGCACGGTCTCGGCGCGGCCGCGGGCGCCCCGGCGGATCCAGACGCGGCCGGCCCATGCGATCAGCCGCTCGACCAGGAGCCAGCCTGCGATGGCTGCCGCGACGGTCAGCCCGACAAGGCTCGCCCCGGCCAGCGCGGCCGGCAGCCGGCCAAGGTCCGGGTCGGCAAACCAGCGAAACACCGCGACCGACAGGGTCGGCGGATTGCCCGGACCGAGGACCAGCGCCATGTCCACGACCGACACCGAATAGGCCACGACCGCCAGCACCGGCAGCCGGACGAGCGGAAGGAGCTGTGGCAGCAGGACGCGCATCCAGACCGCCGCCGCCGAATAGCCAAGCGCCCGACCGGCGGCGAGATGCGCCCGAACCGGGATCTGCGTCAGCGCCGCCGTCATCACCAGCACGAGGAACGGCACTTCCTTGACCACCAGCCCCAGGATCAGCGCAAGCCCCGCCGGATCGCCCACCGTGGCAAGATCGGGCGGTTGGGTCGAACCGGTGGCCCAGGGCGAGATCAGCCGCAGGATCCAGCCGGACGGGGCGATCAGGAACGCCAGCCCGACGGCAAGTGCGCTGTGCGGGGTTGCAAGGACCGGCGCGAGCAGCCGCAGTGCGATCCGGCCGCGCCCGGCACCGTGCAGCCCCGCAACCGCGAGCAGGGCGATTGCCGTCGAAAGCGCCGCCGCGGCCAGCCCGGTCGTGACCGTCAGCCGCAGCGCGGTGACAAAGCCCGGCTGCCCCGCAAGACTGCGCCATGCGTCGAGACCCGGCTCGGTCAGTCCGAGCACCGGCATGATGCCGAAGGCGCCGCGAAAGGTTTCGGCCAGCCCTGCAAGGACCGGCACGCCGATCAGCAGGACGACGATGATCAGGACCGCGCGGCGCACCGGGTCTAGCGCGTGTAGCGCCGCGCCCAGTCCTCGGTCAGCCGCGTCATCCAGTCCGGGTGCGGTTCGGCCAGGGTGGGGCCGAGATCCTCGAGCGTCGGCAGGGCGGGGTGCGCCGGAAGCGCGGCGAAAAGGGCGCGCTCGGCCTCGGACAGACGGTTCTGGTCCAGCACCGAAAAGGCGCCCAGAACGGTGATGTCCTGCTGACGGGCCTGGGTCGCCGGATCCAGCAGGAAGTTCGCCACCACCATCGCGCCCTCGCGATTCGCGGCATTGTACGGGATGGCGACGAAACTCACGTTGCCGATGCTGCCGGTCTCGGGCACGAACACCCGCGCCGTCTCGGGCAGAAGGCCCCGCGCGATCCCGGCTGCCGCAAAGGCCGGGTCGAAAGCCATGGTGATGTCGATCTCGCCGTCCGACAGCAACTGCGCCTGAACCGATTCGTTTTCGGGAAAGTCCCGGCCGCTGCGCCACAGATGCGGCAGCAGGCAGTCGTACCAGTCCCACAGCGGTCCGGTCTGGGCGGCATAGGACGCGTCGTCAGGGGGCAGAAGCAACGCGGCCGGGTCTGGCGACAGTTCCACCAGCGCCTGCTTCAGAAAGGTCGCGCCCATGAAGTTCGCGGGATTGGGATGGGTCAGCCGAGCGGGGTTTGCTTCGGCCCAGGCCGGGAAGTCCGCCATCCGGCGCGGCGGGTCGGGAACCCGGGCGCTGTCGTGGACGAAGACGAAACGCGCCAGTCGCCAGGGCGATTCCAGTCCCTCGACCGGCACCGTGAAATCGAGGCTCGCGGGCGCCTCGGGCGAAAGGTCGACATAGCGGGCGTTGGGCAGATCCGCGACGAAGGGGCCGAACAGCAATCCCTGTTCCTTCATGGACAGGAAGTTCGGTCCATTGATCCAGATCAGGTCCACCGCCCCGCCGCTGTCGCGCCCGGCCGCACGTTCCGACAGCACCCGGGCCACTGCCTCGGATGTCGAGGACAGCTTGACGTGGACGATCGATACGCCGTGGCGCCGCTCGGTCTCGCGCCCTGCCCAGGCGATGAAGTCGTTGGTCCGTTCGTCCCCGCCCCAGGCATGCCAATAGACGGTCTGGCCGCGTGCTGCGGCCTCGATCTGCGACCAGTCGGCGGCGGCAGGCAGGGCAAGGCAGGCGGCGATGAGGGCGGAAAGCACGGGACGCTGCATCATGTCATCGGATCCTTCAGATCGCGCGGCGCCGGGACCGGTCACTTTCGGCCGGTGTCGGCAGGGGCTGTGCGCCGGGTGAAAAGGCCCGCCAGCCGGCAACCCAGCGGCTTGCGGTGGTCAGGGTGCAGGCGGCGGCAAAGCCGTAGGCAAGCCAGGCGAACTGCTGTGGAAACAGGCACATGGCGACGAAGACGCCGATGGTCTCGGCGCCTTCCGTCAGGCCGCCGATATAGGGGATGCCCTTGTCGGGATAGTCGGCGCTCCCGCGTCCCTGCGCGGCGGCGACCGCGGCGAAGGCCAGAAAGCTCGATCCGGTGCCCATGAAGGCCGCGATCAGAACCGCTGCCGGCAGCGCATTCGCTGCCGGATCGGCCATGGCAAAGCCCAGCGGCACCAGCGCGTAGAACAGGAAATCGGCGCTGATGTCGAGGAACGCTCCGCGCGGGTGTGGCCCCGATGCCCGCGCCACGGCGCCGTCCAGCCCGTCGAACAGACGGTTGACGACGATCAGCGCCAGCGCGGTCAGGACGTAACCGCCAGCCAGCGCCGGCACCGACAGAAGCCCCAGCGCAAAGCCGCACAGCGTCACCTGATCGGCCGTCGCCCCGCGGGCGGCGAGCCAGGCGCCCGGGCCGGCCAGCAGCCGCCGCTGCAGGGGAAGAAGCCGCGCATCGATCATCCTGCCTCACCGTCTTCCGTGGCCGGGCGCCGCTTGCGAGAGAGAGCCGAGATCGTATCCATGACCCAAGATACGGCGTGCTGGGCGAATTGTTTCACTGACCTCAGGAAATTCTCAGGGAAAATCCGCCGCCAGTCGCACCTCGCCGGTCCTGATCCCGCGCCAGTTGTACTGCGGCGCGTCCAGATGGCGCCGGGTTGCGGGATGATCGGGGGGCAGTGCGCCCAACTTGACGAGGATCGCGGCCACGGCCGCCTCGGCGGCGCGGGCGGCACCGTCGGCGATCTTGAGCGCGACGCCAAGGCGCTGTTCGGGCAGGATCGCCACGAAAACCCCCTCGGCCCCGGTCTTGATCGCGACGCGCCCGCCCATGGCGCGCATCAGCTCGGTGCAGGCTCGTCCCTCGCCGGCCACGAATTCGGGCCGTTCGGCCATGGCGCGGGTCAGCCGGTGCATCGCGCGTTCGCGGGCATCGCCACCCGGACCGGCGACGGCGAAAAGCGCCATGGCACGGGCCAGCCCGGCGACCGAGGTGGCGAAGTTGGGTGCCGAACACCCGTCGATTCCGGTCGCCGGCGAAGGCGCGCCGGTCACCTCCTCGAAGGCTGCGCGGACGGCCTGCTGCACGGGATGGTCGATCTCCACATATTCCGGCCCGGCGCGCAGGTGGCGGGCCAACATCAGAAAGCCCGTGTGCTTGCCGGAACAGTTGTTGTGGATCTGACAGGGACGTTCGCCGGCCCGGATCAGCCGGTCGCGTTCTGCCTCGTCCTTCGGCTCGTGGGCGCCGCAGCGCAGGTCGGCCTCGGTCCGTCCGATCTCGGACAGCCATTCCGTCACATGGCCGACGTGCAGGGCCGCGCCGTTATGGCTGGCGCAGGCAAGCGCCAGCCGCTCGGACGACAGACCGGCGCCGGCTCCGCTTTCGAGCAGCGGCAGCGCCTGGATCATCTTGCAGGCCGACCGCGGAAAGATCACCGTCGCCGGGTCGCCCCAGCCTTCGATCACCGCGCCAGAGGCATCGCACACCGCCGCATGCCCGGAATGAACGCTTTCCAGCATTCCGCCGCGCCACAGTTCCACCATCCTGGTTGCCGTCATCTCCGTCCTCTCACAGATGCGCGATTTTCTGCCGCCGGGGTTCCGTTTGCGGCCATTTTCGCGCTATCAACCCGGATATCGAGTTGATATGACCCGTGCCACCGGAAAAGGTCGTGCCGAAGCGACCGGCAGGGCGGGCAGAGGCACAACGGCTGGAGGCTTTGGGGACATGATGACACGGATCACGGGCGCGCTTCTCGGCGTGGCGGTGACGCTGGGGGCAACCGCGGCGCTGGGTCAGGAATCCACCAACCGGGTGGCCACGCGGACCGACTGGAGCGTGTTCACCGAGGGCAATCCCAAGGAATGCTGGGGCGTTTCGGCCCCGAAGGAGACGGTGAACACCCGCGACGGCCGCCCGGTGTCGGTGCGGCGCGGCGACATACTTCTGTTCGTCACCTTCCGTCCGGGCACCGGTGCGCGGGGCGAGATTTCCTTTACCGGCGGCTATCCCTTCGCGCCCGGCTCGAACGTCGGGGTCGAGATCGGCAACGAGACGTTCCAGCTGTTCACCGATGGCGAATGGGCCTGGCCGGCGAATGCCAACGACGATGCGGCGCTGCTGGCGGCGATGAAGCGCGGGGCCCAGGCGATCGTCACCGGGCGCTCCGGCCGGGGCACCACCACCCGCGACACCTTCTCGCTTCTGGGGTTCACCGCCGCGATGGAGGAGGCCGAGCGCCAGTGCCGCTGAGCCCCGCGTCGTAGCCGTTCGGGCCCCGCGTTCGGCGCGGGGCCTTTTGATTTGCGGCGCGGGATCGCCTATATCGACGGCTTGCCGCCCGAGGATGACCCGATGACGCGTCCCACCGCCCCGATCACGCAGGATGTCCTGACCCTGCCGCGCCGGTTGCCCGAAGCCGGACGGACCAATCTTGTCGGGCTGACCCGCGACCGGCTGCGCATGGCGCTGATCGAGGCCGGAACGCCCGAGCAGCAGGCGAAGATGCGCGTCGGGCAGATCTGGCAGTGGATCTATCACTGGGGGGTGCGCGACTTTGCGGCGATGACCAACCTCGCCAAGGACTATCGCGCCATGCTCGCCGACCGGTTCGAGGTGGCCGTGCCCGAGGTCGTCAGCCGCCAGATCAGCGCCGACGGCACAAGGAAGTATCTGGTCCGCATCGCCGGCGGGCACGAGGTGGAAACCGTCTATATCCCCGAGGAGGGGCGCGGGACGCTGTGCATCTCGTCCCAGGTCGGCTGCACCCTGACCTGTTCCTTCTGCCATACCGGCACCCAGAAGCTGGTGCGCAACCTGACCGCGGCCGAGATCGTGGGCCAGGTCATGCTGGCGCGCGACGATCTGGACGACTGGCCGAAGCCTGGCCAGGGTTCGACCGGCGAACGTCTGATCTCGAACATCGTCCTGATGGGCATGGGCGAGCCGCTTTACAATTTCGAGGCGGTCCGCGACGCGATGCGGGTGGTCATGGACGGCGAGGGCATTGCGCTGGGCCGGCGGCGGATCACGCTGTCCACCTCGGGCGTGGTGCCCGAGATCGCGCGCACGGCCGAGGAGATCGGCTGTCAGCTTGCGGTGTCGTTCCACGCGACCACCGACGAGGTGCGCGACCGGCTGGTGCCGATCAACCGGCGCTGGAACATCGCCACGCTGCTGCATGCGCTGCGCGACTATCCGCGTCTGTCGAACTCGGAGCGGATCACCTTCGAATATGTGATGCTGAAGGGCGTGAACGACAGCGACGCCGACGCGCGGCGTCTGGTCAGGCTGATCGCCGGCATCCCCGCGAAGATCAACCTGATTCCGTTCAACGAATGGCCCGGCGCGCCCTACGAGCGGTCGGACTGGGAGCGGATCGAGGCCTTCGCCGACATCATCTACAAGGCGGGCTATGCCTCGCCGATCCGCACCCCGCGCGGCGAGGACATCATGGCCGCCTGCGGACAGCTCAAGTCCGCGACCGAACGGGGGCGCAGGTCGCGGGCCGAGATCGCGGCCGAGACGCGCCCCTGACGCCGCGGCCGGTTTGCGGCAGGATTGATTCAGGCTCTGGACTCCGGTTCCGTTGTCGCTAGAACGAAAAGAGAACATCTATCGGAGGACACCGTGCCCGGGCGGCGCATCCTGTGCCTGTGGTTTCCCCGTCTGGCCAGCGACCGGGCGGGGCGCGGACGCGTGGACGAGGCGCCGCTGGCCGTGGCGGGGCGGGTCGCAGGGGCCGAACGGCTGGTCTGTCTGAATGCCGCGGCCGCGGCGGCCGGGCTGTCGCGCGGCATGGGGCTGGCCGATGCGCGCGCGCTCTGTCCGGGGCTGGCGACGGTGCCGGCCGATCCGGGGCGGGATGCGGCGCTTCTGGCGGCGCTGGCACGCTGGGCCGGGCGTTTCTCGCCCCTGGTGGCGCGGGACGGGCCCGACGGGCTGATGCTCGACCTGACCGGGGTTGCGCGTCTTTTCGGCGGCGAGGCGGCGCTGGTGGCCGAAGCGGTCGGGCGGCTGGAACGGCTGGGGTTTGCCGTTGCGGCCGGTCTGGGCGACAGTCGCGGTGGGGCCTGGGCGCTGGCCCGGCATGGCGGGGGAATCGCTGCACCCGGCGCGCCGCTGGCGGCGCTGGGCGATCTGCCGCCGGCCGCGCTGCGCCTTGACCCGGATACCGCGGCGGCGCTGCACCGGCTGGGGTTGCGCCGGATCCGCGACCTTGTCGCCCTGCCGCGGGCGGTTCTGGCGCGGCGGTTCGGGTCCGCGGTGGTGCTGCGGCTGGATCAGGCGCTGGATGCCGCACCCGAACCGCTGTCGCCCGATCCCGACCTGCCGCATTTCGGTGTCCGCCTGACCCTGCCCGAACCGATCGGGCTTGTCGCGGATGTGGTCGCGGGGCTCGACCGGCTGCTTGACCGGCTCTGTGCCCGGCTCGATGCGGCGGGACAGGGGGCGCGGCGGCTGCGGCTTTGGCTGCGACGGGTGGATGGCGGGGGCGTCGCGGTCGAGATCGGGCTTGCCCGGCCGATGCGCGAGGCCGGTGCCATCGCCGCGCTGTTCGCGCCGCAGCTCGACCATGTGGATGCCGGTTTCGGGATCGACCTGATGCGCCTCACGGCACCCGTGACCGAAGCTCTGCCGCCCCGCCAGCTCGCCGTCGGCCGTGGGGCCGAGGCGGGGGCAGACCGGCTGGCCGATCTGCTGACCCGGCTGGGCAACCGGCTGGGGTTCGAGGCGCTGACCCGGATGGCCCCGGCCGACAGCCACATCCCCGAGCGCAGTTTCCTCACCCTCTCGGCGCTCTGGTCCGATCCGCCCGGTGACGACTGGCCCCCCGGCCCGCCCCGCCCGGCCGAACTGTTCCCGCCCGAACCGCTGACCGGCATCGCGGGCGATCTGCCGCCCGCCCGGTTCCGCTGGCGTGGCCAGCGGCTTGCCACCGCGCGCGCCATGGGGCCCGAGCGGCTGTCGCCGGAGTGGTGGTTCGACGATCCGGCGTGGCGATCCGGTCCGCGCGACTACTGGCGGGTCGAGACCGCCGAGGGGCCCCGGCTGTGGCTGTTCCATACCCCGGCCGACGGCGGCTGGGCGGTGCAGGGGGAATTTCCCTGATGACCCGCCGCCGCGCACCCGCCGAGGGCTATGCCGAACTGTGCGTGACCTCGAACTTCACCTTCCTGACCGGCGCCTCGCACCCCGAGGAACTGGTGACGCGGGCCGCCGAGCTTGGCCTTGCCGCAATCGCCATCACCGACCGCAATTCCCTGGCCGGTGTGGTGCGCGCCCACGTCGCCCTGCGCGAACTGGCCCGGATGCGCGAGGCCGGGGCGGCAGCGCTGCCGATCCGGTCGCAGTCCCGGCACGACCCGTCCAGCCGGCAGGATTTCGGCACCCGCACCCCGCTTGCCGCGCCGCCGTCCGGGCCGCTGCCGCGGCTGATCGTCGGGGCGCGGCTGGTGCTGCGCGACAGTGCGGTGGACTGGGTGGCGCTGCCGATGCACCGGGTGGGCTATGCGGCGCTGTCGCACCTGCTGAGCCGCGGCAAGCTGCGTGCCGGCAAGGGCGCGTGCCACCTCGACCGCGCCGACCTGATGGACGGATGTGACGGCATGGTGCTGATCGCGCTTCCGCCGGATCCGCTTGGGCCGGCGTCCCGTGCCTGCGCGGCGGATCTGCGCGCCATGGCCCGCCGTTTCCCGGGCGCCTGCTATCTGGGCGCCGTGCCGCGCCACGACGGGCGCGACAGCGACAGGCTGGCGGCGCTGCTGGCGCTGTCGCAGGCGGCCGGCATGCCGATGGTGGCCACGGGCGACGTGCTGATGCATCACGGATCGCGACGCCGGCTTGCCGATGTGCTGAGCTGCATCCGCCTGCGCACCACCATCGACCGGCTGGGTCGCCATGCCCTGCCCAATGCCGAACGCCGGCTGAAACCCCCCGCCGAGATGGCACGGGTGTTCCGCGACCACCCGGCCGCGATCCGCCGCACGCTGGAAATCGCCGCGCGCTGCGGCTTCAGCCTGGACGAGCGGAGCTATCAGTATCCCGACGAGATCGCCGACGGCGAGGCACCCCAGGCGCGGCTGGAACGGCTGACCGCGGCAGGGCTCCGGCGGCGCTATCCCGCCGGCGCGCCCTCGGCGACGATGGAGCGGGTGGTGAAGGAGTTGCGCATCATCCGCAACCTCGGCTTCGCCGCCTATTTCCTGACCGTGCACGACATAGTCGAATTCGCCCGCGCCCGCGGCATCCTCTGTCAGGGGCGGGGATCGGCGGCCAATTCGGTGATCTGCTATGCCCTGGGCATCACCGAGGTCGCGCCCGACACGATCACCATGGTGTTCGAACGCTTCATGTCCGAGGCGCGCGGCGAGCCGCCGGACATCGACGTGGATTTCGAACACGAGCGGCGCGAGGAGGTGATCCAGCACATCTACGACCGCTATGGCCGCCACCGGGCCGGCCTGACCGCGACGGTCATCCATTTCCGCAGCCGCGCCGCGATCCGCGAGGTCGGCCGGGCAATGGGCCTGTCGGACGATCTCTGCGCCGCCATTGCGGGGTTGGAATGGGGCTGGTCGGCTGCGGCGCCCGATCCGGCGCGGCTGCAGGCACTGGGACTCGATCTCGGGGACCGGCGGCTGCGGCTGACGCTCGATCTGATCGGCCAGATCATCGGCTTTCCGCGTCACCTGAGCCAGCACGTCGGCGGCTTCGTCATCACCCGCGACCGGCTCGACGCGCTCTGCCCGATCGAGAATGCGGCGATGGAGGGGCGCACGGTGATCGAATGGGACAAGGACGACATCGACGCGCTGGGCATCCTCAAGGTCGATATCCTGGCTCTGGGGATGCTGACCTGCCTGCGCAAGGGGTTCGACCTGATCGCGGCCCACGGCGGGCCGCGGCTGGATCTGGAAACCGTGCCGCGGGAGGATCCCGAAACCTACGACATGCTCTGCCGCGCCGATGCGATCGGGGTCTTCCAGGTGGAAAGCCGGGCGCAGATGAACTTCCTGCCCCGGATGCGGCCGCGCTGCTTCTACGATCTGGTGATCGAGGTCGCCATCGTCCGCCCCGGCCCGATCCAGGGCGGCATGGTGCATCCCTACATCAACCGCAGACAGGGGAAGGAACCGGTGGACCTGCCAGCAGGTGACCTCCGGCCGGTTCTGGAACGCACGCTGGGGGTGCCGCTGTTCCAGGAACAGGCAATGCAGATCGCGGTCGTGGCCGCAGGTTTCACCCCGGAAGAGGCGGACCGTCTGCGCCGCAGCCTTGCCACCTTCCGCAGGATGGGCACCATCGGCACCTTCCGCGACCGTTTCGTCTCCGGCATGCTGGAACGCGGCTATGCCCCCGATTTCGCCGACCGCTGCTTTGCCCAGATCGAGGGCTTCGGCGAATACGGCTTCCCCGAAAGTCACGCCGCCAGCTTCGCGCTTCTGGTCTATGCCTCGGCCTGGATGAAGCGGCACCATCCGGCCGCCTTTGCCTGTGCGCTGCTCAATTCGCAGCCGATGGGCTTCTACGCCCCGGCCCAGATCGTGCGCGATGTGCGCGAACACGGGGTCGAGGTGCGGCCGGTCTCGGCGAATCATTCCCAATGGGACAACACGCTGGAACGGCGCGCCGACGGGCGGCTGGCGTTGCGCCTGGGGCTCCGCCAGATCAAGGGGCTGCGGCAGGAGGATGCGGCCTGGATCGTCGCGGCCCGCGCCAACGGCTATCCCGATGTCGAAAGCCTCTGGCGGCGGGCCGGGGTTCCGCCGGCGACGCTGGAACGGCTGGCCGAGGCCGACGGCTTTACCTGCATCGGCCTGAACCGGCGCGACGGGTTGTGGGCGGTGCGGGGACTGCGGGCGCCGGCGCCCTTGCCGCTGTTCGGTGCGGCCGGAGAAGGGATCGCCGAACCCGAGGTCGTGCTGCCCGGCATGACGCTGGGCGAGGAGATGATCGAGGATTATCTCGTGCTGCGGCTCAGCCTGCGGGCCCATCCGATGGAACTGCTGCGCCCCGCCTTCCCCGGGCTTGTCGCCCACGACAGGCTGATCGAGGCATGCGGGCGGGTGCAGGTCTGCGGTCTGGTCATCTGCCGCCAGCGGCCCGGCACCGCCTCTGGCGTGATCTTCGTCACGCTGGAGGACGAGACCGGAGTGGCCAATGTGATCGTCTGGCCGAAGATCTATCAGGCGAACCGCCGGGCGGTGATCGGGTCGCGACTGATGCGCGTCACCGGCCGGGTGCAGCGGGAGGGGGCGGTGGTGCATGTCATTGCCGAGACGGTCGAGGATCTGTCGGCCGACCTGTCCCGCCTGACCGAGGGGGCCGAGGCGGCGATCGACCCGACCGGCGGCCGCGCCGACGAGGCGCGGCGCCCGGTGCAGGGGCGCGCCGCCCCCCGCGCGATGCACCCCCGCGACCAGGCAAAGACGCTTTTCCAGAGTCGCGATTTTCACTGAAAGCGCTGGCATGCCGCAGCGCGGCGGGGCAATCTGGCAGCATGACCGACCGACCCGCAGAACCACCATGGGCGCTATCGGCGCGTGAGGTTGCCGCCGCATTCGATAGCCCGGACCGAGGCCTGTCGGCCGCCGAAGCCGCGGCGCGGATGGCCCGGCATGGGCCGAACCGCCTGCCTGAACCGCCACGGCCCGGTGCGCTGGTCCGTTTCCTGCGCCAGTTCGACAACCTGCTGATCCTCGTGCTGCTGGCCGCGGCCGGGATCACCGCGCTTCTGGGACACTGGGTCGATACCGGCGTCATCCTCGCTGTGGTGCTGGCCAACACGATCATCGGCTTCGTACAGGAAGGCCGGGCCGAGCAGGCCCTGGCGGCATTGCGGCAGATGCTGGCCCCTCAGGCCGCGGTCTGGCGCGACGGCACCCGCATCACCCTGCCGGCCGAGGAACTGGTCCCCGGCGATCGGGTCTGGCTGGAAGCCGGCGACCGTGTGCCCGCCGACCTGCGGCTGGTCGATGTGCAGGGCCTGACGGTCGAGGAGGCAATCCTGACCGGCGAATCCGTCCCGGTCCGAAAATCGACCGGAACGGCCCCGGCCGAGGCGCTGCCGGGCGACCGCAAGGGCATGGCCTTCTCGGGCACGATGGTCGTCGAAGGCACCGCGACCGGCGTCGTCACAGCAACAGGTCCGGCCACCGAGATCGGCCGGATCAGCGGCATGATCGCTGGCGTCGAGCGTCTGGAGACCCCGCTGACCGTGGCCATGGGGCGTCTCGCGCGGCAGATCACCGCCTTTGTCCTCGTGGTGGCCGCCGCCGTCCTCGCACTGACGGTGCTGGTGCGCGGCATGCCCTTTGCCGAGGGCTTCATGATCGTCGTCGGCCTGTTCGTCGCCGCGATCCCCGAAGGCCTGCCGGCCGTCCTGACCGTGACGCTGGCGATCGGCGTTCAGGTCATGGCGCGCCGGCATGCGATTGTCCGCCGCCTGCCGGCCATCGAGACGCTGGGCGCGCTGTCGGTGATCTGTTCGGACAAGACCGGCACCCTGACCCGCAACGAGATGGTCGTGACCCAGGTCGTCACGGCCACCGGCGCGCATGGGGTCGAAGGGCAGGGTTATGCGCCCGAAGGTGCGGTGCAAGACCCGGATCCGACCACCGCCGCCATGGCCCGCATAGCGGCCCTGTGCAACACCGCGGCCCTGGTTCGGGACGAGGAGGACGGCTGGCGCACCGAGGGCGACCCGATGGAGGGTGCCCTGCTGGCCTTTGCCGGCCGTGCCGGCGCCGACTGGGACGATCGTCCTGCGCCCGTGGCCACGCTGCCGTTCGATTCCCGGACCCGCTACATGGCCGTCCTGCATGGCGGCGAGATCCTCGTCAAGGGCGCGCCGGAGGCAATCCTGCCGTTGTGTGCGGGCGTCCTGACCGCCGATGGCACGGCCCCGATCGACCCCGATGCCTGGCACGAGACGGCCGACTCCGTCGCCGCCGCAGGGCAGCGGGTTCTGGCCTTTGCCCTGGCGCCGAAGCATGGGCCGACGCTCGATCACGGCGACCTTGCGGAGCTGACCTTCGTCGGCCTTGCCGGGCTTATCGACCCGCCGCGCCCCGAGGCTGTCGAGGCGGTGGCCGACTGCCACGCCGCCGGGATCGCGGTGAAGATGATCACGGGCGACCACGCCGGCACCGCAGCCGCGATCGGGCGCCAGATCGGGTTGCGCCGCACCGAAAGGGTGCTGACCGGGGCCGAGATCGAGGCGATGGACGACGCGACGCTTGCCCAGGCGGTGGACGGGGTCGATGTCTTTGCCCGGACATCGCCCGAACACAAGCTGCGACTGGTGACGGCGCTTCAGGCCGGCGGTGCCGTGGTGGCGATGACCGGCGACGGTGTGAATGATGCGCCGGCGCTGGCCCGCGCCGACGCCGGGATCGCGATGGGGCTCAAGGGATCCGCCGCCACCCGCGAGGCCGCCGATCTGGTCCTGACCGACGACAACTTTGCCTCGATCGCCGAGGCGGTCCGGCGCGGGCGCACGGTTCAGGCGAACCTGCGCAAGGTCGTGTCGTTCCTGTTGCCGGTGAACGGCGGCGAGAGCATCAGCCTGATCCTCGCGGTGCTGTTCGCGCTGACCCTGCCGATCACGCCGTTGCAGATCCTCTGGGTCAACATGGTCTCGTCGGTGGCGCTTGCCATGGCCTTGGCCTTCGAGGGTCCGGAACGCGATGTGATGCGCCGCCCGCCCCGGCGTCGCGACGCGCCGATCCTTTCGCGCTTCGTGCTGTGGCGGGTGTTTCTGGTGTCGATGCTGTTCGCCGCAGGGGTGTTCGGCAGTTTCGAGGCTGCGCAGGCGCTGGGCGCCGACATCGACCGTGCCCGCACCGTCGCGACCAATGCGCTTGTGGCGATGGAGGTGTTCTACCTGTTCTCGATCCGCTACCGGCTGGGCACCGCGCTGACCTGGGAAGGGGTGCGCGGCACGCCGGCGGTGCTGATCGCCGTGCTTCTGGTCTGCGCGTTGCAGGCGGCCTTCACCTGGGCACCGCCGATGCAGGCGCTGTTCGGGACCGTCGGCCTTTCGCTGGCCGAGCTTGCCGCCTGCGCGGGGCTCGGGGTTGCGGTGCTCTTGATCCTCGACTTCGACAGCCGCGTGGCTCGCTGGCGAAAGTCTGCTCAGAATCCTGCGCGCAACCGGGCATGAGGCCATATCGTGTTTGGGTTTGCTCAGGATATTGAACGCCGTTAGGATCGGGACGCAAACAGGGGGATTCGCCATGACCACCAACGCCGACCTTCGCGCCCGCCAGTCCGCCGCCGTCGCACCGGGCGTCGCCACCCGCAGCATCTATGCCGCCCGGGCCGAAAATGCCGAGCTGTGGGATGTCGAAGGCAAGCGCTACATCGACTTTGCCGCCGGTATTGCGGTGAACAACACCGGCCACCGGCATCCGAAGGTCATGGCCGCGGTCGCCGAACAGGCGCAGGCCTTCACCCACACCTCGTTCAACGTGGCCCCCTACGAGGGCTACCTGCGGCTGGCGGAACGGCTGAACGCCATCGTTCCCGGCGACTTCCCGAAGAAGACGCTGCTGGTCACCACAGGGGTCGAGGCCGTCGAGAATGCGGTCAAGATCGCCAGGGCGCATACCGGCCGCACCGGGGTCATCGCCTTCGGCGGCGGGTTTCACGGCCGCACCCTGCTGGGCATGGCGCTGACCGGCAAGGTCAAGCCCTACAAGGCGGGCTTCGGGCCCTTTCCCGGCGAGATCTTCCACGTGCCCTTCCCGTCGGAATATCATGGCGTCAGCGTTGACGACGCGCTGCGGACGCTCGACATGCTGCTTCTGTCCTCGATCGACCCAAGGCGTGTCGCCGCCTTCATCGTCGAACCGGTGCAGGGCGAAGGCGGGTTCAACGTCGCCTCGCCCGAATTCCTGCGGGCGCTTCGGGCGCGCGCCGACGAGCACGGCATCCTGCTGATCGCCGACGAGATCCAGGCGGGCATGGCGCGCACCGGGCGGATGTTCTGCATCGAACATGCCGGTATCGCCGCCGATCTGGTCACCATGGCCAAGGGGCTTGCGGGCGGCTTCCCCCTGTCGGCGGTCACCGGCCGGGCCGAGGTGATGGACTCTGCTCCGGTCGGGGGGCTCGGCGGGACCTATGCCGGAAATCCGCTGGCCATCGCTGCGGCCCATGCCGTTCTCGACGTGATCGAAGAGGAAGATCTTTGCGCCCGCGCGTCCGAGATCGGCGACCGGATCACCGCGCGGCTCCGGGCGCTGGCTGACCGTCAGGGGATGGAGCCGATCGGGAACATCCGCGGAAAGGGCGCCATGATCGCCTTCGAGCTGGTCACGGACCGGGCCAGCCGCAAGCCGGACGCAGCGCTGACCAATGCGATCATCGCCGAAGCCGAGGCGCGCGGTCTGATCATGATCTCCTGCGGGATGCACGGCAACGTCGTCCGTCTTCTGCCGCCCCTGACCACCCCGTTCGAGCAGGTGGACGAGGCACTGGACATCATCGAAGCTTCGGTCGAGGCGGCGATCACGCGGGTTGCCACAGCGGCCTAGCGACGGCCCGCCGCGCGTTCTTCGCACAGGCTGAGGATCGGCGCGCCGTGGTCGCGCTGAACCTCGGCCGCCCCGGCCAGCCGGTCCATCGCCTGTGCCAGACGGATGTCCAGTTCGCTGAGACCCCCGCAGTCGTGGGTGGTCAGCGTGACATCCACGGTGTTGTAGACGTTCCGCCATTCGGGGTGATGGTTCATCTTCTCGGCGGTCAGCGCCACCCGCGACATGAACCCCCAGGCTTCCGAGAAGTTGCGGAACTTCCAGACCTTGCGGATCGCGTCGCGGTCGGGCACGGCGGCCCACCCGGTGTCGCCCAATGCGGGAAGGGCGGCGTTCCGGTCGGTTTCGGACAGGCGGGCGGTCATGGCATCTCCTTCTGTGCGAGCATGTCGAGTTCGGCCGCGCGTCGCTGCGCCGGGCGCGCCTCGAGCCGCGACCAGAAGTCGCGCAGCGCCGGCCGGTCGGGCAGGGTGCCGAACCGAAGGCCGCACCCGACCTGGGATCCGACATCGGCATCGGCGGCGGTGAACACCTCTCCGGCCAGGAAGGGCGTGGTGGAAACCGCCCCTTCCAGCGCGGCCACGGTCCGCTCGCAGTCGCCGGAGCCGACCATGCCGCGGCGTTCGGCCGGCACCTCGAGCCCCAGCGCGCGGTCGGTGACCGCCGCCTCCAGCGGGCCGGCAAAAAACATCAGCCAGCGGAAATGGGCACTGCGACTGTCCGGCGCGGGCGCAAGCCGGGCGTCGGGGAATGCGTCGGCCAGGCAGACGCAGATTGCGGCCGTCTCGGTCACGACCTGAGAGCCGTGCCGCAGGACCGGAACCTTGGCCATCGGGTTGAGATCGCGGAACCAGTCCGCCTGCATTGGCTCTCCGAACTCCATCAGGACCGTCGCGTAGGGGGCGCCGACTTCCTCGGGCATCGAGCGCACCCCCGCGCCGCGCGAGCGCGGATTGGTGTAGAAGGTCAGGTCAGCCATCGCTCTCTTCCTCTGTCGTTCGGCAACGCCGGAACGGCCCATAGGCGGTCAGGACCTCGATTTCCTCGCCCACCGCGGAACGCTCGGCCGCCAGATAGCGTTCCACCGCGGCGCTGAACCCCGGGTCGGCCAGCCAGTGCAGCGAATGCACCGGTGCCGGAAGATAGCCCCGGGCCAGCTTGTGTTCGCCCTGCGCCCCGGCCTCGACCCGGGCGAGACCGCGGGCGATGGCAAAGTCGATGGCCTGATGATAGCAGAGCTCGAAATGCAGGAACGGGTGATGTTCGGTGCAGCCCCAGTAGCGCCCGAACAGCGCAGACCGCCCGATGAAGTTCAGCGCTCCCGCGACCGGTCGGCCGTCGCGCTCGGCGAGGATCAGCAGCACGTCGTGCCGCATGGTTGCGTGGATCTCGTCGAAGAAGGCACGGGTCAGATAGGGTCGGCCCCATTTGCGCGAGCCGGTATCCTGATAGAACCGCCAGAAGGCATCCCAGTGCGCCGGCCGCAGATCGTCGCCGCTCAGCCGGCGGATGGTGCCGCCGAAACCCTGGGCCACCGCCCGCTCCTTGCGCAGCGCCTTGCGCTTGCGCGACGACAGCGCGGACAGGAAATCGTCATAGCTCGCGTAGCCGGCGTTGAACCAGTGGAACTGCTGGGTGACCCGATGCAGGAGCCCCGCGCCCTGCGTTTCGGCCTCGGTGCAGAAGGTGACATGCACCGAGGACAGGCCCGACCGCAGCGCCGTCTCGCGCAGCGCGGTCAGGATCGCCTCGCGTCCGGTCGTCGCCCACCCGGGCCGGGTCAGGAAACGGCGGCCGGTGGCCGGGGTGAAGGGCACCGCCACTTGCAGTTTGGGATAGTAGCGCCCGCCCGCCCGCATCCAGGCATCGGCCCAGGAATGGTCGAAGATGTATTCGCCCTGACTGTGGCTTTTCGCATATGCCGGCGCGACGGCGACGACCTGCCCGGCCGCGCGCACCACAACGGGACAGGGCTGCCAGCCGGTCCTGTGCCCGACGCTGCCTGACCGTTCCAGGGCAGTCAGGAACCGGTGCGTCGTGAACGGATCCTCCGGCACGCCTCCGCCCGGGTTCGCGCAGGCGTCCCAGTCAGCGGCCGGGATCTGCGAGACCGAACCGGCCAGTTCGGCGGTCAGCGTGTCGCCCCCGTCCATCGCGGCCTCCGTCGCTGTTCGGTTCACAGATGGCGCGCCGGCAGCGCGGATCAAGCCGCGGGTATGACCGCGGCATAGCCCTCGAAGGTCACGTTGTCGGCGATCCGGCGCGCCAGCGCCTCGTCGGCGGCAGATCGGACGGTCCAGCACAGGACCGGCGCGCCGGTCGCCCGGATCTCGGCGACCCGCGGTCGGGACAGATCGCGCCATTCGTGCGAGATGAAGCTTGCCCCGCAGGTCTCGAAATCCGGCGCCTCGCGCAGCCGGTCGCAGAGTCCTGCGGGCAGCGGCGCCCAGTCCTCGGGCCGGTAGGCCGACGTGACGAGGCCGCAGGGTCGGTCGGGAAGGCGCGCCGCGATCGCCGCAACCGAATGCGGGTTGAAGGACATGAAGGCCAGCGGACCCTCGTACCCCCGGGCCGCCTGGGCCGCGGCCGTCTCCAGCGGCCCGACGTCCGGGCCCATCCGCCCGTCCTGATCCTTGATCTCGACCAGAAGCGGCACCTTTCCCCCGACCAGATCGAGAATCTCGCGGAACGTCGGGATGCCCTCGTCACTGCCAAGGAGGCTCAGCCTCCCGAGGTCGGCCGCGGTGTGGGCGCGCAGCACGCCGGCGACGCCGGTGAGCCGTTTCAGTCCGTAGTCGTGGAACACCATCGCCACGCCATCGGCCGACAGTTGCAGGTCGATCTCGATGCCGTAGCCGGCCGCGACCGCAGCGCGGACGGCAGCAGGGCTGTTCTCGGGCCGGCCGGCGGCGCGGTCATGAAGGGCGCGGTGCGCAAGCGGGATGCGCAGGAAATCGGGTGGCAACCGTGGGCTCACG
Organism: Gemmobacter sp.; assembly: GCA_046295655.1. Classification (GTDB taxonomy): domain Bacteria; phylum Pseudomonadota; class Alphaproteobacteria; order Rhodobacterales; family Rhodobacteraceae; genus JBKBMT01. The sequence goes on along the minus strand of JBKBMT010000005.1, from coordinate 35,884 downwards.
TCCGGATCTCGAAAATGCCCTCGACCTCGACCGCAACGCCAAGCGGCAGCGAGGCTGCCGAGACCGCGGAGCGCGCATGCCGCCCGGCCTCGCCGAACACTTCGACCATCAGATCGGAGGCACCGTTGATGACCTTCGGCTGATCGGTGAAGTCGGGGGTCGAGTTGACAAAGCCGGTCAGTTTCACCACCCGGGCCACGCGGTCCAGATCGCCGCCCAGTGCCGCCCGTGCCTGGGCGATCAGGGCCATCCCGCAGGCACGCGCCGCCTCGGCCCCGGCCGCCACGTCCATGTCCGCACCCAGCCGGCCACGGATCAGCGCGCCGTCCTTCATGCAGATCTGCCCCGAGACATAGAGCATGCTGCCGCTGACCACCGTCGGCACGTAGTTTGCGGCCGGCAGCGGCGCGTCGGGCAGGATGATGCCCAGTTCCCCGAGGCGGCGGTCGATCTTTCCGGTCATGACGGTCCTCCTGTCTGCGCCATGGGCCTAAGCGATCGTCGCCCGGCAGGCAACCGTCCTCAGCTTTCCCGGAAGGCCCGGTTGAAATAGTCCGTAAACGGCTTCAGCAGATAGGCCACCGGCGTCCGGTCGTCGGTGCGGATGAATGCCTCCACCGGCATGCCGGGGATCAGCGTGACGTTGCCCAGTTTCTCGATCTCGCCGTCGTTCAGCACGATCTCGGCGCGGTAGTAGGGATAGCCGCTGTTCTCCTCGATGAACACATCGGGCGAGACCATGGTGACGGTTCCGCGCAGTTCCGGCGTGGTCCGCATCGAGAAGGCCGAGAACAGAAGCTTCGCCTCCTGCCCCACCCGGACCTGGTCGATATGCACCGTCGGCACGCGCGTCGCGATCACCAGCGGCCGATCCTGCGGGATCAGGAACAGTATGGGATCGGCCGGGCGGATCACCATGCGGGGGGTGGTGGCGCGCAGCCCCAGCACGATGCCGGAAACCGGTGCCCGGATCTCCAGCATGGCGATGCGTTCCACCAGCGCCCGGCGTCGTTCTGCAAGTTCCAGTTCCCGGAAGCCGATATCGCGCAACTGGGTGCTGGCTTCCTCGCGCCGGAACGAGGCAAGCCGCAGCATCTCGATCTCGGTCTCGGTGATGCGTTCTTCTGCCTGTGCGCGCTGTGCGGTCAGATCCCCCACCGTGCCGCGCAGGCGTGCCTCCTCGCGCTGCAGGGCCAGCACCCGGGATGCCTGGGCAAGGCCCTTGTCCAGAAGCTCCTGCTGGCTGGCAAGCTCCTGGGCGATGAGGTCCAGCTGCTGCTCCAGCGCCTCGCGCTGGGCGTCGATCCCGTCGATCAGGCTGCGGGTCTGCCCCTGGCGGCGGCGCAGCTGTTCGAGTTGCCGGTTAAGCGTGTCGGCACGTGCCTCGAACAGCCTTGCCTGGCCGTCCATCAGTTCGGCCACCTCGGGCCGGTCGGCCGCGATGGCCACAAGCTCGGCCGGGAAGACGATCGTCCCGGCGCCGGCGCGTTCGGCCTCGAGCCGCCCGCGCCGGGCCAGAACCTCGAAGAACTGGCTCTCGACGATCGCAAGCTCGGACCGCAGCAGGGTGCCGTCGAGCCGGATCAGCACATCACCTGCCGCGACCGTTGCGCCCTCGGTCACGTTGATCGCCTCGACGATGCCGCCGTCCGGATGCTGCACGACCTGACGGTTCTGATCCACCTCGATCTGCCCCGATGTCACCACCGCGCCGGCAATCTCGGACATCATGCCCCAGCCGATCGTGCCGCCGATCAGGACCGCCGCTGCGGCAAGCCCAAGGCCCACCTGCCGGCGGACCGGCCAGCGTTCGCGCAGTTTGCTCATGTCACGCCTCCGGGTCCGGCCTGGCGCAGGATCTCCGTATGGTTCTTGACCATGTTGCGCAGCACGGTATCGCGCGGCCCGAATGCAGTGCGCTGGCCGTTCTCGAGCACCAGCAGCACATCGCATTCCTGAATGGCGGCGGGCCTGTGGGCCATGATCATGACCGCCTTGCCCTCGTCCTTCATCGAGCGGATCGCGGTATTGAGCGCCACCGAGCCTTCGTTGTCGAGGTTGGAATTGGGCTCGTCCAGGACCAGAAGCACCGGATCGCCATACATCGCGCGTGCGAGTCCGATCCGCTGCAGCTGCCCGCCCGACAGCCGGCTGCCCACGGTCGAGACGCGGGTGTCATAGCCCTGCGGAAACTTCAGGATCATGTCGTGCGCCGCCGCCTTCTTTGCTGCCTTCACCACCGCATCGGCGTCGGGCTCGGCGGCCAGCCGGGCAATGTTCTCGGCGATGGTCCCGTCGAACAGCGTCACCCGCTGCGGAAGATAGCCGATGTAGCTGCCCAGCGTGTCCGGGTCGTACTGGTCCAGCGCCGCTCCATCCAGTCGGATCTTGCCCGCAATCGGTTTCCAGACGCCGCAGACCGCCCGGGCAAGCGTCGTCTTGCCGGCTCCTGACGGGCCGATCACGCCAAGCGCCTGACCCGGTTCCAGACGGAAGCTGACCCCACGCAGCACCGGGGCCTGTTCGCCCGGCGGCGTCACGGTCACGTTCTGCACATCCAGCAGGGCGCGGGGACGGGGCAGGGCGGTCATCCGCGGCTCGGGCGGCACCCGGCTCAAGAGGCTCGAAAGTCGCGTCCAGCCCTCCTGCGCCCGCTGCACGGTGGCCCATTGCCCCACCGCCATCTCGATCGGGGCCAGCGCCCGGCCAAGCAGGATCGACCCCGCAATCATCGCACCGGCGGTGATCTCGCCCTTCAGCACATACCAGGCGCCAAGGCCCAGCATCGCTGATTGCAGGAACAGCCGGAAGGTCTTGGATGTCGCCATGAACCCGCCGCCGATATCGTTGGCCGCCATTGCGGTCCGGGTCGCCTCGTGCCGGGCCTTGCCCCAGCGCTCGAAAGCGGCGCTGCGCATGCCAAGGCTTTGCACCAGTTCGGCCTCGGACTTGATCTGGTCCGACATCCGCTCGGAGACCATCGAGCTGCCCGACGCCTCGGCCAGGGGGCGCTTCGTCATGATCTGGTTCAACACCGTGATCGCGATCAGGATCGCCCCGCCGATCAGCGCAAGCACGCCGAGCGCGGGATGGAACAGGAAGATCGCAAAAACGAACAGCGGGGTGAATGGCAGGTCGAAGAGGGACATCAGAACCGGCGACGTCAGCAGCCGGTGGATGGATTCGAGATCGCGCTGCGCCGCAAGCGCCTGCGTGTCGTTCGGCACGATCGCCGAAGCCCGGACCGAGGCCGAGAACACCCGCCGGTCCAGCCGGTCGAGGAACCTTGCGCCGATCCGGGCCGTCACGCGGCTGCGCGCATGGTCGAGGATCCCCATCATCAGGAACAGGAAGGTTACGAGGATCGACATGGCGACCAGCGTCTCCTGCGACTGCGAGCCGAGGACCCGGTCGTAGATCTGAAGCATGTAGAGCGGGCCAACGAGCATCAGCAGGTTCACGAGCGCGCTGAACAGTGCCACGGCAAGAAAGAGTTGCCGGTGTTCGGCGCGCGCTGCCCTCAGCTCCGCCTGGCCGCGGTTCGTGTCTGGAGTGCTCATACGCTGCGGTCCGCTTGCTGCCCGGCCAAGACTATATACGTTTCGACCCCGCCCGACAGTCCCGCAAGTCGCGCAGGTCGGCAGAAAATGCCGCCCCGTGACCATTCCCGCGCGATCGGCGTTGCCATCGGCACTCGGGCTGCTAAACCCTGACCTGCAAATCCGTCCGCCGCGCGACGCCTCGAAGATACTGCAGCCCGAAGGTTACCTGTTGCTTTCGTTCCACCCCCTCGCCGTCATATCCGCGCTGCTTCTCGTCCTTGCGGGCTGTTCCGCGCCGGCGCCGAGCGGGATCTTCGACCCCTACGAGGAACAGAACCGGCGCACGCATGCCTTCAACGTGGCACTGGATCGGAACGTCGCGCGGCCCGTGTCACGCGCCTTCGGGGGGGCCGGCGGAGGGGCCGTCAGCACGGGTTTCGGCAATGTCGGGCGCAACCTGTCGCTGCCTTCCGAAGTACTTAACAAGACCCTTCAGGGCCGGTTCGAGGATGCGGTGCACAACGCCTGGCGCCTCGTCGTGAACACGACCATCGGGGTCGGCGGGCTGTTCGATCCGGCGACGGCGATGGGCCTTGACAGGCGCAAGACCGATTTCGGCGAGACGCTGCACGTCTGGGGCATGGGCGAGGGGGCCTATCTGGAGCTTCCGGTGCTGGGCCCGTCGACCGAGCGCGACATGCTGGGCAGGGTGGCGGATGCCATCATCGACCCGCTGGGCGCCGTCCTGCGCCCGCGCGAGGCGAATGTCGCCCGGGCAGTCAAGATCGGGTCAAAACTCGGTGACCGCGCCCGTTTCGGCGATAGCGTGGATTCCATCCTCTACGAAAGTGCCGATAGCTATGCGCAGTTGCGGCTTCTGTATCTGCAGAACCGCCGTTTCGAGCTTGGGCAGGAGGCAGCCGATGACGAGTTTCTGGATCCCTACGCCGACTGAGGGTTGCCGGATCGGGCGCCGGGCCGTGGTCCTGGGCCTCTGCGCCGCGCTGGCCTTGCCGATGCCGTCTGCCGCCTTCGGCCTGTCGGATGCGCGGACACTGGTCGATCAGCTGGTGGCCGAGGTCAACGCGACGATCAACTCCGGCAAGCCGGAAGAGGCGATGCTGAGGGATTTCGAGCGCATCTTTGCCAATCGTGCCGATGTGCCCGCCATCGCCCGCAGCGCGCTGGGGCCCGCCGCCCGCACGGCCACCCCCGCGCAGATGCGCGACTATACCGCCGCCTTCCAGCGCTACATCGCGCGCAAGTACGGCCGGCGGTTCCGCGAGTTCATCGGCGGCCAGATCGAGGTGACGGGCGCGCGCCCCTTGCGCAACTATTTCGAGGTCACATCGATCGCTCGGCTGCGCGGTCAGGCGCCGTTCGACCTGCGCTGGCATGTGACCGAGCGCGGTGGCCGGCCGCTGTTCTTCAACCTGATCATCGAAGGCGTCAACATGCTGGCGGCCGAACGGACCGAGATCGGTGCCATGCTGGACCGCCGCCGTGGCGACATCGCGGCGCTCACGGCGGACCTGCGGGCGATGTGACGGCTCAGTAGCGACCGCCGAACGTGCTGAATACCTCGTTCAGGATCCGGTCTGCCAGCGACTGTTCGGGCGCGTAGGGGCTGTAGGGGTTGTAGTCCGGTGGCGTTGCGGATCCGGGCGGCAACCGCGGCTCGGGCACATACATCGGCAGCGGCCGGGCCGGCAGGCCCTCGTGGACGCGCACCATGACCTCCTTCCAGATCTCGGCCGGCAACCCGCCGCCGGTGACGCCGGTCAGCGGCGTGTTGTCGTCGTATCCCATCCAGACGCCGGCCACGTAGTCGGCGGTGAACCCTACGAACCAGGCATCGCGCGCGGCCTGCGTGGTGCCGGTCTTGCCCGCCGTCGCGCGCCCGGGCAGCCGCGCCCGGGTGCCGGTTCCGGCCTCGATGACCTGGGTCATCATGTAGGTCAGTTCCTGCGCCGCGCGTTCGCTGATCACCCGTTCGCCGATCCCTCCGACCCTGGTGATCAGCGGCGCGCGTTCGCCCTGAAGCCGCAACTCGATCAGACCATAGGGCGTGACCGACGAGCCGCCGTTCAGGATGCCGGCATAGGCGCCGGTCATCTCGAGCAGCGTCGCCTCCGACACCCCGAGCGCCAGCGCCGGGCCGGTTGCCAGGTCCGAAACGATGCCGAAATCCTCGGCGATGCGGCGGACATTGTCGCGGCCCACGGCCTCGGAAATCCGCACCGCGGCAGTGTTCAGCGAATGCTGCAAGGCGACCGTCAGCGTGACGATCCCCTTGTAGTCGTTCGTGTAGTTGCGCGGGCTCCACGGACCCGAGCCGCGCACGTGCAGGGTCAGCGGCGCGTCCTCGACGAAATCGGCGGCGGAATAGCCAAGGTCCAGCGCCGCGGCGTAGACGAAGGGCTTGAAGGCGGAACCGGTCTGCCGCTTGGCCTGCGTCGCCCGGTTGAAGGCGCCGGCGACCTGCGTCGCACGGCCGCCGACCATCGCCCGCACCGCCCCGTCGGACGACATGACGACGACCGCCGCCTGTGCCTTCGACCCGTCGCGGACCTTGGTGGCAAAGACATGTGCCAGCGCATCCTCGGCCGCCTTCTGCAGATGCCGGTCGAGCGTGGTGTGGATGATCACGTCCTCGGTGGTCGCGCGGGCGAGGAAGGACGGCACCGTTTCCATCACCCAGTCGGCGAAATACCCGCCCGCGCGCTGTTCGGCGGCGACGGACAGACGGGCAGGGTTTGCCCGCGCCTCGGCCAGCTGCGCCGGTGTCAGATACCCCTGTTCGGCCATCAGTCCGAGGATGACATTGGCCCGCCCCTGGGCCCGTTCCAGGCTGCGGGTCGGCGCAAAGTAGGATGGCGCGACCAGCAGGCCCGCCAGCATCGCCGCCTCGGCCGGGTTCACCTGTGCTGCCGACTTGCCGAAATAGCGTTGTGCCGCCGCCTCGAATCCCCGCGCGCCGGCACCGAGATAGGCCCGGTTGAGATAGATCGTCAGGATCTCTTCCTTGGAGTATCTGGCCTCCAGCGCGAAGGCATAGGGCACTTCCTTCAGCTTGCGCCAGATCGAGCCGCGCCGGCAGTCCGCCTCGTAGTCCGCCTCCGATTTCCATGTGGTCGGGTCGTAGGGGACCCCGAGGCACAGAAGCTTCGCCACCTGCTGCGTAATGGTCGATCCGCCGTTGCCCGAAAACGGTCCGCGACCCTCGCGCAGGTTGATTCGGACGGCGCTGGCGATGCCGCGCGGCGAGATGCCGAGATGGCTGTAGAACCGCTTGTCCTCGGTCGCCACCACCGCGTTGCGCAGATGCGGCGACACGCTGGATGCCGCGATATGCCCGCCGAAGGTTTCGCCCCGCCAGGCAAAGACCTCGCCCTCATGGTCAAGCATCGTGACCGAGCCGCGGTTGCGGCCGTCCAGAAGGGCCCGGGCCTCGGGCAACTGGGCGTAGAAATAGAATGTGGCGGCACCGACGACCAGGGTGGCCACAGTGGCGACGCGCCAGGTGACGCCCCAGATCACGCGCCCGACCAGGCGGAACAGCCCGCCCACAAGCGCCGCCAGGAAACCGAGAGGGCCACGCCGGCGCGGGCCACGCGGCGCGCGCCTGCGACTCCGCACCGGCGTCGGCGGCGACTTGCCGCCGCGTCGCGGGGCCACGAGTGGCTGCCGGCCCGTGCCTCTGCCCGTCATTGCTGCGCCTGTCGTTGTTCTGCCCGATCAGCCGAACCGACCATACAGCCTTGCCCGCGCTTTGTGGAGACCCCGTCAGATCATTCTGCACCTGCGAGATGCACAATTTTTCGGCAAAGACTTATTTTTGTGCAAACTATCTGGGTTTCTTCCGTCTCGGCCCGCCCGTCCGGTGACTGTCACGTTGTGACGCGCCGGCCGGCCACGCTTTCTGTCGCGGTGGGTCCCATGGCGGGACCGGCGGGCAAGAGAGGGTGGCAACGTGAAACTCATCATTGCAGCAATCAAGCCGTTCAAGCTCGAGGAGGTCCGCGAGGCGCTGACCGCCATCGGCGTGCGCGGCATGATGGTGACGGAAATAAAGGGCTTCGGCACGCAGTCCGGGCACACGGAGATCTATCGCGGTGCCGAATACGCCGTGAACTTCGTGCCGAAGGTGAAGCTTGAGCTCGTCGTCAGCGACGCCATGGCCGAACAGGTCGTGGACACGATCCGCAAGACCGCCCGCACCGACAAGATCGGCGACGGCAAGATCTTTGTTCTGGACGTCGAAGCCGCGGTGCGGGTCCGCACCGGCGAGACCAACGACAATGCGCTCTGACGCGATTCAGGGGATTGGGGAAAAGATGACTATGCTTCGCAGACTGACCGGGGCGGCGACCCTTCTGGCCGTGGCCGCGGCGCCCGCGCTTGCGCAGGACACGACGACCGCAGAGGCCGCCGCCGAAGCGGCCGAAACCGTGGCAGAGGCGATCGCCTCCTTCGAGATGCCCCGCGACGGGGTGTTCATCCTGAACTCGCTGCTGTTCCTTATCGGCGGCTTTCTGGTGTTCTGGATGGCCGCGGGCTTTGCCATGCTGGAATCGGGGCTGGTGCGTTCCAAGAACGTGACCATGCAGCTGACCAAGAACATCTCGTTGTTCTCGCTGGCGGCGCTGTTCTACTACCTGATCGGTTATCAGCTGATGTATCCCGGCGACGGCTGGATGATCGAGGGTTACCTCGGCGCCATCGGGGTCGCAGTGCTGGAGGCGGTTGGCCTTTCGGCGGATGCGGCCGACGATATCGAATATGCCTCGACAGGGTCTGACTTCTTCTTCCAGCTGATGTTCTGCGCAACCACGGCCTCGATCGTGTCGGGCGCGCTTGCCGAACGCATCAAGCTGTGGCCGTTCCTGATCTTCACCATCTTCCTTACCGCGCTGATCTATCCGATTCAGGCCAGCTGGAAGTGGGGCGAGGGGTTCCTGGACGAAATGGGTTTCCTCGACTTCGCGGGCTCGACCGTGGTGCACTCGGTTGGCGGCTGGGCCGCGCTCACGGGCGCCATCCTGCTGGGGCCGCGGATCGGGAAATACGCCAAGGACGGCCGCGTCGTGCCGATCCCGGGTTCGAACCTCGCGCTTGCCACGCTGGGCACGTTCATCCTCTGGCTTGGTTGGTTCGGCTTCAACGGCGGCTCGCAGCTGGCCATGGGAACGGTGGGTGACGTTGCCGATGTCAGCCGTATCTTTGCCAACACCAATGCCGCCGCGGCCGGTGGTGTAATCGCGGCGCTGGTCCTGACGCAACTGCTCTACAAGAAGCCCGACCTGACCTTCATTCTGAACGGGGCGCTCGCGGGGCTTGTGTCGATCACCGCCGAACCGCTGACCCCGACGCTGGGCCAGGCCACCTTGATCGGTGCCGTCGGCGGGGTGATCGTGGTCTTTGCGGTGCCGTTCCTCGACCGGCTGAAGATCGACGATGTGGTGGGCGCGATCCCGGTGCACCTGTTCGCCGGTATCTGGGGTACGATTGCGGTCGTCCTTACGAACGACGAGGCATCCTTTGCCACCCAGATCATCTCGATCGTGATCGTGGGCGCCTTCACGGTGATCGCCTCCGCCGTGGTCTGGATCGTCCTGAAGGCGGTCATGGGCCTGCGGGTCGATAAGGAGACCGAGATCAACGGGCTGGACATGGCGGAACTGGGGATGGAGGCCTACCCCGAGTTCCAGAAGGGCTGATCCGCCGACATGCCACCGCGAGGGCCCGGGCCGCTGCCCGGGCCCTTCGCTTTCGGCCCGGATCAGAACTTGCCCAGCGGAATGCGGATGTGGCTGTGTCCGTCGCTCTCTGGCACCGGCAGGCGGCCGCCGCGGAGGTTGATCTGCAGGGCGGCGAGCATCCGGTCGGGCAGCGGCAGGTCGGCATCCCGCGCCTTGCGCAAGGCAACGAAATCGTTCCGCGTCTTGCCGTTCACGTGCGGGTTGCGGGACCGATGTTCGGCGACCGTGGCCTCCCAGGCCGCTTCCTCGCGGCCCTCCACGGGCGGATAATCGTGCCCGACGAACAGCCGTGTGGCCTCGGGAAGCTCGAGGATCCGCTGGATCGAGTCCCACAGCTGTCCGGCGTCCCCGCCGGGGAAGTCCGCACGGGAGCTGCCGACATCGACATGCATCAGTGTATCGTGGACGAAGGCGGCATCGGAGCCGACGACATAGGTGACCGAGCCGAGCGTATGCCCGGGTGACAGCATCACCCGCACCGGCAGCGACCCGATCCGGAACGTGTCGCCGTCCGCGAACAGCCGGTCAAAATCCCGCTCCGGGTCGAAGGCCCCGGGCATGTTGTAGATCTTTTCCCACATCCGGGCGATCTCGCGCACCTTGGCCCCGATGCCGATGGGCGCGCCGGTCTGTTCCTTCAGCCAGGCGGCGGCCATCAGGTGATCGGCATGCGGATGCGTGTCGAGGATCCACTCCAGCGTCAGCCCCTCGCGCCGGACGAAGTCGAGCGCCACCTTCGCGCTGTCGTGGCGGACCCGACCAGCCTCGGGGTCGTAGTCCAGAACGATGTCGATCAGTGCAGCGGCGCCGGTTTCGGGATCGTCCACGACATACTGGATGCTGCCGGTGTCGGGGTCATGAAAGCCGGTGACGCGCGGTGATCCGTGGCCCCGCGACGGGCTGGTGCGGTGAAACATCGAAAACCTCTCGGCGCAGCAAACATTCGCGCTCCAAGATATGTCCTGCCCGATGGATCTTCAACCGCCGACTGCCGCGACCGCGCGCGCAAGCGTCGGAACCGTCTCGTGATTCAGCCCGGCGATGTTGATGCGCGAATCGCCAACGACATAGATCGCATGTTCGCCGCGAAGCCTCGCAACCTGCGCCGGTGACAGACCGAGGCGCGAGAACATGCCGCGATGCTGGGCGATGAAGCCGAAGCGGTCCGATCCGGTCTGCGCGCGCAGCTCGCGCGCCAGTTGCTCGCGCAGCCCAAGCATCGACAGCCGGACCGCCTCCAGTTCCGCCTCCCACTCCGCGCGCAGGTCGGGGTCGGTCAGGATCATGGTGACAAGTCGCGCCCCGTGATCGGGCGGGAAGCTGAAGTTCAGCCGATTGAGCGCGGCAAGGTTTCCCTGTAGCACGCCGGTCTTGGTTCCGACGGGCGTCAGCGCCAGCAGCACCCCGGTGCGTTCCCGGTAGATCCCGAAGTTCTTCGAACAGGAGGCCGCGATCAGGACCTCGGGCAGGCGTTCGGCAACGATCCGCGTGCCGGCCGCATCGGCCTCCAGCCCGTCGCCGAAACCCTGGTAGGCCAGATCGACGAGCGGTGTGGCGCCAGAGCGCTCAAGGACCGCCGCAACTGCCTCCCAGTCGCCCGGCTTCAGGTTCGCGCCGGTCGGGTTGTGGCAGCAGCCGTGCAGAAGCACCAGGTCGCCCGGCCTCGCCCGTTCCAGATCGGACAGCATCGCGGGCACGTCCACGCCCCCGGTCTCGGCGTCGAAATAGCGGTAGCTGCGGGCGCCGAGGCCGAGGGCCGCGACGATGGCCGGGTGGTTCGGCCAGGTGGGATCCGACATCCATACGGTGGCACCCGGACTTGCGATGCGGACGAGCTCCAATGCCTGCCGGATCGCGCCGGTGCCCCCCGGCGTCGCTGCCGCCGCGATGCGGTCCGACGGCGGCGCGCCGAGGACAAGGCCCGCCATCGCGCCGTGAAAACCGGCATCGCCGGTCAGGGCGGTGTAGGTCTTGGTGTCCTCCCGTTCCCACAGGCGGCGCTCGGCGGTCTTGACCGCGCGCATCACCGGCGTCCGTCCCGATGCGTCCTTGTAGACGCCCACGCCGAGGTCGATCTTGCCCGGCCTCGGGTCGTCACGGAACATCGCCATCAGTTCGAGGATCTTGTCTGCCGGCTGCGGCTTCAGCGTCTCGAACATCGGCTCAGCCCCTTTCGACCTTCAGATCGTCGTAGGCGCCCCATTCGGCCCAGGATCCGTCGTAAAGCGCGTGATCGCGATGCCCCAGCCGTTCGAGCGCAAGGCTGAGGATCGCGGCCGAAACACCGGAACCGCAGGTGGTGATCGCCGGGCGCGACAGGTCCACGCCGGCGGCCCGGAAGGCCGCGCGCAGCGCCTCTGGATCCTTCATGGTTCCGTCGCCGTTCAAGACTTCGGCATAGGGCAGGTTCCTGGAGCCCGGAATATGTCCGGGCCGCAGACCCGGCCGAGGCTCGGGTTCGTCGCCGCGGAAACGACCCGCGGGCCGCGCGTCAATGATCTCGGCTGCGCCAAGCTTGGCCGCCTGCGCAACCTGGGTCACATCCTTCACCAGCCCGGCATGGCGCTGCACGGTGATGTGGCGCTCGCGCAGGACCGGCGGCATGTCCTCGACGGGGCGGCCCTCGGCCTGCCATTTCGGAAATCCGCCGTCCAGCACTGCCACGTCCATCTTTCCCATCAGGCGGAATGTCCACCAGACACGCGGCGCCGAGAAGATGCCCATGCCGTCGTAAACCACCACCTGATGCCCGTCGCCAATGCCCATGGCGCGCATCCGGCTCACGAATTTCTCCGCCGGCGGGGCCATGTGCGGCAGCGGCGAGCGGGTGTCCGAGATCTCGTCGATGTCGAAGAACCGGGCGTTCGGAATGTGGGCGGCCTCGTATTCGGCGCGGCCGTCGCGGCCCATCGCCGGCAGATACCAGGACGCGTCGATCACCCGCAGGTCCGGGTCCTTCAGATGTGCCTCGAGCCAGTCGGTGGAAACCAGCGTCCGGGGATCGTCTGCCGCCATGCCTGCCCTCCCATGCCGATCCTCCCCTTATCGGCAGCAGGGGCCGGGAGGCAAGGGCCGCAGCTCATCCCTGTTTCAGAAGCCGCGCCTTCTGCCGGTTCCAGTCGCGCTTTGCCTCGGTCTCGCGCTTGTCGGCCAGCTTCTTGCCCTTCGCGATCCCGAGTTTCAGCTTCACGATGCCGCGGTGGTTGAAATACATCACCAGGGGCCCGATCGACATCCCCTCGCGCCCGACAGCCTGATGCAGGCGCGCAAGCTCCCGCCGGGAAACAAGCAGCTTGCGCCGCCGCCGCTCCTCGTGGCCGAACACCGCGGCCTGCTTGAGTGCCGCGATATAGCTGTTGATCAGCCAGAGTTCGCCCCCCTCGACCGAGGCGTAGCTTTCGGCGATGTTCGACTGCCCGCTGCGCAGCGACTTCACCTCGGACCCGGTCAGCACGATGCCGGCTTCCAGATCCTCGGTGATGTGATAGTCGAAGCGCGCGCGCCGGTTCTCGGCGATCAGCCGCGAATTGGGGTCTGACTTCTTCTGCATGGCCGCCCCGAGATAGGGCGGCCGCGATGCGCTGTCCAGTATGCGGTCAGGCGGCCTGCGCCGCAAGCGTCCGGGCCGGGCCGTCGTCCAGACGGGCAAACCAGGCCGGGGCGGCAGGGTCGGCGCCAGGGCAGAGCAGCCGGACGCCGGTGTTGGCGAACACCACCTCCTCGTCGGCAAAGACGGGGGTGACGATCTGCAGGGGCTCGCGCAGCTCGACCGGCCGGATGCCGGGCAGACCGCGCAGCGCGCCGGCGGGAATGAGCGCGATCGCATGTTCGGGCCGCGGGTTGCCGGTTTCCAGCGCAAGACACTGGCCTTCGAGCAGCAGCAGGTCGGCGCAGGTGCCGAAAAGGCCGCCCGTCACCATCACCGGGCGCGCCCCCGCGCCGGGCATGATCCAGTCGCGGTCCACGCGCACCAGAGGCCGCAGCCCGCCGTCCAGCGTATGCACGAGGTCGCCGCGTGCCAGCGTTTCGACCGCGCGCCAGCCGGAAGCCGTCTCGATCCGGGTGCCGGCGGCCAGGCCCGACCGCACCGGGCGGGCAAAGCCCGTGACGGGAAGGACGCGGGTGGCGGCCGAGAAGCTGGCGGTATCATGCATGAACATGGGTGTTCTCCTTTCCGGTGCGGCCCTGGGCCGGTTAAGTCCTGTGGCGGCCGGTCTGGCCTTGTGCCCAAGAAGCACCGGAATTTCGCCATTTTTCGGACACGACAGCGACCTGATCGGGGCACTGTCGATACCCCGCGCACGATCCGTGCCGCCCCCGGCCCGCCGGCCACGGATCGTTCTTGCCTTCAGGAAATGTTAACCGGTTCAGTCGGTTGTCGTGCCGGTCTGCCGAATCGGCTCAGTTGACCAGACCGGCATGGCGCATCGCATCGCGAATCCGCGCCTTGGTGGCGTCGGTCAGCCCGACCAGCGGCAGCCGCACCTCGTCCCGGCAGCGGCCCAGCAGCGACAGTCCGTATTTCGCCCCGGCAAGGCCCGGCTCGAGGAAGATCGCCTCGTGCAGCGGCATCAGCCGATCCTGGTAGTCGAGCGCGGTGCGATAGTCGCCGGCCAGGGTCGCCGCCTGGAACTCGGCGCACAGCCGCGGCGCCACATTCGCCGTCACCGAGATGCAGCCGACCCCGCCCTGCGCATTGAAGCCGAGCGCGGTCGCATCCTCGCCGGAAAGCTGGATGAAGTCCCGGCCGCAGCTCATGCGCTGCTGGCTCACGCGTTCCAGCTTGCCGGTCGCATCCTTCACGCCGACGATCCGCGGCAGGCGTGCAAGCTGGCCCATCGTCTCGGGCGTCATGTCCACCACCGACCGGCCGGGGATGTTGTAGATGATGATCGGCAGGCGGGTGGCATCGTGGATTGCGGTGAAATGGGCGATCAGCCCGGCCTGGGTGGGCTTGTTGTAGTAGGGCGTCACGACCAGTGCGGCATCGGCGCCCGCCTGTTCGGCATGCCGCGTCAACTCGATTGCCTCGAGCGTCGAATTCGAGCCGGTTCCGGCGATCACCGGCACCCTGCCGGCGGCGAAGCGCACCACCGCCTCGACCACCGCATTGTGCTCGGCATGGCTGAGGGTCGGGCTTTCGCCCGTCGTTCCGGTCGGCACGAGGCCGGCCGATCCCTCGGCGATCTGCCATTCCACCAGATCCTTCAGCGTGTCGAAGTCCACCGCGCCGTCCTTGAACGGCGTGACCAGGGCAGGGATCGACCCTTTGAACATGACACGCATCTCCGGTTTCGCGGGTTCCGACTCGGGCCCTTGCGGCCGGCGCCTTCCTAGACCCGCGGCGGGGGCTTGCCAAGCGGGGGCAGAGGGCTTGCGGGCTTGTGTGTTGCGATGGCGGGCAGGGCGGATATGGTGCCGCGCATGCTGCGAACGCTCCTTCTGGCCCTTCTGCTTCTGTCTGCACCTCCCGCCGGGGCTACCCCGCTGGCCGAGGCGCTGGCCCGTGCGGCCGTCCGGGACTGGGCCGCGGCGGCGGAACATGCCGCGCCGGCGGGCCCGGTCGCCGCGGATGTCGTCGAATGGCTGCGGCTGCGGTCCGATGCGGCCGCTCCCGCCGAGGTGCTGGCCTTTGCCGCGCGTCGCCCCGACTGGCCGGCGCTCGACCATGTCAGGCAACGTGCCGAGGCGCGGCTGGAAGGGCTGCCAGCGGCCGAGGTTCTGGCCTTCTTCGACGGGACCGATCCGGCGACGGGCGCCGGGCTTCTGGCCCTCGCCGCGGCGCTGCGCTCTGAGGGGCGTGGCGACGAGGCCGTTGCGCTTCTGACCCGCCTCTGGCCCGAGCTCTCGCTGAGCGCCGAGGATCAGGCGGCGCTGGTGGCGGCCGAGGGCGCCGCGCTGTCCGCCCGGCATCCCGCACGGGCCGAGGCACTGCTCTGGGCAGGGCGGCTGGCCGAGGCGCATCGGATGGTGCCGCTTCTGTCCGCCGACTGGCAGCGTCTGGTCGAGGCGGTCCTTGCTCTGCGCGAGGACCGCAGCGGGGTCGATGCGCAGGTTGCGGCGGTGCCTGCATCGTTGGCCGACCATCCGCTTCTGGCGCATGCCCGGTTCGACTGGCGCAGCCGGAAGGGCCGGACCGATGCGGCGCTGGAGATCCTGGCCGACCGGTCCGCCGATCCGTCCCGGCTGGGCCGGGCCGAGGCCTGGGCCGGTCGCCGGGCGGTGCTGGCGCGGGCGGCGATGCGTGCAGGCCGCACGGCCGAGGCCTGGCGGATCGCGGCATCGCACGGGCTGACGGGCGGCGCGGCCTATGCCGACCTCGAGTTTCTTGCCGGCTGGGCGGCGTTGCGCGGGATGCAGGATCCCGACCGCGCGCTCAACCATTTCGAGGCGCTGGGCAAGGCGGTGTCCACGCCAATCTCGGTATCCCGGGCCGAGTACTGGCAGGGCCGGGCACACGAGGCCGCCGGCCGCTCCGCCGAGGCCGAGGCATCCTATCGCCGGGGCGCGGCCCACCTGACGGCCTATTACGGGCTGCTCAGCGCCGAACGGATCGGCGCGCCGCTCGATCCGGCCGCGCTTGGCCCGCCCGATCTGCCGGACTGGCGGCAGGCCGGCTTCTTCGGCTCGTCGCTGACGCAGGCGGCGCTGCTGCTGCATCAGGCGGGCGACACGGGGCTGGCCCGACGCTTCCTTCTGCACCTGGCCGCAGGGCTGGAGGTCGGCGATCTGGCGGGGCTGGGGGCGCTTGCGCTCGATCTCGGCGACGCGCATCTGGCAGTGCTGCTGGGCAAGATGGCGGCGGCGCGCGGGGTGATATTGCCCGGGCTCTATTTCCCGGATCCTGCGATCCTGCCGGACGGGCTTGCCGTCCCGCGTCCGCTGGCCCTGTCGATCGCCCGCCGGGAAAGCGAGTTCCGCATCGACGCGGTCAGCCCCGCCGGTGCGCTCGGACTGATGCAGTTGATGCCGGGGACGGCGAAGCTGATGGCGGACAAGCTGGGCTTGCCGCACGATGTGCCGCGACTGACTGTCGATCCGGCCTACAACGCCGCGCTTGGCTCGGCCTATCTGGCCCATCTGGAACAGGAATTCGGCCCGTCGCTGGCGCTGGTGGCGGCCGGCTACAACGCCGGGCCGGGGCGTCCGCGCGCCTGGGTCGCGGATCTGGGTGATCCGCGCAGCCCGGCCACCGATGTGGTGGACTGGGTCGAGCAGGTGCCATTTGCCGAAACCCGGACCTACATCATGCGGGTGGCCGAAGGCGTCGCGATATATCGCGCGCTGGCGGCAGGGCAGCCGCAGCCGGTCCGGTTGACCGACCTGCTGGCCGGGCGGGACTGAGGGCCGGGGCTCAGGCCGGCTCGCGCAGGCTGAGCCGATAGCCCAGCGCCTCGGCGACATGGGGCCGTCGCACGCTCTCGCTGCCTTCGAGGTCGGCGATCGTGCGGGCGACGCGCAGCACGCGGTGATAGCCCCGCGCCGTCAGGCCGAAACGGTCTGCCGCGCGGGCCAGAACCTCGCGCCCCTCCGCATCCGGGGCGGCGATCCGTTCCAGGAGCGCGCCCTCGGCGTCGGCATTGACCCGCAACCCCGGACAGTCGGCATAGCGACGTGACTGGATGGCCCGCGCCTCGGCGATGCGCTGCGCGACCGTCGCCGACGACTCGCCCGCCGCCGGCAGGTCCAGATCGCGATAGCGGACCGGGGGCACCTCCAGCCGCAGGTCGAACCGGTCGATCAGTGGCCCGGAGATGCGCCCGATGTAATCTTCACCGCAGGCTGGGGCGCGGGAACAGGCACGGGCCGGATCGGCAAGATGGCCGCAGCGGCAGGGGTTCGCGGCGGCGACCAGCAGGAAACGGCACGGATAGCGGACATGGGCATTGGCGCGGGCGACCACCACCTCGCCTGTCTCGACCGGCTGGCGCAGGGTCTCGAGGACCGGGCGCTGGAACTCGGGCAGTTCGTCGAGGAACAGAACCCCGTTGTGCGCCAGCGACACCTCGCCGGGTTTCGCGCCCCGGCCGCCGCCGATGATCGCCGCCATCGAGGCGGTGTGATGGGGTTCCCGGAACGGCCGGGCGCGGCTGATGCCGCCGGCATCCAGAAGCCCCGCCAGCGAGTGGATCATCGAGGTTTCCAGCGCCTCGGCGGCGGTCAGCGGCGGCAGGATGCCGGGCAGGCGCGCCGCCAGCATGGACTTGCCCGAGCCGGGACTGCCGATCATCAGGAGATGGTGGCGCCCGGCAGCCGCGATCTCCAGCGCGCGCTTGGCCCGTTCCTGGCCCTTCACGTCGCGCAGGTCGCGCGTGCCCGGCGGCGTCAGCACCTCGCCGGCGGTAGCCGGGGTCAGCGCGATCTGCCCCAGGAAGTGCCGCACGACCTCGGCCAGGCTGCCCGCGCCCAGCACCTGCGTCGCCCCGACCCAGGCGGCTTCGGCCCCGCAGGCCCGGGGACACAGCAGCAGACGGTCCGATCCGGCGGCGGCCAGCGCGGCGGGCAGGGCACCGAGGACCGGCACCAGCGTGCCGTCGAGCGCAAGCTCGCCCAGCGCCACCGCCCCCTCGACGGCATCCCGCGGCACAACGTCGAGCGCTGCAAGCAGCGCCAGTGCCACCGGCAGGTCGAAATGCGATCCCTCCTTGGGCAGATCGGCGGGCGACAGGTTGACCGTGATCCGTTTCGAGGGCAGCGCGATCGAAAGTGCGGCCAGGGCGGCGCGCACCCGCTCGCGCGCTTCGGACACCGCCTTGTCGGGCAGTCCGACGATCGAGAACGATGGCAGGCCCGGCGTGACCGCGCACTGCACCTCGACCAGCCGTGCCTCGATCCCTTCAAAGGCCACCGTATGGGCCCGTGCCGTCATAACCCGTCCCCATGAGGTCTGCGGCGACCATCGGCGGAGAACGGTTAACGAAGGATGAAGCCGCCCGGGATTGCCCTTCCGCCGGAGTGATCCGTCTGCCGTCCGGTCCCGTAGAACAGGGCAAAGGTCGCGCATGATGACCGGGGGAGCATGACATGGCACTCGATGGATACGGCGATTTCGGCATGTCCCGTCAGGCGATGCGGGCGGAACTGCTGGATGCGGATACCGAACTGAAGCTGGCCTATGCCTGGCGCGACCATCGCGACGAGGCGGCGCTGCACCGGCTCATCACCGCCTACATGCGGCTTGCGATCTCGATGGCCTCCAAGTTCCGCCGCTACGGTGCGCCGATGAACGATCTGATCCAGGAGGCGGGTCTGGGGCTCATGAAGGCCGCCGACAAGTTCGACCCCGACCGCGGCGTGCGCTTCTCGACCTACGCCGTCTGGTGGATCAAGGCCTCGATCCAGGACTACGTGATGCGCAACTGGTCGATGGTGCGCACCGGATCGACCTCCAGCCAGAAGGCGTTGTTCTTCAACATGCGGCGGGTCCAGGCCCGGCTGGAGCGCGAGGCGCGGGCACGCGGCGAGACGCTTGACGCCCACCAGCTGCGCGAGATGATTGCGCATGAGGTCGGCGTGCCGCTGACCGATGTTGAGATGATGGAGGGCCGGCTGTCGGGCAGCGACTTTTCGCTGAACGCTACCCAGTCCACCGATGAGGACGGCCGCGAATGGATCGACGCGCTGGAGGACGAGGCGGACCAGGCGGCGGCGATTGTCGAGGACCGCGTCGATACCGAACGGTTGCGGGAATGGCTGATCACCGCGCTTCGGGGGCTGAATCCGCGCGAACGCTACATAGTGACGGAGCGAAAGCTGCGGGACGAACCGCGGACGCTGGAAAGCCTCGGCCAGGAACTCGGGCTGTCGAAGGAGCGTGTGCGTCAGCTCGAGGCAGCGGCCTTCCAGAAGATGCGCCGGTTGCTGGAAAGCCAGTCGCGCGAGGTGCGGCACTTCCTGTCCTGATCGGCGCCCTTTTCTGGGCCGTCGTCGCGGGTGCGCGCCCCATCGCGCCGGAAGCGCTGTCGTCGCTGCCTCCGGCGCAAGTGGTCATCCTGGGAGAAGTCCACGACAACCCGCTGCACCACGAAAACCAGGCGATGGCGGTGGCCTCGCTGCAACCGACAGCAATCGTGTTCGAGATGCTGACCCCGGAACAGGCCGCCCGCGCGACATCCGATCTGCGCGGGGATGCGGATGCGCTGGCCACGGCGCTGGGCTGGGCGGAAAGCGGCTGGCCCGACTTCGCGCTCTACCACCCGATCTTCGTCGCGGCGCCCGAAGCGGCGATCATCGGCGCGGCGGTGCCGCGGACCGAGGCGCGGCGGGCCTTCGATGAACCGCTGGCCGAAGTCTTTGGTCCGGGCGCCGCGTCCTTCGGGCTCGACCGGGCGCTCGGGGCCGAGGATCAGGCAGGGCGCGAGGCCGAACAGATGGCAGTCCACTGCGATGCGCTGCCCGAGGCGATACTGCCGGGGATGGTTGCTGCTCAACGCCTGCGCGATGCAGTCCTTGCCCGTGCCGCGATCGAGGCGGTCGCGGCCCACGGGGCGCCGGTCGTGGTCATCACCGGCACCGGACATGCGCGGCGCGACATCGGCGTGCCCGCCAAGATCGCACGCGCCGCGCCAGAGCTGTCGGTGCTGTCGGTCGGGCAGCTTGAATCCGACCCCGGCCCGGATGCGCCCTTCGACCTTTGGATCGTGACCGACCCCCACCCCCGCCCCGATCCCTGCGCGGCGTTCCGCTGACCGGGCGCCTTCCACCTGCGGCTCATCAGGGCTAGGCTGGTCCGATGGACGATGCCGGATCGCACCCGTCTGCAGGAAAACATCTGGTCGCGCGCGGGCCTCGCAACGATCTGCGCGGTCTTGTCTGGCGCCTCACGGCTTTCCGCGAGGGCGACGCGACCCCCTATGCCATGCGCGAGACGGCGGCGTTGACGGTACCGCTGCTGATCGGTTTCGCGGGACCTTTCGAGATTGCCCTCGCCCGCGCCCCGACCCCGGCAGACACCTTCGTCGGCTTTGCCGCAGGACTGTGCCGCAAGCCGGCTCTGATCCGCAGTCTCGGATCCGCGGACTGCGTGCAGATCGACTTTACCCCCGCGGGTGCCCGCGCCTTCTTCGGCGCGGTGACGGCCGATCTTGCCGACCGGCTGGTGACGCTGGAAGATCTGGGCGACCCGGCGCTGTTCGAGCTTCGCGACCGTCTGGCCGAGGCATCGGGGCCGGATCGCCGGCTGGATCTGGCCGAGGCGTTCCTGGTTCGTCGACTGAACAGCGGGCGATCCGCAGCGCCGGTCTCTCTGGCCGCACTTGCCGCAATCCGTCACAGCCACGGCCGGCTACGTATCCGCGCCCTCGCGGACCGGCTGGACGTTTCGCGCCAGCACCTTTCCGCGCTCTTCGCGGCCGATTTCGGTCTGTCGCCCAAGGCGGTTGCGCGGATTGCGCGGTTCGAGGCGGCACAGGTCCGCGCGCGCGAGGCCACCCTGCCCGACTGGGCGGACATCGCCGCTGCCTGCGGCTATGCCGACCAGGCCCATCTTGTCCGCGACTTCGCCGATCTTGCCGGGCAGACGCCGACGCAATGGCATGCCGCCTGACATTTCTTCAAGACCGGGGCGGGCCGGGCATGGCAGACCGAGGCATCCAACCCGAGAGGAGCCCGAAATGTCCCACAGAATCGAGCCGCCCCGCCTCTGCCCCTGCTTTCGCTACCGCGACCCCGAAGCCGCGCTCGGCTGGCTGACCGAGGTCGTCGGCTTCACGATCCGCGCCAGACACCCCGAGACCGGGCCGCCCGATCATGCGGAACTGTCGTTCGGCAGCGCGATGATCATGATCGGCGCGGTCCGCGACGATGCCTTCGGTGCTCGGGTCGGCGCCCCCGGCCCGGGCGCCGGACCGCAGGGCGGCAAATGCCTGTATGTCGCGGTGGACGATCCGGATGCCATTTTCGCCCGGGTGCGCGCTTCGGGTGTTGCCGTCGAAGAGGAGCCGACCGACCGTTCCTATGGCAGCCGCGAATTCCTGTGCCGCGACCCGGAAGGCAATCTCTGGTCCTTCGGCACCTACTGGCCCGGGTCCGGCTGACCGGCCGTGCTTGCCCCGCCCGCCTTCTGTGGCCTAATGCTGCCAAAGGCGGAGGACACGGAATGCTGGCGGGGCGGCGGATACTTCTGATCATCGGCGGCGGAATCGCGGCCTACAAGTGCCTCGACCTGGTCCGACGGCTGCGCGATGCCGGCACACAGGTGACGCCGGTGCTGACCCGCGCGGGCGAACAGTTCGTGACACCACTCTCGGTCTCGGCGCTGGCCGGGGTGCGGGTCTATCGCGACCTGTTCGACCTGACCGACGAGGCCGAGATGGGCCACATCCAGCTGTCGCGTGCCGCCGATCTCGTGGTGGTGGCGCCATGCACAGCCGATCTGATGGCCCGAATGGCCGGCGGCCATGCCGACGACCTGGCCGCGACGCTGCTGATGGCGACCGACAAGCCGGTGCTGATCGCCCCGGCGATGAACGTCCGCATGTGGCAGCATCCGGCCACGCAGCGCAACCTGGCCACCCTGGTCGCGGACGGCATCCGGGTGATCGGCCCGGACGACGGCGCGATGGCCTGCGGCGAGTTCGGGCCCGGGCGGATGGCGGAACCCGCCGCGATCCTCGATGCGATCGCGGCGCAGTTCCGCGACGGTCCGCTGGCCGGGCGGCGGATCGTCGTGACCTCGGGACCGACCCACGAACCCATCGACCCGGTCCGCTATATCGCCAACCGGTCGTCGGGGGCGCAGGGCTCCGCCCTGGCTGCGGCACTGGCGGATCTCGGCGCCGAGGTGGTCTTTGTCACCGGACCTGCCAATGTGGCGCCCCCCCCGGCCGTGCGGATCGTCCGGGTCGAGACCGCGCGCCAGATGCTGGCCGCGGTCGAGGCGGCGCTGCCCGCCGATGCAGCCGTGATGGCCGCAGCCGTCGCGGACTGGCGGGTGGTCAATGCAAGCGGATCGAAGATGAAGAAGGACGGCACGGGCCGCCCGCCCGCGCTCGAATTCGCCGAGAACCCCGACATACTTGCAACCGTGGCCCGGATGGGCGAGGGCAGGCCGCGGCTGGTCGTGGGGTTCGCTGCCGAGACCGACGACGTCGAGGCCCATGCCGCCGCCAAGCGCGCACGCAAGGGCTGCGACTGGATCGTGGCCAACGATGTGCGGCCAGAGACCGGCATCATGGGGGGCGCCGAGAACGCGGTCATCCTGATCACCGCCGAGGGGGTCGAGCACTGGCCCCGGCTGCCCAAGGACGAGGTCGCCCGCAGGCTGGCCGCACGCGTCGCGCAGGCGCTGGGCGGCACATGACCCCGCCCCTGATCCTTGTCCTGCGCGAGGACTGGGCAGATCCGTCCGTGCCCCTGCCCGACTATCAGACCGCCGGTGCGGCCGGGGCCGATATCCGCGCGAATCTTCCCGCCGGCCAGCGGAGCGCGGGCCTTGTGCTGGAGCCGATGCAGCGCGCCGTTGTGCCGACCGGCCTGAGGGTGCAGATCCCCGCGGGGTGGGAGATCCAGGTCCGGCCGCGGTCCGGCCTTGCACTGCGCCATGGCATCACCCTGCCGAACACCCCGGGGACGATCGACAGCGACTATCGCGGACCGCTTGGCGTGCTGCTCGTCAATCTCGGATCGGAACCCTATGTCATCGGGCACGGCGACCGGATCGCTCAGCTGGTGGTGGCGCCGGTCGTCCAGTGCGGCTTCCGGCTGGTGGAGGCACTCGACACCACGACACGGGGCGAAGGCGGTTTCGGATCGACCGGACGGGGGTAGGCGCATGGGCCTCGTTCTTGCGATGGCAGCGGCGATCTGGGGGATCGGTCACCTGACGGGCGCGCCGCGCCGGCAGCGTCTGGTGATGATCGCAATCCTCTATGTTGCGGTCGTCCTTGCGCAGCTCGTTCTGCCGGAGGACAATGCGCTGCGCCTGGCGACGGGCGGAGCGGTGGAGCCGTGGCTGGCACTGGGTGTCGCGGGTGCGGCGGTTGCGGGCTATCGTGGCCTGCTTGGGCGCATCCGCGTGCGCGCGGCGCCGGCCGAGGCACCGCCAGCGGGCGGTCCGTTCCGCGAGGCCGAGCTTTCCCGCTATGCCCGCCACATCGTCCTGCGCGAGATAGGCGGCGCCGGTCAGAAGCGGCTGAAGGCTGCGCGGGTGCTGGTCGTGGGGGCCGGCGGGCTCGGTTCGCCCGCGCTCATGTATCTGGCGGCAGCCGGCGTGGGCACCGTTGGCGTGATCGACGACGATCTGGTCGAGGGCTCGAACCTGCAACGCCAGATCGTCCATGCCGACGACCGGATCGGGATGCCCAAGGTCCGGTCTGCGGCGGTGGCGCTTGCGGCACTCAATCCGTTCATCGAGGTGCGACCGTATCAGCGCCGGCTGGACGAGGCGATCGCGGCAGATCTGTTCGAGGACTACGACCTGATCCTCGACGGCACCGACAATTTCGACACCCGCTATCTGGTCAACCGGGTCGCCGCGCAACAGCGCAAGCCCCTGGTGGCCGCGGCGATCACCCAGTGGGAGGGCCAGATCGGGCTCTACGATCCGGCCCGCGGCGGCCCGTGTTTCGAATGCGTCTTTCCCGAACGTCCCGCACCCGGTCTTGCCCCCGCCTGCGCAGAGGCCGGGGTGATCGCGCCCCTGCCGGGGGTGCTGGGCGCCATGATGGCGGTCGAGGCGATCAAGGCAATCACCGGGGCCGGCACGGGCCTTCGCGGAAGGCTTCTGATCTACGACGCGCTGCATGCCGAAACCCGCACCATCGCCACCCGCCCGCGTCCGGGCTGTCCGGCTTGCGGCGGAGGCGCGCCATCCTCGGACGGCTAGGACAGCGAGGCCGGCTTCAGCGACCGAGCGTCCGGATTCCGCGCGCCAGCCCGTCCAGCGTCATCGGCACCATCCGGTCCTCGAAGATCTGCCGGATCAGGCGGATCGACTGGGTATGCGGCCAGAGCCGTTCCGGCACCGGGTTGATCCAAAGGTTGTCCGGCCACTGTTCGCGGGCCCGCGCCAGCCAGACATGCCCGGCCTCGGGATTCCAGTGCTCGTTCGCCCCGCCGGGGTGGAGGATCTCGTAGGGGCTCATGGTCGCGTCGCCGACGAAGATGCACTTCCAGTCGTGGCCGTAGGTCCGAAGCACTTCGGCAGTGGGCGTCTGGGCTTCCCATCTGCGGCGGTTGTCGCGCCACACGCCTTCGTACAGGCAATTGTGGAAATAGTAGTGCTCGAGATGCCGAAACTCGGCACGGGCGGCGCTGAACAGCTCCTCCACCACCCGCACATGCGGATCCATGCTGCCGCCGACGTCGAGAAACAGCAGCACCTTCACGGCGTTGCGCCGCTCGGGCCGGGTTCGCACATCCAGCCAGCCCTGCTCGGCGGTCGCCCGGATGGTGCCGTCCAGATCAAGTTCCTGCTCGGCCCCGTCGCGCGCCCAGCGGCGCAGCCGGCGCAACGCCACCTTGATGTTGCGGGTGCCCAGTTCCACGGTGTCGTCCAGATCGCGGAACTCGCGTCTGTCCCAGACCTTGACCGCGCGCTGGTGCCGGCTTTCGGACTGGCCGATCCGCACGCCCTCGGGGTTGTAGCCATAGGCGCCGAAGGGCGAGGTGCCGGCAGTGCCGATCCACTTGCTGCCGCCCTGGTGCCGCCCCTTCTGTTCCTCCAGCCGCTTGCGCAGCGTCTCCATCAGCTTGTCGAACCCGCCCAGTGCCTCGATCGCGGCACGTTCCTCTTCCGTCAGGTGCTTCTCGGCCAGCTTCTCCAGCCATTCGGGCGGGAGCGCGAGCGCTTCCAGCATCTGCTGGACGGACATCTTCTCGAGCCCCCGGAAGGCCGCGGCGAAGGCGCGGTCGAAGCGGTCGATGTGACGTTCGTCCTTCACCATCGTGCTGCGGGCGAGGTAGTAGAACCCGTCCACGTCATAGGTGACGAGTCCGGCCTGCACCCCTTCGAGGAAGGCGAGATACTCGCGCAGCGACACCGGAACCCGTTCGGTGCGCAGATGCCCGAAGAACGGCAGGAACATCGCGCGGCCCTAGAGCAGCCGGATCGCCGCGATGCGCACGATCACCGCCACCAGCGCAAAGATGATGCCGAAGACGGCTGCATACTGCGCGATGTCCAGCCGCGATCCCTTGCGGCGCCGGGCCAGCAGGCCGCCCCAGACCGCACCCAGGATCAGGGCGCCGATTTCCAGCATGACGTCCTCGCGGTCAGTTCCGGCTCGCCACCCGGGCCGGGCCCAGCGCCGCGATCTCGCGCATGCGGCTGTGAACCTGCCCGTCGGCCCCGAAGCCATATCGCGCCCAGCCCAGGCTGTCCATCCGCACCGCCCGGGCATCCGCCGTCCGGCCCAGCCCGTCCAGCGCCTCTGCCCGGATGAGCATCAGCGTCGAGAGAAGCGCCGCGTTCTGCGCCCGCTGGACCGCCGGAATCGCCCGGTCGGTCATCGCAAGCGCCTCGGCATACTGGCCCGAGGACAGGGCGAAGGCGGCCATCTGCATGTCGACATGGGCCAGATGCACGGCCCCTTCCGGCAGCCCGCGCCAGATCCGCGCCGCCTCGGCGAAGTGGCGGACGGCGGATTCCACCTCGGAGGCAAGGCTGAGGCGGGCCAGGGCGAAATGGCTGAAGGCGCGGCGGTTGTCCTGCCACCCATGCGCTTCGGCGATCTGCAGTGCCCGTTGCGCCGCCGCGCGACGTTCGGCCGCTGCCGTGCGCGGGCCGAGCGCGGTCTCGATCGCAACCGTCCATGCCCGCGGGGTCGGTCCGGCGACGGCCCCGCCTGCGCCCTGACCGCCGGGGTTCAGCCGGGCAAGGACGCCGGGCAGAACCGCCGCGACCTCGGCCCGGGTCATGCCGCTGCGCAGTTCCGGCGCATAGGTCGCGCGCAGAATCAGCATGTCGAACCCGGTCAGGACATTGTGGAAATTGTCGTCGTTGAAGACCGAATCCGACAGGTGATAGAGGTCGTTGAGCGGTCCGAGCGCCTGCGCGATCTCCTCGTGCAGGCAGTCGCGGATTTCCTGAGGGGCCACGTCGGACGGCACGAAGACCGACACCCTTTCGCGTACCGTCAGCGTCGTCCAGTCCACCTTCGGGGTCAGCCGGGCGGCGCGGAACTCGTCCCATCCCGACACCCGCGGAACGACGAAACAGGCCGCATGCGGCACTGCGGCCTGCATCCGCGACCGCGGCATGAATTCGACCGTGATCTCGACCGGTCCGCCGGCCGGCACCACCGAGATGTCGATGCCCGCCTCCGACCGCAGGCGCCGGACAAGGTCGGCAAGGTCCGCCGCTGCCGTTGCGGGAACCTGACCGGTGACGGAAACCCGCACCGGCCCCTCGAACCGGGTCAGCCGTGGGATCTCGCGGCCGCTTTCCATGCGGAAGCTCAATTCCAGGAAGTCGGCCGCAATGCTGGCGTTGGACCGCCGCGGGGCGCTGGCCGGCGCGGCGCCGAACCGTTTCATCGACGGAAGCGCGAGGCCCGGATCGCGGGCAATCTCGCGCCGCTGCGGCACATCCGAGGCGGTTGGCGCCACGCACCCGGCCAGAACGAGGCCCAGTGCCAGAACGGCAGCACGCCTCACAACCGGCCCCGGATCTGCGGAGCTTCGTCTCGGAACTGCCTCGGTCGTGCCATGAAACGTCCTCAATTCCGGTTCCGGCACCATCCTACGCAGCCCGCAGAAGATTCGGGAACCCCTTTCCCGGAAACAGTGGCTCGACGCCGTTGACCGATCCTTTCCGTCTTGGCCCGGTGTCGCCTGCGGGCTACACCGGACACAGGCAGGGAAGCGGCTCATGCGCATCGTGACCTTCAACATCAACGGCATCAAGGCCCGTTTCGAGGTGCTGCACGGCTGGCTGTCGGACGCAAGGCCGGATGTCGTGCTGCTGCAGGAAATCAAGAGCCAGGACGCGACCTTTCCGCGCGAACCGTTCGAGGATCTGGGCTATCGGGTGGAAACCCACGGCCAGAAATCCTTCAACGGCGTCGCGGTCCTGTCGCGGCTGCCGGTCGAGGATGTCTGCCGCGGCCTGCCGGGCGATCCCGGCGACGAACAGGCCCGCTGGATCGAGGCCACCGTGATCGGCACGCGCGCGGTGAGGGTGGCCTGCATCTACCTGCCGAACGGCAACCCCGCGCCGGGGCCGAAATACGACTACAAGCTGGCGTGGATGACGCGCCTGCAGTCCCGCGCCGAGGCGCTGCTCGCCACCGAGGAGCCGGTGGTTCTTGCCGGCGACTACAACGTGATTCCCCAGCCCGAGGACGCCGCGAGGCCAGAGGCCTGGCGCGACGATGCGCTGTTCCTGCCGCAAAGCCGGGCCGCCTTCCGCCGGCTTGCGCATCTCGGACTTTCCGATGCGATCCGGCTGCGCCATTCGGGGCCCGGTCACTATACGTTCTGGGACTATCAGGCAGGTGCCTGGGAACGCGACAACGGCATCCGCATCGACCATCTGATGCTGTCGCCGCAGGCCGCCGACCTGATGACCGACTGCGGGATCGACCGCGCGTTGCGGGGCGGCGAAAAGCCGTCGGACCACGTCCCCGCCTGGGTCGATCTCGACGCCTGAACCCGCCCGGCCTATCGCCCCTGCTGGCGCCGGGCCATGAAGGCCAGCCGCTCGAACAGATGCACGTCCTGTTCGTTCTTCAGGAGCGCCCCGTGCAGCCTGGGCAGAAGGCTTGCCGGGTCGCGCTTCAGATCCTCGGCCGACAGGTCTTCGGCAAGGATCAGCTTCAGCCAGTCCAGCACTTCCGAGGTGGATGGCTTCTTCTTAAGCCCCGGTGCCTCGCGGATCTCGTAGAACTGGGTCAGCGCCTCGGCCAGAACCTTCTCCTTCATACCGGGGAAATGCACCGCCACGATCTGGCGCAGCACTGCCTCGTCGGGAAAGCGTATGTAGTGGAAGAAGCACCGGCGCAGGAAGGCGTCGGGAAGCTCCTTCTCGTTGTTCGAGGTGATGATCACCACCGGCCGGTGCCGGGCCTGCACCGTCTCGCCGGTCTCGTAGACATAGAACTCCATCCGGTCGAGTTCCTGAAGCAGGTCGTTCGGGAACTCGATGTCGGCCTTGTCGATCTCGTCGATCAGCAGCACCACGCGGGTGTCGGCCTCGAACGCCTCCCACAGCTTGCCCTTGCGGATGTAGTTGCGCACGTCGCGCACCCGTTCGTCGCCGAGCTGGCTGTCGCGCAGGCGGCTGACCGCATCGTATTCGTAGAGCCCCTGCTGGGCGCGGGTGGTCGATTTCACATGCCATTCGATCAGCGGCAGGCCGAGGCTTTTCGCCACCTCGCGGGCCAGCTCGGTCTTGCCTGTGCCGGGCTCGCCCTTGACCAGAAGCGGCCGCTGCAAGGTCACCGCGGCATTCACGGCAAGCGTCAGGTCGTCGCCCGCGACATAACGTTCGGTTGATCGGAATTTCATGGACTTGCCCGCAGCGTCACCGGATTTTCGCCGTGCAACCTAGCACGCCACCATTTCGCCGCAACCCGGCCCATCCGCTAGTGACAATGCCGGTGGCATGGAGTAAGAGCCGCCGCAAGGGGTGCCGGATGTCCGAAATTCAACAGATCGTTCTGTCCGGTGTGCGAGAGGAAGTCAGAATGAAAGCCGAAGTGTTCCTGCCGGAGGATTATCGCCCCGCAGAGGACGAACCGTTCATGAACGAGCGTCAGCTGGAATACTTCCGCCGCAAGCTCCTTGTCTGGAAGAACGAACTTCTGAACCAGAGCGCCGAGACCCTCGAGGGCCTGACCGAGAGCGCCCGCAATGTGCCCGATCTGGCCGACCGCGCCTCCGAGGAGACCGACCGGGCGCTGGAGCTGCGCACCCGCGACCGGCAGCGCAAGCTGATCGCCAAGATCGATGCGGCGCTGCGGCGGATCGAGAACGGCGAGTACGGCTATTGCGAGATGACGGGCGAGCCGATCAGCCTTCGCCGCCTCGACGCCCGCCCGATCGCCACCATGACCCTCGAGGCGCAGGAGCGGCACGAGCGTCGCGAGCGGGTTCATCGCGACGACTGACGGTCCGACCCGCGGCAGGGAGTGCCCGGGATGACACTGATCGGCAAGGATATCTGCGTGCTCGGCGCTGGTGTCGCCGGCCTTGCCGTGGCCCGCGCGCTGGCGCTGCGCGGGGCGCATGTCACGGTTCTGGAACAGGCCGATGCGATCCGCGAAGTGGGCGCGGGGCTTCAGCTCAGCCCGAACGGGCTGCGCGTGCTGGCCGCACTCGGGCTCGACCTGCCGGACGACTGGCCCGTGACCGAGGCGGCCGAACTGCGCGACGGTGCGACCGATGCGCTACTCGTCCGCCTCGATCTCGGGCGACGCTGGCCGGGCGGGTTCCGGCTTGTGCACCGGGCAGACCTGATTGCGATCCTCGCGCAGGGGGCGCGTGACGCCGGGGTGGACATCCGGCTGCGGCAGCGCGGGGTCAGCGTCGATATGGCCGAGGATGGCCCGGTGCTGCACACCGGGCAGGGGGCGATCCTGCGCCCGTCGCTGCTGATCGGGGCGGACGGCCTGCATTCGGTGGTGCGCGCCGCGCTGGAGGGTCCGGCGCGCCCCTTCTTCACCCGCCAGACCGCGTGGCGCGCGGTGATCGCGGCCGAGCCCGGCGTCGCGCCGGTGGCCGAAGTGCATCTCGGGCCCGGGCGGCATCTGGTCACCTATCCGCTGCGCGGCGGAACCCTGCGCAACATCGTCGCCGTCGAGGAACGCGACCACTGGGTGCAGGAGAGCTGGTCGCTTCAGGACGACGCGATGGAAATGCGGCTGGCCTTCGCAGATTTCTCGCCCCGGGTGCGCGGCTGGCTGGAGCGGGTCGATTACTGCTGGCTGTGGGGGCTGTTCCGGCATCCGGTCGCGCGGCGCTGGGGCTGGACGGGCCGGGAACGCGGCGTGGCGATCCTGGGCGATGCCGCGCACCCGACCCTGCCGTTCCTTGCGCAGGGGGCGAACATGGCGCTGGAGGATGCCTGGGCGCTGACCGCGGCGCTTGCGGGTCACGACGGAGCGGCCGCGGCGCTGGCGGCCTATCAGGCCGCGCGGGCGCCACGCTGCGCGCGCATCGTGGCCGCAGCAGACGACAACGCCCGGGCCTATCATCTGTCCGGGCCGGCGCGGACGATCGGGTATGCGGCGCTGCGGCTCGCCGGGGCTGTGGCGCCCGACCGGATCATGCGCCGGCTGGACTGGCTCTACGATTTCGACGTCACCGCCGGCTGACCCGCGCCATTGCGGCGGCGTCGCGCGCCAGTCGCTCGATCCGGTCCCAGTCGCCGGCGGCGACGGCGGCCGCGGGCGCGACCCAGCTTCCGCCGACGCACATCACCGACGGCAAGCGCAGATAGGCGCCGGCATTGTCGGGGCCGATCCCCCCCGTCGGGCAGAAGGCGACCTGCGGCAGCGGACCTGCCAGCGCCGCCAGCATGCGCGCCCCGCCGGCCGGTTCGGCGGGAAAGAACTTCTGCGCGTCGTACCCCCGTTCGAGAAGGCGCATCGCCTCGGAGGCAGTCGCCGCACCGGGCAGCAGGGGAAGAGCCTCTGTCTCGCAGGCGTCGAGCAGACGGTCGGTCGCGCCCGGCGAAACGCCGAAACGCGCGCCCGCGTCCACCGCTGCCCGCGCATCGGCGGGTGACAGGAGCGTGCCGGCGCCGACCATTGCGCCGGGAACCGCCGCCATACGCCGGATCGCCGTCAGCGCCGCCCGGGTCCGGAGCGTGACCTCGAGCACCGGCAGCCCGCCCGCGACCAGCGCCCGTGCCAGTGCTTCGGCGCGGTCGGCATCCTCGACCACCAGCACCGGCACCACCGGCGCCATCGCGCAGATCGCACGCATCCGCGCACTTGCATCGCCTGGTGTCATCGCCTCCTCCGATCCTGGCCCGCACCGTGATAGCCCGGGCACCGTGCAGAGGCCAGCGCCGTGTGTTTGCGCTAACCGACATCGCTTGCGGCTGTGCATTGACGGTTGGCAGCGTGTCGCCCCGGCCCTATTGTCAGGGCAGAAAAACATGGGCAGGTCGCCAGTGGAGAAACCCCGTCGCGCCACTCCGGCGATGTTCACGCAGCCGGTCAGGCAGATCGTGCTGATGCTCATCGTGACGGCGCTGACGGCGGCAGGGGCCTGGCTTGTCTTTCCGGCGGTGTCGGATGTCTTTCTGGCCAATGTCTGGCTGAACGGCTTCATCGGCCTGGTGTTCCTGATCGGCATCGGTGCCTGTGTCTGGCAGGTCTATCAGCTGGTCGTCTCGGTCAGCTGGATCGAGGATTTCGTGGCCAACCGGCCGGGACACGATTTCACCGCCGCGCCGCGACTGCTGGCGCCGCTTGCCGCGCTGCTGCGCACCCGCGGCGCGCGCACACAGATCTCGGCCACCTCGTCCCGGTCCATCCTCGACTCGGTCGCCACCCGCATCGACGAGGCGCGGGACATCACGCGCTATATCGTCAACCTGCTGATCTTCCTAGGCCTTCTGGGAACCTTCTATGGCCTCGCGACAACCGTGCCGGCGGTGGTCGAAACGATCCGAAGCCTGGCCCCGCAGGAAGGCGAAAGCGGGATCGAAGTGTTCGACAAGCTGATGCTGGGGCTCGAGGCGCAGCTTGGCGGCATGGGCACCGCCTTTTCCTCGTCGCTGCTGGGGCTCGCAGGGTCGCTGGTGGTCGGGCTTCTGGAGCTTTTCGCCAGCCATGGGCAGAACCGCTTCTATCGCGAACTGGAGGAATGGCTGTCCTCGATCACCCGCCTCGGCGTGGCCACCGCAGAGGGAGAAGGGGGTGGAGATCATTCGGCCTTCGCCGCGGCGCTGGACCAGATCGTGGCACGGATGGAGGCCCAGGACGCCCGGATCGAAGCCGACCGCGAGGCCTTGCGCGACGGCTTCCGGCTACTTGCGGAGGATCTGCGGCCGGACCGCGATCTTGCGGCCCGTCTTGCCGCGTCGCTGGCGCAGATCGCCGAAAGCCAGGACCGGCTGGCCGAGGCACTTGCGGCCGGCCCGCGCGACACCGGCGCCGAACTGGACGCCGAAAGCCGCATGCGGCTGCGGTCCATGGATGTGCAACTGTTGCGTATCCTTGAGGAAATCTCTGCCGGCCGGCAGGAAAGCATCAGCGACCTGCGGTCAGATCTCGCTGCGCTGACCGCGGCCGTCCGGCAGCTGTCGCGCACGGGGGTGCGCTAGGCCATGGCCCTGTCGCGCCGCGCGGCGTCCCGCATGTCGGGTTCGATCTGGCCCGGTTTCGTCGATGCGATGACGGCGCTTCTTCTGGTGCTGATGTTCGTGCTGTCGATCTTCATGATCGTGCAGACCGCGCTGCGCGACACGATCACCGCCCAGGACAGCCAGCTTGATGCGCTTGCCGAACAGGTGGCCGGGCTTGCCGACGCTCTGGGCCTCGAACGCACGCGGGCCGCCCGCGCCGAGGCCGAGGCCGGACGCCTGTCGGGCGCCCTGTCGGCGGCGCAGGAGGAAGGGGCGGCGCAGGCGGCATTGATCGCCGCGCTGACCGCAAGGCTGACGGAGCGCGAGGGGGAACTGGCAGCGGCCGGCAACCGGATCGCCGATTTCGAGCGGCAGGTTCTGGCGCTGATCGCCGAGCGCGACAGCGCCCGGGACGAGGGCGCGCGGCTGGCGGGCGAACTTGACGGGCTGGAAGCGGAGCGCACGCGCCTGATGACCGAGGCCGAGGCGATGCAGCTTGCCCTGGCCGCCGCCCGGACCGAGATCGACGCCGCGGCCGAGGAGGCCCGTCTTGCCGCCGCCCGGCGCGAGGCGCTCGAGGCGCTGGTGGCCGATCTGCGGCGCGATGCGGCCGAGCGCCGCGCCTCGCTTGCTGATCTCGCCGCGCGGCTGGCGGCCACCGAGCAGGCCGCCGAAAGTCGGATCGGCGCGCTCGAGGCAGAGCTTTCCGAAACCGAGCGGGCCCGGCTGGCGGAACTGGCCGCGGCCGAGGCGCTGCGCGCCCGGCTGGCCGAAGCCGAGGCCGAACTGTCCGCCGAGGAAGCCGCGCGCCTGGCCGAGGCGGCAGCGGCCGACGCGCTGCGGCAGCGGCTGGAGAATGCGCAGGCGGAGCTGACGGCGATGACGCTTGCGCTTGAGGAACAGCGGCGACGCGCCGAGGAAACCCTGACGCTGCTGGCCGGCGCACAGGCGGCGCAGGCCGATCTGGACGCCCGGCTCGCCGCGGCCCTTGTTGCCCGGCGGACCACCGAAGAGGAACTTGCCCGTCTGCGGGCCGAGGGCGCCGATCGCGACGCCGTCCGGGCAGAACTTGCGTCCGCGCTTGCCGCGCAGTTTGCTGCAGAGGGTCGCGCGGCCGACGCCCTGACGCTGGCCGAACAGCGCGCGAGGCTTCTGGCCACGGCCGAGGCGCGGCTGGCGGAGGAACAGGGCCGGAGCACCGAGGCCGCGCGTCAGGTCGCGCTTCTGAACGAACAGGTCGCCGTCCTGCGGGCGGAGCTTGGCCGGTTGCAGGCGATCCTCGACGCTTCGGCCGAGCGCGATGCCGAGGCCCGGATCCAGATCGAGGCGCTGGGCAGCCAGCTGAACGCTGCCCTTGCCCGGGTCGCAAGCGAGGAACGTCGCCGTGCCGATGCCGAAGCGGCACGCGCCGAGGCCGAGGCTGCCCGTGCGGCGCTGGAAGAGGCAGAGCGGCGGCGACTGGAACAGGAGGCGCAGCAGCTGGAACGCTTCCGGTCCGAGTTCTTCGGCCAGTTGCGGGACGTGCTGGCCGGCCGGGAGGGCGTGCGCATCGTCGGCGACCGGTTCGTGTTCTCCTCCGAGGTGCTGTTCCAGCCCGGCGCGGCGGATCTTGCGCCGGAGGGGCAGGCGCAGATTGCCCGGGTCGCCGCCATCCTGTCCGAAATCGCCGACGACATCCCGCCGGGCATCGACTGGATCCTGCGCGTGGACGGCCATACCGACAACGTGCCGCTGTCGGGTCTCGGGCAGTTTCGCGACAACTGGGAGCTGAGCCAGGCGCGGGCGCTTTCGGTGGTGCGCTACATGCAGGACGTGCTGGGCTTCCCGCCTGAGCGGATGGCCGCGACCGGCTTCGGCGAATACCGGCCCGTCGCGGCGGGTGACAGCCCAGAAGCGCGCGCCCAGAACCGGCGCATCGAACTCAAGCTGACGGAAAGATAGGGTGGACGGGCTTGAGCGCACCTTGCTGACCTGCGAAGGCGCGGTATGGGAGGCGCTGGTTCGCGGCGATCCCGCGGCGGATCTGGCGGCGCTGGATCCGGACTTTCTCGGCGTCTATCCTTCAGGCTTTGTCGGCCGCGACGACCATGTCGCCGCACTGGCGGCCGGTCCGACCGTTCGGCGATACGCGATGGACGAGATCCGGATCCTCGCCCTTGCGCCCGGTCTGGGTCTGATCGCCTATCGGGTCCGCTATCTGCGCACCGGGGCCGAGCGGGAGGAAACCATGTTCGTCAGTTCGATCTGGCGGCGGCACGGCGACGGCTGGGTCAACCTGTTCAGTCAGGACACTCCCGCGGACGGCGCGTAAGCCTACGCCGGGGGCCGTCTTTTTGCGCTGAAGATTTCCGCTTAGATCCGACGTTATGTCCGACCATAGATACAGACCCGAAGTCGAGATTCTATCTGTGACCGATACCGGCCGCCGTCGGCGCTGGACGGGTGCGCAGAAGGTTCGCATTGTGGAAGAGAGTTTCGGCCCGCGCGGGAGCATGGCCGAGACAGCGCGTCGCCATGATATTGGTCGAACGCTGCTGGTGCGCTGGCGGCGTCAATATCGCGACGGCGAACTTGCTGGCGGTGCCGCACCGTTGCGGTTCATGCCGGTGACACTCGCGCCCTCTGAGGTGCCAGCGGAGCCAGCTGAACCGCAGCCGATGCCTGCGTCGACCTCGGTCGAGCGGGCAGAGATCACGCTTCTGAACGGCAGGCGCCTTTCGGTCGCGGCGACAATCGATCCGGTGGCGCTGACGCGCCTTGTGCAGGCGCTGGATCCGGCATGATCGCGTTTCCGGCTGGCACCAAGGTTTGGATCGCCGGCGGCGTGACGGACATGCGGCGTGGGATGAACACCCTGGCGCTGGCGGTGCAGCAGGGACTTGGCCGTGACCCGCATGGCGGCGAAATCTTCTGCTTTCGTGGCCGCAAAGGCGATCTGGTGAAGCTGCTCTGGCATGATGGGGTCGGTATGTCATTGTATGTGAAGCGGCTCGAGGCAGGGAAATTCATCTGGCCGGTGAGTCAGGATGGGACGGCCGTTTCGATATCGTCTGCACAGCTCGGCTATCTTCTTGAGGGCATCGATTGGCGCAATCCGCGCTGGACACAAAGGCCTGTAAAGGCTGGATAATCTCTACTGAAACGCCTGTTTTTATTGGCGATCCGGGGCAGTTGTGATAGTCCTCTGCCATGTCAGATGCCGCTTCCGAAATCGCCAGACTACGCGCTGAACTGGCCGCCCAAACGGCCCGCGCGCAGGCCGCCGAACGCGATCTGGCGCAGTTAGCGTCCGAGGAGCTGGTGTAATTTCACCGCCGTCGGCGGTGTGATCCAGGGTGGCCATC
>JBKBMT010000004.1:0-97312 GCA_046295655.1 Gemmobacter sp. | reverse complement strand
GCCCGGGCCGATGCGATGTCCAGGCGCCGCGCGCTACGCGCCGCGCGCGGGGCCTGAGCCCGTGCACGGTGCGGTCGAAGCACTGGCGGCGCGGATGTTCCCACCCGGGGTTGCCGTCGCCGCCTGCCCGGTCGAGCCATCGCGCACCCCCGACTGGCCGGTGGAAGCGGCAGGCGTCGCGCTGGCGGTGCCGCGACGGCGGGCGGAATTCGCGGCCGGCCGTCTGGCTGCCCGTGCTGCCATGGCCCGGCTGGGCATGCCGGCAATGCCGATCCCCATGGGGGCGGACCGCGCACCTGTCTGGCCGGAAGGTCTGGCAGGCAGCATCACCCACACCGGGGGACTGGCGCTTGCCGCAGTGGCAATGCGGCGCGAGGTGCGCTCGATCGGCATCGATGCCGAGCCCGACGAAGCCATGCCAGGTGCCGTGACCGACGTCATCTGCCGTGCCGCGGAACGGCGCTGGTGTGCCGGACAGGCCGATCCTGCCCGCGCCGCGCGGGCGATCTTCGTGGCCAAGGAGGCGGTCTACAAGGCGCAGTTTCCGCTGAGCCGGACGGTGTTCGGCTTCGAGGTGATCGAGATCGCCGTGTCTCCGGACGGCAACCGGTTCGAGGCGCGTTTTGTCACGCCCGTGGCTCCGTTCGGGCAGGGAACCGTTGTGTCGGGGCACCTGTGCCGCGCCGCGGGAATGGTCCTTGCGGCGGTCACCCTCAGGAGCCGGTCGGAAGATGGCGGCGGATAAGCTCGCTGCGATGACGAAACACGGCCTCGTCCTCGAACGGGGCGCCGTCGCGGGCCGCGGCGGTGATCAGGCGGGCAAGCCGCGACCGGTCGGTGGCAAGCGCGGCAACCTCTGCCGCAAGCGCCGCAGCGTCCCCCAGCGGCACCAGAACCCCGCCGCCATGACCCGCAATCAGGTCGCGCGCGAAGGCGCCGTCATAACCGGCGAGGGGCGTGCCCGACACCAGTGCCTCGATCAGGATGCGGGGCGACTCAGGGGTGAGGTGGCAGAAAAGAAGCAGATGCGCCGCCCGAAGCGTCGCCAACACGGTCCGGCGATCGGCGGCAAAGCCCGGCAGCTGCACCCGGTCGCCCAGCGGCACCAGCCGATCGCGCAGCGCCGGCCAGCCGCTGCCCTCGCCCAGCCAGGTCGCGGTGAAGTCGACCCCCTGCGCCGCGAGCAACTCGATCACGGTGGCCCAGTGGTCGGGACCCTTCATCGGGTCGGCCCGGCCCACATAGGCAATCCGCAGCGGCCCCGATGCGGCCGCGGCGAGCTTCGCCCGCAGGTCGTCGGCGGCGATGTGATCCGCCCTGGTCAGGTGAATGTCGTGCACCATCTCGGCGCGCCGGGCGAAAGGCGCGTAGTGGTCAAAGGTCTCGCGCCCGTGGAACAGGCCAAGATCCGCCCGGGCGATGAGCCGCCGCTCCAGCCACCCCATCGGCCGCCAGTAGAGCCGCGACCGAAGGCGGGTGCGCCAGTGCGGGGCATCGCGGGCGGCGCGTCGCGTCACCTCGGATTCCACCCGGTCGGTCCAGACCGCGTGCGACCGCCCCATCCGCCGCGCCTCGAGGCAGGCGACCGCGCCCCAGTCGCCGAACAACCCGCCGATCGCAAAGGACAGGAAGTCGGCCCGCGCGATGGCGGCGCGGATCACCTTCCGCGCGGCGGGCAGCGCCCGCAGGAACCTGTCCGGCCGCCAGGCCTGCGGCAGGGGCACGATCTCGATCCGGTCGAGCGCCGCACCGACATGCGCAACCGGGCACCAGTTCGGCGGAGCCGGCCCGGGGTCAAGCGGCATGAGCGCGATCAGGCGGTCGAAGTTCTCGGCCCAGAGCCGCAGGCCGTTGCAGGCCTGATCCTCCAGCAGCAGGCCGCCGCCCGGGGCACGGTGCAGCGGGACCGGGGCGTAGATCAGCAGGGTTTCCGGCACGCTTTTTCCCACACGGTGTTGCTATGGCTCTGTGATCGTCGCAGGCTATGCCGGTCAGACAAGCCGGGAAAGACCGAAGGACGGCAGGGATGCGGCGCAGGATGATGCTGACGGGGCTGGCAGGGCTGACCATCGCCGGCGCTGCGCTGGCCGGGACGCTGGGCTGGCGACGCTACCGGCGGGGACCGGCCCTGCCCCCCGTTGCCGCCCCCTTGTCGGACCAGGGTCTGGCGGCGCGTTATGCGCAGCCGCTGACACCGCCTCAGGGTCCGCTGCGGGTATTCCATCTCGGCCACAGCCTGGTGGCGCGCGACATGCCGGCGATGCTGGAGCAACTCGCGCCGTCCGGGCATCGCCACGAAAGCCAGCTTGGCTGGGGCACGCCCCTGCGCGCTCACTGGGAGCCGCGGGTCGAGATCGCCGGATTCGACACCGAGAACGCGCACCCCCGCTTCCGCCCGGCGCGGGAGGCGCTGGCGTCCGGCGATTACGATGCGGTGGTGCTGACCGAGATGGTCGAGATCCGCGACGCGATCCGCTGGCACGCGAGCCCGGCCTATCTGGCCCGCTGGACGCGGGCAGCGCGCGAGGGTCGGGCGGACGTGCGGGTCTATCTCTACGAAACCTGGCACCGGCTCGACGATCCCGAGGGCTGGCTGACGCGGATCGACGCGGATCTGCCGCGCTATTGGCAGGGCGAGCTCCTGGCGCGCGCCCTGGCCGAGGTCTCCGGTCCGCCCGTCTGGCTGATCCCGGCCGGGCAGGCGCTGGCAGCAGTGGTCCGGGCGGCCGAGGCCGGCGGCGTTCCCGGGCTGACCGACCGGCGGCAGCTGTTCGCGCTCGACGGGGCCGGCGCGGTGGACACGATCCACCTGAACGACCTCGGGAACTATCTGGTCGCGCTCGTCCATCTTGCCGTGCTTTACCATCGCAGCCCCGAGGGCCTGCCGCATGCGCTGCGCCGTGCAGACGGCAGCCCGGCCGAGGCACTGGTGCCCGAGGGCGCGGCCGCGATGCAGCGCATCGTCCGGAACGTGGTCCGGGCGAATGCATTGACCGGCCTTGCCCCGGAGGACGCTTCGTGAGCCTTGCTGCGTTCCTGCTCGAGGCGCTGTTCATCGGTCACAGCCTGGTCGGGCCCCATCTCCCCGGCATGGTCGCCAATGCTGCCCGCGCGCAGGGGATCGAGATGCGGGCCGAGGCGCAGATCATCAACGGAGCGCCCTTGACCTGGCATTGGCAGCATTCCGCAAGCGCCGAAGGGGTCGACGGCAAGGCCCGGCTGCCGACCGGACGCTACGACGTTGTCGTGCTGACCGAGGCGGTGCCGCTGGACAACCACCTGCGCTGGTCGGGCACGGTCGAGAATGCGCAGGCCTTCTACCGGCTGGCGGTCGATGCGCGCCCCGAGACGCGGGTTTTCCTCTACGAGACCTGGCACGACATCAAGAGCGGCACCGGGGCCGTCATCGAACACGACGCGCTCGCGCATGTCCCGTGGCGGCAGCGGCTGAAGGACGACCTGCCGAAGTGGCAGGGCGTGGTGGATGCCGTGAATGCCGCCCGTCCTGCCGGAGCCGAGCCGATGCACCTGATACCGGCCGGGCAAGCCCTGGGGCGACTCTCCGACGCCATCGACGCCGGGGAAGTGCCCGGGTTGTCTTCCATCGCGGATCTCTATTCCGACGGCATCCATCTGAACGACCGGGGACTCTATTTCGTCGCCCTCGTGATGCATGCGGCGATCCACGGGCGCGACCCTGCCGGCCTGCCGGCCCGGCTTTCGCGGCTCTGGTCCCAGCGCGACGTGATCGTGACCGAGCCGATGGCCGCCGCGATGCAGCTGGTCGCCCGCGAGGCGGTCGAGGCCCATGCGCAA
Source organism: Gemmobacter sp. (assembly GCA_046295655.1). Classification (GTDB taxonomy): domain Bacteria; phylum Pseudomonadota; class Alphaproteobacteria; order Rhodobacterales; family Rhodobacteraceae; genus JBKBMT01. The sequence goes on along the minus strand of JBKBMT010000004.1, from coordinate 93,496 downwards.
ACGCAGGTCGACCGCGCCGCGATCGAGCCGCTGCCACCGCTGGCCCCGGCCCCGCCCCCCATTGCCCCGACCGAGACAGCGCAGACCGGGCCGCCGCCTCCGGTCGAGGACGGCATTGCGGCGAACAGGATCGGCTTCGGTCTTGCCGGCGTGACCGACTGGACCGTTCAGCAGCCGTTCATCGATGTGTTTCGCACGGCGCGGCCCTGGACCGGGCATCTTCCGGGCCAATGGGGCGGATGGGGACACGACGAACTGGCAGCGGGCGGATGGCTGGATGCCGAAGGCTGGCCGCGCGCGATTCCGCCCGAGGTCACGTCGCTTGCCGCGCTTATCCTCACCGACTTGCCCGAGACTGCGGTGCACGCGGCCGGTCGATATGTGCTGACCTACGAGGGTCGCGGCGAGATCCGGCTTGAGGGGCGGGCGCGGCCTGTCGAACAGGCCCCCGGCCGCATCGTGTTCGACTACAGGCCCGGACCCGGCCCGGTCATCGTCACGCTTGCGGCGACAGATCCCGAAGCCCCGATCCGAAGGATCATCGTGGTGCGGGAGGACCGGCTGGCGGCGCATGAAGCAGGCGCCCTGTTCAATCCAGACTGGATCGCACGGCTTCGGGGTGTGCGGCTGATCCGATTCATGGACTGGATGGGCACGAACGACTCCCGGCTGTCACGCCTCGAGGACAGGCCGCGTCCGCAGGACTATACCTGGGCGCGCACAGGGGTGCCCGTCGAGGTGATGGTCGCGCTTGCCAACGAGCTTGGGGCCGATCCCTGGTTCACGGTGCCGCATCTGGCCGAGGATGCGCTGGTGCGCGATCTGGCCGAGACAGTGCGTCGCGGGCTCGACCCCGGACTGCGTGCATATGTCGAGTTTTCCAACGAGGTCTGGAACTGGCAATTCTCCCAGGCGCACTGGGCCGAGGCTCAGGGACAGGCACGGTGGGGCAGGCAATGGAGCTGGGTGCAGGCCTATGCTGCCAGGGCGGTCGAGGTCGTGGCGATCTGGTCCGAAGTCTTTGTCGATGCGCCCGACCGTCTGGTGCGGGTGCTGGCCACCCAGACCGGCTGGATCGGGATCGAGGCGGACATCCTGAACGCGCCGCTCTGGGTCGCCGAGCAACCGGGCCGGCAGCCGCCATACCGGCATTTCGACGCCTGGGCGGTGACGGGCTATTTCGCCGCGGTCCTGGGCGGAGGCGACAAGGCGCCGCTGGTGCGCCGGTGGCTTGCCGAAAGCCGGGCCGCAGCCGAGGCCGATGCGACTGCGCGCGGTCTTGCCGGTGCTGAGGCGCGGGCGCATGTGGACCGTCACCGTTATGATCTTGCAGTGACGCTGGCCGCAGAGGAGCTGCGCGACGGTCGACACAGCGGCCGGCGGGAGGACACGCTCGCCGCACTGCTCGAGGATATCCTGCCCCATCACGCCCGTGTGGCCCGCGATCACGGGCTTCGCCTGGTCATGTACGAAGGCGGCACCCATGTGGTCGGCATGGGGGCGCAGGTCGAGGACGCGGAGCTGACCGACTTCTTCACCCATCTCAACTATACCGACGAGATGGGCCGGCTGTATCGCGATCTTGTGTTCGGCTGGCAGTCGCTTTCGGACGAGCCCTTCAACGCCTTCGTCGATGTCAAGGTGCCCTCCCGCTGGGGCAGCTGGGGCGCGCTGCGCCATCTGGGCGACGACAATCCGCGCTGGCGCGCCATTGCGGACGGCGGCAGATGACGGAGCGGCTCAGCGTCATCATCCCGGCCAGCAACGAGGAAGGCTGGATCGCTGCGTGCCTTTCGGCGCTTTTCGCTTCGGATCCGCCCGGCGTGCCGGCGCAGGCGGTGGTCGTCGCGAACGGATGCCGCGATGCGACCGCCGCGGCCGCGCGTGCGCTGGCCGGGAAGGCAGCGCGGGTCGGCTGGCAGCTTGACGTGCTGGACCTCGCGGCCGGCGGCAAGCCCGGCGCGCTGAATGCCGGCGACGCAGCCGCCACCGGGTCGATCCGGGTCTATCTTGATGCCGATGTGACGGTCAGCCCGAGGCTGATCCGGTTGCTGGTCGATGCCCTGGCTTGCGACGGGAAACCGCGTTACGCCACCGGGCGGCCGGTGGTGGCACCGGCCCGGTCGCGCGTGACCCGTGCCTACGCCCGGTTCTGGTCTCGTCTTCCCTTCGCCACCGGCCGGGCGCCGGGTTTCGGACTGTTCGCCGTCAACGAGGCCGGCCGCGCACGCTGGGGGGCGTTCCCCGCGATCATTTCGGACGATACCTTCGTGCGGCTGCAATTCGCGCCGGAGGAACGCGAGGAGGTCGCCGCGACCTACCTTTGGCCGATGGTCGAGGGCTTCGGGCCGCTGGTCCGGGTGCGGCGGCGGCAGGATGCGGGCGTGGCCGAGATAGCGCGGCGCTGGCCGGATCTACCCCTGTGCGAAGGCAAGCCACCGCTGTCCGGCCGCGCGCTGGGCGGGCTTGCGTTGCGCGATCCTGTCGGTTTCGCGGTCTATGCCGGGGTGTCGGCTGCTGTCCGTCTGTCCCCGGGCGGTGGCGGCTGGACACGCGGGCGATGAGGGTTCAGGCGCCAGGACCTGCGGCAAGGGCGTCGACCGACGGATTCAGATCGCTCCAGCCGCAGCGCGCGGCATACACCCTGGGATCGACCTCTGGCGACACCGAAAGCGCGGCCCGATAGGCCGTGGACCGGCGGCTGTCGCGGCGCACCTTACGCAAGGCCAGGCCCCAGCGATCGACCGCCACGACCGGAGCGTTCAGGGGCAGGTGCGCCCGCCATTTGCGCCTTACATGGTCGTAGGCCTGTCCGAAATCCTCGCCCAGCGCCTCGTGGAACCTGTCGTTGTGGACAAGCGGTAGCGGCACCGTCCAGGCGCCCTTGCCCGCAGCCCATGCGGTCTGCGCGATGTCGAGGCCGTAAAGGTGAAAGTTCGGAAGGGTTTCGTCAAACCGCAGGCCGGAGCTGCGCCGGAGGACCAGCAGCAGCTCGTCGAAGCTCTGGACCGGGACCGGGGTTTCGGGCACCAGCCCGGCGATCATGCCTATCGAGGACGACCAGACAGGGCCGTAGTTCATCCGGTTTTCGCGTCCGACGCCGAAGGGGCCGATCACCCCCCAGTCCGGGTCGATCCGTTCGACCTCGGCGATGCGCAGCGCCAGAAGGCGGTCCCAGCCGTCGGGCAGGAACACGTCATGATGGGCAAGTATCACGATGCCGGCGCGGGTTGCATCGAGGGCGCGGTTGTAGGCGATGGCGGCCGAGGGCGCGTCGCGTTCGACGTGCAGCGGCAGGCGACCCGACGCGACAGCTGGCGACTTGCGGAGGTTGGCGTCGAGGATCGTCGCATTGTTCGAAGCGCAGGCGACGACGGCATCTAGGGGTGGCAGGCGGGTCATCATGTCCGGTCGCCTTCGGTCTGTGGGTCTTGCGCGCCGAACAGGCCGGCCAGTCTGGCCGCTTCGGCGCGGGCATCGTGCCGCTCCAGCACCAGGCTGCGCCCGGCCGCGCCCATCCGGGCAAGCCGGTCAGGTTCGGCGTCGTGAAGCTCGATCATGGCGCGGGCCAGGGCGTCGGTGTCCCCCGGCGGCACGAGCCAGCCGGTCTCTCCCGGCCGGACCAGTTCGGGGATGCCGGCGATGGCGGTGGCGATCACCGGCCGGCCGGCCGCCATTGCCTCCATCACGACCATTGGCAAGCCTTCGGCAAGGCTTGGCAGGATCAGGGCATGTGCCGCCGCGAGCGCTTCCCGGACTCCGGCCTCGTCCTGCCATCCGGCGAGTGTGAGGTTGTCAGCGACCCCGGCCTTTGCCGCTGCCCGTTCGATGGTTCCCCGCAACGGTCCGTCGCCGATCAGGGTGACCCGCAGTTCCGGGGCTTCTGACAGCGCGCGCTTCAGCGCCGCCGGCAGCATCAGGTGCCCCTTCTGTTCTGCCAGGCGACCGATCGCCACAAGCTGCCCCCGACCCGGCGGCAATGGTGCCGGGTCGGGAAATCGGTCGGGTTCGATTCCGCACCGCACCACGTGCAGACGGTCCCAGAGCGCCGCAGGCGCCCAGCGGCTAAGCTGGCTTCGCCCGAAGGACGAGACCCCCACGGCGAACTGGGCACGGGCGAGCTTTTCGGGCAGGGCAAGCGCACGGGGTGCGTCGAATTCCTCGGGCCCGTGCACCGTCATGCTGAAGCCGGGTGCGCCGAGGGTCTGCGCCAGCATCGCCACCGTCGCAGCGTTCGTTCCGAAATGCGCGTGCAGGTGCCCGAGGCCCAGCCGGCCTGCCCGCAATGTCAGTGCCGCGGCCTCGGCCAGATAGACGAGGTGGCGAAGCCTGCCGCCCGTCCCCGGTGTCCGAGCGCCGGACCCCGCCCGGCCGCACCGCATGGCGAGAAGGACGGCGCGGAGGAACCGGCGCGGGTGGCCGAGGCCGATCCGCAGCACCGCCGCGGCGAGCCCGGCCGGACCGGCGGCAAGGATATATTCGGTGCGTTCCGCCTCTGCCCGGTCGTCCGGGTCCAGAAGCGGCTCGTCCGCCGGCGGGGGGCGCATGGCAAACCTGTGCACCTGATGTCCCAGCCGCTCCAGCGCCCTGATCTCGCGCCGGATGAAGCTGTGCGACGGGCGCGGATAGGTGTTCAGGACATAGCCGATTTCCATTCCGTACCGTTCCTGCGCCCAACCTCGCGCGTCGGCGATAGCATGGCGCTGCGGCAAGACAAGGGCCAACGCCGAGCCGCCGGCGCTGCGGTGCCCTACCGTGGCACGAATTTCGCCGTTTTCCATGCCCGATGCGCCCCTTACTGTGCCCGGCAACCGACCTTGAACGAGCTGCGCATGACCGTGTCTGCCCCCCGTCCCGTGGCCCGCGCCGGCTGCCGCTCATGCTGAGCCGGCTGCGCGGCGCGGGCATCGGGGCACGCGTGCTGCGCGGCGGCGCGCTCACCGGCCTCGGCTTCGCCGCGTCCCAGGGCCTGCGGCTGGCGGCGAACCTTGTGCTGGCGCGGCTGCTGTTCCCGGAAGCCTTCGGGCTGATGGCCCTGGTCACGGTCTTCATGGTCGGGCTTGCGATGTTCTCGGACCTCGGGCTCGGCCCGTCGATCCAGCAGAGCCCGCGCGGCGACGACCCGGCCTTCCTGCGGACGGCCTACACGCTTCAGCTTCTCCGCGGGCTGGTTCTCTGGCTGGCGATCTGCGCGCTGGCCCTGCCTGCGGCCCGATTCTACGACGCGCCGGAACTGGCCGCGATGATGCCCGTCGCGGGGCTCGCGCTGCTGATCGCAGGGGCAAATCCGATCCGCATCGAGACAGCGGCACGCCATCTCGTGCTCGGCCGCCTGACCGCCATAGACCTTGCCGCACAGACCGTCGGCATCGCGGTGATGATCGGGCTCGCGCTTGCCACCGGATCGGTCTGGGCGCTGGTTGCAGGCGGGATCGCGACCGCGACGGCCAAACTTGTGCTCGCGCGCCGGGCGCTGCCGGGCGAGCCGGACCGGATCGGATGGGACCCAGAAGCCGGGCGCGAACTGATCCGGTTCGGCAAGTGGATCTTCCTGTCCACGGCCTGCGGCTTCATGCTGGCACAGGGCGACAAGGCGATCCTCGGCCGCTTCCTTACGATGGAGGCTCTGGGCATCTACAACATCGGCTGGTTTGTGGCGAGTTTCCCGATGCTTCTGGCGGGTGCCGTTGTCGGTCGGGTGATGATCCCGGCATACCGCGAGAACCCGCCCGGGGCCTCGTCGCAGAATTTCGCCCGGCTTCGCAGGCTGCGTATCGCGATCAACGGAACGACCCTGCTGCTTATCGCCGTCATGGCACTTGGCGGAGAGGCGATCGTCGCGCTTCTCTACGACGAGCGGTATCTGGCGGCAGGTCCGATCGTGGTGCTGGTCGCCTGTGCGCAGCTCCCGGCCCTCATCGGACTCGGCTACGATCTTGCGGCGCTGGCGGCGGGAGATTCGCGCAACTACTTCCTGGTCATGGCCGCCCGGGCCGGGACGCAGACGCTCGGGCTTCTGATCGGTGCGCAGTCCGCCGGAGTGGCGGGCGCCCTTTTCGGTCAGGCGGTGGCGGCCGTCGTGGTCTATCCGGCAATCGTCTGGCTTGCCCGGCGCCACCGGGCATGGGATGCGCCGCACGACATCGGTTTCGCGCTGGCAGCCGCCATGCTCGCGGCCGTAGCGCTTCATGCGGCCTGGCCCGGCATCATTTCACTCGCAGGATCCTGACCCGCGTCGCCCGTGCTGACGTTAATCGGCGGTTGACGCTACTATGCGACGCATTGCAGGGGTCAGACCGGGAAGCGGGCAGGACATGCCGCAAGGCAAAGGCAGCGGCCTCGGAGCCAAGACGGAACCCCGGGAGAACCCGGGCGAAACGGCGTTCCACGCGGTCGCCGTCGAGATCCTCGGCCAGTTGCTCAATGCGCCGCTGGATCTTGCGGATGTGGCGATCGAAACCGCGCTCGGCCGGATCGGTCCGCACGCAGGGGTGGACCGTGCCTATGTGTTTCGGCTCCGCACGCCCGACCTCGTGGACAACACCCATGAATGGGCAGGGCCCGGCATAGCCCCGATGAAGCAAGAGCTGCAGGGCATTCCGCTGTCGATTGTCGATCACTGGGTAAGTGCGCTCGCCGCGGGCCGTCCCGTGCTCGTGCCGGATGTCGAGGCGCTGCCCGAGTCCGCCCCGGAGAAGCCCATCCTTCAGATGCAGGCGATCCGGTCCATCCTCGTGGTCCCGTTCCTGCGCGACGGGACACTTGACGGATTCGTCGGATTCGACGCGGTCCGCGCGTCGCGCCATTTCTCCGCCGCCGAACATTCCCTGCTGGTCGCCGTTGCCGGCGCGGTCGGCACGGTTCTGGCACACCGCGACAAGACGAGGGCGCTGGAATCGGCCAAGGCGCGGCTTCGGGCGACGCTTGATGCCGTGCCCGATCTGGTGATCGAGATCGACGCAGACGGTCGGTATGCCGGCCTCCATACCGCCCGCCCCGACCTTCTGGCCGCGCCGCCGGCCCGGATCATCGGCCGTGGGCTGGTGGTTGTCATCCCGCCGGCGGCGGGGGGGGTGCCCGGGCCCGCCATGACCGGGGTCGACCGCGCGGGCCGGTCGGGGGGCCACCGCTACGGGCTTGAAACGGCCGCGGGGCCGCGCTGGTTCGAACTGACGGCCGCCCGGCGGGCAGCCTGCGGAACCGACCGGCGGCCCGGCTATGTCTTTGTGGTGCGGGACATCACCGAGGAACAGGAACGGCGGCTGGAACTCGACCGGCTGGGCGAGGTGGTGCGCCACATGACGAATTTTGTGGTCATGGTCGATGCCGAGCATCGCACGACCTGGGTCAACCCGGCCTTCGAAGCGCGGACCGGCTGGACGCTGGAAGAAGCGCGCGGCCGGAACCCGGCCGACCTGACCCGATGCCCGGACACCGACCCGGCAACGGTGGCGCGGCTCTCCGCGGCCATGGCGCGCGGGGAACCGATCAGGGCCGAGATCCTGAACGCGACCCGGCACGGGGAACGCTACTGGGTGGATCTGAACATCCATCCGATGCGTGACGCTGCGGGAAAGGTAATCGGCTATGTCTCGGTCGAGACCGACATCACCGGCCGCAAGCGGCAGGAGGCCGCTCTGTCGGATCTTGCCGCGCAGTCGGAGGCCGCGCGGGCACAACTTTTCAATGCGATCGAGGCGCTGCCGGACGCCTTTGCCTACTACGACGCCGATGATCGGCTGGCCCTGTTCAACAACCGCTACCGCGAACTCTATCCCGAGATCGCGGATGCGATCCGTCCCGGCGCGCGTTTCGAGGAGATCCTGCGCGAAGGGCTTGCCCGCGGCATCTATGCCTCGGCGCGGGGACGCGAGGAGGAGTGGCTTGCCGAAATGCTGACGCGGCACCGGTCGGAGCGTCACACGCTCGACTTCGCCACCGGTGACGGCCGCTGGATCCGCGTGTTCGAGAAGGCGACGCCGGAAGGCGGCAGGGTCGGGCTGCGCAGCGACGTGACGGTGCTGAAGCAGACCGAACAGCGGCTGGAGCAGATCATCCACGGCGCCCAGGCGGGCACCTGGGAATGGAACATCGCCACCGGGGCAAACGTCGTGAACGACCGCTGGGCCGAAATGCTGGGGTATGCACGCGACGAGCTGGAGCCGGTGACGATCAAGACCTGGGCGCGGCTGGTGATGCCCGAGGACATGCCGAAGGTTCAGGCAGAACTCGACGACGTGTTCGCGCGCCGCAAGGAACAGTTCGAATACGAGCTGCGGATGCGCCACCGGGACGGCCGCTGGGTTTCGGTCCTGTCGCGCGGCCGTGTCGCACGCTGGCGCGAGGACGGCGGCCCGCTGGTGATGGCGGGCGTCCACCTGGACATCACCGCACTGAAGGAGACCGAACAGCGGCTGGAGGACATCCTGCACGGGGCGTCGGCCGGAACGTGGGAGCTTGACGTCGCCAGTGGCATCAACACGGTCAACGACCGCTGGGCCGAGATGCTGGGCTACACCCGTGCCGAGATCGGGCGCATCGACGCGGCCCGCTGGCGGGATCTTCTGCATCCTGCCGATCACGCCATGCTGACACGCCAGCACGACGAGCAGATCAGAAGCGGTGCCGAAGTGTTCAGCAACGAGATCCGGCTGCGCCACCGGACCGGTCGCTGGATCTGGGTCCTGTCGCAGGGCCGCGTGGTGCAGCGCGGGCCGGACGGCTCGCCAAGGCGGCTCGCCGGGATTCACATCGACATCTCCGACCGGAAGGAACGCGAGGCTGCCCTGCGGACCGCCTATCAGCGCCTGGAACGGGCCCTGGCCGACCGGGATGCGGCGGAACGGCGGTTTCTCGACATCGCCGCGGTCAGCACCGACTGGTTCTGGGAACAGGACGAACATCTCCGCTTCACCTTCCTGTCGGACAGCTATCGGCTGCAGACCGGCGGCGACCCGTCCGAGGTGATCGGCCGGACCCGCGAGGAATGTCTGCTGCACCTGCCCGGCGTGCGCGAAAGCGCCGACTGGTCGTCCCTCGCCGGTCGTCTTGCGGCGCGGGAGCGCTTCACCGATTTCGTGTATCTGCTGCCGGCCACGATGGGCCGGCGCGAGGACAAGTGGGTGCGCATAAGCGGCGCGCCGTTCCACCATCCCGACGGTCGGTTCGCCGGTTACCGGGGTGTGGCGACCGATGTGACGCAACTCTACCTTGCCAAGGAACGCGCCGAGGCCGCCAGTCGCGCGAAATCGCAGTTCCTTGCCAACATGAGCCACGAGATCCGAACGCCCCTGAACGGCGTCCTGGGCATGGCAGAACTGTTGCACACGGCGATCGCCGACCCCGAACAGCGCCGGATGGTCGAGACGATCCGCGATTCGGGCGAGGTTCTTCTGCATGTTCTGAACGACATTCTCGATCTGGCGAAGGTCGAGGCCGGAAAGCTTGACCTCGATCAGGCACCGTTCCGCCCCTCGGACGCCGCGGCCAAGATCGAGGCCCTGTATGGCCCCCGGGCGCGGCAGAAGGGTCTGTGCCTGACGGTCTGCACGGATGCCGAAAGCACCGTCGCACGGATGGGCGACGAGCGGCGCGTCCTGCAGGTCATGCACAATCTGGTCGGGAACGCGATCAAGTTCACCGAAGCCGGCTCGATCGAGATTGCGGTCGGTTGCACGGCAGACGACCAGCTGATGGTTTCGGTCAGCGATACCGGCATCGGGATGCGCGCCGATCAGCTGGCCCGGGCCTTCGACGATTTCGAACAGGCCGATGGAGCCGTTTCGCGCCGGTATGGCGGTTCGGGGCTGGGCCTTGCGATTGTCCGAAGACTGGTCGAGCTCATGGGTGGAAGGGTCGAGGCCGGCAGCGTCGAGGGTCGTGGCACCCGGATCGCGGTGGTTCTGCCGCTGCCGCGCACCGCGATGCCGGCGGCACCGGTGGCCGATCTTCCGGGCAGCGCGCTTGCCGGGCTGCGCGCCCTGGTCGCCGACGACAACGCCACCAACCGGATCATCCTGCAGGCGATGCTGTCGGCACTCGGCATCCGCTGCACCCTGGTCGAGAACGGCAGCGAGGCGCTCGCCCGCTGGCGCCCGGGGGAGTTCGACATCGTCCTGCTCGACATATCCATGCCGGGCCGCGACGGTCTATCGACGCTTCGGGAGATCCGGGACCGCGCCCTTGCCGCCGGAACTGCGCCGCCGCCCGCGATCGCGGTCACCGCCAATGCCATGAAACACCAGATCGACCAGTATCTGGCCGAAGGCTTCGACGGCTTCGTGCCGAAACCGTTCCGGCGCGAGCACCTGGAACAGGAGATTGCCCGCGTCTGTCCCGCGCGGCCGGAAGTCGGGCGATCGTTCCGCAGGGCGGAATTACCTCGCAGGCAATCGAATTGACACCCGTATCCCCTATCGACAAGCTTCGCGCCAGAGCGCCGGGCGAACCGCACAAGTCTGCGAACCCGCCCGCGCCGCCGCTCTTTGGGAGGAAGCAACGCATGAACATCCGTGCCACAGCCTTCGCCGCAGCGCTTGCGCTCGGTGCGCTGCCCGCCGCCGCAGCCGAAGTCACACTGCGGCTGGCCCATTATCTGCCGCCGATGCACAACATGGCGGCGAATGTGCTGCCGAACTGGGCCGAGCGGATCAAGGAACAGTCCGGCGGCCGGATCGAGATCGAGATCTTCCCCGCGGGCCAGCTGTTGCAGGTGGACGAGATCTTCGACGGGGTGCAGGCGGGCGTGGCCGATATCGGCTGGTCGATGCCCGGTGCCACGCCGGGGCGTTTTCCGGTCATGTCCGTGCTGGAACTGCCCTTCGTCTTTTCCGACGCCCGCACCGCCTCGCAGGTCCTGATGGAGCTGCACGCCGACGGCTACATGGACAAGGAATTCGAAGGCGTCGAGGTGCTGTATCTGCATACCCACAGGGCCGGGATCATCAATGCCAAGGAGCGGCTCGACAGCCTCGAGGCGCTGGCCGGCAAGCGGATCCGGTTTCCCTCGCCCGCCGTCCGCATGATGCTGGAACGCCTCGGGGCCGAGCCGGTGGGCGTTCCCGCACCGCAGGCCTACGAAAGCCTGGAAAGGGGCGTTCTGGACGGCGTGGCCTTTCCGCTCGACGCCATGCAGGGGCTGCGGCTGGGGGAACAGGTCAAGTATCACATCGACTTCCCCGCCTACGTCCTGACCTTCTATCTGATCATGAACAAGTCCCGGTTCGACAGTCTGCCGGATGACCTGAAGCAGGTGATCCGCAACAACGCAGGGATGGACGAGGCGATCGCCGTGGGGCAGTCCTGGGACGATTCCGACGCCCGCGGGCTGGAGTTCGTGAAGGGTCTCGGCAACGAGATCGTGCAGCTGTCCGAGGCCGAGGCAGCGCGCTGGCGCGCAGCGGTGGAGCCGGGCATCGAGGCCTTCCTCGCCGAGACCGAGGCCAAGGGCGTTCCCGCGCGCGAGATCCTCGAACGGGCCCGCGCCCGGGTCGCGGAACTGGCGACGCGGTAAGCTCGTGCTGACACGCCTCGAGGCCGCGACCGGCAGCGCGGTCCGCGGCCTCGCCTTTCTGGGCGGGCTCGCGATCCTTCTGGCGATGGGCCTGCTGACGGTCGTCGATATCGTCCTGAGGCGCATGGGTCTCGGCATCCCCGGCGGGTGGGAGATGGTGACCTTCGCGATGCGCTGGATGATCGGCCTGTCGCTCCCGCTTGCGTTCCACGCCGGCCGGCATGTCGCGGTCGAGGCCTTCACCGACCTGATGCCGGAGCGGCTGCGGCTGGGCTTCGTGCTCCTGGCCGAGCTCGCCTCGCTGCTCGCCATGGGCCTGCTGACCTGGCGGCTGTGGATCCGCGGGCTCGACATCCTCAACCGGGGCACCCTGACCACCGACCTGCAGATCCTGACCTTCTGGCACTGGCTGCCGCTGATCGGGGGATCGGCCCTGTCGGTGGCGGTCCTGGTCGTCCTGATCCTGCGCGACGGCCGTGCCCTGGTCGCGCGCCGCGCCGGTTCCGCGGCATGACACCGCTTGCCATCGGCATCTGGTGTTCGGTCGGCCTGCTGGTCCTCATGCTGCTGCGGATCCCGATCGCCGTCGCGCTGATCCTGACGGCGAGCGCGGGGATCTGGGCCGTGCAGGGCAGCTTTGCCGCCTTCTTCCAGCTTGCCGGGGCGCCGATCAACTCGACCAGCTACGGGCTGTCGGTGATCCCGCTGTTCATCCTGATGGGCAACCTTGCGGTTCACGCCGGCCTGAGCCGAGACCTGTTCGCGCTGGCCAGCCGCGCCATCGGCCGGCTGCGCGGCGGGCTCGCGGTGGCGACGATCCTGGGCTGTGCGGGCTTCTCGGCGCTCTCGGGCTCCTCGCTCGCGACCGCGGCGACGATGGGCAAGGTCACGCTGGGCGAGATGCACCGCCGCGGATATTCGCGCCGTCTTGCATCCGGCAGCGTTGCGGCGGGCGGGACCATCGGCATCCTGATCCCGCCGTCGGTCATGCTCGCGATCTATGCGCTGATGACCGAACAGTCGATCCGCGACATGTTCGCTGCCGGGTTGTTTCCGGGCCTGATGCTGACTGGCGTCTTCGTTCTGACGGTGCTGATCTGGGTTCGGCTGTCGCCCGGCGCCGCGCCCTCCGCAACCGATCTGACTGCCCTCGACGCCCGGGTGTCCGCAGGCGGCGTGCTGGCGCTTGTCGGGCTGGTGGTTCTGGTCCTCGGCGGCCTCTACGGAGGTTTCTTTACCCCGACGGAAGCGGCGGCGGTCGGTGCAATCGGCACCTTCGCGATCGCGCTGGTCCGTGGCGGGATGGGCTGGCCGAATTTCCGCGAGGCAATGATCGACAGCGCGACCACCTCCGGGATGATCTTTCTGATCATCATCGGCTCGACCCTTTACGGAACCTTTCTCGCCGTAACCGGGATCGCCGGCGCGCTGCGGGGCTTCGTCGGGGGACTGGATGCCTCTCCCATGGCGGTCCTGGTGGTCATTCTCCTGATCTATGTGGTGCTCGGCTTCGTCATGGATGCGCTGGGCATGCTGCTTCTGACCCTGCCGGTGCTTTACCCGATCGTGATTCAGGTGGGGATCGACCCGATCCTTTTTGGCGTCCTCGTGGTCATGGCGGTCGAGCTTGGCCTGATCACGCCGCCGCTCGGCATGAACGTCTTTGTCGTGCGGTCCATAGCCCCCGATACGCCGCTGTCGCAGATCTTTGCCGGCGCGGCCCCTTTCGCCCTGTCCTTCGTCGTGGCAATCGGGATTGTGCTGGCCTGGCCGGCGCTTGCCACCTGGCTGCCGGGGGCGCTTTACCGCTGAAAGGACGCAGATGCAGGATCTGACGCGCAACGATCTGGTAATCGGGGTTGTCGGCGCAGGCGCGATGGGCGCGGGGATTGCGCAGATCGCGGCAGCGGCCGGCCGACGGGTGGTGCTGCACGATGCGCGCGAGGGTGCGGCGGCAGAGGCGCGGTCAGCGATCCTGAAGCGAATCGACCGGCGGGTGGCCGAAGGCAAGGCCACCGTGGCCGACCGCGAGACGATGGCCGCGAACCTGTCCGTCGCGACCGGGCTCGAGGGGCTTGCGCCATGCGGGCTGACTGTCGAGGCGATCGTCGAGAACCTCGAGATCAAGCGCAAGGTCTTTGCCGCGCTGGCCGACATCGTCGCACCGGATGCCGTGCTGGCCTCGAACACATCTTCGCTGCCCATCGGGGCGCTGGCCGCCGGAATGCCCGGACCGGAACGGTTCGCGGGGCTGCATTTCTTCAACCCGGTCCCGGTGATGAAACTTGTCGAGGTGATCCCCGGACCCGATACGCTGCTGGGCGTCCTGGACGGGCTGATCGCGCTGTCGCGGGCCCTGGGGAAGGTGCCTGTCGCGGTGCGGGACACGCCCGGTTTCCTGGTGAATTTCGGCGGCCGCGCCTATACCACCGAAGCGCTGGCGATCCTGCACGAGGCCGTGGCCACGCCGGCGCAGATCGACGCGGTGATGCGCGACTGCTGGGGGTTCCGCATGGGGCCGCTGGAACTGATGGACCTGACCGGGATCGACGTGAACTTTCCGGTGACGCGGTTCGTGCACGAAACCCACTTCGCGGATCCGCGCCTGCGCTCGACGCCGTTGCACCGCTATTTGTTGGAGGTCGGCCGGCTGGGCCGAAAGGCGGGCCGGGGGTTCTATGACTACGGCGAAGGGGCCGCGGTGGCCTCGGCCGACGCCGAACCCACGGCGCCGCCCGCCGTCGCGGTCAGCCTGGCAGAGCCGGACGAGCCGCTGGCGGCTTTCCTTGCCGGCTGTGGCATAACCGTCCTGCACCACGACGACGGCAGGGTTCCCCTGCTTGCCGCGCCGGAGGGCGAGGATTGTTCTGCCCTCGCCGCACGTACCGGCACCGATCATCGGCGGCTTGTGGCACTGGATCTGACCGGCGACACGAGCCGGAGGGTCACGATCATGACCGCGCCAGCAGCAGACCCGGCGGTGCGCGCGGCAGTGGTCGCGGCGCTCGCGCCGCAGCGTGCGGTCACGGTCATTGCGGATTCTCCTGGCTTCATCGGCCAGCGGATCGCTGCGATGGTGGCCAACCTCGGCTGCGAGATGGCCCAGACGCAGCTTGCGAAGCCCGGCGATATCGACACCGCGATGCGCCTTGGTCTGAACTATCCGCGCGGGCCGCTGGAACTGGCCGATGCCATGGGTCCGGCGACCGTCCTGCGGATCCTCACCCGCATCCAGGCGCTGACCGGCGACGACCGTTACCGGCCAAGCGGCTGGCTGCGCCGCCGCGCGCAGCTTGGCATGTCGGCGCTGGAGCTCTGACGCCGGTCAGCCTGCAGACAGCCGCGCCGCCGCCTCACGCAACCGGCTGGCAAGCGGCCCGCGCATCGCCGCCTCGGTCACCGACCCGGTGGCGACGGGAATGGTCAACGCCAGGATGTCCTCGCCGATCCTGACCGGGACCGCGACGCCGCCGATCCCGGGGCGCCAGGCATTGCGCATCACGGCGAGGCCCGAACCGCTCGCTTCGGATAGGGCCCGATCGAAGGCGGCGGGGTCCGCGCCACGGCGCGAGATCGCGCCGCGCACGCGCGCGGTCAGCGCGCGCCGGTCGCCGTCGGGCAAGGCGGACAGGACCGCGACGCCCGCGGCGGCAACAGCGATCGGCAGCCGCCCACCGACGACCAGCCGCACCGAGACCAGCGAACTGCCTGTGACGACCTCGACGAAGGTCACGTGCAGACCGTCGCGCATTGCAAGCGCCGCGGTCTCGCCGGTCGCCTCGGCGAGGTCGCGCAGCACCGGCCGGGCGCGGTCGGCCAGCGTCAACCCGGCCAGCACCGGATAGCCCAGAGCCAGGTTCTTGGCCGTCAGCGCATAGACCCGTCCGTCGCCCCCCGGCCTGAGATAGCCGAGCGTGACCAGAGTATGGGTCAGCCGCGAGACGGTCGAGGGCGCAAGGCCCGTCTCGCGCGCGATGGCCCCGTTGCCAAGCGGCCGCTGCGCCCGCGACAATGCCTCCAGCACTGCAAGCCCCCGCGCCAGCGCCTCGACGAACTGCCTGTCCTGCGGCATCGCTTTTCCATCCTGCGGAACCCTGTTCCGCCTGTCATGGTTGCGGTTCCCGATGCCTTCCGCAAGAGTTGATCGGGCATCTCAGGGGAGGAGACATGCTGACAGGCGACATGCTGCGCCGATCCGCGGAGCGTTTCCCACGCAAGCCGGCCGTGATCTGGCAGGATCGGGTGCTGAGCTATGCCGAACTCGAGGCGCAGGCCAACCGCTTTGCGCATGCGCTTGCGGCCGACGGGCTGGGTCGCGGCGGCGTCGCGGCGATTCTGTGCCGGAACCGACCGGAATACGCCGTCGCCTTCTTCGGCACCGCCCGGTCCGGCGCGGTGCTGGCCAATGTGTCGGTCCTGCTGTCACCCGACGAGCTGGTCTACGCGCTGGACAAGGCCGGCGCCGAAATCCTGTTCGTCGAGGAACCGTTCGCCGAAACCGCCCGGGGGTTGACCGGGCGTCTGCCGAGGTTGCGACGCATCGTGACCGTCGGCGACTCCGCTGACGGGTTCGCCGCCTTCATCGCGGGCCACCCCGACACCGCGCCCGAGGTCGCCATTGCCGAGGATGACCCGTTCTGCATCACCTTCACCGGCGGCACCACCGGCAAGCCGAAGGCGGTTATGGCCAGCCACCGCAACCGCGCCGTCACCGCCCATACCGTGATGCACGAAGAGGCGCTGGACGAACGCGACGTGGTGGCGATCGTCACACCGATGTTCCATGTCGCGGCGCTGAACATCATGTTCCAGCCGGCGGTGCTGGCCGGGGCGACGACCGCGATGCTGTCGAAATGGGACGTGGGCGCCTTCCGCGACCTGGTGCGGGCGCATGGGGTGACGGCCGCCTTCATGGTGCCAACGCAATGCGCCCAGATGATTTCGGACCCCGCGTTCGACGCGGCCGACTATTCAGGCTTTGCCAAGCTGTCCTTCGCGGGCGCGCCGATGCCGGACTGGGTTCAGCGTGACCTGATGGCCAGGCTTCCGGGCCTGAGGCTGACGCAGATCTACGGCCAGTCGGAAGTCGGCGTGCTGACATCGCTGCGGCACTGGTATCTGCCGGACAAGATGGGCTCGATCGGGCGACAGGCCTACAATGTCGATGTCGCCCTTGTCGATCCCGAGGGCCGACCGGTGCCGCCGGGCACGATCGGCGAGGTCGTCTCGCGCGGGGACAACGTGATGCTCGGCTATCACGGCGACCCGGACCAGACCGCCGCCTTCTTCCGCAAGGGCTGGGGATGGACCGGCGACCTGGCCGTGATGGACGACGAGGGCTTCATAACACTTGTGGATCGATCGAAGGACATGATGATCTGCGGCGGCGAGAACGTCTATCCGAAGGAGATCGAGACGGTTCTCTACGATTTGCCGGAAGTGGCAGAGTGCGCCGTCTTCGGCATCCCGGACGACACCTGGGGCGAACTGCCGGCGGCCTATGTCCAGTTGCGCGCAGGAGCCGCGCTGACTGAGGCGCAGGTCATCGACCATTGCGCCGCGCGGCTGGCGCGGTTCAAGCGTCCACGCGTGGTTCGTTTCGTTGACGGCTTTCCGAAGACCCCGATCGGCAAGATCCAGAAGAACCTGCTGCGCGATCCGTGGTGGCAGGGAAAGGAGAAGAAGATATGACCTTGCAACCCGAGACCTACCGGCGGCTGAAATTCGACCGCCCCGCGGAACGCATCCTGCGAATCACGATGGAGAACCCGGGACGCCTAAATTCTGCCGATGCGATCATGCACGGCGAACTCACCCGGGTGTGGCGCGAGATCGACGAGGATGCCGGCATCTCGGCCGTCATCCTGCAAGGAGCGAACGGCGCATTCTCGTCGGGGGGCGACCTGGATCTCGTGAAGGAGATGACACAGGATTTCCGCACCCTCACGCGGGTCTGGAAGGAAGCGCGCGACCTGGTCTACAACGTCATCAACTGCTCCAAGCCCATCGTCTCGGCCATGGAGGGACCGGCAGTGGGCGCAGGGCTGGTCGCCGGCCTTCTGTCCGACATTTCGATCGCCGGACGGTCGGCACGGATCATCGACGGTCATACCCGACTGGGGGTGGCGGCCGGCGATCATGCCGCCATCGTATGGCCGCTGCTGTGCGGCATGGCGAAGGCGAAATACTACCTGCTGCTGTGCGAGGCAGTCAGCGGCGAGGAGGCCGAGCGCATCGGCCTCGTCTCGCTCTGCGTCGATGACGACAAGGTTCAGGACACCGCGCTGGAGGTCGCGCAGAAGCTGGCCCGCGGGGCGCCCACGGCAATCCGCTGGACGAAATATGCGCTCAACAACTGGTTCCGCCTGGCCGGACCGACCTTCGACACCTCGCTTGCGCTGGAGTTCATGGGCTTTCAGGGCCCCGATGCGCGCGAAGGGCTCGCCTCGCTGCGCGAGAAACGCCGGCCGGCCTTTGACCCTGACTGCCCGCTGTGAGGTCTGCAATGGGACTGGTCCTGATCGACAGGCCCTCGGACGGCGTCGCACTGGTCCGGTTGAACCGGCCCGAGGTGCGCAACGCACTGAATCTCGCGACCCGCAAGGAACTGGCAACGGCGTTCCGCGGTCTGGCGGACGACGCGACCCTGCGCGCGGTCGTGCTGTGCGGGGTTGACGGCAACTTCTCCGGCGGGGCGGACATCGCCGACATGGCCCGGATTGGCGCGGTCGAGATGTATCACCGGCATACCGAACGGCTTTGGGCGGCGGTGGGCGACTGCCCGGTTCCGGTGATCGCCGCCGTCGAGGGCTTCGCCCTGGGCGGCGGGCTGGAGCTTGCCATGCACTGCGACATGATCGTTGCCGCGCGCGGCGCGCGGCTCGGCCAGCCCGAGGTGCGAGTCGGCATCATGCCCGGCGCCGGCGGCACGCAGCGGCTTCTGCGCGCGGTCGGAAAGTTTCGCGCCGCATGGCTGTGCATGACCGGAGAGACAGTGACCGCGGAGGAGGCCGAACGGATGGGCCTGATCAGCCGGATGGTCGAGGACGGCGAGGCCGAGACCGAGGCACTGGCGCTTGCCGCGCGGATCGCCCGGATGCCACCGATCGCCATCGCCCAGATCAAGGAGGTCATGACGCTCGGCGCCGATGCGCCCTTGCCGACGGCGCTTGCGCTTGAACGCAAGGCATTGCAGCTGCTGTTCGCGACCGCGGACAAGTCCGAGGGCATGCACGCCTTTCTGGAAAAGCGCCGTCCGGCCTATCGCGGCGAATAGCCGCCCTCGAGGCGCCGCAACGTCAGGACGACGGTCCGCGCGGTCAACGCATGCGCCTCACGGCTGGCCGGCCGTGGCCCTGCGCCTCGATCCGGTCGACCGCTTCGGACAGGTCCTCGCGCACCACGGCCATGTGATGCCCGCTGGCATGCAGGATCGTCCGGTCCGACTCCGCGAAAGCCACATGGCCCTTCCAGAACAGCAGGTCGCCCCTCTGCAGCGGTGCATCCGGGGAAAGGGGGCGGCCCAGTGCGGCCTGAAGGTCGCTGTCGCCGGGACAGTCGATCCCGCAGGACAGCAACGCGGCCTGCACCAGGCCCGAACAGTCGATCCCCGACCGGCTGTTCCCGCCCCACAGATAGGGTGTGCCGATAAAGAGTTCGGCCACCCCCACCGGGTCGCGGAAGGGGTCCGAGAGGGCACGCAGATGGGCGGCGGGGACAAAACCCACGGAGGTCTCGGCGAAGGCGCCGGATGTGCCCGTGACCTGCAGCTGCGCCCCGAAGGACAGACCCGAAATCTCGCGCGCCTGGACCCGGGGTTCGGGATAGAGATGCGTCGCGGGTGCCGCGACCCGGTGCGTCACCGGATGGTCGGCGCCCAGCGCGGCCTCGGGCACCCAGCCGCAATACCCGTCCTTGCCCGTTCGGCCAAAGGCCATCCCGTCGCGCCGGTCGATCACCAGAAAGGCATCGCCCAGCAGAAGCTGACGGTCACGCGGCCCGCCGGGGTGGCGGTCGAGATCGACCAGCGGCGCAGCGATCCGGGCCGGCTCGCCCTTCGTAAAATGCTCCGCCTCGATCAGGCCGCGCAGGCCGACATGCGCAACGCGACCAGAGAACGGCAGCAGCCGGGGGTCCATCAAAGGCCCAGGATCCGCGGCAGCGCGCGGAACACCGCCCGCGCGCCCTGCCCCACTCCGCCCTTGGGCCGCGCCGGTGCATCCGCCGGCTGATGGCCGTAGATGTCGAAGTGCAGAAAGCGGGCATTCTCGACGAAACGGCGCAGGAACAGCGCGGCGGTGATCGACCCTGCCATTCCGCCAGAGGGCGCGTTGTCGAGATCGGCTATGCCCGGTTCGATCATGGCCTCGTAGGGTGCCCAGAACGGCATCCGCCAGACCGGATCGCGCACCTCGGCCGCGGCCAGTTCCAGTGCCTTCGCGGCCGCATCGTCGTCGGTATAGAACGGTGCAAGGTCCGGCCCCAGCGCCACCCGGGCCGCCCCGGTCAGTGTGGCCATGGACACCAGCAGCTCGGGACTTTCCTCGCAGGCAAGCGCCAGCGCGTCGGCCAGCACGAGGCGTCCCTCGGCGTCGGTGTTGTTCACCTCCACCGTCAGACCCTTGCGCGAGGTCAGGATGTCGCGGGGACGGATCGCATTGCCCGAGACCATGTTCTCGACAGCCGGGATCAGGACACGGAGGCGCAGTCGCAGCCCCGCGCCCATGATCATGGCCGCCAGCCCGAGGACCGTGGCCGCGCCGCCCATGTCCTTCTTCATCAGCAGCATGCCCGATGATGGCTTGAGGTCCAGCCCCCCGGTGTCGAAGCAGACCCCCTTGCCCACCAGCGTCACACGCGGCCCCGCCTCGCCCCAGCGCAGATCGATCAGCCGCGGCTCGCGGGCCGATGCACGCCCCACCGCATGGATCATCGGAAAGTTGCGTGCCAGCAGATCCTCGCCCCGGACTGCCTCGGCCGTGGCGCCATGGGCCTGGGCCAGGCCGAACGCGGCCGCTTCAAGCTCTTCCGGCCCCATATCGGCGGCGGGGGTGTTGATCAGGTCGCGGGTCAGCGCCTCGGCCGCGGCGATCCGTTCAAGACCAGCCGCATCGCAGCCCTCCGGCGGTTTCAGTCGGGCGCAGGGGGAATTTGCCTTTCGATAACGGGCGAAGCGATATCCGGCCAGCAGCCAGCCAAGCGCCGCCTCGTCGCGTTCGTCCGCGGCAAGCTCGCCCGTCAGGTGCCAGGCTGCGTCCGGCAGACGCGGTGCCGCGGACGCAACAGCGAACCGGTTGCGCCCGCGTGCCTGTGCATCGCCGAGGCCGACCGCCGCCCCGGCGGGCCGGCCGTCGGGTCCGGGCAGCACGACCACCTCGCCGCTGCCGGCTTTCCATCCCGAGGCGCAGACCCATGCCCGCGCGACCGGATCGAGACCGGCGCGAAACGCATCCAGCGCCTCGACGCGCACGACGTGCAGCGGCAGGGAGGCTTCGGCGGGGTCGGCAAAGGCAGGGGGCATCCGCGGGCTCCGTGTCGGGTGCTCGGAACCCTATCCGAACGCCCTGCCGCTGCAAGGGTCAGCAGCCCTCGTCCCACGACCCGGCCAGGGCCTGATCGGCACTGCGCGAAAGCCGCGCCCACGTCGCCGCGAGCCCCGTTGCATCGCCGCGTTCGAGACAGATCGCCACGTCGCCGGTGACGGCGGCGAGGGTCGGCAGACCCAGGTGTTCCGCGATTCTCCGCATCCGCCGCAACCCGCGCGCGAAGGCCGCAAGATCGCGGGCCGCATAGGCGGCGTCGAGATCCGACCTGACCCCGGACAGTTCCGCCATCGCCCGCCCCAGCAGCGCCTGCACCTCGACCCCGCCGAGTTGTGCGTAAAGCGCCCCGATACGCGCGGGATCGAGCCAGACCCGTTCGCGCGGACACAGGTTCAGCACCATGGCTGCCATGGCACCCTCCACCTACCCAAGTTCACCCGCAGCCGATGCTGTCGCCCGAGACTGAAGAAATGGTTGCCCACAAGATGCGCTGTCGCGGAAAAACCGCTCGAAACTTCCGCGAAATGTCCCTAATCCGGGGCCGAAACGGCAAGGGAGTCTGGGATGGACAGGGCACGGCCGCTTCCGGCCTATCTGGTGCAGCGGTTCCACGGCTGGCGCGCGACCGCCTGGCAGGAGAACAAGGCCTGGTACAAGCGGCTGGCGAGCGGCGGACAGCATCCTAGGGCGATGGTGATCTCGTGCTGCGACAGCCGGGTGCACGTCACCTCGATCTTCGGCGCGGACGAGGGCGAGTTCTTCATCCATCGCAACATTGCCAACCTGGTGCCGCCCTACAAGCCCGACGGCACCTATCATGGCACTTCTGCAGCGGTGGAATATGCCGTCACCGCACTGGAGGTCGCGCATGTGATCGTGCTTGGGCATGCAAGCTGCGGCGGGGTGAAGGGCTGTCACGACATGTGCTGCGGCGATGCGCCCGAGCTGGAGGAGGAAACAAGTTTCGTCGGTCGCTGGATGGACATCCTTCGGCCCGGTTATGACCGTGTGCGCGAGATCGCGGATCCGGCCGACAGGCTGACGGCGCTCGAACAGCAGGCCGTGCTCATCAGTCTGGAGAACCTGATGACCTTTCCATTCCTTCGCGCGGCGGTCGAGGCCGAGGAACTGACGCTGCACGGCCTCTGGACATCGATGGGCGAGGGACGGCTGGAACAGTTCGACCCGACGACCGGCGGGTTCGTGCCGGTCTGAACCTATCCGTCGAGCAGAACGAAGCGGTCGACGTCCACGAGGCCCATGTCGGTGATCTTCAGGTGCGGGATCACCGGCAGGGCGAGGAACGCAAGCTGGAGGAACGGTTCTTCCAGCACCACCCCGAGGCTT
This sequence comes from Gemmobacter sp., assembly GCA_046295655.1. Lineage (GTDB taxonomy): Bacteria > Pseudomonadota > Alphaproteobacteria > Rhodobacterales > Rhodobacteraceae > JBKBMT01. The sequence continues at coordinate 71,095 of JBKBMT010000004.1, read as the reverse complement.
CGCGCGGCCGTGCGCAGTTCCACCAGCCTGTCGCGGACCACCTCGAACGGATCGAGGCTCATCAGACCGGCCACCGGAAGCGGCAGCTCGGCCAGGACCGCACCGCCGGCGGCAACCACAACCCCCCCCTCGATGGCGCTGAGCCGGTTCGCGGCCAGAGCCATGTCGGCATAATCCACCCCGACCACGACAATGTTGTGATGATCGTGGCAGACGGTCGAGGCGATGGCGCCGCGCGTCATGCCGAAGCCGCGGACGAAGCCGCGGGCGATGTTGCCGTTCCGGCCATGTCGTTCGATGACCGCGATTCGCAGCAGATCCCGGGCCGGATCGGGGGGCAGCTCGCCGTCGCGCGAGGCGAGGTCCTCGGTCAGATGTTCGGTAATGATCTTGCCGGGCAGGATGCCGATCACAGGCACGGCGTTTCCGGTCCGCTGCCAGCGGAGATCCTCGGCCCGGATCTCGGGCGCCCGAACGCTGCGCCGTGCCACGGGCGCGACGGTTTGACGGGCGGTAAAGGCCGCATCCCCGGCCACGACACCACCGCACAGGACCAGCCGTGCGCGGCAGGTGGCGAGATCGTCCAGTGCCACGATGTCGGCCCGCCGGCCAGGCGCGATCAGCCCGCGATCCTTCAGGCCGAAGGCTTCGGCCGCCGACAGGCTCGCGGCGCGATAGACGGCAAGCGGCGGGATGCCACGACCGATCAGTTCGCGGATCATGTGGTCCAGATGCCCGTGTTCGGCGATATCCAGCGGATTGCGGTCATCAGTGCAGAGGCACATGTAGGGCGCGGTGGTCTCGGTCAGCGCCTCGGCGAGGGCGTGCAGATCCTTGGACACCGACCCCTCGCGGATCAGTATGCGCAGCCCGCGCTGCAGCTTCTCGCGCGCTTCGGCGGCCGAGGTGGCCTCGTGTTCGGTGCGGATGCCGGCCGCGACATAGGCGTTCAGGTCGCGACCAGACAGCAGCGGCGCATGGCCGTCGATGTGGCGCCCTGCGAAGGCGGCAAGCTTGTCCATGCAGCCCGCGTCGCGGTGGATAACGCCCGGGAAGTTCATGAACTCGGCCAGCCCGATGACCTTCGGGTGGTCCATGAACGGGGTCAGATCGGCGGCGGACAGAACGGCGCCGGCGGTTTCCATGTGGCTGGACGGCACGCAGGAGGAAAGCTGCACGCGGATGTCCATCACCGTCCGTTCTGCCGCGTCGAGGAAATAGCGTATCCCCTCGGTCCCTGCGACATTGGCGATCTCGTGCGGGTCGCAGATTGCCGTCGTCACCCCCCGCGGCGCCACGCAGCGGTCGAACTCGAAGGGGGTGACAAGGCTCGATTCGATGTGCAGGTGGGTGTCGATGAAGCCGGGAACCAGGACGAGGCCGCCAACGTCGATCTCGCGCCGGCCGGAATAGGCGTGCCCGATCCCCACGATCGTGTCGCCGCTGACTGCCACGTCGCCACCAATGAACTCGCCCGTGACGAGGCAGAACACCCGCCCGCCCTTGAGCACCAGATCCGCCGGTTCCTCGCCCCGGCCCTGGGCGATCGCCCGTTCAAGGTCCATGTCTTCCCCCGTGCTGCGGGTCCAAGTCATCGCATCGACGGCCGGCTGTCCAGCCTGTCGCAGTCACCACACTTTCCCGTGATGGGCGAAACCGGTGCTTCTCAGGGGACTTCGGATGCCTAAGATCGCCTCGTTCAGTCACGAGGAGGCGAACCGATGCGTTCCATGCCCAAGACACTAGCGCTTTGTCTCGTTCTGGCCGGCGGCGCAGCCGTCGCCAAGGAAGGGGTCACCAATCCGGTCGTGAAGGAGCGGATGGACCTCATGCAGACGATTCGCGCCAACACCGGCGTGCTGGGCGAGATGGCGCAGGGCAACCGGGCCTTCGACGCCGATGCGGCAGCGACCGCCCGCGCGAACCTTGCCGCGGCCGCAGCGCAGATCCCGGCGAAATTCGAACCGCAGGAGACCGACCCCGTGACCGATGCCCTGCCCGGCATCTGGGAGAATTTCCCGGATTTCACGACGAAGGCCGAGGCGCTCGCGACTGCCGCCGAGGGGCTCGATACCGCGTCGCTCGACTCGCTCCGCGCCGGGATGGGTGCAGTCGGCGGCGCCTGCCGCGAGTGCCACACCGTCTATCGCAAGCCGCAATCCTGATGAGGCCCGCCGGCCGGATCAGCCGCAATAGACGCGGGTGATCCGGTTCCTCCGGTTGGTCTCCAGGTTCAGCCGGTCAGTCCGGTAGTCCATCGTGACCGCAGTGCCGGGCGCAATGACCCGGACCGGCCCGCGCACCTCGACCCCGTCGAAGGCGGCCAGCCGCTGGCCGACCAGATACTGCAGGCCCGATGCGCCGCAGGCATCGGGATTGTCGATGGCGGGCGGGGTCAGCGGCGCCTCGCAGGCGGCGAGCACGAGAGTGGCGGCCAACGGAAGGGATAGACGCATGGCAGGAACCTCCGGTCTGGTCTCGGGTCAATGCTGACCGGCCGGCCTCGGTTCCGCAATTCGATCCTTCGTGAGCCCAGCCGGTTGCATTGGCCGGCCGACTGACGCACCGTTCGGACAACGACACCGAGGGAGGACACCATGCGCACCCGCGCCGCCGTCGCAACCGCCGCCGGAAAGCCGTTGGAGATCATGGAGGTCAACCTTGCGCCGCCGAAGGCCGGCGAGGTTCTGGTCGAGATCCGCGCAACCGGCATCTGCCACACCGACGAATTCACCCTGTCGGGTGCCGACCCCGAAGGCCTGTTTCCCTCGATCCTGGGGCACGAGGGCGCCGGCGTCGTCGTCGAGGTCGGCGAGGGCGTGACCAGCGTGAAACCGGGCGATCATGTGATCCCGCTCTACACCCCCGAATGCCGGACCTGTCCATCCTGCCTGTCCCGCAAGACGAACCTCTGCACCGCGATCCGGGCGACCCAGGGCCAGGGGGTGATGCCCGACGGAACCTCGCGGTTTTCCACGCTCGATGGCGACCCGATCCTGCACTATATGGGGTGTTCGACCTTCGCCAACCACACCGTGCTGCCCGAGATCGCGGTGGCGAAGATCCGCCCCGACGCGCCCTTCGACAAGGTCTGCTACATCGGCTGCGGCGTGACCACCGGCATCGGCGCGGTCATCAACACCGCGCAGGTCGAGATCGGGGCCAAGGCGGTGGTCTTCGGTCTGGGCGGCATCGGGCTGAACGTCATCCAGGGGCTGCGGCTCGCCGGCGCCGACATGATCATCGGGGTCGACATCAACCCGGCGAAGAAGACGATGGCCGAGCGGTTCGGGATGACCCATTTCGTCAATCCGAAGGAGGTCGAGGGCGATCTGGTGCCCTATCTTGTGAACCTGACCAAGACGCCGTTCGACCACATCGGGGGCGCCGACTATTCCTTCGATTGCACCGGGAATGTCGATGTCATGCGCGCGGCGCTGGAATGCACCCATCGCGGCTGGGGGCAGTCGATCATCATCGGCGTGGCCCCGGCGGGGGCCGAGATCCGCACCCGGCCGTTCCAGCTTGTCACCGGCCGGGTCTGGAAGGGCACTGCCTTCGGTGGGGCGCGCGGGCGGACGGATGTGCCGCGCATCGTGGACTGGTACATGGAGGGCAAGATCGAGATCGATCCCATGATCACCCATACCCTGACGCTGGACCGGATCAACGAGGGGTTCGATCTGATGCATCGGGGAGAGTCGATCCGTTCGGTGGTGATCTACTGATGCAAGCCGCCGGGGGCCGATGACGGCATCGAGCGGCCTGCGCGCCGCGATCGCGCTGATGATCGCGCTGACACTCGCGGCCTGCGGCACGGCGGCCACGCAACCGGGCGCGCGCCAGGCCTCGCCCTTTGTGGCCCCGGCGCCGGTTCCCGAACGACCCGAGGAGCTGGTGATCGTCATTCCCGGCGCGCTGACATCGCTGGGTGCCTTCGGGCCGGTGTTCGGATGGGCGGATCGCCGGACAGCGGTCGTGGGCTATCGCTTTCCCGGACTCGACGGGATGCCGCGCACCGGGCCGGTGGACATCCGCGCCGCCGGGGCGGAGATCGCCCGCTTCGTCAGTCGGCGCGAGCCGCGCCGGGTGACACTGATCGGCTTCTCGACGGGCGCCGCCATCGCGCTGGAAGCCGCAGCCCTCATGCCCGGACGCAAGGTGCAGGTGGCGGCGGTCTCTGCCGCACAGCCCGCGCCGGCAGCGCTCGGAACGATCGCCGCGGGACTGGGCGACACCTTGCGGGCGGTCGCGCGGGCCCGCAGCCTCGAGGGTCGCCGGGTCTGGTCGGAATACAACCGCGCGCTGGTCTTCGGACGCGCGCATTTCGGCCGCCCGCGCGAGGCCGAACGCAGCCGCAGGATGGCAGAGGCCAGCGCTGCGCGGCTGATCACGCCGGGGCGCGGCCTGTTGCGCGACCATTCCGCCAACCTGCTGACCTGGACCTTGCCGGATCCCGGGCGGCTGTCCCATGCCCGCATCGTCATGTTCCATGGCACCGAGGATATCGTCTTTTCGCTGCACGGCGCGCGAGTTCTGGCCGGGCGGCTACCCGATGCGACGCTCTACGCCTATCCCGAGGCGGGCCACCTGCTGTTCGTCGCGCGGCCGCGGCTTTACGACGACCTGCGCCGGACGCTGCGTCCGTGGCAGTGACGTTGCGTGACGCCGTCATCCGGGGGCGTGACAGGCCGACGCGCGCCGCGCATCCTTCCACGATCCCGGAGGAGCCATCATGACCGCCTATCCGCACCTGCTCGCACCGCTCGACCTTGGACATGTCACCCTGCGCAACCGGGTGCTGATGGGTTCGATGCACACCGGGCTGGAGGAGACCGGCGACTGGAACCGGGTCGCGGAATTCTACGCGGCCCGCGCCCGCGGCGGTGTGGGGCTGATGGTGACGGGGGGCATGGCGCCGAACCGCGAAGGCGGGGTCTTTCCCGGCGCCGCCGGCCTGTTCACGGCCGAGGACATCCGGAACCACCGCATCGTGACCGGGCGCGTGCACGACGCGGGCGGGCTCATCGCGATGCAGATCCTGCATGCGGGACGTTATGCCTATGGAAAGGACTGCGTCGCGCCCTCGGCGATCAAGTCGCCGATCACGCCCTTTCCTCCGCGCGAGCTGGACGAGGCCGGCATCGAGAAGCAGATCGCGGACATCGCCACTGCCGCAGCCCGCGCCCGCGAGGCCGGCTATGACGGCGTCGAGGTGATGGGATCGGAAGGCTATTTCCTGAACCAGTTCCTGGTCCGGCACACGAACCACCGCACCGACCGCTGGGGCGGTTCCTACGAGAACCGGATGCGTCTGCCGGTCGAGGTCGTGCGCCGGGTCCGCGCCGCGGCGGGTAAGGACTTCATCCTGATCTACCGAATCTCGCTGATCGACCTGATCCCGGACGGTTCGACCTGGGATGAGGTGGTGCAACTTGCCAGGGCGATCGAGGAAGCGGGCGCGAGCATCCTGAACACCGGGATCGGCTGGCACGAGGCGCGGGTGCCGACCATAGCCACCTCGGTGCCGCGCCGCGCCTTCACCTGGCTTACCGCCCGGCTGCGGCCTAAAGTGGGCATCCCGGTGATCACCTCGAACCGGATCAACACGCCCGAAGTCGCCGAGGCGGTGCTGGCCGAAGGCTGTGCCGACATGGTCTCGATGGCCCGACCGTTCCTTGCCGATGCCGATTTCGTGGCCAAGGCGGCGTCCGGCCGGGCCGACGAGATCGCGCCCTGCATCGCCTGCAACCAGGCCTGTCTGGACCACACGTTCGCGGGCCGGCTGACCTCCTGTCTGGTCAATCCCCGGGCCTGCCACGAGACCGAGCTTTCCTATGCTCCCGCGGCGCAGCCCAAGTCCGTGGCCGTGGTGGGGGCCGGGTCGGGGGGCGCAATGGCGGCGCTGGTCGCGGCCTGGCGCGGGCATCGCGTGACCCTGTTCGAGAAATCGGGCCGCGTCGGCGGTCAGCTGAACCTTGCCCGACAGGTTCCCGGGAAAGAGGAATTCCACGGCCTGGTCGCGTGGTTCGAAACGATGATCGCCCGTGCCGGAATCGATCTGCGCCTGAACACGACGCCGGGGGTCGAAGACTTGCGCAGCTTCGACGAGGTGATCGTCGCCACCGGGGTGACAGCGCGCGATCCGGGTATCGCGGCCGACGCCGGCGCCCGGGTTCTCGGCTATGCGGAGGTGCTGGAGGGGGCGCCCGTCGGAACCCGTGTCGCGGTGGTGGGTGCCGGCGGCATAGGTTTCGACGTGTCCGAGTACCTGGTCCAGGAAAAGCCCAGTCCGACCGAGGATCTGAAGCGGTGGCTGCACGAATGGGGCGTTGCGGACCCCGCCGAGTTTCCCGGCGGGCTCGCCCCGGAAGGCCCGAAGCCGGAGCCGCCGGCGCGACAGGTGACGCTCCTGCAGCGGAAGGCCGAGAAGCCCGGAAAGCGTCTGGGCAAGACGACGGGCTGGATTCACCGTGCCAGCCTTCAGATGAAGGGTGTGAAGATGATCGGCGGCGTCCGGTATCGCCGGATTACCCGCGAGGGGCTCGAGATCGACACGCCGGAGGGGGTGACTCTCGTGCCCGCCGACACGGTCGTGCTGTGCGCCGGACAGGAAAGCGCGCGCGATCTTGCCAATGCCCTGACGGCTGCGGGGGTTGCCCATCATGTGATCGGCGGGGCCGATGTAGCCGCGGAACTGGATGCGAAACGGGCGATCGACCAGGCAGCGCGGCTGGCCGCGCGTCTTTGACCGGACGACCTAGCGCAGCGGCATCGACACCATCAGCCAGACCATGTTCAGGCCCGGATTCGGACGGTTGAGGTTTGCATTCGACCGGTGATCCAGCCCGAGCGAAATACGTGTCGCGGAAGCGGTCTCGTAGCCCAGCGCCAGCGAAGACCGGATCTGGAACGCACCCCCGAGATCACGGCCGGCGCCCTGCCGGTAGAGCCCGGGCATCACGCTTGCCTCGATGAATACACGGCTCTGCCGAAAGCGGTGCCGCAACCCGAGCCCCGCACCGATCCAGCCGCTGCCGTTTGCGGCGATCGACAGACCGACAAGCGGCGCGATGCCGCCCAGGTCGAGCCAATCGTATCGAAGGATCACTTCCGGGTCGCCAACTTCGCTCACGCCCGCTGCGAAGGCGAATCGTGGAACGCCCGGGGCCCAGCCCGACCACGGATCGGCAGCCGCCGCCGGCGCCATGGCGGCAAAGAGCACGAGCGCAAACGGAACGAGCCGCGACATCGACCGCGATCCTGATACATGCTACCCGCGCATTCATGCACAAGGGACACTCCGGTGCAAGGCTCAGCCGACGGGGCGGCCCGTCAGGGCCACCCCGCGCAGTTCAAAAATCCCGCGATCACTGCGCGATCAGCCCCTCGGCAGCCGCGGCTTCGAGTTCCTCGGGACTGACGACGCCGTCGCCGTTCCGGTCGATCCGGTCGAACTGCTCCACGGTCAGATCGGGAACCGCCGCCTGCAGCTCCTCAAAGGAATAGACACCGTCGCCGTTCCGGTCCTCGACCGCAATGGAGGCAGCGACGGCGATCGCAGGAACGCTCAGTAGCGCCGCGAAAGCGGTCAGGATGTTGCGTTTCATGGCTTGTCCTTTCGGGTAGATGACGGACGCCCTGTCTGCGTCGCGCAGCATCAACCTAGGCATAACGGGAATGATGTTCCATATAACTCAACCTTTGAGCGATATTGCGAGCAATATGTCGCCATGACGTGTCCATTCCGGGACGTTATCCCGCTCACCCGCGGCGCGACGGCCTTTTTCCGCCACAACCAGGCGCGGACCGGCGCCATCTTTCGCCGATGCCCCGCCAGTTCGGCCGAGACGAACGCGCAGCGGGTTTCCAGCGGCGCGACGATGCCCCCGAAAACCCCCGGACTTGTCGCGCAAGTTCCGCATTGCTGCCCCATTCGCAGACGATACCCGCCGGATACCTGGCTCGATCTGCATGGAATGAACAATGGACCGTCTGACCGAAATGGAAGCGTTCGCCACTGTCGTGGATCAGGGTGGGTTCACCGATGCTGCAAAGAAGATGGGAATCTCGAAATCGGCGGTCTCGAAGCATGTCTCGTCGCTTGAGGCACGTCTCGGCGCGCGACTTCTGAACCGCACCACGCGCCGGGTGTCACCGACGGAGATCGGGCTTGCCTACTATGACCGCGCGCGCCGTGTGCTGAACGACGCCGGCGAGGCGGATGCGCTGGTCACGTCGATGCAGTCGGCACCCTCCGGGGTGCTTCGGATTTCGGTTGCGACGGATTTCGGCGTCAACCATGTCTCTCCGATTCTGGGACAGTTCCTGCACGAGTATCCCGACATCACCGTCAACATGGTGCTGAACAACCGGTATGTCGAACTGATCTCGGAAGGCTTCGACATGGCGATCCGCGTGGGCGAACTGGAGGATTCCAGCCTGCGCGCCCGCAAGCTTTGCGAAACGGCGAAGCGCATGATCGGCGCGCCCGCCTATTTCCAGAAGTTCGGCCGTCCGCTGAAGATCGACGACCTGAACGACCACAAGCTGCTGCACTAGTCCAGCCCGGCCAACGGCAACGTCTGGAAGATCACCGCTCCGTCCGGAGAAAAGCGACAGGTCCGTTCTGCGGGCTGGCTGACGGTCAACGACGGCCAGTCACTGCTGCATGCCGCGATTTCAGGTCTCGGCATCGCCTATCTGCCGGCCTTCCTGTACGGCGAGGCGATGAAGGAAGGTCTGGTGGAAGAAGCGATCCGCGGCCTGCCGCCCGAGATCCTGGGCATCTATGCGGTCTATCCGCCGGGCCGGTTCACCCAGCCGAAGGTCCGGGCGTTCATCGACTTTCTGGTCCGACACTATGCGGACAAGGGCCCCGACGACTGGTAAGCCTCTGCCGTCACTGGACTGGTGACAGGATCACCTCGACGCGACGGTTCCGAGCCCGCCCCTCCTCGGTCAGATTGCTGGCACGCGGTGCCAGATAGCCCACGCCTTCGGCGACGAGCTGTGCGGGCGCTACGGCGTGCATGTCGATCAACCACCGGCGCACCGCCTCGGCCCGTCGTCGGGACAGGTCGAGATTGATCTCGTGCCCACCGCTCGCGTCCGAGTGGCCGACCAGGGACGCCCGGCGCAGGGGATCCGCACGCAGCCAGTCGGCGATCTCGGCAAGCGCGGGGTAGTCGCCCGGGCGCAGCTCGGCCGCACCTGCGGCGAACACCAGGTCATCCAGCACGAGACTTCCCGCCCGCATCGCCGTCTCGACCGCTTCGCCCGCTTCCGGCGGCCCGGAACGCGCATCCTCCATGGCCTTGGATGATGCGAGGATCCGCCCGGTTTCGGGGCCGCCGCTCCGCACGATCTGGACAAAGCCCGTAGTCGAGGACCGGCTTGCAAGGATCGATACCGCCTCTGCCTGCTTGCCCTCGCCCCGCACCGCCGAGATGAACCGGAAATCGCCCAGATCGACCCGCATCTCGGGCTGCGGCGCCACATGGACGGCAAAACGGAAATCGAACCCGCCGCAGGACCGGGCGGTGCAGTCGAGCAGGATCTCGAAACCCGCCCCCTCAAGGGTCGCGCGCAGCGGCTCGGCAAGCTGGGTTGCACTCTGCCCATCATGCGCGATCTGCCACACCTCTTCGCGTATCGGGCCCGCCACCTCGCGCGCGGGAACACCGGTTCCGTCCCAGGGGCCGACCGGCAGGGCGTGAGGAGCCTCGCCAAGGCTGCGCGACAGGACGATGGCTGCATCCGAAGGCGGCAGCAGGTCCGCAGCAGCGCACGGCAGGGCAGCGCCGCACAGCAGCGTCGAGAACGCCAATCGGGAAGCCATTGGCAGGATTGCTCTTGTCAGCCGCACTGCTCCGGCCTCTTCGGGCTCACCTCATTCGATAGTGATAGTTATCCACAGCCCGAAGTCCGAGGGAAGCATACAATGCACGCGCTGCGGTGTTGGCCTCGGTCACGGCGACGCAGAGCCAGTCGGCAGCATGATCCTGCGCCCAGATGCAGGCACGCCGCATGATGTTGTCGGCGGTTCCTTGCCGACGGAAGTCGGGCCGCACCTCCAGCGCATGCATCATCGCGATCCGGCGGGCCACGGCAACGAATCCCGCGCCCGCCACCCGGTCCTGGGCGCGGCCCATGATCGCACATCTGGGATCCGAAGACCGCTCCATCACCGCCTGCCGCGCCGGGCCAATCCCGGCCTCGGCCCACAGATCTCGGATCACCTGGAACGGCGGCCAGACCGGAAAGGTCGTCATCGGTGCGGGTGGGCGCAGGGATCCGGCGGCGATCGCCAGCAGCACGGTCGGATCGACCCGGCGATAGCCACGGTCGGCAAGTGCCGTGTCCAGCGCCCCGTCCCCGGGCCGGATCATGACAAGCGACGGCTGCCCGAGTGCCGCCTGGGCCGATTCCATCGCGCCGATCTGCGCCGTCGCCCCGGGCCCGGCTGCCGTCGCGGCCGACACCCGCTTGCCGCCGCCCTGCCCGTCACGGATCAGCCAGTCGCCCTCTCGCCGGACGGCGGCGGCCGGCCACGTCGCTTCCAGCGCCGCGAACAGGTCGGCCGACGACGGCTGCATCCGCTCAATCCGTGCCGAACAGGGTGACGAGACGCGCCATCGCCTCATCGACCCGCACCGGGTCGGTGCCGCGGATCACCAGATTGGTGCCATGCGCCCCGTTGCGGATGAAGGGGTAGGATCCCATGGACAGATCGGGGAATTCGGACGCCAGAGCGCCGAACGCGCCGGCGATCTCGCCCTCGCCGCGATTGACCTGAAGGCTCTGGCTCAGCATCGGGGCGCCGCCGGTCAGCGACGGCAGCACAGATGCCACCATGGCCTGGAAAATGGCAGGCACGCCGGCCAGGACATGCACGTTCCCGATGCTGAAGCCCGGCGCGGCGGATACGGGGTTCTCGATCAGTGTGGCGCCTTCAGGGATGCGCGCCATCCGCAGCCGGGCTTCGTTCAGCTCCATCCCGGTGCGCCGGTAATGGGCCACGAGGATCGCGCGGGCATCCTCGCGCACGTCGATCGGCACGCCAAGGGCGGCGGCGACGGCGTCGGCGGTGATGTCGTCATGGGTCGGACCGATACCGCCCGAGGTGAACAGGTGATCGTGTGCCGAGCGCAGATCGTTGACCGCCCGCACGATGGCGTCGTGATCGTCCGCGACGACCCGCGCCTCGCGCAGGACGATGCCGTGGCGCGTCAGTTCCCCGGCCAGATGATGCAGGTTCGAATCGCGCGTGCGGCCCGAAAGGATCTCGTCGCCGATCACCAGCATGGCGGCGGTGGGGTTGGACATGCCAGGCTCCTTGCGAAGGCTCCGGCCCCGGTATAGGCCCGCGCTCATGCGCTTTCAAACCCCCCTGGTCGAGGCGCGGCTGGTGCGCCGCTACAAGCGGTTTCTGGCGGACCTGGAACTGCCCTGCGGCACCTTCGTCACCGCCCATTGCCCAAATCCCGGTTCGATGCAGGGCCTTGCGGAGCCCGGAGCGCGGTGCTGGATCGCCCGGACCGCGGCGACCGGACGCAAGCTCGGCTGGTCGTGGAAGCTGGTCGAGACCGCCGGAGCGGCGCTCGTGCTGGTCGATACCGGGCTGGCCAATCGCCTGGTGGCAGCGGCATTGCGGCAGGGGCGCCTGCCGGGACTGGACGCGCGCGCCGGCTTCCGGTCCGAGGTAGCGCTTGGCGACAGCCGGGTGGATTTCGTGCTGAGCGGTTCGGACCTGCTGCTCGAGGTGAAATCGGTGACGCTGATGCGCGGCGGCTGGGCAGAATTTCCCGACAGCGTGACCACGAGGGGACGGAGGCATCTGGACCTTCTTGCGACCGCAGCGAGGAACGGCCGGCCGGCAGCGATGCTGTATCTCGTGGCGCGCAGCGACGGGGCGCGGGTGCGCATCGCCGGGGATATCGACCCCGCCTATGCGGCGGCCTTCGACGCCGCCCGGGCCGCCGGGGTCCGGATGCTGGCGGTCGGGTGCACTCTGACGCCCGAGGCCGCAAGCATCGCAACCGCCCTGCCCTTCGACCCTGCGCCGCAGGCCCGCGGGGCTGGAATTCGGCGGCAAAGCTGACTAGAACTGCCCGATATCGAGCCCATGGAGCCTGACTTGGACGAGACCCGCGGCCGCATCACCCGCGACGGCATCCGCATTCACGAGCCGGCCGACTTTGCCGGGATGCGCGCAGCCGGGCGCGTGGCGGCTGAGCTTCTGGACGAGGTTGCCGCACTGGTCGAACCCGGCATAGGGACCGGCGCGCTCGACGCCTTCATCCGGCGCCGTATCGAGGAGCGCGGGGTCGGATCCGCGACGATAGGCTATCAGCCCGCGGGGCGCGAAGCCTATCGCCATGCGACCTGCATCAGCGTCAATCAGGTGGTCTGTCACGGCATCCCCGGCGAAAAGATTCCCGGGCGCAGCAGCGACACACTTCAGAACGGCGATATCCTGAACATCGATGTCACCGTGGTGGTTGACGGCTGGTATGGCGATTCGAGCCGGATGTATGTCGCCGGCACGCCGAAACCCTTTGCCGCGCGACTGATCCAGGTCACCCATGATGCCCTGATGCGGGGGATCGAGGCGGTCCGGCCCGGCAACACCTTCGGCGACATCGGTCATGCGATCCAGACCCATGTGGAACGCAACCGCATGTCGGTCGTCCGGGACTTCTGCGGACACGGGCTTGGCCGGGTGTTCCATGCCCCGCCCAACGTTCTGCATTACGGCCGACCGGGGCTCGGGCCGGTGCTGGAGGAAGGCATGTTCTTCACCATCGAGCCGATGGTGAACCTCGGGCGCCCCGAGACCAGGGAACTGTCCGACGGCTGGACCGCCGTCACCCGCGACCGGTCGCTGTCGGCACAGTTCGAACATTCGGTCGGTGTGACCGCGACCGGGGTCGAGGTCTTTACCCGGTCTCCGGCCGGACTGTTCCATCCGACCCGACCCGCGCGCTGACCCCCGGTCAGGCCGATCCGTCGAAGCTGGCGGCGACTTCGTACATCACCGGCTCGAAGCGCGAGCAGAGGGCGGCGAAGCGGCGGTTGCGTTCCCGCATCTCGGGCGTGCGCAGCATCGCCTGGAAATCCTCGCGCCGCTCCCATTGCGAATAGTTGGCAATCCTGGTCTGCGCGTCGTTCACATGCAGGCCGGCGGCGATGAAGCCCGGCTGATGGCGGATGAAGTCGCGATAGGCGGCGGTCAGCTCGTCCATCAGGTCGGCGCAGGTGCCCGGGGTCATCTCGAAGGTCGTGATGACGGTCTGGCCGCGGAAGTCTGACGAAATGATCGGCATGGCGGGATCCTCCTGTGAACCGGCAGAGTGCCACGATTGGCAGGCCGGCGCATCAGTCGCGCCGGATCACAGCATCGCCGGCACGACCTGATCGGGCGGGCGGTGGCCGTCTGCGAATGTCTTGATGTTCAGGATCACCTTCTCGCCCATCTCGATGCGGCTCTCGAGCGTGGCCGATCCCATGTGCGGCAGCAGCACGACGTTGGGCAGACCCCGCAGGCGGGCGTTCACCTCCTGCCCGTGCTCGTAGACGTCCAGGCCGGCGCCGCCGATCTCGCCCGCTTCGAGTCCCCGGACCAGGGCGTTCTCGTCGATCACCTCACCGCGCGAGGTGTTCACGATGACGGCGCCCGGCTTCAGCCCCTTCAGCCGCCGGGCGTTCAACAGGTGGAAGGTCGAGGGCGTGTGCGGGCAGTTGACGCTGATCACATCCATCCGCGCCAGCATCCGGTCGAGGCTGTCCCAGTAGGTCGCCTCGTGCTCGGCCTCGATCTCGGGGCGTAGCCGGCGTCGGTTGTGGTAATGGATCTGCATGCCGAAGGCGCGGGCGCGCCGTGCGACCGCCTGTCCGACCCGCCCCATGCCCAGAATTCCCAGCCGCCGCCCTCCCAGCCGCTGGCCCAGATGCGCCATCGGCGACCAGCCCTGCCAGGTGCCGGCAGCCATTTCGGCCAGACCTTCGGGAATGCGACGCAGGACCGCCAGCATCAGCGCCATCGTCATGTCTGCGGTGTCCTCGCTCAGGACACCGGGCGTGTTCGACACGAGGATGCCGCGGCTGCGGGCGGTCGCCACGTCGATGTGATCGACGCCGGCACCATAGCTTGCGATCAGCCGCAGGTTCGGACCTGCCTGGGCCAGCAGCGCGGCGTCGATCTGATCGGCCACGCAGGGCACCAGGACATCGGCCCGGCGGATCGCATCGGCCAGTTCGTCGCGCGACATCGGGGTGTCGGGGTCGCGGAGGGAGACGTCGAACAATTCGGCCATTCGGGTTTCGACCACCTCGGGCAACCGTCGCGTGACGACAACACTTACCCGCTTGCCTGGCATCGAACGCCTCCCCACACTTTCCAAAATCGGCCTCAGGTGGCACGTTGGCGCAGGATCGCGTCGGGCACAAGGCGCAGCAACAAGCCGCGGCATATCGGCCGGGGCAGTCAGGGCGACGGGCGGGAGCAGGACGGATGATGCGGCTGGGACTGCACGCGGCAGTTGTTGCAGCGTGCCTGATGGTGCCGATCGGCGCGGCGGCCGAGGGCTCGGCCGACCCGCCGGCGACCGTTGCAACCGCCGCGATCACCGCCGCACCGGCGCCCGGCCGCGGCCCCGTCACGAGCCTGCCGCTTCCGCGCTATGTCTCGCTCAAGACCTCCGAAGGCAATGCGCGCCGCGGACCTGGGCTGGCGCACCGGATCGACTGGGTCTTCACCCAGCCCGGCATGCCGCTGCGGGTCACGGCCGAACACGAGAACTGGCGCCGGGTGGAAGATGCCGAGGGTGCCGGCGGCTGGGTGCACTATTCGCTGCTTTCGGGCACTCGGACCGTTCTGGTGACCGAGGACCTGACCGAACTTCTGTCGCGCCCTGATCCCCGCGCCGAAATCGTGGCAAGGGCCGAGATCGGCGTCGTCGCAAGGCTTCTGGAATGCCGGGGCGACTGGTGCCGGATCGCCCGCGAAGGCTTGCGCGGCTGGGCGCCCCGGTCCGCGCTGTGGGGTGTCGATCAAGGTGATCCCGGCGGCTGACGAACCGCAGGGCTTGTCCGCTGGTGCGGGGCATGGCATCCCCGCCACATCATCTGTCGGGGTGCTGCCCATGCAACCCAGCGATCGCACGCGTCTGGATCTGTCGGCCGCCCGCGCCTCGGTCGCCGTGGCGATCGTGCTCGTCGGACTGAAGGTCTGGGCCTTCGCCCAGACTGGGGCCCTTTCGGTCGCAGCCTCGCTGGCGGATTCGGCGCTCGATCTGTTCATGTCGCTCGCGGCGATGGCTGCGATCCTCTACGCGGCACGGCCACCGGACGAGGATCACGCCTTCGGCCATACCTCGGTCGAGGATCTGGCGGCGCTGGGTCAGGCGCTGTTCCTGACGGGCGCCGCGGCCCTGATCGGCTGGCAGGCCGCGCGCCGGCTGCTCTCGGGTGAAGCGCAGCCCCTTGCAGCCGAGTTCGCCGGCATCGTGGCCATGGCGGTCGCGATTCTGATGACGGTCGCGCTGGTGCTGTGGCAGGGACATGTCGCGCGGCGGACAGGCAATCGCGTCGTCGCCGCCGACCGGCTGCACTACCTGTCCGACCTCATTCCGAATCTCGGGGCCATGGTGTCGCTCTATGCCTCAGCGCGCTGGGGGATCTGGCAGATCGACAGCATAGTGGCGCTGATTGCCACGTTGGTACTTCTGAGGGGCGCGCTGCGGATCGGAACCGGCGCCTGGCATGCGCTGATGGATCGCACTGCGGACCCGGAGATCATTGCGGGAATCGGTCGGATCGCGGATCGCTGGCCGGGCGTGCGCGGTTGGCACGATCTCAAGACACGGACGGCCGGAAGCCGAATTTTCGTCCATCTGCACATCGAACTTGACGGCGACCAGTCGCTTGCCGACGCGCACGAGATCGGCGCCGGTCTGCGCCGGGCGATCATGCAGGTCTATCCCCACGCCGATGTCATCATCCACAAGGACGTGGCCCGCCCGCCCGATCAGCCGAGATAGGCGCGCAATACGGGCGGTGGATCGTCGAGGAGCGGCACGGTCGGGACCGGCGGCGCCGCGATGCCCGCGGCCACGACCACAGTCAGCGGTGCGAAGCGGCGCGCCTCTGCCGGATCGTGGGTCACAAGCAGGACCAGCGCCCCGGTTTCGTCGGCGATCCGGCCGACCAGATCCAGCATCTCGATCCGCAGCGCGGGACCAAGTGCCGCGAAGGGTTCGTCAAGCAGCAGCATCGGCCGGGCCCGCAGCAAGGCCCGCGCCAGCGCGACGCGGGACTGCTGGCCCCCGGACAGTTCTGCCGGCCGTCGCCCGCCCATCCCCTCGAGCCCGACACGGTTCAGCACCGCCTCGACCCGGTCGCGGTCGGCTTCGGTCAGCCGCAGCGCCGGCGACAGGCCGAGGCCCACGTTCTGCGCGACGGTCAGATGCGGAAACAGGTTCTGGTCCTGGAACAGGATGCTGGCCGGTCGGTCGCCCGGCGGCACCGGCGCAAGGTCGCTACCCTGCCAGAGGATGCAACCCGATGCCGGCGCGAGGAACCCCGCAATCGCGTGCAGAAGCGTGGATTTGCCCGCGCCGGAGGGTCCGATAATGGCTGCGCGCGCACCCGGGGGCAGCGACCAGTGGGCCGACAGGGTGAAGTCGCCCAGCCGAAGGCACAGGCGGTCAAGTTGCAGCACAGCGGCGTCCCCAGCTGTCGAATCCGGCAAACATCATAAACCCCAGGGCGACCAGCAGAAGCGCCGCCGCCTCGGCGGACTGGGTGCGATAGGCGCCCATGAGCCGCCAGACCTGCAGAGGCAGTGTCTCGGTTCCTTCGGCGGCGAACAGCGCGATCACCCCGAGATCGCCCATCGCCAGCGCGGCCACGACGCCGGCGGCGAAGCCGAGCGGCCGGCGGAGCCGCGGCAGCGTCACCAGACGCAAACGCCCGAGGCCGTGAATGCCCAGCGACTCGGCCAGCCGGTGCTGGGTGGCGTGTATCTCCCGCAGCGGCGGCAGCAGGATGCGCAGCGCGAAGGGCAGCGCAAGCGCCGCATTCACAAGCGCGGTGACCGGCAGGGCAATACGCGACGGCGCCACGATGGGAAAGGTCAGCAGGAACAGCCCGGTCCCCAGAACCAGACCGGAGGCGGCAAGCGGCAGCATCCCCGCAATTTCGGCCGCACGCCCCGACAGCCCGCCCCGCACCGCCACTGCACCCAGCGCCAGCGCCGCACCGATCGCAAGCGCAGTGGCGGTCAGCGCCACCGCGACAGATCGGGCCGCCGCATGCCACACAGGGGCAGGAAGATCGACAAGGCCCGCCAGACCGGCACCCGCAACCGCCGCCAGGGGTGTCAGAAGAAACAGCGCCGCGGCGACGATCGTCAACAGATCCAGCGCCCGCCAGATCCCCTGCGGCGCCGGAACCGCAAGCGGCCGGTCCAGCCCGGCCCCGAACCCCGCCGGCACCGCGACGCGCCCCGCCGCCAGCACAGCCGCGGCGCAGAGCACGAACTGGGCCGCAGCCAGAACCGCCGCGCGGCCCAGATCGAAGTCGAAACGGATCGACTGCCAGATCGCCAGCTCAAGCGTCGTCGCCCGCGGCCCCCCCCCCATGATGAGCGCAACGGCGAAGGAGGTCAGGCAGATCAGGAACACCGCCAGTGTCGCGCCCGGCAGGACCTCGCGCAGCACGGGCCGCTCCAGATGCCGCCAGACGTCACCCGGGCGGAAGCCAAGCGACTGCGCCAGCCGGAACCGTTCCGACGGTATCGCCTGAAACCCCTGAAGGATCATGCGGACGGCCAGTGGAAGGTTGAAGAACACATGCGCCAGCACCACGCCTTGCAGGCCGTAGATCTGCACGGGGGGCAGGCCAGCCCAGCCAAGCGCGGTGTTGATCCATCCCGCCCGGCCGAAGATCGCGATCAGGCCCAGGACGGCAACAATGGTCGGCAGCAGGAACGGCGCGCCCAGAAGGGTGATCAGTGCGGCGCGGCCCCGAAACCGCCGCCGCGCCAACGCCCGGGCCACGGGGATCGCCAGCGCGACCGACAACAGCGCCGAAAGGATGGCCTGGATCAGCGTGAACCGCAGCGCCGCCCAGTCCGACGGGCCGAGCCGGCCGACCCCGCCTGCCGCTGTCAGAACCGCCGCGAGACTGCCCAGCATCAGCGCCAGAACCAGACCCGCGACCGACAGGCCCGCAACGCGCGCCCAATCCGTCCCCGGCCACATCGTCGTGCCGGAAGCAGGGCGCGGACGGGTGCCCACGGGCAGACCCGTCCTACCGACCAAGCGCCGCCAGCCATTCGGCCAGCGCAGTGTCACGAATCGCCTGCGCCTCGTCGGGCGGCAGCAGGAGCGACCGCTCGGGCCGGTGCAGCGTGTCGAAGCCTTGCGGCAGACCGTCGGCAGGAAGCCGGGCGGGATACATCCAGTTGGTCTCGGGGATCACCGACTGGAAACCGTCGGAGACCATGAAGGCCATGAAACGCCGGGCAAGCTCGGGCTGGCGACTGGCGGCAAGCACCCCTGCGACCTCGACCTGCATGTAGTGACCTTCGGCGAATGCCGCGGCAGCCTTGGTATCGTCGCCCTCCGCGATGAGGTGATAGGCCGGCGATGTGGTGTAGCTCAGCACCATGTCGGCCTCGCCCTTCAGGAACAGGCTGTAGGCTTCGGACCAGCCCGGCGTGACGGTCAGCACATTGTCCGAAAGCCCGCTCCAGATCTCGGCCGCGCGCTCGCCATAGGCCGCCCGCACCCACATCAGAAGCCCCAGACCGGGGGTCGAGGACCGGGGGTCCTGGATGACGATCTTCAGATCGGAGGCTGCAAGCTCCTCGAAGCTTCCGGGCGGGTCGGCAAGGCGGGTCCGGTCGTGGACGAAGGCGAACCAGCCCCAGTCGAAGGGCAGGAACAACGGATCGTCCCATTCGACGGGCAGATCAAGCGCGGCGGTAATGCCGTGCGGAGCGAAGAGGCCGGTCGCCGCTGCCGCCGCGGTCAGGTTGGTATCGAGGCCCAGCACCACATCCGCCTCGCCCCGGCCACCCTCGAGACGCGCCCGGGCCAGAAGCGCGGCACCGTCGCCCGAGCCGACCAGGTTCAGCCGGCAGCCGCATTCGGCCTCGAATGCCTGCCGGATCGCAGGGCCCGGCCCCCAGTCGGAGACGAAACTGTCATAGGTCAGCACCGTCAGGACAGGCAGTTCGGCCGCGGCCGAAGTGGCGACGATGGCAAGACCCGCAGCAAGGATGGATGGTTTCATGGCGTCCTCCTGTTGCGACGGTCAGGTCGGGCAGCAGGATCGCTCTGCACCTTCCCTCCGCCGGCATGATCCGGTTCAGGTTCGACGGGTTCGCTTTCGCATCTCAGCCCTTCCGGGCACCCCGAGGTAATCCGAACATTGCATCTGCGCGCGGCAATGTCCAGCCGCGAGGGCGTCCGATACCGCGCGGGCCGGAAAACGGTCCGGGTCATGTCCAAGGTTGTTGTCCGAACACGGCCGGCTTCGCATCGTGAACAGGCACGGGCGTTCGTGCCGACATGGGAGGGGCGACTCATGTTCGGATTCAGGAAACTGCTTTTCGGGGCCATTGCACTGGCCGTCTCGGGCCAACCGGCGGTTCCGACCGAGGCAGCAACCGTCAGGCGCGAACCCGCTCCGCTCAGGGACGGCATCTGCCGGGGTGTCGGCGGATCATCGTTCCGCTGCCGGCGGCGACGGTGCTGCCGGTCTCGGCGCCGGGCGGCCTGGCCCTGATCGGCCGGAGGCGGATCAGGGACCCGCGCAAGGTGGCCGCGACCGGACACCGATTGAATTCCCGCCGCCGTCGCGCTAGGCGGCAGGAATGAGCCACAACACCTTCGGGCATCTGTTCCGCGTCACCACCTGGGGCGAAAGCCACGGGCCGGCACTGGGATGCGTGGTCGATGGGTGCCCGCCGGGACTGGCGCTGGCCGAGGCGGACATCCAGCCCTGGCTCGACCGCCGCCGCCCGGGCCAGAACCGCTATACCACGCAGCGGCAGGAGCCGGATGCCGTCCGCATCCTGTCGGGCATCTATGGGGGACGCACCACCGGCACGCCGATCCAGTTGTCGATCGAAAACACGGATCAGCGGTCGAAGGACTATTCCGACATAGCGGCCAGCTTCCGTCCGGGTCACGCCGATCTCACCTATCATCAGAAATACGGCCTGCGCGACCCGCGCGGCGGCGGTCGGTCCAGTGCACGCGAGACGGCGGCACGGGTGGCAGCGGGGGCCGTGGCCCGTGTCGCCCTGGCAGCCCTGGCGCCCGGACTGTCGATCAGGGGCTACATGGTCCAGATGGGCGGCGATGCGGCGGACCGGAACGCCTTCGACATGGACGAGATCGACCGCAACCCGTTCTGGTGCCCCGACCCGAGGGCCGCCGGACGGTGGGCGGCAACGCTCGACGGGTTGCGCAAGGCCGGCAATTCGGTGGGGGCGGTCATCGAGGTGGTGGCAACCGGGGTTCCGGCCGGCCTTGGCGCGCCGCTTTACGGCAAGCTCGATGCCGACCTCGCTGCCGCGATGATGTCGATCAACGCCGTGAAGGGCGTCGAGATCGGTGCCGGCATGGCGGCCGCCACCCTGACGGGGGTCGAGAATGCCGACGAGATCGGCCCGGGGCCGGAGTTCCGGTCGAACCATGCGGGCGGTATTCTGGGCGGTATCTCGACGGGTCAGCCGGTCGTGGTGCGGTTCGCGGTCAAGCCCACCTCGTCGATCCTGACCCCGCGCCAGAGCATCGGCGTGGACGGCAAGGCGCGCGAAATCGTGACAAAGGGCCGCCATGATCCCTGCGTCGGGATCCGTGCGGTGCCGGTAGGCGAGGCGATGATGGCCTGCGTGCTTCTGGACCATCTTCTGCGAGACAGAGGCCAGACCGGCGGAATGCGCGGGCGGATCGGCTGAAAAGAAAAGAGGCTGCGGAACACCCGCAGCCCCCATTGTCCGTTGCGCGGAGCAGAAGAAAATCAGGCGGCGCGACCGACCAGAACCTCGTCCACCTTCTTCTGGGCACCCGCCTCGTCGGTGCCGGCGACCGCCGCAACCTCGCGCGTCAGACGCTCCAGCGCAGCCTCGTAAAGCTGACGCTCGGAATAGGACTGTTCGCGCTGCTCGTCGTTTCGGTGCAGGTCCCGCACCACCTCGGCGATCGACAACAGATCGCCCGAATTGATCTTCTGCTCGTATTCCTGGGCACGGCGCGACCACATGGCACGCTTCACCTTGGCCTTGCCCTTGAGCGTTTCCAGCGCCTTGCGCACGACGTCGGGCGAGGACAGCGACCGCATGCCGATCTCGGCCGCGCGGCTGGTGGGCACGCGCAGGGTCATCTTGTCCTTCTCGAACGAGATAACGAACAACTCGAGGGCGTGGCCGGCAACCACCTGCTCTTCGATCGAGATGATCTTGCCGACGCCATGCGCCGGGTACACCACGAATTCGTTCGGCCGGAACTCGGGCTTCTTGTTTTTCGACATCCAGGTTCTTCCTCGCAGGACCCCACCGACCTGCGACACCTTTCCCGTCCCGACGCGTGATGCGCCGCGGTGCCGGGTCCAAGGCCGCAGGAAAGCCACCTCAGGCAAACTGCTCTGGGGCGACAAAAGGCTTCGCTTACTTTGTGTCAGTTATGTAGCACGAATCGGCGCCGATTCCAACCGGCATCATCCGGAATCGCGACGCAATGACCTAAGGTAAGCCTGTTATCGCCGAGCCTCAGCCGCCGCTGCCGGGCGCCTCGGAGAAGTATTTCTCGAGCTTGCCGGGCTCGCCATCGCGGTCGTCCGCCCCGGGCAGCGGATCCTTCTTGGTCACGATCACGGGCCAGCGCTCGGAATACTTCCGGTTGAACTCGACCCAGCGCTCCATGTCCGGCTCGGTATCGGGGCGGATCGCATCGGCCGGACATTCGGGCTCGCAGACGCCGCAGTCGATGCATTCATCCGGGTGGATCACCAGCATGTTCTCGCCCTCGTAGAAGCAGTCCACCGGGCAGACCTCCACGCAATCGGTGTATTTGCAGGCGATGCAGTTATCGGTGACGACATAGGTCATCGCGGCCTCGCGGGTGTCCGTTCGACCGGACACCTAGTCCAGCGCCACGGATCATTCAAGCGCAACCGGTCCCGAGCCCGCACCAGTCGGGATATCGCGATAGAGCGTCGCGGCCTCGGCTGCCGGCCCGCGTCGCACCGCCAGCGCGACGATGCGGACGACCCGGACCCGACCGCCCTGGACGAAGGTCAGCGTATCGCCGGCCCGCACCGCCTGGGCAGGTCGCATCGCCCGTTCGCCATTGACGCGCACCATCCCGTCGGACACGGCGGCGGTGGCAACCGTCCGCGTGCGGAAGAACCGCGCCTGCCACAGCCACTTGTCCAGACGCTGTGCCGACGCCTGCGCAGGATCGCCGGACCGTGCCACTCAGGTCCGGTCGCGCAAAGCGGCAAGGATCGCGAACGGGCTGTCCGGGTCGATTCGGGTTTCGCGGGGGGGACGCTGAACGTCCCGCGGGCGGCGCTCGCCGCGTGGTTCATCGCCGGTCCTCGCGGGCTTGCCGCCCTTGCCCCGGTCCTTGCCCTTCGGCCGCGCGCCTGCCTCGTCACCCCGGCGGGGGCCACGCTGACGCGGACCCCGCGCATCGTCCTCGGAACCCGCCGCACGCCGATCCCCCCGTCTGGCTCCGTTGGGGCGGCTGCGGGGCGCCCAGGTAAAGGTGAAATACACCTCGGCATCCGGCACCGGCGGGCCCGGATCGGCCGCGCCTTCCGTATCTGCCCCGGGCACCGCCTCGGCGACGGCGGGCAGCGCATCGGGCGCGGGCTCCGGCACGGTTTCGGCACCCGGTTCCGCCGGCGGGGCGGCCCGCTGCTTGGGCCGCTCCCCGCGGTCGGCGCGATAACCGAGTCCCGTCATCAGGTCTGCAAACTGTTCGAGGGTCATTCCGGTGATCGACAGCATTTCGGCCGTTGCCTCGAACCCTGCCCTGCTGTCCTTCGCGCGCAGCAGATCGGCCAGACGCTCCAGCATGTCGATGCGGATGGCGCGGGCACCGGCCGGGCGATAGCCGGCCAGCGTGTAATGCAGATCGGGTATGTCGGGCAGATGCGGAATGGTTACGAGCCCGGGCGGCGGGCTTTCGGGAAATTCCTCCAAGCCCTCCGCGAGCGACCAGAGCACCAGCCGGAGCCGGGTCGGTGCCGGTTTCAGAAGCGCGGGCAAGAAGATCGTGTACTGACCGAAGCGCACACCATGCTTTCGCAGGGCCGACCGGGCCTCCTGATCGAGCGCCTTGACCTCGTCGGCAACACCGTCGCGCGGCAAAACGCCCAGCGCCTCGACCAGACGGAAGGCAAAGCCACGAGCCAGACCCTGCAGGCCCTCGTCGCGGGCCATGGCATGGAGCGGCTCGAACAGCGCGGTCACCTTGCGGTCGATGAAGTGCTGAAGCCGGCGGCGCACCTTTTCGACGATCTCGGGACCTGCATCCTCGTCCACGAACGGTTCCACCGACGGACGAAGCGGATCGGGACCCTTCACCAGTTTGCCGACTGCCGTCGTGCCCCACATGAGGCCGCCCTGTTCGGTGAAATCGAACTCGGTGTCCGGGGCATTGTAGAAGCGGTCGGAACGCAGGCTGAATTCCGGCCGCAAGGCCTCCCAAGCGGCCTGGCGAAGAGTGCGCGCCTCGTCCGGGCCGGTGGTCGCGTCCATGCGGAACCGGAAGCCTTCCAGCCGGCCGACGAATTCGCCCTCGACCGACACCTCGCCCTTGTCATTGACCTCGGCCACGAGGCTCTCCTTCTGCTTCAGACGACGCATCAGCACCGAGGTGCGCCGATCCACGAAACGCTGCGTCAGCCGCATGTGCAGGGCGTCCGACAGGCGGTCTTCTACCGCGCGTGTCTCGTCGCGCCAATGGGTTTCATCGGCCACCCAGCCCCGCCGCTGGGCGACGTAGGTCCAGGTGCGGATGAAGGCGAGACGGCGCGAGATCGCGTCGATGTCGCCATCGGTCCGGTCAATCCGCGCCACGTTGCGCGCCAGCCAGTCGGCCGGCACCTGGCCGCCCGCGTTCAGAAAGCCGAAGATCCGTGCCAGGAGCCCCGCGTGTTCCTGGGCCGAGATGCCGCGGAAGTCTGGGATCCGGCAGACGTCCCACAGCAGCCGCACCGATGCGGGCCCCGCCATGGCCGCATGCACCTCCGGCAGGGCCGAAAGGGTCTTGAGCGCCGTCAGGTCGTCGGCATCCCGAGCCCGCGACAGCCAGTCGTTCGCGGCCTGCCGTTCCAGCGAGGCGATCAGCCGCTCGGCGGTGCCGAAGTCCAGATCGCCGTTGCGCCAGGAAAGCTTTCGGACGGGGAGGAAACGGTGCTGTTCGATCGCCTCGATCGTCTCGTCGCGCAGCGGCCGGGCCTCGCCGGTCACGCCGAAGGTCCCGGCGCTGGTATGCCGGCCCGCGCGACCGGCGATCTGGGCAAGTTCCTGGTCGCTCAACGCACGGATCCGCCGCCCGTCGAACTTGGCTGTCGATGCGAAGGCAACATGCCGGATGTCAAGGTTCAGGCCCATCCCGATCGCATCGGTGGCCACCAGGTAGTCCACATCGCCGTTCTGGTAGAGCGCCACCTGCGCATTGCGCGTCCGCGGGCTGAGCGCGCCCATCACCACCGCACATCCACCCTTGCTGCGACGAATCAGCTCGGCGATCGCATATACATTCTCGACCGAGAACCCGACGATCGCCGATCGCGCCGGCATTCGGCTTATCTTTTTCGAACCCGCCCACGAAAGTTCGGACAGACGCGGGCGGGACATGAACTGCACGCCCGGGACCAGCGCCGCGATCGCAGGCCGCATCGTGTCGGACCCGAGGAACAGCGTCTCGTGAAGGCCGCGAGCGCCCAGCAGACGGTCGGTGAAGACATGCCCGCGGTCCGGGTCTGCGCAAAGCTGGATCTCGTCCACCGCCACGAAATCGGCGCCGATCTCCTGGGGCATCGCCTCGGTCGTGCAGACCCAGTAGGCGGTGCGCTCGGGGACGATCCGCTCCTCGCCGGTCACAAGGGCGACGACGGACGGACCGCGGCGCGCCACGATCCGGTCATAGACCTCGCGGGCCAGCAGCCGCAGCGGCAGCCCGATCACGCCGGTCCGGTGCGCCAGCATCCGTTCGATGGCGTAGTGGGTCTTGCCGGTGTTGGTCGGTCCGAGGACCGCAACGATCCTCGCCTTCTCGCGCATCCCGGCGCCTTCCTGTCAGAGTTCCTGCCCGCGCAGTTCGCGTTCGAGCCTGTCGGCCGCAGCCTTTATCCGTTCGAGATGCGGATGTATAGCAAGCGCCGCGCGGTAGGCGGCCAGTGCCTTCTGCTTGTCCCCCAGTTCCGAGAAGATCGCGCCAAGCCCGGCGAGGGCCCCGAAGTGGCTCGGGTTCAGCGTCAGCGTCATGGCGATGTCGTCGATGGACGGGCCGTATTGCCCGGCGTGGAAGTAGGCCGTCGCGCGGGCGTTCCATCCCTCGGCGAAATCGGGCGCGTGATCGGTCAGTGCCGTCAGGTGCTCGATCGCTGCGGCATGATCGCCGTTGCGCATCGCCTCCCGGCCGCGCTGCAGCAGCAGATCCATCGCCGCCGACCCCGACTTCGACCATTCGGTGACGAGCTCGCGTTCGGTCCGCCGCCAGGCCGCATTCTCGGGGTCCGCGAGTTCCCGCAACAGGGCATCCACCCGGGTGCTCTGCGCCGCGACACCCCCGGCGGTCACGAAAACGCCAAGCAAGGCGATCAGAATTGCCGTGACGACACGGTTGAGCATCGGGGCGCAACCCTCCATAACGGGACCACTCTAGCGCAGGCGGACGGGAAATCGAGCGCTCTGCGGTCACAATCTGAGGAACGAAGTATGAGCGAGACGATTGATGCCATGGTCGCTGCCCTCAACGAGAAGGACACCAGCGGCTTCGACGCGACGGCCAAGTTCGTGATCGCCGGCGAGGGGGCGATCATGCTGGATGCCGACGGTGCGCGCGCCGGCGACGAGGCGGCGGATGTCACCCTGACCGCCAGCATGGAAACCTTCCGGGCGATCTTCGAGGGCGACATGAACCCGACCATGGCCTTCATGACCGGCAAGCTGACGGTCGACGGGAACATGGGGCTTGCCATGAAACTCGGCTCGGTCCTCGGTTGAGCACCGAGGCTCCGGTCCTCGATCCGCAGGCAGCAGCCCACGGTGCAACGGGCCGCTGGGTGCGAACGTCGGACGGGGTGCGCCTGCGCTATGTCCTCTGGTCGGCGCCGGACCCGCAGGCAACGCTCTATCTGCTGACCGGGCGAACGGAATTCGCCGACAAATACGCCGCCGTCTGCGCCCGCTTCGCAGCCGAGGGCTACCGCGTCGCGGCGATCGACTGGCGCGGACAGGGGCTGTCGGACAGGTTGCTGGACGACCCGAAGATCGGCCATGTCGGATCCTTCGCGGACTACCAACGCGACCTTGATGCCGTGATCGGCGATGTCGAAGCGGAGGGCGCTCCGCTGCCGCGGCTGATGCTGGCGCATTCGCTGGGCGGGGCGATCGGGCTGAGAGCGCTCGTTCGCGGTGTGACCTTCCGCGCCGCGGCCTTCAGTGCGCCGATGTGGGGGATCAGGGTATCGGGCCCCCAGGCCCGGCTCCTGAGCCGCCTGACAGGCGCGGGGGTGATGCTTGGTTTCGGGGCCAGATACGCCCCGCCGCCCGCGCCGGGCCCGGTCTGCTATGCGGCTGCTGCACCGTTCGCAGGAAACGTGCTGACAGGAGACGAGGCGGAATGGAATCGGGTGGCATCGCTGCTGCACGAACATCCCGCCTTGCAGGTCGCCGGCCCCAGCATCCGCTGGCTCCACGAGGCCCAGACCGAATGCCGGCGGCTTGCGCGCCTTCCCTCGCCGCCGGTGCCGGCGCTGGCAGGACTGGGCAGCCACGAGCAGATCGTCGATCCGCTGGCGATCCGCGAGCGCATGGCACGCTGGCCGAACGGGCACCTGATGTTTCTCGACGGCGCGCAGCACGAGATCATGATCGAACGTGCGGCCGTCAGGGCGCGTTTTCTCGACGCCTGCAGCGCTCTGTTCCGCGGCGCGCTGAACTGACACCACGTCAGATCTGACATGACGTGACGTTATGTTTACGTCAACGTCATCCTGTCTTGTATGGTCTCTGGACGGGCCGCATCTGCTGTCGGCGATGCGACCATGGGGACCGCAATGACTGACGATCTGAAAACCATCCGCCAGATGTGCGACGCCTTCGAGGTCACGCCGCGCACCTTGAGATTCTACGAATCGAAGGAGCTTCTGTTTCCGATCCGCGACGGCCAGCGGCGGCTCTATACCCGGCGCGACCGGGCCCGGCTGAAGCTGATCCTGCGCGGCAAGCGGTTCGGATTCAGCCTCGAGGACATCCGCCAGCTTCTGGACCTCTACGATCGGGGCGACCAGCAGGAGACGCAGCTGAAGCGCACCTACGAGCTGGCGCGCGAACGGCTAGCGCAGATGGAACGCCAGCGTGCCGAACTCGACGAAGCGATCGCCGAGCTGAAATCCCAGCTTGAATGGGGCGCCGAGGTGATCGCCTCGTTCCGCCGCCCCGCCGCCGAATGACAGCGCCGAAAGCGCATCAAGGGAGAGATGAATGCCGATCTACGCCGCACCTGCCAAGGACATCCAGTTCGTCCTGCATCACCTTCTGAAGCTGACCGAGACCGGGATTCCGGGCTACGAGGATCTGGACGCGGAGACCACCGGCGCGATCGTCGACGAGGCCGGCAGGCTTGCCGTCGAGGTGCTGGCGCCCCTGAACGTGGTCGGCGACACCCAGGGCTGCCGGCTGGAGAACGGCGTCGTCTATACCCCGGAGGGGTTCAAGGACGCATTCCGGGCGATGCAGGAAGGCGGCTGGAACGGGCTTGACCTGCCCGAGGAGTTCGGCGGCCAGGGCCTGCCCTACATAATCGGCACCGCGGTGGGCGAGATGTTCGTCTCGGCAAACATGGCTTTCAACATGTATCAGGGCCTCACCCACGGCGCGATCAACGCGCTGCTGACCCACGGGACCGACCAGCAGAAGGCGACCTATGTGCCGAAGATGGTCAGCCTCGAATGGACCGGCACCATGAACCTGACCGAGCCGCATGCCGGCACCGACCTGGGGATGATCCGCACGAAGGCCGAGCCTCAGGACGACGGCAGCTACCGCATCACCGGACAGAAGATCTTCATCTCGGCCGGTGAACACGACATGGCCGAGAACATCATCCATCTGGTGCTGGCCAAGGCGCCCGGGGGCGGCGAGGGGACCAAAGGCATCAGCCTGTTCCTGGTGCCGAAATTCCTTGTGAACGACGAC
The DNA here is from genome assembly GCA_046295655.1 of Gemmobacter sp. Classification (GTDB taxonomy): domain Bacteria; phylum Pseudomonadota; class Alphaproteobacteria; order Rhodobacterales; family Rhodobacteraceae; genus JBKBMT01. The sequence continues at coordinate 42,639 of JBKBMT010000004.1, read as the reverse complement.
GGCAGCCTCGGCGCGCGCAACGCGGTCTCCTGCGGCAAGATCGAGGAGAAGATGGGCATCCACGGCAACGCCACCTGCGTCATGAACTATGACGGTGCGACCGGCTGGCTGGTGGGCGAGCTGCACAAGGGCATGCGCGCAATGTTCGTCATGATGAACGAGGCGCGTCTCGGCGTCGGCCTACAGGGCTATGCCCAGGCCGAGGTCGCCTACCAGAACGCGCTGGCCTATGCCAGGGACCGCCTGCAGGGCCGCGCCGTGACCGGGGCCGAGAACAGGGACGGGCCTGCAGACCCGCTGATCGTCCATCCCGACATCCGCCGCAACCTCATGGACCAGAAGAGCTTTGTCGAGGGCGCCCGCGCCTTCACCTACTGGGGTGCGCATCTGATCGACCGCGCGCACCGGAGCGGGGACAGCGATGCCGACGGGATGATCAGCCTGCTCACCCCGGTCATAAAGGGCTTCCTGACCGACAAGGGCTTCGAGATGTGCGTCAATGCCCAGCAGGTCTATGGCGGGCACGGCTATATCGAGGAATGGGGCATGTCGCAGTTCGCCCGCGACGCCCGGATCGCGATGATCTACGAAGGGGCGAACGGCGTGCAGGCTCTGGACCTCGTCGGTCGCAAGCTGGCGCAGGACGGCGGCAAGCACGTGATGGCCTTCTTCGAGATGGTGAAGTCCTTCATCAAGGAGAACGAGGGTGACGAGCGGCTGAAGGCCGGCTTCCTCGACCCGCTCAAGAAGGCGTCGAAGGATCTGCAGGCGGCGGGCATGTTCTTCATGCAGTCGGGGATGAAGAACCCCAACGCGGCGCTTTCGGGCAGCTACGACTTCATGCACATGATGGGGCATGTCTGCCTCGGTCTGATGTGGGCCCGGATGGCGAAGGCGGCCTATGCCGCGCTCGATGCGGGCGATACGGACCGCGACTTCCTCGAGGCCAAGATCGCGACCGGCCGCTACTACATGGCCCGACAGCTTCCCGCGACAGCCATGCATCTGGCGCGGATCGAGACCGGGGCCGAGCCGGTCATGGCGCTGGCTGCTGAGGCGTTCTAACCGCTCCGGCGGGCGCCGCCACGGCGCCCGCTCGCTTCACGGGGAACACGATGCCGAAACGCTTTCGCCTGACCCGCCGCTTTCCCGTCGCCATGACCGAGGACGGCTATCGGCGGCTCAGGCGGTTCGCCGCCGAGGCGGGGCTGGACGAAGGAGAGGCGCTGTCCTTCCTGTTCGAGCATTTCGACAGCGTGACGGACACCGACAACCTGACGCACCGGCTGCGTCTGTTCAACTCCGAGCTCGACGACCGCAAGAAGTGAGCCGGAGAAGGGAGGAACCGATGACTTTTCCGATGATTGCCTCGCCGTGGATGACCGACGAACACCGCATGCTCGAGGACATGACCAGAGACTTCATCGCCACCGAATGGGCGCCGCATTTCGATCGCTGGCGCAAGCAGGGCGAGATGGACCGCGAGACCTGGACCCAGGCGGGCGAGCTGGGCCTGCTGTGCCCTTCGGTGCCCGAGGAATACGGCGGTGCCGGGGGCGACTTCGGGCACGAGGCGGTGATCCTCATGGAAGGCGGGCGGGCCAACCTGGCCTCGTGGGGGCATGGCATCCATTCCGGCATTGTCGCGCATTACATCCTCGCCTACGGGACCGAGGAGCAGAAGCGGCGCTGGCTGCCCAGGATGGTGTCGGGCGAGCTGGTCGGTGCGCTGGCCATGACCGAACCCTCCGGCGGATCGGACGTCCAGAACCTGCGGACCCGCGCGATTCGCGATGGAAACGTCTATCGGCTCAGCGGCCAGAAGACCTTCATCACCAACGGGCAGCACGCCAATCTGATCATCGTGGCAGCCAAGACCGACCCTTCGGCGAAGGCCCGGGGAACCTCGCTCGTGGTGGTCGAGACGGACGGGGCCGAGGGGTTCCGCCGCGGTCGCAAGCTCGAGAAGATCGGACTGAAGGCCGCCGACACGTCGGAGCTGTTCTTCGACAATGTTCCGGTGCCGCCCGAGAACATCCTCGGCGGCGCCGAGGGCCAGGGCTTCTACCAGATGATGCAGCAGCTGCCGCAGGAGCGGCTGATCATCGGCTGCGGCGCGGTCGGCGCGATCGAGGGCGCGGTGGCGCGGACCATCGCCTACTGCAAGGAGCGCGAGGCCTTCGGCAAGCCGATCATCGAGTTCCAGAACACACGGTTCAAGCTGGCGGAATGCAAGACCAATGCCTTCGTGGCGCGGAGCTTCCTCGACACCTGCATCGCGGCGCACCTGCGGGGCGAACTGACGGTCGAGATGGCCGCCATGTGCAAGTACTGGCTGACTGACCTCCAATGCGCCGTGCTCGACGAATGTCTGCAGCTGCACGGCGGCTACGGGTTCATGCAGGAATATGCCGTTGCCGAGATGTGGACCGACGCCCGCGTCCAGCGGATCTACGGGGGCACCAACGAGATCATGAAGGAACTGATCGGGCGGACGCTGTGATGCCGCGCTGCTGCACCCGCGGCACGCGCGGCGGCGCCCGCCCCATGCCATCATCCATATCCGGCGCCCCGACCGCCGGACCCATCGCCTGACAGGGCAAGGAGGACCCATGACCGACGCCTATATCTACGACGCCGCCCGAACCGTGCGCGGCAAGGGGCGGCCCGATGGCAGCCTGCACGAGGTGACCGCCGCGCGGCTTTCCGCGGTGATCCTGAACGCCATCAAGGAACGCAACGACCTCGACACCCGCGCGATCGAGGATGTGATCTGGGGCAACGTCACCCAGGTGGGCGAACAGGGCGCATGCCTCGCCCGCACCGCCGTCCTCGCCTCGGATTTCGACGAAAGCGTGCCGGGGGTCAGCATCAACCGTTTCTGCGCCAGCGGTCTGGAGGCCGTGAACATGGCCGCGAACCAGGTGCGCGGCGGGGCCGGGATGGCTTATGTCGCCGGGGGCGTCGAAAGCATGAGCCGCGTGCCCATGGGTTCGGACGGCGGCGCGATCGCGGTCGATCCGTCCATCGCCATCGCCAACTACTTCGTGCCGCAGGGCATCTCGGCCGACATCATCGCCACCGAATACGGCTTCAGCCGCGACGAGGCCGATGCGCTGGCCGTGGAAAGCCAGAAACGCGCCAAGGCCGCCTGGGACGACGGGCGCTTCGACCGTTCGGTGGTGCCGGTCCGCGACATCAACGGGCTGACCATTCTCGACCGCGACGAATACATGCGCCCCGGCACCGACATGCAGAGCCTCGGGGCGCTGAAGCCGTCGTTCAAGGACATGGGCGAGACCATGCCGGGCTTCGACAAGGTCGCGCTTCTGAAATACCCGCATCTGGAGAAGATCGAGCACATTCACCATGCCGGAAATTCCAGCGGAATCGTCGACGGTGCCGCAGCCGTGTTGATCGGAAACCGCGAGTTCGGCGACAAATACGGCCTGAGACCCCGCGCGCGCATCCGGGCGACCGCGAAGATCGGGACTGACCCGACCATCATGCTGACCGGCCCGGTTCCGGTGACCGAGAAGATCCTGCGCGAGTCCGGCATGTCGATCTCGGATATCGACCTGTTCGAGGTGAACGAGGCCTTCGCCGCCGTCGTGATGCGCTTCATGCAGGCCTTCGACGTCTCGCCCGACAAGGTGAACGTCAACGGCGGGTCGATCGCCATGGGCCATCCGCTGGGGGCCACCGGCGCGATGATCCTCGGCACGCTGCTCGACGAACTCGAACGCTCGGGCAAGGGCACCGGGCTTGCCACGCTGTGCATCGGGTCGGGCATGGGCGCCGCGACCATCATCGAACGGGTCTGAGGAGGACGTCATGGCCGAGTTTCACTATGCGGTAGACGCCGACGGCGTCGCCACCATCACCTGGGACGTTCCCGGCAAGTCGATGAACGTGATGAGCCTTGCGGGTTTCGCCGAGCTTGACGGGCATATAGACACCGCGCTTGCCGACGAGGCGGTCAAGGGCATCGTCATCACAAGCGGCAAGAAGGATTTCGCCGGCGGGATGGACCTGAACGTCATCGCGCGGATGAAGTCCGATGCCGGCGACAACCCCGCTCAGGGGCTGTTCGACGGGGTGATGCAGATGCACCACGTCCTGCGCAAGATCGAACGCGCAGGCATGGACCCCAAGACCCTGAAGGGCGGCAAGCCCGTCGCGGCCGCCCTGCCGGGAACGGCGCTGGGGATCGGGCTAGAGCTGCCTCTGGCGTGCCACCGGATCTTCGCCGCCGACAATCCGTCGGCCAAGATCGGCCTGCCCGAGATCCTGGTCGGGATCTTTCCGGGCGCAGGCGGCACGACCCGTCTGGTGCGCAAGTTGGGTGCGATGATGGCGGCGCCGTTGCTGCTGGAAGGCAAGCTGAACGATCCGAAGAAGGCGATGGCGGCCGGCGTGATAGACGAGGTCGTGCCGGCGGACGAGCTAATGGCGCGGGCCAAGGCCTGGGTGCTGTCGGCCAAGGATGCCGATCTGGTCAAGCCCTGGGACGCCAAGGGCTACAAGATGCCGGGCGGCACACCCTATACGCCGCAGGGTTTCATGACCTTCGTGGGTGCGTCAGCGATGGTGCACGGCAAGACCAATGGCGTATATCCCGCGGCCAAGGCGCTGCTGTCCGCCGTCTATGAAGGGGCGCTGGTGCCCTTCGACACCGCGCTGAGGATAGAGGCGCGGTGGTTCGTCCATGTGCTTCTGAACCCTTCCTCCACCGCCATGATCCGCAGCCTCTTCATCAACAAGGAGGCGCTGGAGAAGGGCGCGAACCGGCCGGACGTGCCGGATCAGAAGGTTCGGAAGGTCGGGGTGCTCGGCGCCGGCATGATGGGCGCGGGCATCGCCTATGTCAGCGCCAATGCCGGCATCGAAGTGGTATTGATCGACAGCACCCAGGAAGCGGCGAACCGCGGCAAGGCCCATTCCGAGGACCTGCTCGACAAGGGCATGAAGCGCGGCAAGGTCTCGGCCGAGAAGAAGGCCGAGGTGCTGGGCCGTATCGCCGCCACCACCGACTATGCGATGCTCGACGGATGCGATCTGATCGTCGAGGCGGTGTTCGAGGATCCGAAGGTGAAGGCCGAGGTGACCGCGAAGGCCGAGGCGGTGATCCCCGAGACCGCGATCTTCGCCACCAATACCTCGACCCTGCCGATCAGCGACCTTGCGAAGGCCAGCAAGCGCCCGGAACAGTTCATCGGCATCCACTTCTTCAGCCCGGTGGACAAGATGCTTCTGGTCGAGATCATCCGCGGCCGGCAGACCGGCGACCGCGCGGTGGCCAAGGCGCTGGACTATGTGCGCCAGATCCGCAAGACGCCGATCGTCGTCAATGACGCGCGCTTCTTCTACGCCAACCGCTGCATCATACCCTATATCAACGAGGGCATGCGCATGGTTGGCGAAGGGGTGAATCCGGTACTGGTCGAGAATGCGGCAAAGCTTCTGGGCTTCCCGCTCGGTCCGCTGCAACTGGTGGACGAGACCTCGCTCGACCTCGGGGCAAAGATCGCGAGGGCAACCAAGGCTGCGATGGGCGCGGACTATCCCGACGATGCGGTGGACGGCATCGTGTTCTGGATGGTCGATCAGGGCCGGCTTGGCCGCAAGTCCAAGGCCGGCTTCTACAGCTACGACGAGGACGGCAAGCGGCAGGGCATCTGGGACGGCCTGCGGGAACGCTTCGGTCGGGCGGCCGAGCAGCCCGAACTGCCCGAGGTTCAGCATCGTCTGATGTTCGCCCAGGTCCTGGAGGCCGTTCGTGCGCTGGAGGCCGGCGTGCTGACCGACATCCGCGAGGGCGACGTGGGCGCGATCCTCGGCTGGGGCTTTGCGCCCTGGACGGGTGGCCCGTTCGGGTGGCTCGACATGCTGGGTGCGGCGCGCGCCGTCGAGATCTGCGACCGGCTGGAGGCGCAGCACGGGGCGCGGTTCCGAGCCCCCCGGATGCTGCGCGAGATGGCTGCAAGGGGCGCGTCCTTCTATGACGGCACGGCTCAGCCCAAGGCGGCGTGATCCATGCCGGGGGTAGCGCGAACCAGCGCTGCCCCCACCTCCTCGGCCATCAGGCAGGCGACGAGCTGGCGTGCAGCCGCGAGCGACAGGGGCGCATAGACCGCGGGCCCTGTCAGATCCGGCGCGACCTGACCGGGGCAATGCACCAGCGTTCCCCCGCCGGCATAGATCAGCTGCTCGCGCTCGAACACCGGAACGATGGCGGCCTCGGCCGCCCGCGGCAGGCTGCGGGCGATACCGGCCCAGCCTTCCAGCGCCCGCGAGGGAACCAGGGCGAAGGGATCGCCGAACATCGCCTCTGCCAGATCGGTGTCGATCAGCACCAGCTGGTCGGGCAACAGCCGCAGGCCCGGCCCCTGCACACCCGGCTGCGGCGGGACCGCAAGCGGCCAATGATCGGAAGGCCATTCGCCCGCGTCTGGGGTCGTCCGGGTGCGCCGCAGCTCCACCACCTCGGCCGGACCGCCGTCGAAGGTCAGCAAACGGTCTCCGGGACGCAGATGCGACACGGCGATCCAGCCCGCCGTCGTCGCAACCGGCGTCTCGGCAAGCAGCCCGTCGGTGAAGAAGTCCGGCAACCCCACCAGATCGCGGGCCTGCGCGTCATCGGTGCGGGACGGGTGCTGCATGCGTGCCCTGCCGTTTGCGGTCATGATACATCATAGCAGGGAAAGCGGCAGCTTGGGGGCGCAAACCGGGCAGGCTCAACCCGGGTCGAACCTGTAGCCGAAACGCGCGATGTCCTCGGCACAGAGATCCGCCAGCAGGGCGGCATCTGTATCGGAATAATAGGTCCGCCAATCCCGGTCACGGTCCGAGGCGTTGATCCGGGCCAGAGGGGCGACCCTGAACCCGAGGTGCCTTTCGAACGGTTCGAGATCGGCCTCGATCGACTCGAGCCGGGCGAACAGATTGCATCTTTCGGCCCCGCCCGGCAGCCGCACATATGCGCCATAGGGCCAGGCGGCGAGGGTCGCGCGGGTGTGCGCGTGGTTCAGGAAGCCGCTGAAGTCGAGTGCGCGCGCAAGCCCCACCGCCGGATGGGCAAAGGCTTGCGCACGCAGCCAGTGATAATAGCTTGCCAGCCGGTCCCAGGGATTGCGGACCAGCATCAGCACGAACATGGAGCCAAGATCTTCGGTGCCCGGCAGGCCCACCGCATCGGCAAGGGTCGAGTGTTTCCACAGCCGCCCCGCCGTCCGGTAGCGTTTCAACCGCCCCCGGCGCGCGCGCGCCTTCGGTGTATCGCCGATCAGGATGTCGTCCTTCATCGCCCGGGTCTCGAGTGCAAGGCTCAGCGCCGTGCCGCCGGTCTTGGGCGCATGGACGAAGATGTAGCGGCGGCCGGGCGATACGATCATGGACCGAGCCTGCCGCGACAGGCGCCGGCCGGCAAGGCTCAGCGCGCGCGCAGGGCGATTGCCACGCCGGCGGTGACGATCAGCACCATCCCGAGTGCCGCAGTGGCCCCGACCCCCTGCCCCCACAGCAGCCAGGCCCAGATCGCCGCGACTGGAAGCAGGACGTACTCGAACACGGCAACACGGCTTGCCTCCGCCAGCTGGTAGGCGCGGACCATGCAGAACACGCCGCCGACCGATGCCGCCGCCTGCACGAGCGTCCACCACAGCGCCTCGGCCGAGAACCAGACCGGCCCGCGCAGGATGAAGCCGTCAGTGCCGTCCGGCACAGGCTGAGGAAAAAGCCACAGGATCGCCATTCCGGCCGCACCTGCAATGCCGATCAGCACCATGTAGACTAGGGTCAGCGATTCAGCGCTCTCGCCCGGGCACCATTCACGCAGGGCAATGTTTGCAAGGGCATACAGAGCGCCTGCCGCGACGGGCAGAAGGCTGGCCCAGCCGGCCGGCGCGTCGGCCTCGGGGGCCAGAACCAGGATCACGCCCACGAAGCCTGCCGCCACCGCACCGATCCGCACCGGCCCCAGCGCGTGACCGTAGACGAAGCGACCGATCAGCAGCACGAAGATCGGGGCGGTGAAAAGGCCCGCCACAGCCTGCGCCACGGGCAGGAAGCCGAGCGAGGCAAAGTAGAACAGCATCGCACCCGAATGCACCGCGGACCGCGCCAGAACGCCGCGCCAGTTTCTCGGCCTGAACCGCATCCGCACCACGAGCGCCAGCACACCGAAGATACCCAGCCCCATTGCGGTGCGCAGCATCTGGAACTGCCACAAGCCGCCCTCTGACGCGATCACCTGCACGAAGTTGTCGGCATAGGTAACCATGACCGCATATGCCAGGATCAGCCCCGCCGCCGCGAGCGTACTGTTCGGCAGGGGACGATCGGCTGCCAGTGTCATGTGAACCCTGCGAGACGCTTTCCACAGCGCGCATATCCCGCCAATATCCGTCCGACAAGCGCCAACAGGGGAGGGGTTGATGGGATGGCTTGCCGACGAGACCGGGCTGGACCGCTGTGCAGCGAACTTCGTGCCGCTGACGCCGCTGTCGCATCTCAGGCGCGCCGCAGACATCTGGCCCGATCACGAGGCGCTGGTCTACCGGGCCCGGCGCTGGACCTACCGCGCCTACCGCGACCGGGTCACGCGGCTCGCCTCGGCGCTGGCAGGTCGGGGGATCCGGCCCGGCGACGTGGTGGCGACGCTGATCCCCAACCTGCCGGCGCATGTCGAGGCGCATTTCGGCGTCCCGGCCTGCGGCGCCATCCTGAACGCGATCAACACGCGGCTGGATGTCGACACGGTCGCCTATATCCTCGACCACGGCGGCGCGAAGGTGCTGCTGGTCGATACCGCCTTCCTGTCGCTGGCCGAGGCATCCTGTGCAGCGATGCAGGGCGTGCCGCCCCTGCTCGTCGAGGTGCCGGACGATCAGGCCGGCCACCCGGCAACCGGACGACACCTTGAATACGAGGCGCTGCTGGCCGAGGGCGACCCGGCATTCGACTGGATCATGCCGCAGGACGAATGGGAATCGCTGGCGCTGAACTACACGTCCGGCACCACGGGCCGGCCCAAGGGCGTGGTCTATCATCACCGCGGCGCCTATCTGTCCACCATGGGCCAGGTCGTGAGCTGGCGCATGGTCCTTCACCCGCGCTATCTGACCATCGTGCCGCTGTTTCATTGCAACGGCTGGTGTCACGCCTGGATGATGCCGCTGGTTGCCGGCACGGTGATCTGCTGCCGCGACATCACCGCGCGGGCGATATATGATGCCATCGCCGGCGAGGGAGCGACCCATTTCGGCGGGGCCCCCATCGTCCTCAACACCATCATCAACGCCCGCGAAGAGGATCGGCGCCCGTTCGACCATGTGGTCGAGGTGTTCACCGCGGGCGCCCCACCCCCGGCGGCGACGCTTGCCGCGATCGAGCCGCTCGGATTCAACGTCACCCAGGTCTATGGCCTGACCGAGACCTACGGCCCGGCGACGGAATGCACGTGGCAGGCGCATTTCGACGACCTGCCCGCGGACCAGCGCGCAGCCGTCAAGGCGCGCACCGGCGTTGCGATGCCCTTCATGGAAGACGTGACGGTGCTGGACAGCCACGGCCGCCCGGTGCCACGGGACGGCACGACGCTGGGCGAGATCGCGCATCGCGGGAACGGCGTGATGAAGGGATACTATCGCAACCCCGAGGCGACCGCCGAATGCTTCCGCGGCGGCTGGTTCCATTCCGGCGACATCGCCTTCCGCCATCCCGACGGCTACATCAAGATCGCGGACCGCGCCAAGGACATCATCATCTCGGGGGGCGAGAACGTGAGTTCGGTCGAGGTCGAGGACTGCCTGTGCCGGCATCCGTCGGTGCTGCTCTGCGCCGTGGTCGCAAGACCGGACGAGAAATGGGGGGAGGTGCCCTGCGCCTTCGTCGAACTGAAGGAAGGCGCGCAGGCGACCGAGGCCGAACTGATCGCCTTTGCGCGCGAGCGGCTGGCGGGCTTCAAGACCCCGAAGAAGGTAGTGTTCCGCGAATTGCCCAAGACCTCGACCGGCAAGATCCAGAAGTTCGAACTGCGCGCGATCGCGCGCGAACTCTGAGCGCAGGTTGCCGCCGGCCCCGGCCCTCGTCTATCCTGCCGGCCGGACGAGGCAACGGGCAGGCACGCCGGGATGACGGCGCTCGACCGCTATCAGCGGCTGGAAACCACAGGGCTCTGGCGTCCTGCGCCGGACCAGCGCCGGCGCGAGGTCGTGGTCGCGCTGGGCGAGGCATCGCTTACCCTGTCCGACGCACCGTCCGAGACCCCGCTTGCCGCATGGTCGCTGCCGGCGCTCGTCCGGCTGAACCCCGGCCGGCGTCCTGCGGTCTATGCGCCCGGGTCCGAGCCGGGGGCGGAGACGCTCGAACTCGAAGACCCCGCCATGATCGAGGCGATCGAGACTGTGCGCCGGGCAGTAGGCCGGGCGACGACGCGGCCGGGCCGACTGCGGCGCGTGCTGCTGGTCGGAAGCGTTCTGGCCGCTGCGGGGGCGCTGGCATTGTGGTTTCCTGGCGCCCTTCACGAACATGCCGCTACGGTCGTGCCGATGCCGGCGCGGGTCGAGATCGGCCGCGCGGCACTTGACGACGTGATCCGAACCACCGGCGCGCCCTGCAACGCAGTCTCCGCTCGTCCGGCGTTGGTGCGGTTCACCGAGCGACTGCTTGGCGCCTCCGGCGGCGAAATCCGTGTCATGCGGCAGGGCGTTCCGGGCGCTGCCCACCTGCCCGGCCGCATCGTCCTGATCGACCGTCGCCTGATCGAGGACCAGGATTCGCCCGACGCCGCGGCCGGCTTCGTGCTGGCCGAACGTCTGCGGGCCGAACGGCGCGATCCGCTGGTTCCGCTACTGCGCGCGGCCGGGGTCGCAGCCACGCTGCGGCTGCTTGCCAGCGGCAGTCTCGGGGCCGAGGCGGTGGCCGGCTATGGCCGGATGCTGCTTGCTGCTCCGGCCGAACCGCTCCCCCCGGACGCGATCCTGCGGCGTTTTGCCGAGGCGGGGCTTGCCGCGACACCCTATGCGCTTGCGGTCGATCCCACGGGCGCGGCGACCCGGGCCCTGATCGACGGCGACCCGGGCGCGACACGACCGATCATGTCGGACAACGACTGGATCGCCCTTCAGTCCATCTGCGCCGAGTGAGCCGCCGGGCCGGAAAGGGATAGGGACGTCCCGGCGCTCCGGAACGTCCCTGCTTCACTGCCCCGGGTTTCTTGCCCGTCCCGCTGCCTGTTCCTGCCTGCGCCTCACCGGCGCAGGATTGCGTCTCTGTATCCGGCCTGGCGGGCCACGCCGAGGGCCGCAACCGCCTGAGCCTCGCTGCCGAAGGGCCCCGCCCGAACCACCTGCAGGGATTTCCCGCGTGCCTTGCCATGGATGATCTGCACCGGATAACCCATCGCCTGCAGCCGCGACGCTGCACGGCTGGCATTGGCCGGCACCGCATAGCTTCCGACCTGCACAAAGCGCGCGCCCCCGGCGCTTTGCCGGTGATGGGCCGTCGCCGGTGCGATCTGGCGCTGGGGCACCGTATCGGTCCAGACCTGCCGCATCGAGGCATCGCCCTCGGCCGTACCCTTGCCCCGCTGCGGGTTCAGCCGGTCATCGCTCCACGCCGGCTTGTATCCCGCCGGCACCCCAGCCTTCCGGTGCCGAAGATCCACGACCCGGGACGGTGCCGGTGCGGCCGTTCCGGGCGCCGGGGGGATGCGGGCGATCAGTTCCTGATCGCCGACCCGCAACCCGGTGAAGCGCCGGCCGTCATGGGTGCAGACCAGAACCGCGCCGCCGCCGACCAGATCGTAAAGATGGCCGATCGGCGCCGCCGGAGGGCAGCCCGGCGTCGCGCCATGGGGGGCGGGTGCCCCGGCGGCAGCCGGTTGCGGTGCGGCCGGCGCCGGCGCAACCCGGGGCACGGCATAGCGTTCCGGAGGGATCGGGTTGCGCTGGGTCCTTGCCGGCGCGGCGATCCGTGGCGGCGCCGTCGTCGTCGCGACGGTGTCCATCGGAGCGCTGCCGCCCGCTGCGGGGGCGGGCGCCGGTGCCGGGCTACGCAGTTCCCGCTGCGCTTCCGCCATGGTCGTCAGGCTCGGGGCGAACCCGCACAGCGGCTGCCGGTTACGGCCGACCCGCGCCACCCACACCGTATTCCCTCCGGCGCCGGCGCGCATGAAGACGCAACCGCGACTGTCCACATATTGCTGCCCGGCAAATCCGGGCGGCGGCAATTCTGCCGGGCCGGAAACCTGGGAAAACGCGGGCGCAACCCACCCGGCGACCGCGAAGACCGCGGCCGGCAAAATCGTCCGAAGCATGACTACCCCCAAGTAGCGCTCGGAAAGAATGCCGAAGGATTGTTTCCGAGTAAAGCCCGGAATGCCTCTATTTTGTGCCAAACATGCGGTCGCCCGCATCACCTAGCCCGGGAACGATATAGCCATGATCGTTCAGGTGCGAATCCAGCGCGGCGGTGACGATCGGGACGTCGGGATGGGCAGCCCGCATCCGCGCCACACCTTCGGGTGCGGCAAGAAGGCACAGGAACCGGATCTGCCGCGCACCCTTGGCCTTCAGCAGATCGACCGCAGCCGCCGAGGAGTTTCCGGTCGCCAGCATCGGATCGACCACGATCGAGATGCGTTCGTCGAGTTGCTCGGGCACCTTGCAGTAATACTGCACCGGCTGCAGCGTCTCGGGGTCGCGGTAAAGCCCGATGAAGCCGACCCGCGCAGCCGGCACAAGCTCCAGGATCCCGTCGAGAAGCCCGTTGCCGGCCCGCAGGATCGAAATCAGCGCAAGCTTCTTGCCCTCGATCATCGGCGCGTCCATCTCGCACAGCGGGGTCTCGATCCGGCGCGTGGTCATCGGCAGGTCGCGCGTCACCTCGTAGGCCAGCAACAGGCTGATCTCCCGCAGCAGCTGACGGAAGGACTTGGTCGAGGTGTCCTTGTCGCGCATGATCGTCAGCTTGTGCTGCACCAGCGGGTGCGTGACGACGGTCAGATGTTCAGACATGAGGCTTCTCCAGACGCTGCGCGATCCTGGCGCGGGTATCGTCGTCGCAGAATGCAGCGTCAAGCGCGACGCGGTTCAGCCGTGCGAACTGGCCCTCGTCCCAGTCGTGCGCCGCGTTGAGTTGCGCGAATTCCTTCTCCATCGTGGTGCGGAAGAAGGGCGGATCGTCGGTGGAGACCGTCACCCGGACCCCGCGCCGGTCAAGCTCGGCAATCGGATGCCGCCGCCAGTCAGGGTAAAGGCCAAGGGCGATGTTGGACCCCGGGCATACCTCCAGCACGATGCCGTCCTCTGCCAGCCGGTCCACAAGGGCCGGATCCTCGATCGCGCGAACGCCGTGTCCGATGCGGGCCACGCGCAGGTCGGACAGGACGGCGCGAACGCTTTCAGGCCCACCCCACTCTCCTGCATGGGCGGTCAGGCCAAGGCCAGCCTCGCGGGCGCAGTCGAAGGCCCAGGCGAAGTCGGCCGGGCGGCCCGCGCGTTCGTCCCCGGCGATACCGAAGCCGGTGACGAAATCGCCTGCCGTCTCGGCCGCGCAGAGCGCCGTCTCGCGCGCCTTCCCGGGGCCGAAGTGACGGATGCAGGTGACGATACCGCGCAGGGTGATCTGCGGCTCGGCGGACGCAGCGGCCTCGCGGATCGCATCAAGGTATTCCCGCCAGGCGCCGAGATCGCGGCCGCCGCAAAAGTCCGGTGAAAGGAACGCCTCGAGATAGACCACGCCGCTTGCGGCGCAGGACTCCAGCACGACGGAGGTCAGACGCGCATAGTCGGCCGGCGATGTCAGAACCGAAGTCGCGGCCTCGTAGACCCGCAGGAAATCGGGGAAATCACGGAAGGCATAGTTGCCCGATGCATCGAAGATCCGGTCGATGTCGATCGACTTCTCGCGCGCCAGGCCCCGGACGAAGGCCGACGGTGCGGCCCCTTCGAGATGTAGATGGAGTTCGACCTTAGGCATCATGGCAGAACGCTCCGTCCCGGACCGGGAACGGGCAGCCCGAGCCATTTGGCCACAGTCGCCCCGACATCGACGAAGCCGATGTTTCCAACAGCGCCGGTGCCCGCGCCATGGGCAAGGAAGGGAACCCTTTCGCGGGTGTGATCCGTCCCGCGGAACGTGGGATCGTTGCCGTGATCTGCGGTGAACACCGCCAGATCGCCGGGCCGCAGGCGGGTCAGGAACGCACCGGCGACAGTGTCGAACCATTCGAGCGCAGTCGCGTATCCGAGCGGATCGCGCTGATGTCCATGAAGCGTGTCGAACTCCACGAAGTTCGCAAAGGTCAGCGAGCCGGGTTCCGCTGTCCCGGAGAGGGTCAGGAGATGTTCGGAAAGCGCAAGATCGTCGCTGCCCTTCCACGATCTGCCAAGGCCGCGGCCAGCGAAGATGTCGCCGATCTTGCCGATGCCGTGGGTTGCGCACCCGGCAGCTGCGGCAACATCAAGAAGCGTCGGCGCCGGTGGCGGTATCGCGAAATCGCGACGGTTCCCGGTTCGCCTGAAGGCGCCAGGCGTGCCTGTGAAGGGCCGCGCGATGACCCGGCCGACGCGCATCGCATGCAGCCGCGGCGCCACGGCCTCACACAGGGCGATCAACCGCTCGAGCCCGAATCCCTCTTCGTGCGCGGCGATCTGGAACACGCTGTCGGCCGAGGTATAGCAGATCGGCCAACCGGTCCGCAGATGCTCGGCGCCCCACGTCTCGATCGCCGGCACGCCCGAAGCGTGACGGTTGCACAGCGTCCCGGCCGTTCCCGCAGCCTGTGCGACATGGGCCAGCAGCTCGGCCGGAAACGCCGGATCGGTGTTCGGGAAATAGGTCCACTCCCAGGGCACCGGCACGCCCGCCAGTTCCCAATGCCCGGACGGCGTGTCCTTGCCCTGCGACACTTCGGTCGCCGCCCCCCACAACCCCGTCGGAGCGGCGCCGAGGCCCGGCGCCTCGACCCCTGAGGCCAGCCGGAGCGCCGCGCCAAGCCCGAGGCCATCCAGGACCGGCATCCGCAACGGCCCTTCCGGCCGATCCGCCGCGGCAAGCGCCACATGGCCCAGCGTGTTCGCGCCGGCATCCCCGAACTCGGCCGCATCCGGCGCCCCCCCGATCCCGACCGAATCGAGCACGATCACGAAAGCCCGCCTCACCTCAGCGCCCGATCATGTGCCCCGCCCCGAAGGCGCCAGGCAACAGCGCGCCGATCGTGGTCCGCACCGACTTGCCCCCCGTGGTCCAAAGCGTGACCGGCGTATCGGGCGGCCCGAACTCGGCCAGCTTTTGCCGGCAGCCACCGCAGGGCGGGACCGGCTCGGGGCACTCGGCAACAACCGCGACCTCGGCGATCCGGGTCTCGCCTGCCGCCACCATGGCGGCAATGGCCCCTGCCTCGGCGCAGGTGCCCTCGGGATAGGCCGCATTCTCGACATTGCACCCGAGGTGGACGGCACCGGACGCCGTGCGCAAGGCCGCGCCGACCTTGAACCCGGAATAGGGCGCCCAGGCGTTTTCACGCACCCGCTCAGCCGCCTGCCGAAGATCCATTTCCGCCTCCGCGTCGGGCCGACTGTGCGACCTTGGCCGGACATTTGCAAGTTGTGCTTGAAACCGCTTGCCCGAAAGACGTAAACCGGTCTGATCCAAGTTTGTTTAACATTAAACAAATACGGTGGAGGGACCGCGATGGACGAAGCCCGGCAGGAGAACGCGCGCCAGGCGGCGCTCGACTACCACGAATTCCCGAGGCCCGGGAAGCTCGAGATCCGCGCCACCAAGCCGCTTGCCAACGGTCGCGACCTGAGCCGCGCCTATTCGCCCGGCGTCGCAGAAGCCTGTCTGGAGATCCGGGCCGAACCGGCCAGTGCCGCACGATTCACCGCGCGCGGCAATCTCGTGGCCGTCGTGACAAACGGCACCGCAGTGCTCGGGCTTGGCAACATCGGGGCCCTGGCGTCGAAGCCGGTGATGGAAGGCAAGGCGGTCCTGTTCAAGAAGTTCGCGAACATCGACTGTTTCGACATCGAGCTGAACGAACCCGACCCCGAGAGACTGGCCGAGATCGTCTGTGCGCTGGAGCCGACATTCGGCGCGATCAACCTCGAGGACATCAAGGCGCCGGACTGCTTCACTGTCGAACGCATCTGTCGGGAGCGGATGCGGATCCCGGTCTTTCACGACGACCAGCACGGCACCGCGATTGTCGTCGGCGCGGCGGCCACGAATGCGCTGCATGTCGCCGGCAAGCGGTTCGAGGACATCAAGGTGGTCAGCACCGGCGGCGGCGCAGCGGGGATCGCCTGCCTGAACATGCTGCTGAAACTCGGGGTCCGACGCGAGAACGTCTGGCTCTGCGATCTGCAGGGACTGGTGTACGAGGGCCGCGAGGCCGACATGAACCCGCAGAAGGCCGCCTATGCCCAGCCGGGCGGACCGCGCGGGCTGGCCGACGTGATCGACGGGGCGGACCTTTTCCTCGGCCTTTCCGGCCCGAAGGTCCTGTCGCCCGAGATGGTGGCGCGGATGGCCCCGCGGCCCATCGTCTTCGCCCTTGCCAACCCGACGCCCGAGATCCAGCCGGAAGACGTGCGGGCCGTGGCGCCCGAGGCGATCATCGCCACCGGGCGTTCGGACTATCCGAACCAGGTCAACAACGTGCTGTGCTTCCCCTTCATCTTCCGCGGTGCACTGGACGTGGGCGCGACCGAAATCAACGATGCCATGCAGCTGGCCTGCATCGACGGGATCGCCCAGCTGGCCCGCGCCACGACATCGGCCGAGGCGGCCGCGGCCTACCAGGGCGAACAGCTGAGCTTCGGTCCCGACTATCTGATCCCCAAACCCTTCGACCCGCGGCTGATGGGCGTGGTTGCCAGCGCGGTTGCACGCGCGGCCATGGACAGCGGCGTGGCGACGCGCCCGCTGCCGGATATCGCCGCCTACAAGCAACGGCTGGACAGTTCGGTGTTCCGCTCGGCGCTGCTGATGCGGCCGGTCTTCGATGCAGCGCGCAGCGCCGCCCGACGCCTGGTGTTCGCAGAAGGCGAGGACGAACGCGTGCTGCGTGCGGCCCACGCGGTGATGGAGGAGACAACCGAGGTACCGATCCTGATCGGCCGGCCCGAGGTGATTGCCATGCGCTGCGAACGGGCCGGCCTGCCGATCCGGCCCGACCGCGACTTCGAGATCGTGAACCCCGAATCCGACCGCCGCTACCGCGACTACTGGGAAACATACCACGGGCTGATGGAACGCCGTGGGGTGACACCGGACATCGCAAAAGCGGTGCTGCGAACCAACGCGACCGCGATCGGCGCGGTCATGGTCCATCGCGGCGAGGCGGATTCGCTGATCTGCGGCACGTTCGGTCAGTATCTCTGGCATCTGCGCTACGTCCGCGAGGTGCTGGCCCGCGACGGGCTGCACCCGGTAGGGGCGCTGAGCCTGATCATCCAGACCGAGGGTCCGCTGTTCGTGGCCGATACCCAGGTCAACCCCGATCCGAGTCCGGAACAGATTGCCGAAACCGCTGTCGGCGCGGCGCGGCATGCGCGCCGTTTCGGGATCACGCCAAAGGTCGCACTGTGCAGTCACAGCCAGTTCGGCAACCTTGACACCGAGGCCGCGCGACGGATGCGCGCCGCCATGAACCTGCTGCATGCACGGGAGCCGGATTTCGAGTTCGAGGGCGAGATGTCTGTCGATGCCGCGCTGGATCCGGAGCTGAGGGCGCGGATATTCCCGAACGGCCGGATGGAGGGTGCGGCGAACATCCTGATCTTTTCGTCCACCGACGCGGCGAGTGCGGTGCGCAACATCCTCAAGACGCGGGCCGGCGGGCTGGAGGTCGGGCCCATCCTGATGGGAATGGGCAACCGGGCGCATATCGTCACCCCCTCGATCACGCCGCGCGGGCTTCTGAACATGGCCGCTCTGGCCGGGACCCCGGTTGCGAAATACGGCTGAGACCAGCGCCGGGCAGCCGGCGACCCGATGCTTGCCCATGCGCATCGGCGCTCATCGCCAGAGGATGCAGGTGCGGCGGGGGCAGCCGGAGCGAGACCGGAAAAGCCAGGTCGCACCGCGCGGCCGCGCGGTACAGGTTTCCGTTCCCGCAGAGCGTCAGCGCGTGCTGAGGACTTGACTGCGGGCCGGCCCGCGCGATCCGCCGTGCCGGAACGCCGGAAGCCGCGCCTGCTTCGGCCCGATGCGGATCAGAGCGGCGAAAGCCGGTGGAAGCGCGCCTGCTCCCACACCAGCGCTTCCCCTTCTCCGTGGAAGATGTCGACGATACGACCGATGAAGACCTGATGCGTTCCGGCCAGCACCGCCTCGGTCACCTCGCAGCAGAAGGCCACCCGGGCATCCGCCAGGACCGGAAGGCCGCGCCCGTCCTCGATCCAGCGTCCCATGGCGAACTTGTCTTCGCCCGTCGCCCCGCCGGCACCGGCGAACCGCATCGCCAGATCATGCGATGGGTCGGGCAGCAGGTTGACGTTGAAACGCCCGGTCTCGGCGATGCCGTGACAGGTGCCGGTCTGGCGGTTGACGCAGACCAGCAGGCTTGGCGGGTCGGCACTGACCGAACAGACCGCCGTGGCGGTGATCCCGCGTCGCTCTGCCGGCACCCGGGTGGTGACGATCGTCACTGCCCCGGGAAACCGGGCCATCGCCGCACGGAATTCTGCCGCATCGACTGCCACACCCATTGCCTCACGCTGCCTTCAGTTCGGCGAGGTAGGCCGAAGCGGCGTCGGGATCGGCGAACCACGGGAAGAAGTCGCGCGGATCGTCGAAACCGTTGGCGATTCGCCGCGCCAGCCGCGGCTCGCCGCAGGCGGTGCCCATGATCTGAAGCACGTGCGGCGGCGGCGGTGCCAGCATGGCATTGGTCCAGCCGACGACCCACTGGGCATAGTCCCAGTAGGCATCGAAGGTCTGCTGCATCCATGCGGCATCGAACGGCCGGTCGCCATGGGCAAGGATCCGGCGCAGATAGATGCGGGCCGCCTTGGCCGCGTTGTTCGATCCCTGCCCGGTGATCGGATCGTTCAGACAGACCGCATCGCCCAGCCCCAGAACCTTTGCCCCGGAGGGCAGGGTCGCCACCGGCTTGCGCACGGTCGGCGGGAACCGCCCGGCAAGGATGCCGTTGTCGTCGGTCAGCCGCACGTTGCGGCAGCGCTCGGCCTCCCAGGGCATGTAGGTGTTCAGGATCTTCAGCGACGTTTCCAGATGCTGTTCGGGGCTGCGCACCTCGTTCCAGCAATCCATCGGTCCCCCCGGAATGCCTTCGAACACCATGATGTCGCAGGGGCCGGTGGTGGTCAGGGCCGGAAAGACGAAATACTCGCCGATGCCCGGGACAAGGTTGAAGTTCACCGCCGAGTGATCGGGCCGGGGCAGCATTCCGTGCACATATGTCAGCGCCAGCGCGCGCTGCGGTTTGTCGTAGGGCGATTTCTCCGCATCCCGCTCGAACATCCGCCCGACATCTCCCTTGCCCGAGGCGACGATCACCAGATCGTCCTCGCGGGCGTACAGCTCCATGTCGGGAATACCGGCTTCCTTCAGCACCAGCCGACCGCCGAGACGCTCGAATTCCTTCATCCAGCCCGGGATCTTGACCCTCTGATCCACGGAATAGGCATTGCGTTCCAGCCGGCCCGTCCAGTCGATCACCTTTTCGCCGGGCTTCTCGGGGTGAGGCACGGCAAAGCTGATGCCCTCGACCGGCGGACAGTATTCTGTCCAGAAGTCGATTCCCAGTTCCCGCTCGGCCTCGATTGCATCGCCGAACATGCACTGGCTGGACAGGACCTTGCCGGTTTCGATGTCCTCGGCGGTGCGGTTCTGGACCACCCGCACCTGATAGCCGTTCTTCAGAAGGCCCAGCGCCAGCTGGAAACCGGACTGGCCGCCGCCCACTACAGTGATCTTTCTCATGTCGTTTCCTCCCGTCATTCCATGAGTTTCGGGATCGCCGGCTCGGCCCGTTCCGGCCCCATGGCCGTATAGCCGCCATCGACCCGGATATCGGTGCCGGTGATGAAGCTCGCCTCGTCCGAGCACAGGAACAGCACCGCCGCCGCGACCTCCTCCGGGTCGCCGGTGCGGCCCAGAAGATGGAAGGGTGCCGCCACCGCGTCGGTCTTGGCCCGGTCGCCGCCCGTCAGCTGGTCCATGATGTTCGACCAGGTCCAGCCCGGGCTCACCGCGTTCACCCGGATGCCATCGGGAGCCAGATCCATCGCCTGGTTCCGGGTCAGCTGCAGGATCGCCGCCTTCGAAACCGGATAGAGCCAGCGTCCGGTCTGGGCCACGCGGCTGGAGATCGAACCGAAGTTGACGATGGCGCCCCGGTTGCGCGCCAGTTCCGACCGTGCGGCCTGCATCAGCATGACCGATCCGACCAGATTGACGTCGAGGCTTTCCAGCCATTCGGCACGGGTCGATGCCGCCCCGTTGTCGAGATAGGAACAGGCGACGTTCACCAGAAAGTCGATCCGGCCGAACCTGTCCTTCGTGGCCTTGACCAGTGCCTTGATATCCTGATCGCTGCGCAGGTCACATCGGGTGAAGGCCACGCCCTCGGCCTCCATCGCGCGGCCGGCCTCGGAGTTGATATCGGCCACCATGACCCGCACACCGGCGGCCCGGAACGCCACCACCACCGCCTGCCCGATCTTCGTCGCCCCGCCGGGAACGATCGCAACCTTTCCGTCAAGTCCACGCATCGCGGCCCTCCCTGCCCCGTGACGGGGCGCAGAATGCCAGCCTGCCGCATGCCGACTATCCGCCGACCAGCGCGACTATCCGAAAAACGAAATTTTCCGTTCGGGGCGCAAAATATGTGCATTCGCATGGAAACCCGTGGTAAGGTTCCCGACGATCCGCTGGAGATGGGGGGATGACCGAGGCGACGGGCGCGGCGGCACCACTCGCCGGCCATGCGCTGTTCCATACCACCGACCTCGACGAGGCGCGCGAGCGCGTCGCGGCGGTCTTCTGTCCGCACCGCCTGGACCGGATAGGCCGCGGCGAATTCGATGCCTGCCACCATCACGCCCCCGGGGAACGGCTGTCGCTGAACTACATCGAATATGGCGCCAAGACGCTGATCGCGCCGGGGTGCCTGCGCGACTTCTATCTCTTGCAGATCCCCGTCGCCGGTGCGGCCGCCATACGCAACGGCGCCGACGCCTATGTGTCGGACCGGCGGCGGGCGGCCGTGCTGAACCCCCATCTGCCGACCACGATGATCTGGGATGAAGGATGCCGGCAGGTGCTGGTCCAGATCGACCGTCAGTCGCTCAACGACCATCTGGCGCAGCACCTGGGCCGGCGGTCGGACAGTCCCGTGACCTTCACCGGCAGCCTCGACCTGACAACACCCGAGGGCGCGGCGCTGCGGGCGCTCGTGGATCATCTGGTGGCCGAGACCGATGCCGGTCGGCCGGTTCTGGGCAGGGGCAGCCTGCTTGGCCGCCAGATCGAGGCGGCCTTGATGACCGGGCTGCTGGAGGCGCATCGCCACAGCCATGCGGACGCGTTCCGCCACAGTCCGGGCGGTCCCGGTCCGGCGCCGCGGATCGTCCGGCAGGCCGAGGACTACATGCTGGCCCGCATCGACCAGCCGCTCGCGATCGAGGATGTGGCCGCGGCCGTCGGGGTCAGTGCCCGGTCCCTGCAACTGGCCTTCCGACGGTTCCGCGGCACCACGCCCATGGCCTTCCTGCGCGAGCGTCGGCTCGAGCGCGCCCATGCCGATCTGCAGTCGGGCCGTCCGGGCGCAACCGTCACCGAAATCGCCATCCGCTGGGGCTTCGCGCATTTCGGCCGCTTCGCCGAAAGCTACCGCCGCCGGTTCGGCCGCACCCCGCGCGAGACGCTGCGCGACGCCACGGACGGCCATTTCCTGACCTGAGGCTGTGCGGGGTATGTCGGGCCGCGCGGCGGCCTAGCCGGCGGCCGGGAACAGCGCGCCTTCCACCGCGCCCGCAATTCCCGCGGCGTTGGCCTCGTCAGTGTCGATGTGCATTTCGGTGAAGGCGCCGGGCTGGATGCGAACGATGGTGCCGGGAAACACGATCCCGCGCCCCGCGGCAACCCGCACTTCGACCTCCTGCCCGTCCGACAGGCCCCAGCGGGCGGCATCGTCCGGGTGCATGTGGATGTGGCGCGCCGCGACGATAAGACCATCGGTCTCGATCGTGCCGGCCGCGCCGGAAAGCCGCACGCGCGGTGTGCCGTCCAGATCGCCAGACAGACGCACCGGTGCGTCAACCCCCAGGGCAAAGGTGTCGGTGCGCGACACCTCGATCTGGGTCCGGCTGCGGACCGGGCCCAGCACCCTCACATTCTCGATCCGGCCGCGCGGCCCCTCGATCGCAACCCGCTGGCGGGCGGCGAAATTGCCGGGCTGGCGCAACTCGAACTCGGGCTCGAGCGTCGCGCCAGCACCGAACAATGCCTCGACATGGGCCTGCGACAGATGCACATGCCGCGCCGATACGGCCACCGGCACCGACAGCCGCGGCACGCGCCCGTCATTGAGGAACAACGCCACCTCGCGCGCGATCTGCAACTGCTCGGCGGTCTCGGTGACGATCACCCTGACCCGCCCCCCCCAGACCTGCAACTCCGGCGCGGCATGGTCGGCGAGATCGACCCGCTGGTTTCGGTCGTGATCCAGGGTGACGCCCATGAATTCCAGCCCGTCACAGATCCGGCGCCGCATCGAGGCCGAATTCTCGCCGATCCCGCCTGTAAAGACGAGGGCGTCGATCCCGCCCATGGCGGCGGCATAGGCGCCGATGTATTTCCGCGCCCGATAGGCATAGATCTCGATCGCCAGCTGCGCTGCGGGGTCGCCGCCGGCCGCCCGTTCCTCGACGTCGCGCATGTCGGACGTGCCGGCCAGCGCCTTCAGCCCGCTGTCGTTGTAAAGCGCGTCCTCGATCCGTTCGATCGACAGGCCGAGCTCGCGCGAAAGATAGCCGAAGGCACCCGGATCCACATCCCCCGACCGGGTGCCCATCACCAGCCCCTCGAGCGGGGTCAGCCCCATGGAGCTGTCCATGCTGCGCCCCCGGTTGATGGCGCAGACCGAGGCACCGTTGCCGAGATGGCAGCTGACGATCTGCAGACGGTCAACCGGCTGTCCGATCGCCTCGGCCGCGCGCAGGGCGACGTACTTGTGGCTGGTGCCATGAAAGCCGTAGCGCCGCAGGCCGGCCTTGCGCCACGCCTCGGGCACCGCGTAGGTGGTGGCGAATGGCGGCGCTCCCAGATGGAACGCGGTGTCGAACACCCCCACCTGCCGCAGCTCCGGCCAGACCTCGCGCGCCAGCCGGACCGCCTCGAGGTTCGCGGGATTGTGTAGCGGCGCCAGCGGGGTCAGCGCCTCGATCGCCGCCAGCGTCTCCGGGTCTAGTCCGACCGGCCCCGCGAACCGGTCGCCGCCGTGGGCGATCCGGTGACCGACCACGTCAAGCGCACCCGGCGCATGCCGTGCAATCAGCCCCGGCACGGCGCCGATCGCGGCTGCGAGATCCGGCAGCGGCATTCGTTCGCGACTCTCCACGCCGTCGACGCTCAGCTTCAGGTCGCAGCCACCCTCGCGAAAACGGTCGAAGGTGCCCTTGACCCGGTGCGCCTCGTGCGCGCCGTCGATCTGGAACAGTCCGAACTTGAGGCTCGACGAACCTGCATTGAAGACAAGGATGCGCATGGCTCTCTCCTGCACCGGACGGCAAGACTGCCGCGCCGGACACCAGACGGCAAACGGATGACGTCGCGATGACCGCCTAGCGCGAGACCAGGCGCTTCAGCCAGCCCTTCTTCGGCGCCTCTTCACCGGTTTCGGGCCCGGGTTCGGGCTCGGCCGGGCCCTCCACGGTCTCGCGGAACTTCTCGAAGAACTTGTCGGCCATCGACCGGGCGAAACCGTCGATGATCCGGCTGCCGAGCTGGGCAAGCTTGCCGCCGACGTTCGCCTCGACCTCGTAGTGCAGGCGCGTCGCCTCGCCCGCCGGTTCCAGCCGCACCCGTGCGGCACCCTTGGCGAACCCGGCCGCACCGCCCTTTCCTTCGCCCGAAATGGTACAGCTTTGCCCCTCGACGATATCGGACAGCGTGACCGTTCCGGTGAAGCGCGCCTTGACCGGGCCGACCTTCTGGACCACTGCGGCCTCGAAACCTTCCTCAGGGGTGCCTGTAAGGCTTTCGCATCCGGGAACGCAGGCCTTCAGCACCTCGGCATCGAAAAGTGCCGCCCATACAACCTCGGGCGGCGCGGCGATTTCCTTGCTGTCGGCCATCTTCATCGGCATTCCTCCTCGACCTCGGGCGCCGATCATAGGGCCCATGCGCGGTGGGCGAAAGAAAACTTTGGTCGGTGCTTGCGGTGGTTGACATTCACCGCGTCGGCGCGAACCCTGCCGGCGGATCGGGAGGAGCGGGTGCCGCGCAGGGACAGGATCGACGGCATCGGCCTTGCGGCGCTGATCGCGCTGTCGCTGCTGTTCGGGTTGAACCAGGTGACGATCAAGCTCGTGAACGCAGGCTTCAATCCGGTCTTCGCAGCAGCCGTGCGGTCGGCGATCGCGGTTCTGGCGGTCGCCGGCTGGATGGCCTGGCGGCGGATTCCCTTCGCATCACCGCCGCGCAGCCTCGGCCTCGGTATCCTGATGGGGGCGATCTTCGCGGCCGAATTCGTCTGCATCTATCTCTCGCTCGACCTGACGACCGTCACCCGGGCCAGTGTCATCCTCTATTCCATGCCGGTCTGGTTCGCGCTTGGCGCCCATCTGTTCCTGCCCGGCGAGCGGTTGACGGCGCAGAAGTCCGCCGGTCTGGCGCTGGCCTTTGCGGGTATGGCGCTTGCCTTCTGGGACCGCGGCAGCCAGCCCGGCGGCGCCCCCACACTCGGCGGCGACCTGCTGGCGCTTGGCGGCGCGCTGGGCTGGGCGGCGGTTGCGCTTGTGGCACGGGTGGCCGGTGGGCGGGGCATGTCGCCGGAGGTGCAGCTTCTGTGGATGGTTGCAGGATCGATGCCTCTGTTGTTCCTTGCAGCCCCTGCCTTCGGCCCGCTTCTGCGCTCGCCCGGCAGTTTCGAGATGGCGCTCCTGCTGTTCCAGGGTCTGGTGATCGTCGCTGTCGGCTTCCTCGCGTGGTTCTGGCTGCTTGCCACCTACCCGCCGCAGGGTGTCGCGAGCTTTGCCTTCCTCTCGCCGATCCTCGGCCTGGCGCTGGGATGGGCGCTGCTGGGCGAGCCGGTCGGGCCGGTCCTGCTGGTGGCCGGCGCGCTGGTTGCCGCCGGCCTGGTCATGGTCAACCGTCCCGACCGGCCTCAGGTGCCGCAGAAGGTCTGAAACACTTCCTCTTCCGGCGCCGGCCCATCCCGCAGCGGATCGTCGGGGTCGGCAACGAAAGGGGCGGCCAGCGCTGCATGGAGTCGGGTGAACGGCCCGCGGTCGCCGGCAACCGCCGCGGCGATCGCCGCCTCGATGCGATGGTTCCGCGGAATGATTGCAGGATTGACCGCAAGCATGGTCTCCTGCGCCGCGGCCATGGTCCGCCCCTCGCGGCCCAGTCGCGCCACCCATTCCGCGATCCACGCACGCAGCCCGTCGGGCGCTGCGAATTCGGCCTCGGCCGTCCCTTCCGCAAGCGCCCGGAAAGTGCGGGTAAAGTCTGCGCCCGCCGCGGCCATCTCGGCCAACAGACCCCCGATCAGATCCGCATCCCCTTCCTCTTGCGCGACAAGGCCGATCTTTCCCCTGAACGCCGACAGCCAGGCCGCCTGGAAGGCCGGGGCAAAGCCATGCACGGCCTCGGTTGCCAGGGCGATCGCGCGGTCGCGGTCCGTGTCGATCAGAGGCAGCAGGCAGGTCGCGAACTGCGCCAGGTTCCACGCCGCGATCTGCGGCTGGTTGCCGTAGGCGTAGCGGCCGAACCGGTCGATGGACGAGAACACCTTGCCCGGGTCGTAGGCGTCCATGAAGGCGCAGGGGCCGTAGTCGATGGTGATGCCGCCGACATGGGTGTTGTCGGTGTTCATCACCCCGTGGATGAAGCCGAGCCCCATCCATTGCGCCACAAGCCGGGCCTGCGCCGCCACTGCCGCACGAAGAAGGCCCAAGGCCCCCTCCGCCTCTGGATGGTGGCGCGCGATCGCCAGATCCACGAGCATGCCGATAGCCTCGAGATCGCCGCGGGCGGCAAAATACTGGAAGGTTCCGACCCGCAGGTGACTGGGCGCGACCCGGCACAGCACCGCACCGGGCTGCGGGGCCTCGCGCCAGACCGTCTCGCCGGTCGTCACCGCCGAAAGCGCCCGGGTGGTCGGCACGCCAAGCGCTGCCATCGCCTCGGACACAAGGTATTCCCGGATCACCGGCCCCAACGCCGCGCGTCCGTCGCCCATCCGGGAAAACCGGGTCCGGCCGGAGCCTTTCAGATGCATGTCCCAGCGCCGACCGTCCGGGCCAGGAACCTCGCCCAACAGGATCGCCCGGCCGTCGCCCAGCTGCGGCACCCAGCCGCCGAACTGGTGCCCGGCATAGGCCTGCGCCAGCGGTTCGGCCCCATCGGGCACAAGGTTCCCGGCCAGCATGGCAAGTCCATCTGGTCCGGCAAGCCAGTCGGGATCCAGCCCCATCTCGCGCGCCAGCGGGCGGTTCAGTGCAAACAGCGCGGGCGCAGAAACGGGATCCGGCGCGCGCCGTTCATAGAAGCGCTCGGGCAGCCTTGCGTAGGAATTGTCGAACCGGATCATCGCCGTTCCCTCGTCCGCCCGATATAGGCGGCAGCCCGGTGTTTCGACAGAGGCAAGACAGGCGATCCGTCCGCGAGTTCAGAGCCGTGCCAGCCGCTCGGTCAGCAGCGCGAAGAAGCCATCGGCATCCACCTCGCGCAGGAACATCGCATTGGCCGGCCGATCCGTGACGCGCCACCAGTCGGCAACCGTCATGCCGGTTGTGAACCGCCCCTCGGTCTCGATCTCCACGTTGATCTCTCTGCCCCGGAACAGACCCGGTTCCAGCAGCCAGGCGATGGTGCAGGGGTCGTGCAGGGGCGCGCCCGGGGTGCCGTATTTCGCCTTGTCGAAGCGTTCGAAGAAATCGGTCCAGCCGGCGACCGCATCGCCCACCGGGGTGCCGATGGCGCGAAAGGCCGCCACCCGTTCGGCCGTCACCAGCGCCCGGTGGGTGACGTCCAGCGGCACGACCGTCATGGGCACGCCTGCCGCGAAGACCGCGGCTGCCGCCTCGGGATCGACGTAGATGTTGAACTCCGCCGCCGGCGTCACATTGCCGACCTCGAAGTAGGCGCCGCCCATCAGCACGATGCGCGCAACCCGCGCAACGATGTCGGGCGCCCGGGCGAAGGCTGTCGCGATGTTGGTCAGCGGCCCGATCGGCACCAGCGTGATGGTGCCGGCGGGTTCGTGCCGCAGGGTCTCGATCAGAAAATCCACTGCATGCGGTCCGGCCAGCGGGACCGCGGGTGCCGGCAGATCGACCCCGTCGAGCCCGGACTTGCCGTGCACGTATTCCGCTGTCACCAGCGCGCGGCGCAAGGGTCGGTCGCAGCCGGCATGGACCGGAACGTCCTGCCGGCGGGCCAGTTCGACGACCTTGCGCGCATTCGTGGCGGTCAGGGGCAGGGGCACGTTGCCGGCGACGCAGGTGATCCCCAGAACCTCGATCTCCGGGCTTGCCAGTGCCAGCAGGATCGCCACGGCGTCATCCTGCCCCGGATCGGTGTCGATGATGATGCGATGGCGGATCATGGCTGCCTTTCCTGCCGGCCTGTGCGGGAGACAAGCTTATCAATCCTGCGGCCCGCCGCCAGAGCCGCGCCGGCGTCACCCGGCCTCGAACTCCTCGGCCCGATAGCCCTGAAGGTAGAGAAGCGCGGTCAGATCGCCGTGGTTGATCCGCAGCGTACATTGCGCCGCGACTGCGGGCTTGGCGTGCAGCGCGACCCCGGCGCCCGCGCGCCCAAGCATGGCCAGATCGTTTGCCCCGTCGCCGACCGCCATCGCCTCGGCCGGGGTGATCCCCATGTCCGCCGCTGTCGACTCGAGCGCTGCCAGCTTGGCCTCGCGCCCCAGGATCGGCTCCGCCACCCGTCCGGCAATCCGGCGATCCTCGATCACCAGCGTGTTGGCCCGGTGCGAATCGAAGCCCAGATCGGCCGCAACGCGCGCCGTGAAGGCCGTGAACCCGCCCGAGACGAGGAGCGTCCGCGCTCCGTGCGCCTTCATCGTGGCGACCAGCGCACGTCCGCCGGGGGTATAGGTGATGCGTTGTTCCAGGACCTCTTCGATCACCGCCTCGGGCAGGCCGGCCAGAAGCGCCACCCGTTCGCGCAGTGCGGCCTCGAAATCCAGTTCGCCGTTCATGGCCCGCGCGGTGATACCCGCGACAAGTGCGCCGACACCCGCAAGATCGGCAAGTTCGTCGATGCATTCCTGCCCGATCATGGTCGAATCCATGTCGGCCAGCAGCAGCCGTTTGCGCCGCCCTTCGGCCGGCTGCCAGTTCAGATCGACGCCCAGTCCCTGGAGCCCCGCCCAGACATCACGCGCATTGCCGGGCACCGCGGGAACCGCGAATTCCGCCGCAATCCCGGGGTTCAGCCAGACCGTCTCGCCGCCGCCCCAGGCGCTGCGCAACGCCTCGACCGTTGCGCGGTCCAGCCGGCCCCGTTCCGGATCGGTCGTAAGCGTGACGGCGTGCATGGAACCCCCCTTCGGACTGCTCAGCGATAGACCAGCCGAAGGGGAATTGACCAGCCCCGTCAGCCCTCGTCGGGCAGCGGGGGCAGGCTGCGAAGGAACAGGATCACCGCCGCAACGTCATCGTCGGTCAGGCGCGACAGGTAGCCGAAGGGCATCGGCGGCAGCATGCGAGAACCATCCGGCCGCACGCCTTCGCGGATCATCCGGGCCAATTCTGCATCGTTGTAATGCCCGATCCCGTCCTCGTGGCTGGTGATGTTGGAGGCGACCGAAACACCCCGGGGGCCGTGGAACACGAACCCGCCGCGCCCCAGGTCGGTCTCGAACAGCGGACCGGTCGGGCCGAAGGGTGTATGGCATTCGGTGCAATGCGCGACCGGACCTGCAAGGTAGGCGCCATACTCCACGGCAATCCCGCGCGGCACTTCGGCCACACGGCCGACCGGCGGACCGTAGGCAGGTGGCAGGGGGAAGTTTTAGACCGATGCCGGCACGGTGTTGTCCACTGCCGGGACGGTGCGCAGATAGGCGACGATGGCATCCAGATCCGTATCCGAGAGCCCGCGATACACCGCGAAGGGCATAGGCGGACCGATCAGCGACCCATCCGGTCGCAGACCTTCGCGGATCGCGAGCGCAAGTTCGGCGTCGGACCATTCCGCGACCCGCCCGCCCGGGGTGATGTTCGGCGCATAGGCCGCGAACATCTCGTTCTCCTCGACGAGCCGGCCGCCAAGATCCTGATCCCAGACGAATCCCTCGGGACCCAGGGGCGTGTGGCAGTTGCCGCATCCCGCCGGTCCCTGGACGAGGTACTCGCCACGCTCGACAGCGGTTTCCGCTCCGGCAACTAGCGGCAATGAAATCAGAACGAACGCTGCAAATCCTCGCATACCATCCTCCTTGCAGATGTTGTGCGCCGCCGCGGACCGGCGGCTTCCAAGACAGCCATCACCGTTGAAGGGGAACTGGTCAGACCGGGCGGATGCGCCCGTGTACCGGGGACCATCCGCCGCACGTTAGCGCAATCGGATCGTCGGCGCCACAATTCCGATTGCCAAGTCGTCGGGACAGGCGTAAGCGCGACGGCGGGACACCCCTCCCCAACGAGGGGCGTATATCTGGAAGGATACCATGACGACGACCCAGAAGCCGGCCAAGCGCCCGGCCAACCCGCGCTTCTCTTCCGGCCCCTGTGCCAAGATCCCCGGTTTCAGTCTCGAGATGCTTGCCGATGCCCCGCTGGGCCGGTCGCATCGTGCCGCCATCGGCAAGGCCAAGCTGAAAGAGGCGATCGACCTCACCCGCGAAATCCTCGGCGTCCCCGCCGACCATCGGATCGGCATCGTGCCCGGCTCCGATACCGGCGCGGTGGAGATGGCGATGTGGTCGCTGCTGGGCGCGCGTCCGGTCGAGATGCTGGCCTGGGAAAGCTTCGGCGAAGGCTGGGTCACGGATGCGGTGAAGCAGCTCAAGCTCGACGCCACCGTGCGCAAGGCGCCCTATGGCGGCATCGTCGACTTCGCCGAGGTGGATTTCGACCGGGACGTGGTGTTCACCTGGAACGGCACGACCTCGGGCGTGCGGGTGCCGGAAGGCGCCGCGATCCCTGCCGATCGCAAGGGGCTGACGATCTGCGATGCCACAAGCGCGGCCTTCGCGATGGACCTGCCCTGGGACAGGCTCGATGTCGTGACCTTCTCCTGGCAGAAGGTGCTGGGCGGCGAGGGGGGGCATGGCGTGCTGATCCTCTCGCCCCGCGCGGTCGAGCGGCTTGAAAGCTATCTGCCGCCCTGGCCGCTGCCGAAGATCTTCCGTCTGACCAAGGGCGGCAAGCTGATCGAGGGCATCTTCCAGGGCGAGACGATCAACACACCCTCGATGCTGGCGGTCGAGGACTACATTGTCGCACTGAAATGGGCGCAGTCGGTCGGCGGCCTGCCGGCGCTGATCGACCGGGCGACCCGCAATGCGCAGGCGGTTTGGGACTTCGTCGCCGCCCGGCCCTGGATCGAGAACCTGGCCGCCGATCCTGCGACCGCCTCGACGACTTCTGTCTGTCTGCGTTTTTCCGACCCGCGCATCGTGGACGGTGCCTCCTTCGCCAAGGCCGTCGCGAAGCGGCTGGAGAAGGAAGGCGTGGCGCTCGACATCGGTGCCTACCGCGACGCCCCGCCGGGTTTGCGCATCTGGTGCGGCTCGACCGTCGAGACAGCCGACATCGAGGCGCTTCTCCCCTGGCTCGACTGGGCCTTCGCGGCCGAGATCGACGCGCTGGACGCCGCCGCCTGATCCCGCAATCCGCGCCCCCGACGGGGGCGCACCACCCCTGCTTGCAAGGAGCCCCGAGAATGGCCCCCCGTGTTCTGGTATCCGACGAACTGTCCGAAACCGCCGTGCAGATCTTCCGCGATCGCGGGGTCGAGGTGGACTACATGCCGAAGCTCGGCAAGGACAAGGAAAGGCTGGCCGAGGTGATCGGCAACTATGACGGACTCGCGATCCGTTCCGCCACGAAGGTGACGGAGAAGCTGCTGGAGAAGGCCGTGCGGCTGAAGGTGATCGGCCGGGCCGGGATCGGCGTCGACAACGTGGACATCCCCGCCGCCTCCAAGAAGGGGGTAATCGTGATGAATACCCCGTTTGGGAATTCGATCACCACGGCCGAGCACGCGATCGCGCTTATGTTCGCAATCGCGCGGCAGATCCCCGAGGCCAATGCCTCGACCCATGCCGGAAAGTGGGAAAAGTCGAGGTTCATGGGGGTGGAGCTGTTCAACAAGACCCTCGGCGTGATCGGTGCCGGCAACATCGGCGGCATCGTCTGCGACCGCGCGCTCGGCCTCAAGATGAAGGTCGTCGCGTATGACCCCTTCCTCTCGGACGAGCGCGCGACCCACATGGGGGTGCAGAAGGTGGAGCTTGACGAGCTTCTGGCGCGGTCCGACTTCATCACGCTCCACGTGCCGCTGACCGACAAGACCCGCAACATCCTGTCGCGCGAGAACCTGGCGAAGACGAAGAAGGGGGTGCGGATCATAAACTGCGCCCGCGGCGGGCTGATCGACGAGGGCGCGCTGAAGGAGATGCTCGATTCAGGCCATGTCGCAGCGGCCGCGCTGGACGTCTTCGAGGTCGAGCCGGCGGTCGAGAACGTCCTGTTCGGTCATCCAAACGTTGTCGTCACACCGCATCTGGGCGCGTCGACCACCGAGGCGCAGGAAAACGTCGCCCTGCAGGTGGCCGAGCAGATGTCGGACTATCTGCTGACCGGTGCGGTTCAGAACGCACTTAACATGCCCAATGTAACCGCCGAGGAGGCCGCAGTGATGGGCCCGTGGATCAGGCTGGCCGGGCATCTCGGGGCCTTCATCGGGCAGATGACCGACGAGCCGATCAAGGCGATCAACATCCTGTATGACGGCGCGGTGGCGTCGATGAACCTTGCCGCACTGAACCAGGCGGTGATCGCGGGCGTCCTGAAGGCGCAGAACCCTGATGTGAACCTTGTCTCGGCACCGGTCGTCGCGAAGGAACGCGGGATCCAGGTCTCGACCACCAGACAGGACAAGTCGGGGGTGTTCGACGCCTTCATCAAGGTCACGATGGTCACCGACCGCCGCGAGCGGTCGATCGCCGGCACCTGCTTCAGCGACGGCAAGCCGCGGTTCATCCAGATCAAGGGCATCAATATCGACGCCGAGGTTGGGCGTCACATGCTCTATACCACCAACGAGGACGTGCCCGGCATCATCGGCCTGCTGGGCATGACAATGGGCAAGAACGGGGTCAACATAGCGAACTTCACCCTCGGCCGGTCCGGCCCGGGACAGGATGCGATCGCCATACTCTACCTCGATCAGGCGATCGACCCGAAGGTGGTCGAGACCCTGGAGGCGACCGGCATGTTCCAGCAGGTCAAGCCGCTGGAATTCGAGGTCGCCTGAACACGCCGCGGGGGGGGCGCGGGACCGACCCCCGCCCGCCGGCCACGCCGGCTCGGCGCCGACCCGCACCAGCTGCTTGCCGGTATTGCCGCCCTTGAGCATCGCCAGAAAGGCCCGCGGCGCATTCTCCAATCCCTCGGCGACCGTCTCGCGCCATCGGATCGCGCCGTCGCGCACCAGCGGTGCGACCTCGGAGAAGAAGGCCGGGGCGCGCTCGTAGTGGTCGAAGATGATGAACCCCTGAACCCGCAGCCGCCGGACCAGGATGGTGCGCCAGACCGCCGCGGCGTGGGTGGCATCCGAGATCCCGGAATACCAGGCGATCATGCCGCACAGGGCGATCCTGCCGTGAACGCGCATGTTGGGCAGGATCGCCTCCAGCACCTTGCCGCCCACATTCTCGAAATAGACATGCGTGCCGTCGGGGATCACCTCGCGCAGCTGTTTCCCCAGACTGCGACCGTCCTCGAAGGCGCGGTGGTCCAGACAGTGGTCGCAGCCCAGTTCCTCGACCGCGAGGCGGCACTTGTCGGCCCCTCCGGCGATACCGATCACCCGCATCCCCTTTCGCCGCGCCAGCTGGCAGACGAGGCTGCCGACCGCCCCGGTGGCGGCCGAGACGACGATCGTCTCGCCCGCCTTCGCGCCCGCAATATCGTTCAGGCCGACCCAGGCCGTCAGCCCCGGCATCCCCAGAACGCCGAGCGCGGTGGAAAGCGGTGCGAGGCTCCGGTCCACCCGGAAAACCCCCTGCCCGTCCGACAGGCCGTGCGATGCCCAGCCGATCGGGGCAACGACGATATCGCCAGGCCGATACGCCGGCAGGCGCGACTCGATGACCTCGGCCACCACCTGGCCGGTCATCGTCTCGCCGATGCCCACCGGATCGGCATAGGACGGGCCCGCGTCCATCCGCCCGCGCATGTAGGGGTCGAGCGACAGCCAGATCGTCCGCAGCAGCATCTGGCCCGGTCCCGGCGCCGGCAGCCCGGCGGTTTCGAGCCGGAAGTGCTCCGGCGCAGGATCGCCTTTCGGGCGCTCGGCCAGAACGATTCGGCGCAGGGTCTCGGTCATGCTATCCTCCATCCGAGGACCAGTCTGACGCGGGCTGCGGCAGAAAACCAGTATCTGCCGGAGAGGAATTGACATCGTTGCATGTGCAACGATAAAGAGACCCCGCAGCGACACCGGTCACCGGCGGAGGAAACAGCATGACGACCCATACGCTTCCCAAGGGCATGATCCGCGCTCCGAGCCACTCGGGTCCGCACGAGGGCTACATGCCCGGCTTCGGCAACGACTTCGAGACCGAGGCGCTGCCCGGGGCGCTGCCGCAGGGCATGAACAGCCCGCAGAGGTGCAACTACGGCCTTTACGGTGAACAGCTTTCGGGCACGGCCTTCACCGCGCCGAGCCACCAGAACGAACGCACCTGGTGCTACCGCATCCGCCCGTCGGTCAAGCATACCCACCGCTTCCGCAAGGTTTCGCTGCCCTACTGGAAATCCGCGCCGCATATCGTCGAGGATGTCATCAGCCTCGGGCAATACCGCTGGGATCCGGTGCCAATGCCTGCGGCCGGCACCGACTATACGTGGCTGACCGGGATGCGCACCATGACCACGGCCGGCGACGTCCATACCCAGGTCGGCATGGCCAGCCACATCTACCTCGTCACCCGGTCGATGCAGGACGAATATTTCTTCTCGGCCGACAGCGAACTGCTGATCGTCCCGCAGGCCGGGCGTCTGCGCTTCTGCACCGAGCTTGGTGTGATCGACCTCGAACCGCAGGAAATCGCGATCATCCCGCGCGGCCTTGTCTATCGCGTCGAGCTGCTCGAAGGGCCCGCCCGGGGCTTCGTCTGCGAGAACTACGGCCAGAAGTTCCAGCTGCCCGGACGCGGGCCGATCGGGGCGAACTGCATGGCCAACCGACGCGACTTCAAGACCCCGGTGGCCGCCTTCGAGGACCGCGAGACACCATCGAAACTGACTGTCAAGTGGTGCGGTCAGTTCCACGAGACCGAGATCGGGCACAGCCCGCTGGACGTCGTGGCCTGGCACGGCAACTACGCGCCCTGCAAGTACGACCTCAAGACCTACTGCCCCGTCGGCGCGATCCTCTTCGACCACCCCGACCCCTCGATCTTCACGGTGCTGACCGCCCCCTCGGGCGTGGAGGGCACGGCGAACATCGACTTCGTGCTGTTTCGCGAACGCTGGATGGTGGCGGAGAACACCTTCCGCCCGCCGTGGTATCACAAGAACATCATGTCCGAGCTGATGGGCAACATCTACGGCATCTACGACGCCAAGCCCAAGGGCTTCGTCCCCGGCGGCATGAGCCTGCACAACATGATGCTGCCGCACGGTCCGGACCGCAATGCGTTCGAAGGCGCCTCCGCCGCCGAGCTGAAGCCCGAGAAGCTCGACAACACCATGTCCTTCATGTTCGAGACCCGCTTCCCGCAGCAACTGACCGAATTCGCCGCGAAGGAGGCACCGCTTCAGGACGACTACATCGACTGCTGGGCCGACCTGGAAAAGAAGTTCGACGGGACGCCCTGCCTGAAGTGACCCTGCGGCGCCCGGGCGGACCGGGCGTGGCATTCCGGCTTGACCCCGGCGCCACCGCGCGGGACCACTGATCAGGCCGCAGCCTATGACGAAAGGACCCCCATGCCGCTGATCCGCAGCTGGATTGACGCCGCAAACCGCCCCGATTGCGATTTCCCTCTGAACAACCTGCCCTGCGGGGTGTTCTCGACCGCCGGGGGCGAGCCGCGTTGCGGAGTGGCGATCGGCGACATGATCCTTGATGTGTCGGGGCTGGAGGAGGCGGGTCTGCTGCGCCTCGCCGATGCGCCAGTGCTGGACGTGCCGTTCTGGAACGAGGTGATGGAGCTTGGCCCCGAGGCATGGTCGCGGCTGCGGGTGATGCTGATGGGGTTCCTGGCCGAGTCTGCCGAACCGGCCCTCCGCAGCCAGGTCGAGCCCTACCTCGTTCCGATGGCCGAGGCAGAACTGCATCTGCCCTTCCTGGTGGCCGAGTTCACCGATTTCTATGCCGGTCGGCATCATGCCACCAATGTCGGCACGATGTTCCGCGGCGCCGAGAATGCCCTGCCCCCGAACTGGCTGCACATTCCCATCGGTTACAACGGTCGCGCGTCATCGGTCGTGGTGTCGGGTACCGACTTCCGCCGGCCACTGGGGCAGCTGAAACCGCCCCAGGCCGAGGTGCCGTATTTCGGACCCTCGCGCCGCTTCGACCTCGAACTCGAGATGGGCGCGGTCGTGGGCCAGGCATCGGAAGGCATGGTATCGGTCGCCGAGGCCGATTCGATGATCTTCGGCTACGTGCTGCTGAACGACTGGTCGGCCCGCGACATCCAGGCCTGGGAATATCAGCCGCTCGGGCCGTTCCAGGCCAAGGCCACGGCCACCACGATCAGCCCATGGATCGTGACGAAAGCCGCACTGGAGCCATTCCGCGCAAGCGGCCCAGACCGCGAGGTGCCGTTGCTGCCCTATCTGCACGAGCCGGGCCCGATGCTTTACAACATCGCGCTGGAAGTGGCGCTGGCGCCCGAGGGCAAGGCGGAGACGGTGATCGCCCGCACGAACATGCGCGAGCTCTACTATTCCGCCGCGCAGCAGCTTGCGCATCATACAACCTCTGGCTGCCCGATGAACGTGGGCGATCTCCTGGGTTCGGGCACGATCTCCGGTCCGCGGCGCGAGAACCGCGGCAGCCTGCTGGAACTCTCCTGGGGCGGGAAGGAACCGGTCGCGCTCGACACCGGCGAGATGCGCAGCTTTCTCGAGGACGGCGACACGGTTATCCTGCGCGGCCGGGCGACGGGCGACGGGTACCGGATCGGCTTCGGCGAATGCCGGGGGCGCCTGCTGCCGTCCATTCCCGTTCCAGCCTGGGCACAATGACATGAGCAAGACCTTCGCATCCGCCGGCGACCTGACCGAGAAGCAGACCAGCTTCACCGAGATCGGCCCGGGGCTCTATGCATTCACCGCCGAGGGCGACCCGAATTCCGGCGTCTTCATCGGCCACGACAGCGTCATGGTGATCGAAGCGCAGGCAACGCCCCGGCTTGCCCGCAAGGTGATCGACTGCATCCGGCAAATGACGGACAAGCCGATCAGCCATCTGGTCCTGACCCATTACCACGCCGTGCGGGTGCTGGGCGCTTCGGCCTATGGCGCGCGCGAGATCGTCATGTCCGACGCCGCCCGTGCCATGGTGGCCGAACGCGGACAGGAGGACTGGGAAAGCGAGTTCGGCCGCTTTCCGCGGCTCTTCCAGGGGCACGAGGAAATTCCGGGCTTGACCTGGCCGACCACCACCTTCAGCGACCGGATGACGGTCTGGCTGGGCCGGCGGCGGGTGGACATCATGCATCTGGGCCGTGCCCATACCGCCGGCGATGCGGTGGTCTGGGTGCCGGATGCCGAGGTGATGTTCACCGGGGACATCGTCGAATACCATTCTGCGTGCTACTGCGGCGACGGGCATTTCCAGGACTGGCCCGAGACGCTGGCCGCCATCGCGGCTTTCGATCCGCAGGCGATTGCGCCGGGCCGGGGCGATGCGCTGGTGGGGCGCGAGATGGTCGGGCGCGCCATCGCCAGCACCGCGGATTTCGTCACCTCGACCTTCCGCCCTGCCGCCCGCGTCGCCGCGCGGGGCGGCACGCTGCGCGAGGCCTGGGATGCGGTGCGCGCCGAATGCGACCCGAAGTTCGCGGATTTCGCGATCTACGAACACTGTCTGCCGTTCAACGTTGCGCGTGCCTTCGACGAGGCGCAGGGAATCGACACGCCGCGCATCTGGACCGCAGACCGTGACCGCCGCATGTGGGAGGCGCTGCAGGGATGAGCGGGCGGTTCGGGCCGGATCGGCGCGAACTGCGCCTGCGGCTGTGGATCAGTCTTGGCGGTCTGGCGCTGCTGCTCGCACTCATGGTGACGACGCCGGTCGCGGGCCTTGCCTGGATCGAAGTTGTCGGCTTTGCGGGACTATTCTTCGGGCTTTCGGCGATCCATTCCGCGCGCCGCCTTCTGAAGGGTCACAGATGATCGTCCCGGCCGGAGCCCCCCATGCCCTATGACTACCGCCCTTTCCCCTATGTTCCGCCGCCCGGCCTGACCGCGGCCGAGCCGCGGCACCCCGTCGTGATCGTGGGTGCCGGCCCGATCGGCCTCGCCATGGCGATCGAGCTGCACAACCACGGGGTGTCGGCGACGGTGCTGGACGACAACGACGTGGTCTCGGTCGGCAGCCGGGCGATCTGCTGGTCGAAACGCAGCCTCGAGATCCTCGACCGGGTCGGCGTCGGCGCGGCCTGCGTGGAAAAAGGCGTGACCTGGAAGGTCGGGCGCACCCTGCACCGCGATGCGGAGGTGTTCAGCTTCGATCTCTTGCCCGAGGACGGCCACAAGATGCCGGCCTTCGTGAACCTGCAGCAATACTACGTTGAGGAATTCCTGGTGGCCGAGGCCGGGAGGCGCGGCATCGACATCCGCTGGAAGAACCGGGTGACCGGCGTGGCGATGGCCGACGACCACGCCCGCCTGACGGTCCAGACCCCGGACGGCCCCTATCGGCTTGAGGCGGATTGGGTGATTGCCTGCGACGGCGCGAAAAGCCCGCTGCGGGACATGCTGGGGCTGGATTTCGAGGGCGAGCTTTTCGAGGAACGGTTCCTGATCGCCGACATCGAGATGAAGGCCGACTTTCCGCCCGAACGCCGCTTCTGGTTCGAGCCGACCTTCCACCCGGGCCAGTCGGCGCTGCTGCACAAGCAGCCCGACGACATCTGGCGGATCGACCTGCAGCTGGGATGGGACGCCGACCCCGAGGCGGAACGTCAGCCCGAACGGGTGATCCCGCGGATCGAGAAGGTGGTGGGCCATCGCGAGTTCAGGCTGGACTGGGTATCGGTCTATACCTTCCAGTGCCGGCGACTGGCGCGGTTCGTGCACGGCCGGGTGGTCTTCTGCGGCGACAGCGCACATCTCGTTTCGCCGTTCGGGGCGCGCGGGGGCAACGGCGGCCTGCAGGATGTCGACGCGCTGGGCTGGCGGCTCGCGGCGGTCGTCAAGGGCAGGGCAAGACCCGGGCTGCTGGCCGCCTACGATGCCGAGCGTCAGCACGGCGCCGACGAGAACATCCTGAATTCCAGCCGCTCGACCCGGTTCATGACCCCCGCGCCGGGTGCCGAGCGACGGTTCCGCGACGCCGTCCTGGCGCTGGCGGCCCGCGCACCCTTTGCCCGTCCGATGGTCAATTCGGGGCGGCTTTCGGTGCCGTGCGTCTATCCGATGCCGGACGCTGCGGACGATCCGGCGCTGCCGGCGGTCAGCCGACCCGGGGCCGTGGCACCCGACGCGCCCTTGCCCGACGGCCGCTGGCTGATCGACGCGCTTGCCGGACGTGTGACCCTGCTGGGCATCGGGATGGACCCGCCGGACGTGGCGGGAACGGTGCCGCTGCGGATCGAGCCCGACGCGCGCATCGCGGCGCGCTACCTCGGCGAGGCGCAGACTGTGCTTTACTTGATCCGGCCCGATCAGATCGTCGCCGCGCGGTGGATCGAGGCAAGGCCGGACGCGGTCGCGACAGCGGTTGCAGAGATCTGGAGGGACCGCTGATGCCCCTGATCACCGATCCGAATATCCCGGACACGGATGGCTTCTACGCCGAACTGCTGGCGGCACATCGCGGGCTGTCCGAGGATCAGGCCGCGGCGATGCAGGCGCGGCTGGTCCTGATCCTCGCCAATCACATAGGCGACCGTGCCGTTCTGTCCGAGGCATTGCGGCTCGCGCGGAATACCGGCTGACCGTCAGTCCGGCCGCAGCGGAACCCGTCCGCTGTCGCGCAGGAGGAACACCTCGCGCCCCTCGATAGCCACGGCGCTGAGCGGCCCGCCATAGGCCGCGCCGCTGTCGATGTTCACGCGGTTGCCATAATGCCGCGGCCAGTCCAGCGCCGTATGTCCATGGACCACCAGAAAACCGTGGTCGCGCCGGTCGTTCAGAAAGACGTCGCGGATCCACAGGAGGTCGGTCTCGGTCTGTTCCTCCAGCGCCACGCCAGGGCGGATACCGGCATGGGCGAAGACCACCTCGCCGCGCCGGAACAAGCCCGGCAGCGCCTCGAGCCAGGCGACATGGTCAGCGGGAACCGCCTGCCGCGCCTCGGCGTGAACGGGGCGCGGCGGACGGTCGGCGGCCGCACGGACCCCGTAGGACTCCAGCGTCGGTCCGCCGCCCAGCCGCGGATGCAGCCACGACAGATCGGCGCGCAGCGCCGGGTCGCGGCCTTCGGGCTGGTCGAGATAGCGGCAGAACATCCGGTCGTGATTGCCCTTCAGCACATGCCACCGCTCGCCTGCCGCGATTCCCTGCATGAGCATCTCGATCACGCCGCGGCTGTCCGGCCCGCGGTCCACCAGATCGCCCAGATGCACCACCGGCGCCGTGGCATCGCCATGGGCGGCACGGTCGCGGGCAATCCGTTCATGCGCGTCGCGCAGAAGGTCCAGATGACCGTGGATGTCGCCGATGGCATAGGTCAGCATGGTGGATCAGCCGGCGGCGCCCCGCCAGGCGAAGAAGCCTTCGGGCGCCCCGGCCAGCAGGCGCCGCGCCAGATCGTCGCCAAGCGCCGCCGCATCCGCGATCGGGGCACGCCCCTCGTCGGCAATCCGTTCGGTCCCGTCGGGGCGCAGGATCTCGCCGCGCAGATGGATCGTCTCGCCCTCCAGCACCGCAAGCCCGGCAATCGGCGTCTCGCACGAGCCGTCGAGCCGGGCAAGAAACGCACGCTCGGCCGCAAGCCGGTGCCCCGTCGGCCTGTCGTGAATTGCTGCCAGCAGACCCGCAGCCCGATCGTCCGCTGCCCGGCGTTCGATCCCGATCGTGCCCTGCGCAACCGCGGGCAGCATCTCGTCCGGTTCGATGGCCGAGCGCGCGACCGATGCCATGCCCAACCGGTTCAACCCCGCAATCGCAAGAAAGGTGGCCACCGCGACCCCGTCGGCCAGCTTCTGCAGACGGGTCTGCACATTGCCACGGAACTCCACCAGCCGAAGGTCTGGCCTGCGGTGCGCCAGTTGCGCCCGCCGCCGCAGGCTCGACGATCCCACCACCGCCCCCACGGGAAGATCGGCAAGCCGCGCCACACCGGGCGAGACGAAGGCATCGCGGACATCCTCGCGCGGCAGGAAGCAGTCCAGCGCCAGCCCGTCGGGCTGAAGCGTGGGCATGTCCTTCATCGAATGGACGGCAATGTCGATGCCGCCGTCCAGCAAGGCGTCCTCGATCTCGCGGGTGAACAGACCCTTGCCGCCGATCTCTTTCAGCGGCCGGTCCAGCACACGGTCGCCGGTGGTCCTGATCACCACGATCTCGAAGGCGGCCTCGGGCAGGTCATGCGCCGTCATCAGCCGCGCACGGGTCTCGTGCGCCTGCGCGAGCGCCAGCGGCGAGCCACGGGTGCCGATGCGCAGCGGGCGGTCGGGGGTGGGCAGGTGCTCGGTCATCGCGCCAGCCATAACCGGGCGCGCCGGGGCTGACAACCGCCCGGCCGCTTGACACCGGCCGCGGGCCGGGCAAGGCAGGGCGAAACGGAGGACGGGCGATGACCGACAAGACGATCCTGCGCGCGCTGAGGGGCGAGGTGCAGCCCGTGCCCCCGGTCTGGATGATGCGGCAGGCCGGTCGCTATCTGCCGGAATACCGGGCAACCCGGGCCCAGGCGGGGGATTTCCTGACGCTCTGCTACACCCCGGACCTTGCCGCCGAAGTGACGCTGCAGCCGATCCGCCGCTATGGCTTCGACGCGGCGATCCTGTTTGCCGACATCCTGCTTCTGCCCCAGGCACTGGGGCTTGATCTGTGGTTCGTGGCCGGCGAAGGCCCGCGGCTTTCGACCGTGACCGACGCGGCGGGGGTTGCCGCCCTGCGTCCCGTCCGGGACATCCACGACACGCTGTCTCCGGTCTACGAGACGGTGCGGATTCTCGCGCGCGAATTGCCGCGCGAGACGACGCTGATCGGCTTCGCCGGGGCGCCGTGGACCGTCGCCACCTACATGGTCGCCGGCCGCGGGACCCCCGATCAGGCACCGGCCCACGCGTTCAAGGCCGCCGACCGAGCGGCCTTCGCAGCCCTGATCCGGCGGATCGAGGAAGCGACGGTGGAATACCTGTCCGCCCAGATCGAGGCCGGGGCAGAGGTGGTGAAGCTGTTCGACAGCTGGGCCGGCAGCCTGAAGGCACAGGATTTCGATGACTTCGCGGTGGCCCCCGCACAGCGGATCATCGCGGCGCTGAGGTCCCGCCACCCGGGCATCCCGGTCATTGCCTTTCCGCGCGAGGCCGGCCCCCGCTATCAGGGCTTTGCCCGCGCAACCGGCGCCGATTGCGTTGCGCTGGACAGTTCGGTGAATGCGGAATGGGCCGCGGCCCATGTGCAGCGCGACGGCTGCGTCCAGGGCAACCTCGATCCGCGCCACCTCGTGACCGGCGGCGCCGAACTGGAGGCGGAGACGCGCCGCATCGTCGCCGCATTCTCGGGCGGGCCGCATATCTTCAACCTCGGCCACGGGATAACGCCGGACGCCGATCCTTCCAACGTGGACCGGATGCTGGCCGCGATCCGGGGCTGACGTTGCGGACCGCACGAAGGTTCGTGCCCCCCGGGAACCGTGTCACACCCGCCGGTTCGAACGCCACCGTGCTGTCAGGAATGCGCCTGACGCCGCGCAGACCGAGCACGGGAACAGTCGTTACCGGAATCCACGGGGACAGCACCCCCAGAACCATCAGGAGTCCTCCCGTCATCTCGTCTGGGCGGAAGTGCACAGCCTGGGCGAGGTTGCAACCCGGTATTTCATCAC
>JBKBMT010000003.1:0-98579 GCA_046295655.1 Gemmobacter sp. | reverse complement strand
GGTGGCGAGGCGATGCGCCGTCTCCTGAGCCCCGAGGGCTTCGATCTGCCCCGCGTCCTGGAGATGATCGAGGAGTCGACGCTCGATCCGGTGCGCAAGACGACGCTTCGGACCCTGGTCGAGGGGGCCGCGGACAATCCGGCGCTGCTGGAATCCGCGCTGGCGCAGCTGCGCGAGGCGCTGGGGCTGTAGGCGCCTGCCCCGGCGCCCCGGCGCTGCCGTCAGATGCCCTCGCCGACGAAGGCCTTTTCGACCACGTATTCGGCGGGCTCCGAATTCGCGCCCTCGCGCAGGCCCCAGCCT
The DNA here is from genome assembly GCA_046295655.1 of Gemmobacter sp. GTDB lineage: Bacteria > Pseudomonadota > Alphaproteobacteria > Rhodobacterales > Rhodobacteraceae > JBKBMT01. The sequence continues at coordinate 98,276 of JBKBMT010000003.1, read as the reverse complement.
TCGAGAATTGCCTTCACGTCGATGTTGAAGGCCAGACTGCCGCAGACCATCGCGCGGTCGGTTGCGGGGTCCATCGGGAAGGAAAGGCCGAGGTCGGCAAATACCTTGCCCGAGGCGAGATTGTCGGTGACGCGGCCCATGCGGGGCGAGTCCTCGCGCGTGGTGGTGGGGTAGTAGAGCAGACGGTCGGCATACTCGCCGATCAGCGGATCCTCGCGCAGGCTTTCGACCAGCTGGCGGCCGTATTCCAGTTCGGCCGTCTCGCGGCAGGTATGCATCAGGATGACCTGCTCGTAACGCTCGTAGGTGTCGGGGTCGCGGACCAGGCTTGCGAAGGGCGCGATGCCGGTGCCGGTGGACAGGAACCACAACCGCTTGCCCGGCAGCAGTGCATCGAGCACCAGCGTGCCGACGGGTTTCGGGCGCAGGATGATCTGTTCGCCCTCGCGGATATGCTGAAGCCGGCTGGTCAGCGGCCCGTCGGGCACCTTGATCGAATAGAACTCCAGCTCTTCGTCCCAGGACGGCGAGGCGATGGAATAGGCCCGCAGCAGCGGCTTGCCGCGGTCGTCGAGGAGCCCGATCATCACGAACTCGCCCGACCGGAAGCGCAGCGACCGCGGCCGGGTCACCCGGAACGAGAACAGCCGGTCGGTCCAGTGCCGCACGAACGTGACGGTCTGGGCGTCGGGCAGGGCGGGGGCGCGGGCGACGGGGGCGGGGCTTGCATCTGACACGGGGCTGTCCGGCTGGTTCATCTGCACGGCGCTTGTAGCCGCTGCGGGCCTTTCGGGAAACCGCAAAGTCACGCGACGATCCGCGACCGATGGTCCAGGTGCTGCCAGTCGGCCCGGAACAGCCACTGCGCTTCGGGCTGGCGAGCCGCGATCTCGTCGGGGATCTCGACCTCGTCGAAACCGGCGCGACGCAGCATCGCATACTGGTCGGCGATCAGCGGCCCCGCCGCCCGCAGCCGCCCGCGATAGCCCTGCAACCTCAGCCGCCGAGCGAGCGTGAAGCCGCGTCCGTCGCTGAAGGCTGGAAAGCCGATCCGTACCAGACCGACGCCGGCCAGCCGCCCGGCAAGCGCCGCCGGGTCGGCATGGTTCGGCAGGTCCAGCGCCTCGGTCCCCGGTGCAAGGTCGTGAAGCAGCGTCCACGGGCCGGGAAAGTCGTCGCGGGAAAAGCCGCTGTCGGTAACGATGACGTTCATGCCGCGTTTTCCTTTGGCAGCGGGCCGCGGACGATGCGGCCGTCGATGAAGTGGATCCCGCATTCGATCTTGTCCGATCCCCGCCAGCGGCCGGCGCGTTCGTCCTCTCCCTCCGCCACCGGCGAGGTGCAGGGCGCGCAGCCGATCGAGGGATAGCCGCGGGCAACCAGCGGATGCCGCGGCAGGCGGTTGTTCAGCATGTAGTCGGCAACGTCCTGCCGGTCCCAGCGCGCCAAGGGGTTGACCTTGATCCGGCCCGTGCCCGTCTCGACCTCGAAGACGTCGAGCGCCGCGCGTGTCGCGCCCTGATAGCGCTTGCGCCCCGTGATCCAGCCGTCGAACGGGGCCAGCGCCCGTTCCAGCGGCTCGGTCTTTCGCAGGGCGCAGCAGGCGTCGGGGTCGCGCACGTTCAGATCGCCCGAAGGGTCGTGCAGCGCAAGGTCGGGCAGTCCGGCGCGGATCACCCTCACGTCGCGCAGGTCCAGCCGTTCGGCGACTTCGCGCTGATACGCGAGCGTTTCGGGAAACAGCATCCTCGTGTCGATGAACAGCACCGGCGTCTGCGGCGCGGTCACCGAGACGAGATGCAGCAGCACCACCGATTCCGCCCCGAACGACGACACCAGCGCCACCTGCCCCAGATCGGCGTCGCACAGCGCATGTTCGAGCACCGCCACGGCTCCGTGATGGCGGTAGCGGGAATTCAGCGCCGCCACGCGGTCGGCGATATCCGACTCAGGCCGCATCGCGCGCCTCCTCGCCGTAGAGCGCGGCCTTGAACGGTGCGGCGCCAAGGCGACGATAGGCGGCGAGGAAGGTTTCTTCCGCATCGGTCCGCAACGCCAGATAGGCGCGCAGCAGCCGCTCGATGGCCGGCACGATCTCGTCATAGGAAAACCCCGGCCCGGCCCGTTCGCCCAGTGCCGCCGTCTCGGTCGCATCGCCGCCGAGGGTAATCTGATAGGTTTCCACTCCGGCCCGGTCGAGACCGAGAATGCCGATGTGTCCGACATGGTGGTGCCCGCAGGCATTGATGCAACCCGAGATCTTGATCTGGAGCGCACCGATTTCCCGTTCGAGGCCGAGGTCGCGGAAATGTGTGGCAAGCCGCTGCGCGACCGGGATCGACCGGGCCGTGGCCAGCGCGCAATAGTCCATGCCGGGGCAGGCGATGATGTCCGACAGCAAGCCCGCATTCGGCGTGGCCAGCCCCGCACTCGCCAATGCGGCGTGAACCGCCGGCAGGTCGGCCTTGTGGACATGGGGCAGGATCACGTTCTGCGCGTGGCTGATGCGCAGCTCGTCATGCCCGAAGCGTTCGGCCAGGTCGGCCAGCAGGCGCATCTGATCCGATGTCGCATCGCCCGGGGTCGCGCCATGGGCCTTGAGGCTCACGGTGACGATGGCGTGGTCCGGGTCGCGGTGCGGCGAGATGTTGCGCCGGACCCATTCGGCATAGGCAGGGCGGCCCAGCGCCAGCAGATGGGCGTCGATCGGCGCGGTCCGCAGGGGCGGTGGCGCGAAAGCGGCCCGGATGTCGGCCCAGAGCGCGGGATCCACGGCGCCGAAGGCCGGCAGGATCTCCGCAAAGCGCGCCTCGACCTCGTCCCGGAAGGCATCGAGACCGGCCTCGAACACGGTGATCTTGATCCGTGCCTTGTACTTGTTGTCGCGCCTGCCGGCGGAATTGTAGGCCGACAGGATTGCCTCGACATAGGGCAGCAGCTGATCCTCGGGCAGGAAGGGGCGAATGACCTGGCCGATCATCGGCGTCCGGCCAAGGCCGCCGCCGACCAGCACCTCGAATCCCGGATTCCCCGCATCGTCGCGCATCATCCGAAGCCCGATGTCGTGCGCCCGAGTCACCGCCCGGTCGTGAGGTGATCCGGTGATCGCGATCTTGAACTTGCGCGGCAGGAACTGGAATTCGGGATGGTCGGTGGACCACTGGCGCAGAAGCTCGGCGTAGGGACGGGGGTCGGCAATCTCGTCGGCGGCGGCGCCCGCGAAATGGTCGGCAGTGACGTTGCGCACGCAGTTGCCCGAGGTCTGGATCGCGTGCATGCCGACATCGGCCAGCGCCGACAGGATCTCGGGTACATCCCCCAGCCTCGGCCAGTTGAACTGGATGTTCTGCCGCGTGGTGAAATGGCCATAACCCTTGTCCCAGCGGTCGGCAATCATCGCAAGCTGGCGCATCTGCCGGGAATTGAGCGTGCCGTAGGGAATGGCCACCCGGAGCATGTAGGCATGCAGTTGCAGGTAGAGCCCGTTCATGAGCCGGAGCGGACGGAACTCGTCCTCGGTCAGGCTGCCGTCCAGCCGGCGCAAGACCTGCTGCGAGAACTGCGCGACGCGGGCGCGCACGAAGGCTTCGTCGAAGTCGGAATAGGAATACATGGGCCGGACCTCAGCGCCGTTCCGCCTGCTTGCCGTGCGGATAGTTGGACGGTCCCCGGGTCCGGAACGCCTCGCGGAAATGCACCGGCTCGGGGCCATCGCGGCCGAGACGGGCATCGGCCAGATAGGCGCCGACCACCTCGAGCGCGCGGCGCTGGGCATGGAGCAGGCGCAACTGCGCATGCGCCTCGTCCTCGATCAGTTCGGCCTCGGCAAGGTCGCGGGTCCAGCGGTTGTCCTCGGTCAGCCAGACGACATCGCCCAGCCGCAGGTCGTTGGCGGTGACGACCTTGGGGGTGAAGCGGTTCACAGCGCAGCCTCCAGCGGATGGGGTTCGGTCAGGGTCAGGTGCGCGGCGTCGCGCGGCGCGAGGCCCCAGAGGATGATTGCCGGGCCCTCCAGCGCCGCGACCGCCTCGGGCAGTCCGGCCAGCGTCGCGGCAAGGATGCGTTGATCGGGGCGCGAGGCATTGGCGACCACGGTCACGGGGCTCGCGGGATCGGCGCCGTGCATCATCAGCCGGCCCTGGATGAAGCGGGCGGCACGCTTGCCCATGTAGATCGCCGCCACGGCGCCGGGCCGCGCAAGGGCGCGCCAGTCCTGTTCGGCAAAACCCGACGCGTCATGGCCGGTCATCAGCATCAGTGCGCCGTTGCGGCCCCGGCAGGTCAGGCTCTGCCCGATCGCCGCGGCGGCAGCGGAGGCCGAGGTGAGACCGGGCAGGATGCGCCAGGGCACACCGGCGGCGTCGAGGGCGGAGATTTCCTCGTCCAGTCGGCCGAACACGCCCGGGTCGCCGGACTTGAGCCGGACCACGCGATGCCCGGCGCGCGCCTCGGCGACCAGCAGCGCGTCGATCTCGGCCTGCGGCACAGAGGCGCCGAAGCCCTGCTTGCCGACGGCGATCCGCCGCGTGCCGGGCGGGATCAGATCGAGGATCGCCTGCGGCACCAGACCGTCGTGGATGACCACCTCGGCCGCGGTCAGGGCACGGTGCACCGCAACCGTCAGAAGCTCGGGATCGCCCGGACCGGCGCCGGCGAGAAGGACAGGGTGCGTGCGGTCGACGGACATGGGATGCTCCGGGCTTGTGGGCGGAGTATAGAAAAAATTCCCTTCCATTCGCCATACGGCATTGCCAATAAGGAAGAAGTGCCAGATAGATCGCCATTATGGAACTTATGTTCCGTCAGGATGGAGGTTGGCGAATGGCGGTCCGGCTGGATCAGATCGACAGGAAGATTCTCGCCGCACTTCAGGAGGACGCAAGCCAGTCGCTCGACGAGATCGCGCGGAAGGTCGGCTCGTCCAAGACCCCGGTCTGGAACCGGATCAGGCGGATGCGCGAATCCGGGATCATCACCCGCACCACGGCGCTGCTGGACCCCGAGGCGCTGGGCTTCGACGCCTGCTTCTTCGTCCTCGTGCGGACCTCGGAACACGAGGCGGACTGGCAGCGGCGCTTTCTGGCCGCGGTGCGCGCCCGGCCCGAGGTGCTCGAGGCGCACCGTCTGGCCGGCGACATCGACTATATCCTGAAGGTGCGGGTCCGGAACGCGCGGGCCTACGATACCTTCTACCAGGCGCTGATCTCCGAGGTGAAGATCTACAACGTCACGGCGCTTCTGAGCATGGAGGAGATCAAGTCCACCACCGCGCTGCCGGTCGCCGCAGCACCCGGGGGCTGAGGCCCGGACCGGTCGGGGGGGCTCCCGCACCGGCCGCGGCCCTTGCGGGCCTTGCCCGGCTTGGGTCCGGCCGGCGCTGCGCGCCGGTTCAGCGCGCGACGGTCAGCCGTTCGAGCCCGCGGAAATGGTAGAGATCGGCGTAGCGGGGCCGGCCGACGAGACGCAGGCCGGGACAGTGCGCGAAGAGAACGGCAAGGGCGATGCGCAGCTCACTCCGTGCCAGCGGGGCACCGAGGCAGAAATGGATCCCGGCACCGAAACTGTTGTGCGGCCTGAGCGGCCGGCCCGGATCGAACCGCGCCGGCCGGTCCCAGACACCCGGATCGCGGTTCGCGGCCGCCAGCAGACAGGCGACCCGGTCGCCGGGTTCGAACCGGGTGCCCATGACATCGACCGGTTCGCGCACCCAGCGCAGGAACAGATGCAGGGGCGGATCGAAGCGCAGCACCTCCTCGACCGTCGCCTCGATCCGGTCCGGCGCCAGGGCGGTCGCCGGCACTCTTGCCTTCAACAGGGCGTGCACCCCGTTGCCCAGCGTGTGCACCGTCGCCTCGTGCCCCGCGTTGAGCAGCAGGATCAGCGTGGCGACCATCTCGTCCGGGCTGAGCCGCGCGCCATCATCGTCTGCCGCGGCGATCAGCGCATCGATCAGGCCGGTGCCGGGCCTGCGCCGCCGCCGGGAAATCTCGGCGCGCAGGAACTCCGCGAACTCGGCGGCGGCCCGGCCCGCGGCCCGTTCGACGGCCGGATCACGCCGGGCCTGATACATCGCGACCATCGCATGCGACCAGGCCAGCAGCTGCGGCGCAACCTCGTCCGGCAGACCGATCAGGCGGGCGATCACGATCGCGGGCAGCGGTTCGGCGAAACCGCGCAGAAGGTCGAACGGACCCTCCCGCGGCAAGTCGTCGATCAGCCGATGCGCAAGCGCCGCGATCCCGGGTTCCAGTTCGGCGATCCGCCGTGCCGTGAAGCCCCTCAGCACCAGTCCGCGCAGCCGGGTATGCCGGGGCGGGTCGAGTTCCAGCATGGAATGGTCCTCGATCGCCTGGAACGGGATCAGATGTTCCGGCACGGGCGGCGTGCGTCCGGGCGGCGGTTCGCGGCCGAACCGGCGGTCGCGGAGAATCACATTGACGGCGGAATGGCTGACCGCCGCCGGCACGCCGTAGTCCTCCCAGTAAAAGATCGGACCGAGCGCGCGTGCGCGTTCGTAGAACGGATAGGGATCCTGGACGAAGGAACGCTCCACGGGCGACTGGGCGAGCCGTTCCATCTCAGCCGATCAGAGCGGACAGCACCGCGACCCGGTCGGCCAGCAAGGCCGGGTCGGCGCGGGTTTCGACATTCAGCCGCAGGAGGGGCTCGGTGTTCGAGGCACGCACGTTGAAGCGCCAGTCGCGATATTCCTGCGACAGCCCGTCCGTCTCGTCCACCGAAAGCGGCTGCGGGACGGCGGCGCGGACGCGGGCGATCGTCGCGGCGGGATCGGGGACGCGAAAGTTGATCTCGCCCGAAGACGGAAACGCTGCCCGCGCATCCGCGACAAGATCGGCAAGACTGCGCCCCGTCCGGCCGATCAGCGCCGCCACCAGAAGCCAGGGAATCATGCCGGAATCGCAGGCGTGGAAGTCGCGGAAATAGTGATGCGCGCTCATCTCGCCGCCATAGACCGCACCTGAGGCGCGCATCGCAGCCTTCATGTGGCTGTGCCCGGTGCGCCCCTGAACCGCCCGGCCCCCGGCTCGGGCGACCGAGGCCCGCGTCGCCCACACCACCCGGGGGTCGTGCACCACAGCCGCACCCGGATGGCGTGCCAGCATCGCCTCGGCCAGCAGCCCCACCACATATTCCCCTGGCACAAAGCGGCCCCGATGGTCGAACAGGAAGCACCGGTCGAAGTCGCCGTCCCAGGCGACGCCCAGGTCGGCCCCGGCCGCGACGACCGCGCGTCCCGTCACCGGCTGATTTTCCGGCAACAGCGGGTTCGGTATGCCGTTCGGAAAGCGCCGATCCGGCGCATGATGCAGCCGGACGAAGCGCAGGGGCGTGCCAGCCGCCTCCAGCGCGGCGGCGATCGCATCGAAGGTCGGCCCCGCCGCCCCGTTGCCGGAATTGACCAGAACCGACAGCGGCGGCAGCGCCGAGGGATCGACGAAGGACAGCACCCGCGCCACATAGGCTGCACGCGCGCCCGGCAGCGGCGCGCGGCTGCCGCGCGGCCCGTCAGCGGGCCGGTCGGCCTCGGCCAGGCGGCGGATCTCGTCAAGTCCGCTGTCGGCTCCGACCGGGGCCGCGCCGCGCTGCACCATCTTCATGCCGTTCCAGTCAGCCGGATTGTGCGAGGCGGTGATGCAGATGCCGCCGCACGCCCCGGACCACGCAGTGGCGTCATAGACTTCCTCGGTCCCGCACAGACCGATGTCCAGAACCGTCGCGCCGGCCTGCATCAGCCCCTCGGCGACCGCATCGGCAAGCATCGGCGAGCTTTCGCGCACGTCCTGCCCCAGCACCACCCGCCGCGCCCCGAGCGCCAGGGCAAACGCCCGCCCGATCCGCAGCGCGATCTGCGCGTCGAGATCGCGGCCCAGCCGGCCGCGGATGTCATAGGCCTTGAAACAGGTCAGCACCGCGCGCTCCCTTCCGTCGCAAAGCGGTAGGCGACAGCGGCGGGCGCGTCAAACCCCGCCTGAGTCCGCGCTGCAACAGCGGCGCCGAGATGTGGGGGTAGCCGGGATTGCGCGACGCACCTGCTTGCGGTAGCCCTGTAGGCATCGTGGTAGCGAGTGGTCGATACCCAACCGAAACGCGCGGGGGAGGGATCCATGCGCTGTCCGTTCTGCGGCAACATCGACACCCAGGTGAAGGACAGCCGGCCGGCGGAGGACCACGTTGCGATCCGGCGCCGGCGCTTCTGCCCGGCCTGCGGCGGCCGCTTCACCACCTACGAGCGGGTCCAGCTGCGCGATCTGGTGGTCATCAAGTCCTCGGGCAAGCGCGAGGATTTCGACCGCGGCAAGCTGGAACGTTCGATCCGCATCGCCATGCAGAAACGCCCGATCGAACCCGAGCGGATCGATCAGATGATTTCCGGTATCGTGCGCCGGCTGGAAAGCCTGGGCGAAACCGACATCTCGTCGAAGGTGATCGGCGAGATCGTGATGGAGACGCTGGCGCGGATCGATACCGTCGCCTACGTCCGTTTTGCCAGCGTCTACAAGAACTTCCAGGCCGCTGACGATTTCGACAAGTTTGTCTCGGAGCTGCGGCCGCAGAACCGCGAGGAAGAGTGACCGCGGCCGGCGACGACCGCTTCATGGCGCTGGCGCTGGCGCTCGGGCGACGCGGGCTGGGTGCGGTCTGGCCGAACCCTGCGGTGGGCTGCGTGATCGTGCGCGACGGACGCATCGTCGGGCGCGGATCGACCGCCCCGGGCGGGCGGCCCCATGCCGAGACTGTGGCGCTGGACCAGGCCGGTGCAGCGGCGCGCGGCGGCACGGCCTATGTCAGCCTGGAACCTTGTGCCCATCACGGCCGGACGCCGCCCTGCACGGATGCGCTGATCGCAGCCGGTATCGCCCGGGTCGTGACGTCGATCGAGGATCCCGACCCCCGGGTCGCCGGCGGCGGGCATGCGCGGCTCCGGGCTGCCGGCATCGCCGTGACCACCGGCGTTCGCGCGGCCGAGGCGCGGCACGATCACGCGGGCTTCCTGATGCGGGTCGCGCAGGGGCGGCCGATGCTGACCCTGAAGCTTGCCATGACGCTCGACGGCGCCATCGCGACGGGGGCGGGCGAAAGCCGGTGGATCACGGGACCGGCCGCCCGTGCCTGTGTCCACCTGTCCCGCGCCTGCCACGATGCGGTTCTGGTCGGTGCCGGGACGGCCCGCAGCGACGACCCCGAACTGACTGTGCGCGGGCTCGGGATCGACCGCCGGCCGGTGGCGATCGTGCTGTCCCAGCGGCTCGACCTGCCGCGCACCGGCCGGCTGGCGGCGCGGGCGGCTGGGTTGTGGCTGCTGCATGGCGCCGAGGCGCCGCAAGACCACGTGGCGTTCTGGCAGGGGGTCGGTGCGCGGCTGATCCGGATCGGTTCCATGCCGGACGGAGGCCTCGACCCGGCCGAAGCACTGCACAGGCTCGGCGCTGCCGGTCTGACCCGTGTGTTCTGCGAAGGCGGCGGTGCGGTGGCCGCGGCGCTGCTTCGCGCCGATCTGGTTGACCGTGTCGAGATCTATTCCGCGGGCATGGCGCTGGGTGCCGATGGCAGGCGCGCGATCGGGGCGCTGGGGCTCGGATCGCTCGATGCGGCGGTGCGGTTCGAGCTTCGGGACGCGGTCCAGGTCGGGGACGATCTTCTGCACCGATGGGTCCGGCGCGGGAGGGCCTGACCGTCCGGGCAGGTCTCGACCCATCCGGTCGCGGGAACGGAACCACGCCGCATCGGCGCGACTCCTCCGGTCCCTGCGCTGACCCGCCCGACCAAGAGCGGACTATGCGTCCCCCAGCCCGGCGCAGCCCGCGAGGGGTTTTCACCGCATCGGCCGGCCCCAAGCGTGACGGGCCAAGGCACAATGGGTTGGTGCGTCGTGGCGGGGGGCCCCGCGCGGGCCGAGGCCTGGGCTGTCGGGGAGCGCAGGACAGGGGCGACGGCTGCGCCGCTCGCCCGCAGGTCCGGTTCGCCGGCCCGGTTTCCACGCCAGTCCCGTCGCATTTTGGTCGCGACCTGCCCGCGCAGTCGGCGCGGGCGGCGGCCCGCCTATTCCTCGTCGTCCGGCCGGATCAGCGCGATCTCGCCGATTGCCTCGAGGCGTCGGATCGCCTCGACGATCGAAGCCTGGGCTGTCTCTGCCTCCTTCTCCCTGACCCGTCCACGCTCGGTCATTTCCTCGCGTAACGTCTCGGCCAGACGCTGGGAGATGTTGGACAGCAGGAAGTCCGCCACCGATGCAAGGTCGCCGGTCGCACCGGCAAGCGCGGTGACCAGAACGGGCTGTTCGATCCCGCGCAGCACCTTGGGCACGTCCCGGGGCGCGAGGCGGGCAGGCACATGTTCGAAGGTGAAGATCGCCTTGCGCACCTCGGCGGCGAAACCGGCATCCTCCTGTTCCAGCCCGGTCAGCACGGCCTCCCGCGTGGCCGATGCCGAAACGTTCAGGATCGCCCCGATCCGCTGCACCGGAGCGGCGTCGAAGGCACGCGGCGGCGCGGCATCAAGCTGGGAAACGATCGCTGCGCCGATCCGGCGAACCGTCTCGGGGTCGATATTGGCCGTCAGCGAGATGGCATGGGCGATCCGACGCGCGCGTTCGCCGGGAAGCAGCCCCAGGAGCTCGGCGGCCCGGGCCACCGGAAGCTTCGACAGGATCACCGCCGCAACCTCGACCGATTCCTGTTCGAGGGCCGGCAGGATCCGGTCCGCGGGCAGGGCGACGATCCGTTCCCACGGGTCGGACTTGCCGCTGGCCCCGGCAAGACGGCGCAGCCGCTGGGCGGCCGAAGGGCTTATGTGTCCATCGAGCATCGCGATGGCACCGTCGATTCCGCCGGGGAAGGAAAGCCCGACAGACTCCAGCTCTGCCAGGAATTCCGCGACGACGGCGGCCAGCGTTGCCCGATCGACGAGCCGCATCGACCCGATCTGTTCGGTCAGCGCGGCCTGCATGTGCTCCGGCAGGGCCGAAATGGGAACTGGCGCCCCTTCGGCAAGCAGCAGCCGAACGATGATCGCCGCCTTTTCCCGGCTGCTGAGCCGAGGAATCCTTTCAGGCGACAGATGCTGCCTGACCCCGGTCAAGGAACCGGAAGGGATACGCGCCAGAGCCTGTGGCACCCGAACCTCCTGCACGAGATGTGGCTGTTGCAGTCGGGTTCAGGCTGTCACGCCGGGCTTAACGGCGGGTTATCAGCTGTGCACCGGCTTGATGCAGGTGCCGGTCCGCGCGTCCCAGATCATGCCCTCGCCGCATTGTGCGGTGGTCTCGAGCCGCTCCTTGCCGCACATCGCCGCGGCGAGGCCCGGCGTAAAGGCAAGAAGCAGGGCCGCGATGGTGATCTTTGCCTTCATCTTCCTCTCCTGACTGCCTGACACGATCAAACCCCGTGGCGCGATTCGACGCAAGGTTGCGGTGCGCCGGTTCAGTAGCTGTAACCCCGACCGCTGCGAATTGCGGCAACCAGCGCCGTTTCTGCCCAGGATCCGGCCCCGCCGCGGGCCCGGATCTCGGCCAGCTGGGCCCGGGCGCCGGCCAGGTCGCGGTCGAGAACCAGCGCCTGCCCGAAGTAGGACCGGGCAAGAATGTTGTCGGGATTCCGGTCGATCGCCAGCGCGTACCAGGCCATGCCCGCGTCCCGGCGTCCCGCGAGACGGTTCGCAAAACCGAGATAGGTCAGCACCCGGTCGGTTTCGCCTTCCTGCATCGCGGCAAGCACGGCCAGCGCGTCCTCTGGGCGGCCGGCATGGGAAAGTTCACGGACAGCCGCGAAGCGTGCATCGTCGTCAAGGGCGCCGCTGCGCGCATCCATGCAGCGTTTCGTGCGTTCGTCCCAGATCTGGGCACCCTTGCACTGGATCGTCGTAGGCGAGGGTTTCGGCGGTGCCGTGTCGTCGCTTCCCACGCCGAGCGCGGGGCCGCAGACAAGCAGGGCGGACAGGGTCAATGCCAGAGGCAGGCGCATTCGTGTCATCCACCGTTTCCCGAGAGAGTCTAGCGCGACGCCCGCGGGATCCAGCACCCAGCTTGGCGGGTGGCGATCACGTCTTCGTGTCTGGCGGAAAGACCCGCGCGAAGATCGTGTCCACATGCTTGAGGTGGTGGGACAGGTCGAACAGCGCATCGATCTCGTGCTCGGACAAGGCGCCCCGGACCTCGGCATCGGCCAGCAGTTCGGTGCGGAAATCCGCGCCCGCCTCCCAGACCTTCATCGCGTTGCGCTGGACCAGCCGATAGGCATCCTCGCGGCTGACCCCCTTCTGCGTCAGGGCCAGCAGCACCCGCTGAGAATGGATCAGGCCGCGGTAAAGCTCCATGTTCCGCATCATGTTGGCCGGATAGACCACAAGCTGCTCGACGACGCCGGCAAGCCGGTGCAGTGCGAAGTCCAGCGTCACCGTGGCATCCGGCCCGATCATCCGCTCGACCGAGGAATGCGAGATGTCGCGCTCGTGCCAGAGCGCCACGTTCTCGAGTGCCGGCACGACCATCCCGCGCACAAGCCGCGCAAGGCCGGTCAGGTTTTCGGTCAGGACCGGGTTGCGCTTGTGCGGCATGGCGCTCGAACCCTTCTGACCCGGTGAGAAGAACTCTTCCGCCTCGAGGACTTCGGTGCGCTGCATGTGCCGGATCTCGATCGCGAGGTTCTCGATCGAACTCGCCACGACGCCCAGCGTGGCGAAGTACATCGCATGACGGTCGCGCGGGATGACCTGGGTCGAGATCGGTTCGGGTTCCAGACCCATGCGGGCGCATACATGGGCCTCGACCGCAGGATCGATGTTGGCGAAGGTTCCGACCGCGCCGGAAATCGCACCGGTTGCCACTTCGGTGCGGGCCGCCTCCAGCCGCCGGCGGGCGCGCTGGAACTCGGCGTGGAACCGCGCGAAGGTGAGGCCCAGCGTCACCGGTTCGGCATGGATGCCGTGGCTGCGGCCGATCCGCGGCGTCATGCGGTGTTCGAAGGCGCGGGCCTTCAGCGCCGCCAGCACCCGGTCGACCCCCGCGATCAGCAGGTCCGCGGCCCGGACCAGCTGCACGTTGAGACAGGTATCAAGCACGTCCGACGACGTCATGCCCTGATGGACGAAGCGCGCCTCATCGGCGCCCACGATCTCGGCAAGATGGGTCAGGAAGGCGATCACGTCGTGCCGGGTGACGGCCTCGATCTGCTCGATGCGGGCGACGTCGAAAGTGGCGTCCTTCGCCCGCCAGACCGCTTGCGCGTTCTCCCTCGGGATCACCCCGAGGTCGGCCTGGGCGTCGCAGGCGTGGGCCTCGATCTCGAACCAGATGCGGAACCGCGTCTCGGGCGACCAGATCGCCACCATTTCGGGTCTGGAATATCGCGGTATCATCGGGCCTCCTGAGGTGCCGGAACGGGCCTTTCGTTAGTGCGCACCAGCGGCCCGCGCAACCCCGACCGACCCTGCATCTTCCCGGCCGAGCGAGGGCAGGATCGCCGCGACGGTGATGCCGCAGCAGGAAGCGGTCAGCAACGGCATGGAACATCGGGCCCATGGCAGGCCAACGGCAGAAGGCCCGGGACGCGGTGCGCGCCCGGACCTCTGCAGAATGTCGAGCGACCGTTTGCGGACGGCCTCAATCGGCCGGGGCCGGGGCCGGCACCGCCGGATCGGCCGAGGGGGTAACCGGCGCGGTTTCCGACGGGGGTGCCACGGGCGCGGCGTCCGCCGGCGCCGTCTGGATGTTGTTCTCGATGACCGTCGCCGGGGCCGGGTCGGTGAGGGTCGGGGTATCGACCGCCGGGCGGCTGAAGAACCACACGAGCGCGACAAGGGCGACGATCACGCCGCCTGCGATGAGCCACAACGCGCTGTTGCTGCCGTCCCCGACGACCGGACGGGCCGGGGGAACGCGATTGCCCGCGACCCGGTCCTCGAGCGGCGGCACATGGGGGTCGTTTCGATCTTGCTGGTAAGCCATGACAAGCTCTCCGTGCAGGTTGCCTTTGACGGAGAAACAAGGATCGAGGTCGTCGGGTTCCCCGGGATCGGGCAGAACTGCGGGAAACCGCTGACAGGCGGTCGGCGGACACTTGCCTCAAGACTTCCAAGGCGAGGCGCTGCATGAACGTGCCGCTGCCGTGACCACGCCTTCCATGATGCCTTGATGAACCGGTGTTCGTGCAGCCGCTACCGAACGGACCCGGCGGCAACCGGTCGCGCTGCGCCCCGCAGCGTCAGTCTCTCCGCTCCGCCCCGATACGCCCGCCCCGATACGCCCGGCCCGACACGCCCGGCGCGCCATGCTGTCGGCACCGCGACACCGGACTGCGACATGCTGACGGGCGCGTGATCGCATTCCGGCTTTCGCCGCTGGTCCGCGCAGGGTAAGACCGGGGCGGATCTGGCGACGTGGGACGACGATGGTGTTCTGGGGCTTGGCCGGTGCGATGGTGCTGGCGGTTGCGGGCCTGCTGGCGCTGGCGCTGCTCCGGCCCCGGGCCGGCGCGGCCGAGGCTGCAGCGGCGTGGGACCTGCGCGTCTATCGCGACCAGTTGCGCGAGGTTGACCGGGACCTGGCACGCGGGACGATCCCGTCCGAAGAAGCCGATCGCCTCCGCGCGGAGATCGGGCGCCGGGTGCTCGAGGCCGATCGCAGGCGTGGGGGCGGGCCGGCACCGGACAGCACGCCGCCGGTCGCCGGCGTTGCGGCGGTGGGGCTGATCGTCGTTGCCCTCGTCGGCGCGGCACTGATCATCTATCCCCGGATCGGCGCACCCGGATATCCCGATCTGCCGCTGGAGCGGCGGCTTGCCGCGGCCGAGGAACTGCGCAAGTCCCGCCCCGGCCAGGCCGAGGCCGAGGCCGATGCCCGGGCTTTCCTGGCCCCGCCGGAACCGCTGGAACCGCAGCACGCGGCGCTGCTCGAGCAGCTGCGCGAGGTGGTGGCGGGGCGGCCGGACGATCTTCGCGGACAGGAGCTTCTCGCGCGCAACGAGGCGGCGGCGGGTGACTTTGCAGCGGCCGCGCGGGCGCAGGAGCGGGTCATCGCGCTTCGGGGACCACATGCAACCGCGCAGGACCGGATGCTGCTGGCCGAGCTGATGATCCTGGCGACCGGCGGCTATGTCTCGCCCGAGGCGGAACAGGTGCTGGCCCAGGTGCTGCGCGCCGACCCGCGCAACGGGCTGGCGCGCTACTACACCGGACTGATGCTGATGCAGGTAGACCGGCCCGACCTTGCGTTTCCGATCTGGCGCGGGCTCTGGGCCGACAGCCGCGAGGACGCGCCCTGGGTCCCGCCCCTGCGTGCGCAGCTGCCCGATGCCGCCTGGCGGGCAGGGGTGCACAATTTCCAGATCCCACCGCTTGCCGCCGCGGCGCCCGGCCCGGACGCCGCCGACGTGGAGGCCGCCGCAGCGCTGGACCCGGAGGCGCGGATGGCCATGATCCGCGGCATGGTCGAGGGGCTGAAGGTGCGGCTGGCGTCGGAGGGCGGCCCGGCCGAGGACTGGGCAAGGCTGATCCGGGCCTACGGCGTGCTGGGCGAGACCGAGGCCGCGCGGCGCATCTGGACCGAGGCGCGCGAGGTCTTTTCCGCCGATGCCGCCGACATGGCCGAGATTTCCGCTGCTGCCCGCGATGCGGGAATCGCCGATTGAGTGTGCATGACGCGATCGAGGATCTTGCCGCCGCGCTGCCGCGCTCCGGCGGTCTGGCGGGGCTGGACCTTGGCACCCGCACCATCGGCGTTGCGGTTTCCGACGGGCTGCGCCGCGTCGCGACCCCGCTGCTGACGATCCGCCGGCGGAAGTTCACGCAGGATGCGGCGGTGCTTCTGTCGCTTCTGTCGGACCGGGCGCTGGCCGGCGTGATCCTCGGCCTGCCGCGGAACATGGACGGGTCCGAGGGCCCCCGCGCCCAGTCCACCCGGGCCTTCGCCCGCAACCTGGCCGCGCTTACGCCGCTGCCGATCGGCTTCTGGGACGAGAGGCTCAGCACGGTTGCGGCAGAAAGGGCACTGATCGAGGCGGATACGTCGCGAAAGCGTCGTTCCGAGGTGATCGACCATGTCGCTGCGGGCTATATCCTTCAGGGCGCGCTGGACCGGCTGGCGCATATCGAGCGGAGTGGCGCGTGAAGGACGAGGCCGAGGTCTGGCGGCGGGACGAGATCGAAAGTCCCTGCGTGAAGGTCTGCGTCATGCATACCGAGGCGGGCATCTGCATCGGCTGTCACCGCACGTTGCAGGAGATTGCGGGCTGGTCCGCGATGACCCATGCGGCGCGGGCGGCGATCATGGCCGACCTGCCGGGCCGGGGACAGGCGCTGCACCGCCGCCGTGGCGGACGCCGGGGCTGGCTGGCCCGCGAGAGCTGAACCGGGCCGCGCCTCGGCGGCCCGCTACAGACCCGCGACCTTGCGCAGCATGTTGAGCGCAACAAGGATCAGGAACACCGCGAACACCCGCCGCAGCGGCACGGGGTTCATCGAATGGGCCAGCCTCACCCCGAGCGGCGTGGTCCAGAGCGAAACCGCAAGGATCATGGCGAACGCCGGCAGGTTGACCGCGCCCAGGGTCAGGGGCGGCGCGTCCGTCGTCGGGGTCAGAAGGAAGCCGATGACGGCCGGCAAGGCGATCACCAGCCCGAACACCGACGCTGTCCCGACCGCGCGGTGGATGGGGACCGAATGCAGCGTCATCAGCGGCACGCCGAACGTGCCGCCGCCGATTCCCATCAGCACCGAAAGAAAGCCGAGCATCGGGGACAGGACCGCGCGTCGCAGACCAGATGGCATCGCCTCGGCCAGCCGCCAGTCGGGTCGGCCGAAGGCCATGTAGAGCCCGACCAGCAACGCCAGCGCGCCGAAGATCGCCTGCAGCGCCTCGGACCGCAGACGGGCCGCAACCAGGGTGCCCAGGATCACGCCTGCCACGATCCCCGGCGCCCAGGCCCGGACGATTCCCCTGTCCACGGCCCCGCGCCGGTGGTGCCCGAGCCCCGAGCGGATCGAGGTAAAGACGATCGTCGCGAGCGAGGTTCCGAGACAGATCTGCATCAGCTGCGGGCCGTCGTAGCCCAGCGCCCGGAAGGCGTAGAAGAAGGCCGGCACCAGCACGATGCCCCCGCCCACGCCCAGCAGTCCCGCGATGACGCCCGAGAAGGCGCCGATCAGCCCGAGCGTGAGCGCGGCCCAGATGAGCAGATAGAGGTCGGGCATTGCCTTTGTCCGTTGGAACGAGCCGTATCTGCGTTACGACGCCCCGCCGCCCCTTGCCAGAGCGAAAGCGTCGGCGAAAGCCGATTGCACTTGCGCCACGTCGCGGGCGCGACGAAACTCCGGCGACGGTGCTTCGTCCCGGGGAAGGAACGCCAATGCTGGAAATCAGTCCCGAAAAGGTGGTCCATATCGTATTTCTTGCCCGCAACGGCGGCAGCGACGCGCAGTTGCGCGCCTTCATTGCGGGTCTGAACGACGACGAGAAGGCGCATCTGACCGCACTCGCCTGGATCGGCCGCGGTGCCTTCGACCCCGAGGATTTCGCCCAGGCGGTCGAGACCGCATTCGCCGAGGCGACCGTCCCGACCGAGACCTATCTGACCGGCATGCCGCATCTGGCCGAAAACCTCGAGGCGGGGCTCGAGGCGATGGGCATCGACGTCACCGGTGCCGAGGAGGATTTCCTCTGACCGCTCAGGCGGCACGCGCGGCGGCCTCGGCGACCTGGGCGCAGGCGGCGTCGTAAAGCGCCAGACCGGCATCGGGACGGCCCGCGCCCTCCGACAGCATCCGTCGCCAGACCCGCGCCCCCGGCCGTCCGGCGAAAAGACCCAGCATGTGCCGGGTGATCTGATGCAGCCGGCCGCCCCGGGCCAGGTGCTGCGCGATCAGGGGCCGCATCCGTTCGGCCGCTTCCTGCGGGGTCGCGACCTGCGCCGTCTCGCCGGTCAGAAGCGTGTCGGCACGGGCAAGGATGCCGAAGGGGTCGTGATAGGCGGCGCGGCCGATCATCACTCCGTCAAGGCCCCGTCCCAGCCAATCCGCGGCTTCGTCGAGGGTTGCGATGCCGCCGTTGATCTCGACGCGCAGATGCGGGAACCGGGCCTTCAGGTCGAGCACCAGTTCGGGCTGCAGCGGCGGTATCTCGCGGTTCTCCTTCGGCGAAAGCCCTTTGAGCCAGGCTTTCCGGGCGTGGATCACGAACCGGTCGGCACCGGCCCGCGACACGGTTTCGACAAAGGCCGGCAGAACCTCCTCGGGCGCCTGATCGTCGACGCCGATCCGGCACTTTACCGTGACCGGCCGCGGCTGCGCGGCCGTCATCGCCGCCACGCAATCGCCAACCAGCGCCGGGTCGCGCATCAGCGCCGCACCGAAACAGCCCGACTGCACCCGGTCCGACGGACAGCCTACGTTCAGGTTGATCTCGTCATATCCGAAATCCGCACCGGCCCGCGCCGCCTGTGCCAGCAGCGATGGGTCCGACCCGCCGAGTTGAAGCACGACCGGGTGCTCGGCCGCGTCGAAGCCGAGAAGCCGCTCGCGTTCTCCGTGAACGACGGCCTGCGCCGTCACCATCTCGGTATAAAGTTGCGTCCGCCGGCTGAGCACGCGGTGAAAGGCCCGGCAATGCCGGTCGGTCCAGTCCATCATGGGCGCGACGGACAGTCTATGTGATTGATTTTCTGTCATTTTTCTTGTATTTTCAATCCGTTGGAACGAGTGGTGTCCACGCCAGACTACGCCGTGATAGCCCCCAAATATCCCCCGTTTCGACGACTCACTGGACACATAGCGCACACGAAAATGCCCTCGATCACCAAGCTTCCCTCCGGTGCCTACCGGGTCCAGATCAGACGGAAGGGCCGCTACGCGAACGAGACGTTCCTCACGCCGTGACGACGCCAATCGTTGGGCCCGCCAGGCGGAGACCCGGGTCGATCAGGGGCTGCCGCCCAACCCATCGCCCGTGGCCCGCCTGAACACTTTCGGTGACCTGATTGACCTCCATATAGCCGATATGGCCGCCGTAGGGAAACCACCCCGACGCGAGCCACGGCGACGACACTCGCGACGCTGAAGCGCGACCTCGGGAAAGAGAAGATCGGGTATCTCGATCGTCACAAGCTGATCGAGTATGGCCGCACGCGTGCAGACCAAGGCGCCGGACCCGTGACGCTCGGCATCGAGATCGCGTCATCAAGATGATCCTGACCCATGCCGCCGCCGTCCATGGACTGGAGATTCGCGTTGAAGGCGTCGATCTGGCTCGCGTTGCACTGAAGCGGCTTGGTCTCATCGGCAAGGGTATCGAGCGCGACCGACGCTCCACGACAGCTGAACTGGGCCGCCTCTTCCGATGCGTTGCCGAGAATGCGCGTCTGACTTTGCCCATGACGCGCATCGTGCAGTTCGCGATAGCCACCGCCCTGCGGCTGGACAAGATCTGCCGCGCAGACTGGAGTGACCTCGACATGGACCGCCGGATGCTCCTGATCCGCGACTGCAAGGACACGCGCAACAAGGCCGGCAACGACCAGCGGATCCCACTCTTCGCCGCCACCGGGTTCGATGCATGGGCCCTCGTCATGGCGCAGGCCAAGCATCTCGGACAGGCGAAGGGGCCGATTTTCCCCTACAACTCGAAGTCCGTGGGGACCGCGTTTCGTCGAGCCTGCGCCGATGCCGACTTGAAGGATCTGCATTTTCGCGACCTGCGCCACGAAGGCACGAGCCGCCTGTTCGAGGTCGGTCTGTCCATCGAACAGGTTGCTTTGGTGACCGGGCACAAGGACTGGAAGATGCTGCGCCGCGCCGGAGCGGTGGCACCGACCGATTGCGGTCGGCGCCACCGCGGGGCCACTGAGGCAGGTTACAAACCAGCCTCGTCGGTCGCCGAACCGAGCCGAACCGAGCGCCGGGGCAACAGGAACAGGAGCGCTGCGCCTGCCAGGACGACGGCAAATATGGAGAGGAGGAGATAGTCCTCGGGCCTCGGCTTAAGCAGCATAATGGCAGTGATCATGAACAGGATGACATAGTCGAACTTCGCGATCTGGACGATCCGACGGCATCGCGCGATCACGGCAGGGCTTGCGCCTTCGCGCGCGGCCGCTTCGGTGAGCCTGTCTGCGTGGGGTTTCATCACCGCGCTGCCCAACAGGAAGGACGTCGCGAAGCCTCCGAGGGCAAGCATGACCCAGAAGTCCGTGACGCTCCAGGCCATCCAGACCATCACCGAGCCGAACAAGAGCGTCAGCAGGGCGGCCGGAACGAAGAGCGTATTGCCCAGCATCACGACCGTCTGCATGACGCGGAGCAGGCCCTCGTCGTCGGCGCGACGGTCCGCGACCAGAGCGATCACCATGAGGCAGAACCCGCCGCCGATCCAGATCATGGCGGAGGCGATATGCAGGAACTTGACTAGTGCGTAGATGTCCATGTTTCGGGTCCTTTGCGTTGCCGGCGGGTAAGACCGCGCCGGAGCCCGAAGCGCCAAGCGGCGTGGTCGGGCCGGGGATTCGGGAAAAACGTGACGCAGGCGCGGCGTGCCCGCCTGCGTCAGCGCGGTCTCACGCGGCCACGCCGGGCTCTCGCGCCTCAAGCCGGAGCCAGATCTCGCGCACCGAACGCGAATCAAGGTCGAGCGCGAAGTCAGCCTTCATCAGCGCCCCGAGCTCGTCCGGCGTGCCGAGGCGCCTTCGGGTCGCGGCGCCGCCGCCGACGACCTGCGTGACTGTCCGGTTGAACACGCTCACACGACCGTCCGCGGTACGGATGCTCATCATCAAGTTGTCCGGAAACGGCGAAAGGCCGGTCCACTTGGCAGAGAGGAAGTTGCCGGCAGCGATGTCGCTCGCCGCCACCGGGGCACGGTCGAAGGAATAGAGCGCGAACCACCCCTTGGGTTCCATGCGCTCGAGGACAAGATCGCCCGTGGCGCTGTCTGGGACCAAGCGGAAACTCTCGTATTCCTCGGTCTGCACCAGCCCCGGCACCACGCGGATCGGATGACGTGGGCCCGGGCCACCGAAGCCGGTGTCGGCCAGCCATTCCTCGCCGTCGAGGGTGACGATCCAGGCTAGGTGAGCCTTCGGTCCGCCGACCGGAGCTCCCAGCCGGACGCGCGCGAGAACCGGCTGGATGGCGAAGCCGAGCGCGCGCAGCGCCTCGCCGAAGAGACCGTTCAGTTCGAAGCAGTATCCGCCCCTCTGCTCTGAAACGAGTTTGTGGAACAGGTCTTCCGGATCCAGCGACGGAACGATGCCCCTAAGCGGGTCGATGTTCTCGAAGGGGATAGTCTTTTGCTGGTTGTTCTGCACCTGCCGGAGCGCTGACAGGCTGGCATTTGGTTTTGCGAGACTAAGTCTCGCGAGGTAGGCGTCGAGTGGAAAGGTCATGTAGGGTCTCCCGTCAAGGGTTGGATCGGTCGCCCCCAACCGGGTGGACAAGGGGGCATGGTACACGATGGCGGATACTACTCGGCGGCCTGGAGCCGCTCCGATTCGCTCAGCGGCCGGGCTTCAGGGGCGGGATCCAGCGCAACCTCGCGCGCGGCTTTCAGCGCTTGCGCCCACCAGGCGAGTTGATCCAGCAACTCGGCGGCGGTCTCGTTCAGGAACTCGAACTCGGCGAGATTTCGGCCGCTCTGCACGTCCTCGTAGACGGGCCAGGGAATGTGGACGGCGGTCCGGATCGGCGCCATCTGCAGCTCTATGGCGTTCAGGCGCAGCTGCTCGATCGCGCGCGCGCCGCCGACGCTGCCGTATCCCACGAAGGCGACGGGCTTGTTGTTCCACTCGCGATAGGCGTAGTCGAGCGCGTTCTTGAGTGATGCTGAGGGGCCACGGTTGTACTCAGCGGTGACCATGATGTAACCGTCGAGCGACGCCACCTTCTCCTGCCAGCGCAGGGCGCTGGGGTGGCGGCTTGGTCCCCATGCCGGTGCCAGGACCTCCGCGAAGATCGGCAACGAATAGTCCCGGACGTCGATCAGCTCGGCCGAGAGGGCCGGATGCGCGCGCGTCAGATCGTGGATCCAGTGGGCGGGGTGATCGGCGAACCGGCCCTCCCGGACCGATCCGACGATGATCCCGATGGTCGTTCGTTTCATGCTGTGTTCCTTTCAGATGTCGCAGCGGTGCGTCCGGCGCCGCACGTCAGTGCCAGGCGCTCGATGCTCGCTTGCGTGGCGGTTGTGGACCGACCGGATCCCGAAGCGACGTGATCGACGCAGGCCCTGTCGGACGCAGCACATCTAGACGGTCCCCGGATGGAAGAAATCTCGCGATCATCCGATCGCTTCCATCGAGTTTTCTGATAGAGTGCCGGTGCTGGCCGAAGGCGAACGCGTGAACATCGACAACCTGTCGCTCGATCAGCTTCGGATCTTTCTGGCGGTCGTCGACGAGGGCAGCTTCTCGGGCGCGGCGCGACGCTACCGGCGGGCCCAGTCGGCGGTGAGCTACACGATCTCGGCGCTGGAGCAGAGTCTCGGAGTCGAGCTTTTCAGCCGCGACGGCTATCGACCGAGACTGACCCCAGCCGGGCAGACGTTGGCCACAGACATCGGCGAGATCGTCCTCAGGACCGAGAGGCTGAAGGCCCATGCAACGGCGATGTCCCGGGGTCTCGAGGCGAGACTGTCGCTTGCCGTCGACGCCATGTACCCGATCACCGTGATCGGGAAGGTGCTGAAGGAGCTGCATGAAGCATTCCCGACGGTGGCCGTGGGGCTGTTCGTCGATACGCTCGGCAGTGTTGCCGACCTCGTCCTCGAGGGCAGGTGTGCGCTCGGCGTCGCCACGCTGCCTGCCGTGCCCGAGGGGCTGACAAGCCATTCCATTCCAGGTGTCCTGTCGGTGCTGGTTGCCGCCCCCCACCATCCGCTGGCCCTGCTCCCGGCGCCCATCCCGACGGCGGCAACGCGGGACTTCGTTCAGATCGTCCTGACCGACCGGAGCCGGCTTACCGACGGACAGGACTTCGGGGTGTTCTCGAGACGGACCTGGCGCGTGTCCGATCTCGCGGCGAAGCGCGAGCTCCTGCGCGAAGGGCTCGGCTGGGGTTCGATGCCTGCCCATCTCGTCGGCGAGGACATTGCGGCCGGCAGACTGGCGCCTCTGCATCTGGAGGCGGTCGAGCACCCGGGCGAAACGCTGCCGGTGAACGCACTGCACCGCGCGGACGCGATCCTGGGGCCTGCCACGACCTGGATTCTGGAGCGTCTGAAGCGGCAGGATCTCCCGACGCATCCGGAGGACACCCGCGAAGCAGCTGGCGAACAGTGGGCTGACGTGTTCGGTGGACCCGCCAGCGACAAACCCATCCCCGCCGATTCCTGAGGTTGCCCGCGACCAGCATTTTCTGCGGCCAGTTCCAGGGCGGCGCGACGATCTGCCTTGCGCGCATGCCGAAGCGACGTTCTGGCCGGACGCGATCTCAGGAACTGCCAGCCTGTGGCACGGGGCGTTGAACTGACGCGACGGTTCGTTTCTCGGGACCCGCAGTCCGCGACGGTCTATCCCTCCCAGCTTCGGGACTGGCGGCAGCTCATGCGGCTCCCCCACGATGAGCGGTGAGCCGGTGTTGAGGATCTCGCGATTGCTGCCGCACTTCCCCGCATCCTATTCCACGGGCCTTTCCATGCCGTTTCCCACGATGGCTCCGCGGGCGGCCTGTATCAGTGCAGACCAGGCCGCGGCGCAATGGCGCGTCGTGCTGGCTGGCGCGATACGGGCACGCACGCCAGCGAGGATTTCGAACCGCCCGAACGGAACGCAATCATGACCACATCTTCAAGTCTCGCGAGCCTGGTGCATCCCGCGCCGGTTGATCTCGGCGCGGTCAAGGCCCGCCAGCAGGGGGCGTGGGCCTCCGGCGACTATGCGGTCGTGGGCACGACCCTGCAAATCGTGGGCGAGCAGTTTTGCGAAGCCCTCGACGTTCGCTCGGGACAGCGGATACTCGACGTTGCCGCCGGCAACGGCAATGCGTCACTGGCGGCCGCGCGCCGCTGGTGCGACGTCGTCTCGACCGACTACGTGCCGGCATTGCCCGAGCGCGGTCGCGAACGCGCCGAAGCCGAGCGGCTCGCCATCGACTCCGCGAGGCCGACGCCGAGAACCTGCCATTGCCGCCAGATCAGCCTGCAGAGGCGTCCCTGCATGCATGTGATCATCTGGGACTACGATGTCCCTGACGAGCTTCGGAAGGCATTCGAGCAAGCCTACGGGCCTGGCGGTGACCGGGCCCGGCTTTTCGCCCTGGGCGAAGGCTATGCCGGAACCGACCTCCTTCACGATCCAGCGGTTCCGGCACGGTACGTCACGATCGACCGATGGCATTCGGAAGACAGCCACGCCCGCTTCATGGCCAGCTTCCGCGACCGATACGGATCACTCGACAAGGCGTGCGAGGCGTTCATGCGGGACGAGAAACGGGTCGGCACGTTCCAGCTCTTGGGCCGAACCGAATAGGCGAGGTGGACTGGACCAAAATCGATCCCCGATCCGGCAGAGCGCCGACCAGGCCAGAGGTGCTGTCCCAGTCGTCCGCGCTTCGCTCATCACCTGGCACAGGCGACTACGTCGGACCGCGTGATCGGAGTGCGCGCGACAGGTTGGCGACGCCTGCGTCTTGCGCGGCGGCGGCAGGGCAATCGGCGGTCCGTTCCGAAGCTGCGGAAGCCGGCGAGTAGTCTGGGAGGATAGGTGGAACCTGCATCCCAGCCGCGTCCAGCCAGCTCGAGATTCCGGTCGGCCCAGTCATCCAAAGGACCTACTCTGGCCTACGCCAGAGCGCGAAATCTTGCGATCAGAACGTGAGCACGCGCTGCACACGACTGCCTGTAAGATGTTGTTCTCTATGCGCAATACGTCCAGTCCATCATGGGCGCGACGGAAACCCGTTTGCGCTGGCTTTCGGTCATGGCTGCCTTCGACTTGCTCGCAAGCCTCTCCTTTGCGCTGCGCTGCAGCAATGCCCGCGGACCGCGCCGCTAGGGCCGACCTGCCGCGTCGTGGCCGGAACCCTGCTCCGCCCGGCGCCGGACCACATGCGCGCGACCTGCCGTCTTCGGTGCGCCTTGCAGCCTTCGGTGCCCCGGCTCGCTCGTATAGGCGATATGCGTGCCCAAGGGAAACCCCCGGGATCCGATCTGGTGCTTTGGCTGGGGCTGCCTGACACGCGGCATCGCAGCATGCGGCCCGGCCCGCCGCTCGCCCAGGCCGGCAATCCGGGCGCGGCAGCCCGGTCACCTTCCCATCTCGGAGGCCAGCGCGATCGCCGCCGCGATCAGCAGCACTGCCGCAACGGCGCCGGCGATCTTCCACACCGACCAAGGCCGCTCGCCACGCACCTTGCCGGTCTGGCCGTTGACGACGAAGCGATAGCTGTTCCCGTTGTAGCGATAGGCGGCCAGCCAGACCGGCAGCAGGATGTGCTTGAAGGTCTCGGCCGAGAAATCGGTGTGGATGCGCGCAATGCGCTGTTCGTCCCCGCCGATCGCGCGGCGCACATCCGCGGCGATCTGCGCCTCCATCCGCGAGCGGGCCATCGCATGCGCCTCGGGCAGGGCGACGGTATAGCCCTCGGCCCGGAACCCCGACAGGAAATCGGGCCGGTAGGGCTCCAGCGCGTCCAGATCCCACGGGTCGAGCGCCTCGAGATGCGACCGGGGCAAGGCTCGCGAGGCAAGCACCAGCAGGTCGTCGAAGAAACGGCTCACATGGCCCCGCACCGGGGTCCAGCGGATGCGGCGGACCTGTTCCTGACGCCGTTCCATCCGGCCGTTGACATTGACGGTCACGGTGCGGGTTTCGAAATAGGCGTCGCCCCGTTCGCCAGCATAGGCGCTGCGGGTGGCGGCGTCGAAGGTCCACCAAGGGGTATAGATCCCGCTCAGTGCGCGGCCCTTGTAGGCGTAGTCCTGCAACCCCGACGGCGCGAACCACAGGCTGCCCAACCAGCGCACCATCGCCTCGCGCGCCTCACGCTCGGTCAGCCGGAAGGGGATCAGCGCCTGCGGCTTGATCTGGCGGCTGGTGCCGGTGCCGACCACGACCGGCGTCGCGCAGAACGGGCATTCCTTGGCGTGCACGGCGGGGTCGAATTCGAACGCGGCACCGCAGCCCGTGCAGCGGGTCAGCCGCACCTCCTCGGTGTCGGCCGAACCGAGGCCGCCGGCCAGCGCCGCCTGCAGATCGAGCTCGCGCAGCGCCTTGCTGCGGGTCGCCTGCGGCGCCTCGGGAATCTCCTGCTCGTGCCCGCAGTAGGTGCAGACAAGTCGGCGCTGACCCGGCGCGAAGGTCAGATCGGCCCCGCAGGCCGTGCAGGGCCAGCGGTGTTCCTGTTCGGCGGGCATCGTTCAGCCGGAGGTCGGCGCCTGCGGCGGGGGTGGGGGCTGAATGGTGAAGATCTGAGCCAGCGCGGCAAGGCTGCCTGCCGGTTTCCAGCCGTCCTGACCGGGTGTCCACACCAGGCTTTCGCGCGTGAACCGTCCCTCCTGCGCCATCTGTGCGAGCATGCCGCGGTTGTAGGGGCCGAGGGTCTGGCCGGCTTCGGCGATGTGCCAGAGCGCCTCGGCCGGCGGGGGAGGCGGTGGCGCGGCCTGACCCCACGGGCCCGCGCCGCCCGCGGCGATCTGCTGGCCCATGACCATGCCCATTCCGGCCCCTATCCCGGCCCCGAGGCCGGAATTGGGCGTCGCCGCCGCGGTTCCCAGCGCCTCGGCGGTGGCGAACTGCGTGTATTTCGACAGATCCCCTACCACGCCCATCGCTGTGCGGCGGTCCAGCGCCTTTTCGACCTCCTCGGGTAACGATATGTTCTCTATGAAGAAATCGGGCACGCTGAGGCCGTATTGTTCGACCAGCGGGCCGATCGCCTTGCCGACCAGCCCACCCAGTTCGCGGGTGTTCGCCGCCATGTCCAGAACCGGAATGTGCGAGGCCGCGACAACCCGGCCGAACGCCTCGACAATGACATCGCGGATATGCACGGCGATCTCGTCGGTGGTGAATTCGCCATCGGTGCCGACGATCTCGGTCATGAAGCGGCCCGGATCGGTGACGCGCATGGTGAAGGTTCCGAAGGCCCGCAGGCGGACCATGCCGAACTCGGGATCCCGGGTGATGATCGGATTGCGGGTGCCCCATTTCAGCCCGGTGAAGCGGGTCGTGTTGACGAAGTAGATCTCGGACTTGAACGGCGAGGAAAAGCCGTGGTCCCAGTGCTGAAGCGCGGTCAGGATCGGCAGGTTGTTGGTTTCCAGCATGTAGAGACCGGGACCGAACACGTCGGCCAACTGGCCCTCGTGGACAAAGACTGCCGCCTGGCCTTCGCGCACGGTCAGCTTGGCGCCATACATGATGCTGTGGCCGTGACGCGGAAAGCGCCAGACCATCGTGTCGCGTGTGTCATCGACCCAGTGGATGACATCGATGAACTGTCCCTTGAGAAATCCGAGGACCATGGCCGTCACTCCTTCCGGACGAATCCTGCAAAGACTACATCAACTTGCCGGGCCGAGCAGCCCCGCGACGATCTGCCGGACGATCGGCCGCGCCTCGGGTTCGCGCATCCCGGGGCGAAGCCGCCGGTCGTAGAGGATGCGCAGCAGAAGTTCGTCGTGCCGGGTGAGCGTCGCGAATTCCTCGTCGTCGTTGAAGATCGACGGCCGCACCCGCGGGTCATCGTTGGCAAGGCCCAGGCCCTGGGCGATCTCCTCGTGCAGGCAGGACAGGCGCAGAAGGTCCGGCAGTTCGGACCGGATCACCGCCAGCGCGCCCGTATAGACCGGACTGTCGCCGGCAGAAATTGCGATCACCATGCAGAAGGTGGACAGCCCCATGCCCGTTGCCGGCCGCAGATCCTGCGCGGTCAGGCCGGGGAACAGGCCGGCCCATTCCTGACCGAGGGCGGGCCGCTCGTCCTCGGACACGACATAGACCCAGAAGTTCGGGTTCTGGTCGGTCAGACGGATCGGATGGCCGCTCGCGCGGGCAAGGCGCTGGGCATAGGCAGCCACCGATGCCCGGTCCCGGGCCTGCTGGGGCGCCGGGACGGACGCGCCGAAGCGCAGGCCGATCCGCACCGGCGCCTCGAACCGCCGCAGCGGCGCAGGCGTCGCGGATGCCACCAGCCGGCCGCCGGACGAGACATATTCGTCATGCAGCGCGATGCGCACGAAGTTTTCGACCACCTGCCGCGGACCAAAGGGGGTATCCGCGCCACCCCCGTCGGTGCGCAGAAGGCCCTGGCGCAGCAGGTCGGTCTGGACCCGGGCGAAATGATCCCGCACCGCAACGCTGCGCGGGGACGGGGCAGGCGGCGCTTCGACCCTTGGCGCGGGGCGGACAGCGGGGCCGGGCGCGGGCGGCAGCGGCTCGCACCCGGCGAGGACCGCGGCGGCGAGCGACCAGAGCGCTAGAAGGCGCAAGGTGCTGATCACGAGACCCGGTTCACGCCTGCGCCGGGCGGGCCCGGGCAGCGGCAAGCGTGTCGCGCAGTTCCGCCTCCATCTTCACCAGTTCCTCTTCGGCAGCGCGGCGACGCCGCTTGCCCTCGTCCGCGATCTGGAGGCTTTCCTGAATGGTCGCGATCAGCGTCTGGTTGGCCTTCTTGACTGCCTCGATGTCGAACACGCCGCGCTCCATCTCCTCGCGCACGATACGATTGGACTGCTGGAGGTTCTCGGCATTGGCGGTCAGCAACTCGTTGGTCAGGTCGGTCGCGCCCCGTATCGCCTCCGCCGCCTCGCGCGACCGCTGGATCGTCACCGCCTGGGCGAGCTGGGTTTCCCACAACGGCACGGTGTTGACGAGGGTGGAATTGATCTTGGTGACGAGACTCTTGTCGTTCTCCTGCACCAGCCGGATCGACGGCAGCGACTGCATCGTCACCTGCCGTGTCAGCTTGAGGTCGTGAACCCGGCGTTCAAGATCGTCCCGTGCGGCCCGGAGGTCGCGCAGCTCCTGCGCCGCCATCACCTGGTCGGACTCGGCGGCGGCGGCAACCTCGGCCTCCTTCGCAGGGATGATCCTCTCGTCGATCTCCTTCAGCTTGGCCTCGCCGGCCGCGATGTAGAGTGCAAGCTCGTTGTAGAAATCCAGCGTCTTTTCATACAGTTTGTCGAGTGCCTTGATGTCCTTCAGCAACTTGTGCTCATGGCCGAGCAGGTTCTCGGTAATGCGGTCGATCTGTTCCTGGACCTTCTCGAACCGGGCGACGAAACGGGCGAAGGGTGCGGCCTTGCCGGTCAGGCGTTCCCACCAGCTGCGCTTGCGGCGCACGTCCAGTTCGCTGACCGAGAAGCCGCGGATCGTGGTGACGATCTGCCCGAGCGCATCGCCCGCCGGCCCGACATCCTTGTTGCGGACATCGGTCAGCATTTCCTGACTGATGACCTGAAGTTCCGACTGCGCGCGCGAGCCGAAGGCGATGATCGACTGGGTGCTGGTCAGGTCGATCTCGTCCATCCGTCTGCGGATCGCTTCGGCCCGATCGCCACTTGCGGCCTCGAGCGGCACGATCGCCGCATCCGGGTCCGGCAGGACCAGGGCGGTCACCGCTTCGATCTCGGCAAGGGTGGCTTCGGCGGCAGAGCGGGTTGTCTGGGGCATTGTCCTGTCCATCTCCAGTCCGGTCAGCGCGACAACGGTGCGTCCTGGGCAAGACGCTCGCGCAGCACCTCGATTTCCACATCCAGATTGGTCCGGTCGTTGCCCAGAAGTGCCTCGGTGCGCTGGGCAAAGCGCGAGTCGAGGTCGTTCAGCAGCTCCAGGTAGGCCGCGCGCGCCTGCGGGTCGGGGCGTTGCGCGGTCAGATCGGCATATCGCACGGTCGCGTCACGCGCGCCCTGGAGATAGACGGAGAGATAGCGCCGGGCAGGCGTCAGATCGCGTGGATCGTTTTCGATGGTGCGGAACATGCCCCGTGCCGTCGCGATGAAGCGGTCGGCGGCATCCGCGATCTGTCGGTCACCGGTGCGTCGCGCCGTCTCGCGCAGGGTTGCAAGATGGCGCTCGGCCTCGTCGATTGCGCGGGCGACCCGTTCGGTCTGGGTCCGGTCGATGCCTTCCATTCCCTTGTCGCGCATCGGATCCGGCCCGAAGGCCACGAGGTGGAGCCCGGCGCCGATCAGCCCGAGCAGCACCGGGGCCACCGCGCCCTGGCCGGGCACGAAGGCACCGACAGCGATGCCGAGACCGCTCAGAACCGCGGCGAAGGCCTTGCGCGGGATTGCCGGTCGCCGGGCCACGCTGCGCGATTCCCACGCCTCGTGGGCGCGTTCGCCCTCGCGCGTCAGCCAGGCGGCGAGCATCAGCACCGCCCAGGCCACCAGATCCAGTGCGAGGCCGGCCGGCGGTTGCAGGAAGGCGGTCACGATGAAGGCGAAGGGGGCAAGGAACAGCGCATTGACCCGTCCGGCCGACCGGCCCGGCCGCGCCGTGGCAAGCGGCCCGCCGGTTCCCGGTGCCGACCCCCGCGCGGTCCCGGGGCTGTGCGGCCCCCCGTAACGCTGGGCCATCACATCATCCCTGTCGCAGCGGAATAGACGATCAGCGCGAACAGCAGGAAGAAGGCGGTGCGGCGGACGCCGGCGGACCCCATGACACTTACCCCTGCATTCGTTCCTGCCACGAAACTATATGCGACCGGGCCGGAAGGTCCAGTCGTTCCTTACCGACCCTGTCGCGGGCGCGGCTGACGCGGTTGACGCGGCGGGCGCGGCTGACGCGGCGGGTGCGAGGCGGGTTTGCCGGCTGCACCCCGCGTCCGCTTCTGCCCCGAAGCGGGCGCCGCCTCCTGCTGGGCAGACCCCGTCCTGCGCCGCGCCTTGGCCGGTGTCTCGGCCGGACCGAGGCCAAGCTGATCGCGCAGGACGCGGGGGCGCACCTCTTCGACCGCGCCGGGCACAAGCTCGCCCAGCCGGAAGGGACCGTAACTTATGCGGATCAGCCGGTTCACAACCAGTCCGACCGCGTCCATGGCGCGGCGCAACTCCCGGTTGCGGCCCTCGCGCAGCCCGACCGTCAGCCAGGCGTTCGCTCCCTGTTGTCGATCAAGCGTGACGGTCATTGGTTGGAATGTTTCGCCATCGACGACAATACCGGCGCGGAGCGGTTCCAGCTGCGCTTCGTCCGGCGTCCCGTGCACCCTGACCCGATATCGCCGCAACCAACCGGTCGCGGGCAGTTCCAGCCGCCGCTTGATCGCTCCGTCGTTGGTCAGAAGCAGCAGCCCCTCGGAGTTCAGGTCGAGCCGGCCGATCGGCATCACCCGCGGCAGATCCTCGGGAAGGACATTGTAGATCGTGCGCCGGCCCTGTTCGTCGCGGGCCGTCGTGACCACGCCCTCGGGCTTGTGGAACAGCCACAGCCGGGGCGGGTCGGGGGGCGGCAGCGGCTTGCCGCGCACCGCGATCCGGTCCGCCGGCGTGACATCGAGCGCCGGGCTGTGGATGACCTGTCCGTTCACGCTGATCTCGCCGGCCGCGATCATCCGTTCCGCCTCGCGGCGCGAGGCGACGCCGGCGCGCGACAGTACCTTCGCGATGCGCTCGCCTTTCGGGCTGGGGTCGGGCATGGCGGCTCCTTCCGGGATCGGCCGCGCAGCATAGCAGCCGCGGGGCAGGCGGCAAGCGGCGCACTTGCGCGCGGGGCAGGGCCGGTGCATCTGGGCGCATGATCTTCCGCAGCCGGATGTCAGACGCCCTGGCCGAGGCCCGCGCCGCCGCCGACCGCGGCGAGGTGCCGGTGGGCGCGGTTGTCGCCGACCGCGCCGGCCGGATCGTTGCCGCGGCTGGCAACCGGATGCGCGAACTGTCCGATCCCACCGCCCATGCCGAGATGCTGGCGATCCGGGCGGCCTGTGCGGCGACCGGGCAGGAACGGCTGGACGGCTTCGATCTGTGGGTGACGCTGGAGCCCTGCCCGATGTGCGCCGGGGCAATTTCGGCGGCTCGAATCGCCCGGCTCTACTACGGTGCGCCGGATCCGAAATCGGGCGGCGTCGCCCATGGTGCGCGGGTGTTCGACCAACCGCAGTGCCACCATGCGCCGGCGGTCTATGACGGCATAGGCGCGGCGGAAAGCGCGGAACTCCTCCGCGCCTTCTTCGCCGGACGACGCTGACGGCTCAGGCCATCAGGTCCACCACCTGCCCGCCGATCAGCATGTTGATGCTGGACTGTCCCGCACCATCGACCAGCGCGAACAGGATCTGGCCGGTGGGGCGGTAGATGATGAAGGCTTCCTGCACGCCCTCCGCCCCCGCGCCGGGGGTGGTGGCGTAGTTGATCTGGAAGTTCGCCTTCGTGGCGCCCACGATCCCGGTCTGCAACACGTCGCCTTCGGCGGCATTGTAGTCCTGGATCCAGTCCGAGCCATGGGACGCGATACCGAGGTGATAGAACGTATCCGCCCCCGCGCCTCCGTTCAGCCGGTCGAAACCGAAACCGCCGTTCAGGAAGTCGCGGCCTGTGCCGCCGAACAGCAGATCGCCGAGCGGCCCGCCGTCCAGCCGGTCGTTGCCGGCCCCGCCATAAAGCGTGTCCGCACCGAAGCCGCCGATCAGCGTGTCGTTGCCTGCGTCGCCGTTCAGCTCGTCGTTGCCCCAGCCGCCGTCGATGAAGTCGTTCCCGTCGCCGCCGAAGATCACGTCGCGCAGGTCGGCAGAGGTGGTGCCGCCATAGATCACGTCGTCGCCGATACCGCCATTGAGCGTATCCGATCCGTCACCGCCGAACAGCGTGTCGTTGCCCGCCTCGCCGAGGATACGGTCGTTTCCGCCCAGGCCGAAGATGATGTCGTCGCCGCCGCCGCCGCGCAGCACGTCATCGAAGGCGCTGCCGCGCAGATCGTCCGGGCCGCTGCTGGAGCCCGACAGCGTGGTGAAGGTCGGTCCGGCAACGCGCCCCATGGTCGAGCCCGAATCGTCGTCGATGATGGTCACGATCGCCTCGGCCGAATTCCCGCCGCCGTCGAACACGACGTTTACCGGGTTGAAGAACTCCACCCGGAATGTCTCGTCGCTCTCGACAAGCGTGTCGGCGCGCACCGTCAGATCGACCCAGCCCATGGTGCGCCCGGCCTGGATGGTCAGCGAGCCCGAGGTGACCGCATTGTAGTCCTGCCCGGCGGTCGCCGTGCCGTCAACGGTGCGATAGGACATTCGCACGGTGTCGCGGGCCGGTTCCGACAGCACGACGAAGACCCGGGCGGTGGTGAGGCCGGAATTGCCCTCGAAGACCGCGGTCGAAAGAACGCGTGCGACGTTGCTGACGTCGGGCTGCGGCCCGCCGATGGTGAGGCCTGGGGTGCCGATCCCGCCGGGGCCGGACACCGGCCCGCCGTCGTCGTCGATGATCGTCCCCCGCGCGATCAGACCCGATCCGTTGTGGCGGGTCAGCGCGTTGCTGATGTTCGTGACGATGACGTTGAAGTATTCGTCCCCTTCCAGCAGGTTGTCGCGCCGCACGGTGACCTGGAGCATGGTGCTCTGCTCCCCCGCGCGGATCGTTTCGGTCCGCGGGGAGATGGCGAGATAGTCGCCCAGAACCGAAGAGGCGGTAGCGTCCTGTGTCATCCACTGGAACGTGACATCTGCGGTCGCCGGGCTGCTGAGGGTGACGAGGAAGCTCATCAGGGAGGTCGAGGTGCCATTGCCCTCGATCAGGCCGGCGTTGTGGATCTGAAGCACCGGCAGCGGCGCGGTGCCTCCGGGCGCTGTCGCGATCGGCACGGCGGGGCTGCCGATCCCGCCCGGACCGTGTGTCGGCGAAGCGTTGTCGTCCCGGATCGTGACTTCTGCCAGCAGGGCGGCCGCGTTGCCCGCGAAGTGTCCGTTGCGCAGGCTGTGCGCGACGACCTGGATGACCTCGTCACCCTCGATCAGGTTGTCCTTGTAGATCGTGATCGGGACAGAGGTGCTCTGCATCCCGGCAGCGATGGTCACGCTCCGGTTCAGCGCAGCATAATCGCCCTGTCCGACGCTGGCGGTGTTGTCGATGCTGGTCAGCGTGAAGGTCACCGGGGCGGTGGCGGGCCGGTCGAGCACGACAAGGATCTGCCCGGATTGCGATCCGGCGCCCGAACCCTCGACGACGGCGAGGTTGTGGATGGTGACCGTCGGCAATGGTCCGGCGCTCTCGGGGCCGAAGATGAGCCGGCCTGGACCTCCGATCCCGCCCGAGAGCGTGGGGGCCGCGCCGTCGTCGTCGATGATCGTTCCGGTGGCCGCCTGCGCCGCCGCGCCGTCGCGGAACACGGCGTTGCGGAGGTTCGTCAGGACCAGCTCGAAGGTCTCGTTGCCCTCGATCTGGGTGTCGCCGAAGATCGTGACGTCGATATAGGCGGCCTGCTGGCCGGCTGGGATCGTGAGCGAGCTGGTCCGGTCCGACAGATCGCCGGTCGATCCCGAGGCGGTGATGCCCTGCGTGTGGTAATCGACCCGCACATCGGCGGTTGCCGGACGGTCCAGCGTCACGAGGAAGCGCATCACCACGCTGCCGCTGTTGCCCTCGATCATGGACGAGTTGTGGATCTGCAGCGTCGGCAGGGGCCCGGGCATCGGCACCGGGCCTGCGACCGGAGCGGCCGGTCCGAGCTCGCCGCCCGGTGCGTCCGGGACGCCGTCGTTGTTGTCGGCGATCGTGGCGGTCGCGATCAGGGCCGGCACGCCGCCGGTCAGCGTGGCGCCGCTGCTCGGCAGCAGGACGAAGAAGAAGGTCTCGTCCCCTTCCACCAGCGTGTCGCCGAAGATGCTGACGTTCACAGTCGCCGTGGTGTTGCCTGCCGCAATCGTTCCGGTGCCCGCGACGGCACTGTAATCCCGCGGGGTATTGGCCGAGGCCGTTCCGTCGATGGTGAAATAGCGGAAGCTCACCGGCGCCGCGGCGGGGGCATCGAGGCGAACCGTGAACTGAAGGGTCTGAGTGCCCGTGTCCCCCTCTATTATCCTGACGTTGTTCAGCGATAGAACGGACATGTATCAATCCTCCGTAGGCGCGGATCGGGATCCGCAATGCAGTCTTGAGATTCAGTTCGGCGGCAGCGAAACCCCGTCCGGTAACTCGAGCCAGCGGCCGGGCATTAACCTTCTCATGCTATCTCTCGTCTATACCCGGTCAAGTGCCAATCTCGGGGCAAGACGGCCCGCGCCTCAGCCCAGCAGGTCCACCACCTGCCCGCCGAGGATCATGTTGATGCTCGACTGCCCCGCACCATCGACCAGCGCGAACAGGATCTGGCCGGTGGGGCGGTAGATCACGAAGGCCTCGGCCACGGTGGCCGCCCCGGCGCCGGGCGTGGTGGCGATGTTGATCTGGAAGTTGGCCTTGGTGGCCCCGGCAATCCCGGTCTGGAGCACGTCGCCCTCGGCCGCGTTGTAGTCCTGGATCCAGTCCGAGCCGTGCCCGGCGACCCCGAGGTGAAAGAAGGTATCCGCCCCCGCGCCGCCGTTCAGTCGGTCGAAGCCGAAGCCGCCGTTGAAATAGTCGTTCCCCGGCCCGCCGAACAGCACGTCGCCCAGCGCCCCGCCGTCCAGCCGGTCGTTGCCCTCGCCGCCGATCAGGGTGTCCGCCCCGAAGCCGCCGATCAGCACGTCATCGCCGGCATCCCCGCGCAATTCGTCGTTGCCGTGCCCGCCGTCGATCGTGTCGTTGCCGTTGCCGCCGTAGATCACATCGCGCACATCCGCGGCCGTCTCCCCGCCGAAGATCAGGTCGGCCCCGTCGCCGACGTAAAGCGTGTCGTTTAACGCCGTCCCGACCAGCCGATCCGGGCCCGGTGTGCCTTCGAGACGGATGCCGACGCCGCTGACCGGCAGGATCCCGAACACCGCCGGGAGTATTATGTCATTTCCCGGCACGAGATCCTGCACCAGACGCGTGCCCGCGACGCTTCCGTCCGACTCCCAAAGCTCCTGGCCGCTCACGCGGTCGTCCGCGACGAAATAGACCTTGCCCGCGACCGGCCCCCACATTCCCGCCCGCGGATCGATGATGCCGGGCAGCACACCCGGCGCAATGTCGCGGACCATTCGCGTTCCGCCCTCGGTCCCGTCCGTGACCCACAATTCCGTTCCGTTGGCATCCCGCGCGAAGAAGAACACCTTGTCGCCCACGCGGGTCAGGCTGTAGGGGTCCGAGCCCGTCAGGCCGGGGTTGACGTCCTTGAGCAGGCGAGTTCCCGCGGCGGTTCCACCAGATGCCCAGAGTTCCACGTTCGGTTGGCTGACGGTTCCGCCCCAGCCGGCAAACACAAGCCGGTCGTTCAGCACCATCCCCTGCCCCAGCGAGCTGATCACCGGGCTGCCCGGATTGAAGCCGGTGCCAAGCGTCGGCACCGAGACCCAGGTGAGCGGCCAGCCGCCCGGTTCGGACACCCAGAAGCCCTGATCGGTCAGAGTGGAGCCGGTGATGTTCCTGACGAAAAGCCTGTAGGACATGCGGCACACTCCATCGCACACGGCGGCGGCGCGACCTGGGCGCACCAGAAATCAGGCCAGCATCGACTCCGAAAGCGACAGTGGAATGTCGATCGACGGATCCGGCCGAAGGGCGAAGGGCGAAGGGTAGCACTTCAGGTGCGAGGGCAGAAATGCGTTTGCCCTTCAGGCGGAAAACCGCACGGCCGTTCCGCAACTCGTCGCGCGGCCAGACTGTCGGACTGCAAGACCGCCTTTCGCCCGACGGTCTTTCCTTCGTCGAACCGCGATACTCGGGTCCGATTGCAACTGTTCGGCCACCGACCTAACCTGCGGCGCGACACCGCAGCAGGGGGACAGGACCATGACACGCACCTACGGCTTCGACACGCTCCAGATCCACGCCGGCGCCCGGCCCGATCCGGCGACCGGTGCCCGCCAGGTTCCGATCTACCAGACCACCGCCTATGTCTTTCGCGATGCCGACCATGCTGCGGCGCTGTTCAACCTTCAGGAGGTGGGCTATATCTACTCCCGCCTGACGAACCCCACCGTCGCGGCCCTGCAAGAGCGGATCGCGACGCTGGAGGGCGGAGTGGGCGCGGTCTGCTGTTCCTCGGGCCATGCCGCGCAGATCATGGCCCTGTTCCCTCTCATGCAGCCCGGCTGCAATGTCGTCGCTTCGACCCGGCTCTACGGCGGCACCGTGCAGCAGTTCAACAACACGATCCGCAAGTTCGGCTGGTCGGCCAGGTTCGTCGATTTCGATGATCTCGCGGCGCTCGAGGCCGCGGTTGACGACGACACGCGCGCGATCTTCTGCGAGTCGATCGCCAACCCCGGCGGCTACATCACAGACCTCCCTGCGGTCGCGAAGGTTGCAGACAGGGTCGGGCTGCCGCTGATCGTCGACAACACCTCTGCCACACCCTACCTCTGCCGGCCCATAGAGCATGGTGCGACGCTGGTCGTGCATTCCACCACGAAATACCTGACCGGCAACGGCACCGTGACCGGAGGTGCCATCGTGGACTCGGGCAAGTTCGACTGGTCGGCCAGCGACAAGTTCCCCAGCCTCTCGGCCCCCGAACCGGCGTATCACGGGCTGAAGTTCCACGAGACGTTCGGGAACCTCGCCTACATCTTTCACGGCATCGCCATCGGACTGCGCGACCTGGGCATGACGATGAACCCGCAGGCCGCCCATTACACGCTGCTCGGGATAGAGACGCTCAGCCTGCGGATGCAGCGCCACGTCGAGAATGCGGAACGGATCGCCGCCTGGCTGGAGAAGGATCCGCGGATCGAGGCGGTGACCTATGCCGGGCTCAAGTCCTCGCCCTGGAACCACAGGGTCGCGACGGTGTGCCCCAAGGGCGCGGGGGCGCTGTTCACCTTTGCGATCAAGGGTGGCTATGACGCCTGCGTGAAGTTCGTCAACAGCCTGGAGCTGTTCAGCCACGTCGCCAACCTCGGCGACACCCGCAGCCTGGTGATCCACTCGGCCAGCACCACGCATCGGCAGCTTACGCCCGAACAGCAGACGGCCGCCGGCGCCGCGCCGAACGTGGTCCGCCTGTCGATCGGGATCGAGGATGCCGACGACCTGATCGCCGATCTGGACCAGGCGCTGGCGCGGGCCGTCGGCTAGACGCGACCGTCCCGGGCAGCTGCGCAGGCAATGGGGCAGACCTCCGATTGCCGCCTGAGGGCGGGTCGCAGGTCGCCCACGGCGACGGGGGATGAGACGCATCGACGCGGAATGACCGCGCTTCCGGCCCGGTCAATCCGGCAGCAGATCCCACACGATCGAGACCGAGACCGAATAGCTGACCTCGCCCTCGGCGACCGGAACCGAATCCGAAGCGGCCTCCATGGCCATGCCGCGCATCCTCGGCTGGGGAGCGTGCCAGCCGCCGGATTCGCTGATCTCGCGGATCGCCCCCAGCTTCACGCCGGCAGCCTCGGCGATCACCCCGGCCTTGCGACGCGCATCGGCGACGGCGCGACGCCGGGCCTCGTCCATCACCGGCTGACTGTCGGACAGGCCGAACGACAGGCCCTGCAACTGGTTGGCACCGTCCGCCACCGCGGCGTCGAGCACTCCGCCAAGAATGGCAAGGTCGCGAACCCGGACCGTCACCGTATTCGTGGCCTGATAGCCCGCCACCCGGGGTTGGCGCTGCGGCGCGTATTCCATCCGCGGCCCGAGGCCGAGGCCGCTGGTCTGCAGGTCGCGGTCCTCGATCCCGGCACCCCGGAGCCGATCCAGCACTGCGGCGACGCGGGCCGAGTTCTCGCGCAAGGCCTCCTGAGCGGTGCGCGCCTCGGTCACGACACCGATCGAGATGCTGGCCATGTCGGGCCGCGTCTCCACCTGCCCCTCTCCGACCAGCGACAGCCGCATCGGCTCGGCCATGGCCGTCAGCGGTGCGAGGGCGACCGCCACGACAAGCACGACGGTCTGAAAGAAGCGCGACATCCGGTTCATGGTCCGTCTCCAAGGTTCCGGCGCAAGATCGGATCGATGCCTTCGTTCCGCAAGAAGCCGTGACCGTCTTTTCCTTTCATTCGGCAATTTCCTGCTGTAGTGACAGCCCATCGCCGCCACGGACTCCCTCCCCGGCTTCATCATGTGCTAGACCCGCGACATGAAACCGAATTTTGCCCTGACACTGGCGCATGACCGGATCGCCCTGCTGCACCGGACGGCGCAGGGCTGGATCGAACTGGGCGCAGTGGCGACCGACGAGCCCGATCTTGCCGGTGCGGTCTCGTATCTGCGGCGCAATGCGGCCGGGCTGGAACCGCAGGGTTTTGCCACCAAGGTGGTCATCCCGAACAGCGAGATCCTCTACACGGCGATCGAGGCGCCCGGCCCCGGCCCCGGCGACCGGCGGCGTCAGATTGCCGCCGCGCTCGAAGGGCGCACGCCCTACGACGTGGACGATCTGGTGTTCGACTGGTCCGGCACCGGCGATACCGTGCAGGTGGCCGTTGTCGCGCGCGAGACACTCGCCGAGGCCGAAGCCTTCGCGAAGGAGCACCGGTTCAACCCCGTCGGTTTCGTCGCGATGCCGGAACCGGGCCGCTTCGGCGGCGAACCCTGGTTCGGGCATGGCGTGGCGGCGTCGGGCGGAGCCGCAGATGCGGAACGGTTCCAGCGCGACCAGGAGCCCATCCGCATCGTGCCGCGTGCAACGGTTGCCTCGCAGTCGCAGGGCCGACCGACAGACGCTGCACCCCCTGCCGTTGATGGTGCTGCGGAGGCAGACGCAGGCGCAAACCGGCAGGCGGACAAGCCGGCGGCGCCGCCCGGGCAGGCGGCCTCGACATCCGACGCCCCGGCACCCAAATCTGCGGCCCCTGCGGAGCCGAAGCCGGCGCCAGCGCCCGCAGTCGCCACTCCGGCACCGCCCCCGCCCGCGCCGGCCAGGCCGTCCGCTGTGCCGCACGCCGGCTCCGAGGCCGCGCCGAGGCCGGCACCGCCGCCCGCGCCAGCGCCGAAGCCGCCACGTCCTCCCGGCCGCAAGGGGGGTGAGGCCGGAACGTCGCAGGGGCAGACAATGGCGGAAAGGGTCGCGCAGCCCGAACCGCAGGGTGCGCCCACCGCCAAAAGTGCAGCCGACCGTCCGGCACCATCCCCGCCGCCGACATCCGGGCCGGCTGATGCCGCTCCGGCCCCTGCGCACAGGGAGTCGGCGAGTCCCGACGCCACGGATCGGCCGGTCCCGGCATCGGCGGCGGACAAACGAACGGGCGCTCCGGCCGTATCGTCCGCCGGCCAGAACACCAGCGCGCCGGAAAGGCCGGCACCGGCGCCGCAGACCGCACCGCAACCGCAGACCGCACCGCAGCCGGAGCCCGTGCTGGCCGGCGCAGCCGGATCCGGTGCGCCGAGGCCCACCCCAGCCGCGACACCGCCCGACCCGGCGCGGCTTGCGGCCACCCTGGCGGCCGAAGCACCGGCTGCCCCCGCAGTCCAGCCGCCGGCTCCCGCCGCGCCGGCCCAGAGCGAAACCGTCACGGCCCCGCGGCGCAACGACCTGCGGGACCGGCAGAGCGTGCCTCCTTCGGTCGCGAAGGCCTTGCAGTCCTTCGCCGAGCGGGAGAGACCGCGCAAGACCGCCACCGCGCCGCCGGCTCGAACGCAGGGGCGCTCGGGCGGTCCGGCAAGACCGGCCCAGGGGCAGAAGGCGGCCGCCCCGCAACCGCAACCGCTGCCCCAGACGCAGAAGCCGCCCGAAGAGGCCCTGGCCCGCTTCGGATCTCGACCCGCCGTCGGAGGCAAGCCGCGCTTTCTCGGGTTGGCGCTGACGGGCGCCTTGCTGCTGCTTCTGCTGCTGGTCGGGCTTTGGGCTGCCCTGTTTCTCGATGGCACCCCGCAGCGCAGCGATGATGCTGCCCCTGGTGAGTCCGAGACGACGCGGCTGGGCGGTGTCGACACCGTTCGCGCGCCGGAGCCGCTGCCCCGGACCGCTTCGGACACTGAATCGGAGGCAGCCCTCGAGGACACCACGACGGCCCAGGCCGAGCCGCCGGCAGCGGAGGACGCACTGGCCGCCGAACCGGAAGCGGTGACACCCGACGTGGCCGACATCGACCGCGCCGTGGCCGAAGCCCTGGCCGAAGCGGAAGCCGATGCCGGGCTGGAGACTGCGGAAGCCGCGGACGCACCTGCGCCAGCCGAGACCGAGGCCGTCGCGGCGGATCCGGCATCGGAGACGGCTCAGGCCGAGGCGGCGGCGACGACCCTGACGACGGAACCCCGCGCGGAACCCGACGCCGCACCATCCGTGACGGAAGCGACCGGCGAACCCGAGGCGGCACCGGGCGAGGCTGAGAGGGTAGCAGAAGCAGCCCAAGAAGAACCGGCCGTGCCGGAGGCGCCGCAGCCATCCGCGATCAGCGATGCCGACACGCCGACGCGGGCTGCCGGCGCGGCAAGCCCTGGCGAACCCGTAGACGAGATCTTCCTTGCCCTGCCGGACCCGGCGCTTTCGCCTGCGCCCGTTGCGCGCCTCGCATCGCTGCCGGAAGCCGGAGGCGACGGGCTGCCCCAGGTGCAGGCCAGTGCGCCGCCGTTCGGAGCGGTCTATCGTTTCGCCCCCGATG
Organism: Gemmobacter sp.; assembly: GCA_046295655.1. GTDB lineage: Bacteria > Pseudomonadota > Alphaproteobacteria > Rhodobacterales > Rhodobacteraceae > JBKBMT01. Next base: position 56,744 of record JBKBMT010000003.1, on the reverse strand, counting down.
GCACCATCCTTGCCACGCCGGAGGGCATTGTCACCCCCGACGGCGTGATGCTTGTCGCGGGGAGGCCGTCGCGGCTGCCACCTCCGCGCCCCGGCGATGCCGAGCCGGAGGCCGGCCCCGCGGCAGAGGCCGCCGAGGATCGTCTGGCCGACGACGCTGCGACGATCGCCGCATCGGGGCAGGACACGCCGGCATCCGGCGATGCGCCCGCGCCGGAAGTCGCCGCGGCAGCCTCCGAACCGGAACCTGCGCAGCCCGAACCGGCCGCCCCGGCTGCCGGGTCGCCCAGCCTTCTGGGCGCCGGCCCGGTCGCACCCGAACCGGCCGAAACCTTCGAGGCGATCCCTGCCTTGGCCGGCTTCCGGCCGCAGGCCCGCCCGGAACCGCGCGCCGGCTTGCCCGCCGCGACGCGAACGCCGACCGAACCGGAACCGACCCAGCCGGCCGCGGCGCCCGCACCGGCGCCTGCGACCGAAGGGCCGCCCGCCGCCGCCGCGCCGGTCATCGCGCCAATTCCTGCCCCGGACGTCGGTGCCCAGCCGGGCGACAGGTCGCAAAGCCCCATCCCCCGCGCCCGCCCGGCCTCGATCGTTGCCCTGGCAGAGGCCGAGGCGCGCGCCCAGGCCGAAGCGGCGGCCGCCGCCGCCCGGGCCGCCGAGGAAGCCGCCCGCGCCAACGCAACGGCCGTCGCCATATCGCGCCGCCCGGCGGAGCGGCCGGCGAACTTCACCCGCACGGTAGAGGCAGCCGTCGCCGCGGCGATCCGCGCCCAACCTCAACCGGAGACCGCACCGGCACAGGCACAGGCGCCGACGCCCGCCGCCGTCGCCGCCGCGGCCCCGAGGCAGCCGTCGAGTTCGGGCAGTGGCGGTCTGCGCAACAGCGGCCGCGACATGGTGATCGAGGACGACGAGCCCGACATCAGCCCGTCGGCGGTGCCGAACATCCCGACCCGCGCCTCGGTCGCGCGGCAGGCGACCGTGACCCGCGCGATCAGCCTGAACCGGCTGAACCTGATCGGGGTCTACGGCACCGCGAACAACCGCCACGCCCTGGTCCGCCAGCCCAACGGGCGGTTCGTTCAGGTGCGCGTCGGCGACCGGCTGGACGGCGGACAGGTCATCGCCATCGGGCAGAGCGAACTGCAGCTTCAGAAGGGTGGCCGGGTCGAGACCCTCGCGCTGCCCCGCGGCTGAACGGAAACGGGCGGCGCCACTGGCACCGCCCGCCCCCTCCCCCCTCGGTGGACTTTCGCCCCCTCGGTTATTTCGTCGGTTCCAGCACGCCCCTCGCGATCTGGTCGGCTTCGATCGACTCGAAAAGGGCCTTGAAGTTGCCCTCGCCGAACCCGTCGTCGCCCTTGCGCTGGATGAACTCGAAGAAGATCGGGCCGATCACGGTCTTGGAAAAGATCTGCAACAGGATCTTCGTCTCGCCGCCGTCCACCACGCCCTCGCCGTCGATCAGGATGCCGTGCTTCGCCATCCTGTCGATCGGCTCCTCGTGTCCCTGCACGCGGTCGTGGCTCTGCTCGTAGTAGGTCATCGGGGGCTTCGGCATGAAACGCAGACCGCGTTCGGCGATCGCATCGACACTGTCGTAGATGTTCTCGGTGCCGACAGCGATGTGCTGGATCCCCTCGCCCTTGTAGCGCTTGAGGTATTCGACGATCTGACCGGTCTCGCCGCGATCCTCGTTGATCGGGATGCGGATACGGCCGCAGGGCGATGTCAGCGCCCGGCTGAAGAGGCCGGTGAACTTGCCCTCGATGTCGAAGAACCGGATCTCGCGGAAGTTGAAGATGTTGCCGTAGAACCGGAACCAGACGTCCATGTTGCCCTTGTGGACGTTGTGGGTCAGGTGGTCGAGATAGTAGAAGCCCACACCCGCGGGCTTGGCGGGCGCCACCCAGTCGAATTCGGCATCATAGGGGTTCGCCACGCCGTAGCTGTCGGTGAAGTAGATCAGGCTGCCGCCGATCCCCACGATGGCCGGCAGGTCCAGCGCGCGGTCGTCGGCGGTATAGGGCGTCGCCCCCTTCGCCACGGCATGATCGAAGGCGTGCTGCGCATTGACCACGCGCCAGCACATCGAGGGGGCGCAGGGCCCGTGTTCCTCGACGAACCGGCGGGCGTGGCTGCCCGGCTCGTCGTTCAGGACATAGGTGATGTCACCCTGCTGCCACAGCTCGATCGCCTTCGTCCGGTGCCGGGCCGTCATCGTGTAGCCCATCATGCGGAACAGATCGCGCAGCTTCTCGGGTTCGGGATGCGCGAACTCGACGAATTCGAAGCCGTCGGTGCCGGCCGGATTGTCCTTGGTGATCGCGGCGCGGGGCGCTGCGTGCGGGAACGGACCCATGATGATGTTCTCCTGTGCGCGGAATGCATGTTTTGTGCCGCACTTGGCGCGGGAAATGCGCGCGTTCTTCGAGAAAATCCGCTAAAAGCATGCGGAGAATCCGCAGGAAACCGGCCATGAGCGCAGAAGTCTCGCCCACACTGGACGCCACCGATTCGCGACTTCTGGCCGAGCTGCAGCGCGACGCGAACCTGACCACCGACGCGCTTGGTGACAGGCTCGGTCTTTCGGCCAGCCAGGCGGGGCGGCGGCGGCAGCGGCTCGAGGCTGCCGGCTACATCATCGGTTACGCCGCCCGGGTCGATCCGGCGCGGCTGGGCCTTGCAGTGCAGGCCTTCGTTCAGGTGCAGATGGCCAGCCACGCCCCGGAGGCGGCGCGCGCCTTCGCCTCGCTCGTGTCCACCCGGCCGGAGATCATCAGCGCCTGGACGCTGACCGGCGAGGCCGATTACCTGCTGCGGGTCTGGTGCCGCGATCTGGGCGGGCTGAACCGCCTGATCCACGAGGTGCTGCTGCCGCATCCGTCGGTGGCGCGGGTGCAGAGCCAGATCGTGATGGCTCAGCTCAAGGCCGACGCCCCGTTGCCGACCTGACCGGCCAGCAGTTCGGCAGCATAGGAAGCGGCATCGTCGAAAGGGGTCAGGATCAGGTCCGCGCCGCGCTGGCGCAAGGCGTCGCCGTCGGCGGCATCGTTCACGCTCAGCACCACCTTTCCGCCGAACCCCGCCGCGCGCAATCCGTCCATGAGAGCGATCTGCGGATCTGCCTCGGTCAGCGGCCCGCGCCCGCGGGGAACGGCCGAGACCACGGCACGCACGCCGGAGAGAGGGAGATGCGCGATGAATTCCGGGTCGGTCGCATCGCCGAACCGTGCCTCCAGTCCCATGCGGCGCCAGTTCGTCAGAGCCTCGGGGTCGAAGTCCACCCCGAGCACCGACAGGCCCCGCTCGTGCAACTCGCGCCCGATCCGGCAGCCGTATCGGCCGAGACCGAAGATCAGGACATCATGCGTCGGCTGGTCGGCGCCCGGGTCGTCGGCGGCAGTCTCGCGGAATGGATTGCGCCGCTCGAACAGGCCGAGGAACGGCTCGCACAGGTCGTAAAGCTTGTGCGACCAGGTGATCATGTAGACCGACAGCGCGATGGTGACGAGACCGACGAGCGTGACAAGACCCATGGCAGCCTCGCCCACATGGCCCAGGGCGATGCCCATGGCCATGAAGATCAGGCTGAATTCCGAGATCTGCGCCACCGTCAGTCCGGCAAGGAACCCGGTGCGCTTGCGGTAGCCCATGTATCCCATGATGGCGAGGACGATCAGCGGGTTGCCGATCAGCACGAACAGCGACAACACCACCGCAGGGAATATCTGGGCGCCGAGCGTCGAAAGATCGAGCGTTGCGCCGAGATTGATGAAGAAGAACAGCAGCAGGAAGTCGCGCAGGGACGCGAGGCGCGAGCCGATCGCCTCGCGGTACTGGGTCGAGGCCAGCGAGACGCCGGCCAGCAGGCCGCCGAGTTCCTTGCCGAAGCCCACCGCATCCCCCGCCGCCGCCAGCCCCGCCGCCCAACCCACGGCGAAGATCACCAGCAACTCGGGCGACCGCGCGATCTGGCGCAGCAACGGGTCGGCGGCCCAGCGAATGAAGGCGGCCGCGAAGGCCAGCATCAGCGCGCCACCCACCACCAGCCGCGCGAGGTCCGCCGCCTGTCCGCCCCCGCCCGCGGCACCCACCCCGATCGCCGACAGGGCAACCATGGCCAGCACCACGAAGATGTCCTGCACGATCAGGAAACCGAGCGCGATCTTGCCGTGCAGTGCCGCAATCTCCTGCTTGTCCGACAGGAGCTTGACGATGATGATCGTGGACGAGAAGGTCAGCGCCACGGCGACGTAGAGCGCGGTGACCCAGTCGAGGCCAAGCGCCAGACAGATCAGGAACCCGAAGGCCGCCGTGAACCCGACCTGCCCGAGGCCGGTGGCGACCGCGACCTTCCCGAGGCTGCGAACGAGGCCGACGTCGAGCTTGAGCCCGACGAGGAACAGCAGGACCGAGATCGAGATCTGGCTGAGCGTCCCGATGAATTCGGTGGAACTGACAATTCCCAGCGCGCCCGGTCCGGCCAGCACGCCGACGGCGATGAAGGCCACCACCAGCGGCTGGCGCATCAGCAGGCCGACGAAGCCCACGGCCGCCGCAAGCAGCACCAGAAGGGCAATCTCGTAGAACGCGTTCAGCAGGTATGAATCCATGCGGCAGCCCCGGTTTCTGGGCGGACCCTAGCCGCCGGTCCGGGATGCGGCAACCTGAACCGGACCACCCGAGCCGGAACCTCTGGTGCGGTCGAGAAGACTCGAACTTCCACGGGAGTTACCCCACAGCGACCTCAACGCTGCGCGTCTACCAATTCCGCCACGACCGCACAGTCCGAGGCTCGGGTGACGCGGTGTTTAGCGAAGGGTGCGGATGAAGGAAAGGGGGATTCTGCGTCGGAGACGCTGGTGGCGACCCGCCCGCGAGGACGGGGCGGGTCGTCCGTCCGCTCAGTTGCGGAAGATCAGGAAGGGCAGTCGGGCAGCCAGCGGCAGCGCATCGACGCCGGCCCGATACTCGCCTTCCGTTGCGGCCGTCTGGGTCTGGACCGGGGCCGGAGCCACCTCGGCCTGCTGGGCCGGGGCGGCAGGCGCTGCGGGCACCTGGAACGAGGGCAACCCTGCCGGCACCGGTGCCTGGATCTCGGCCCGCTCCGGCTTGCCGCCGACGATGAAGGCCGCGCGCCGGATGAGGTCGGCGCGATCGGGCATGCCGGGGGCAAAGACCATGGTGCCGCCCGGTGTGGCCTCGAGGCTCATCTCGAACCAGGAGAGCGCCAGATCGGGCCGCGTCGAGGTGCCGAATCCCTGCACCAGATGATGACCCAGAAGCTCGGCATAGCCACGCTCGCCCAGAACCGTCAGGATCAGCGCCGAGCCGATGGCCACATCCATGTTGTCGGTGGTATAGCCGACCCCGAGGCAGATGCGCGCCGTGCCCGAGAGCTGGGCCGGCGCCATGCCCGACCCAAGCACGAAGCCCGAGACCCCCTGAAGGACCGCATCGCGGTCCTGCACCGACAGGGCCGAGACATTGTCCTTCAGCACCGGCGCGAGCCCTTCGCACTGCTGGGCGATCTGCTGCGGGGTGAAGCCCGCGACCTTGGCCATCAGCTCCTCGCCCTGCGCCATGGCATAGGTGCGCGCAAGGCAGAACTGCTCCGACAGCGCGAAGGTCGGGTCGGTCATGGTTGCCGCAGTGACGAAGCCGCCGTTGGTGTTCGTCAGAAGGCTGACCCGGTTGCAGTGGGAGGCGAGCGAGGCCATCACCGCGCCCGTTCCCAGGAACGACGGCAGCGCCGGGCCGGGCGGCGCCTCGGTCGCGGGTGTCGGTACGGCCGGTTGCGGCACCTCGACCACCAGCGGGGCCGGCTGGGCCGGCGCGGCCGCCATCATCCCCTGACCATGCGGCACGATGCCCATCATCTCGTCGCGCTGGGCGAACAGGATGCCGCGCATGCCCTGCGGATGGTTGGCGGCGATCTGCATCGACGCCGGACCTCCGGCAATGGCCCGATGATATGCGGAGACAAGGATCGTCCGCTCGAAATCGCTCAGCTGGCCGGTGGGCGGATAGCCGAGCGTCGCCTGGAACTGCGAGATCGCCGAGCGCGAACGCGGCCCGATGGCGCCGTCGGGCGTGCCGACCGGATAGCCGAAATGGTTCAGCGCCACCTGCACTTCGCGGTTGGCCTCGCGCTGGGACGAGGAAACGGTTGCGCGGGGCTGAGCCTGCCGGACGGTGGTGCGCCGCTGCTTGTTGGCCTCGTTGACGATAATGCCGCCGATGATGCCGCCGATGATGCCGCCGGCAAGACCGTCGCCCGCGGCTGCCGTGACGGGGGCAAGAGCGACCGAGGCGGCAAGGCACCCGGCCGCGAAACGTTTCACTGTCATCTTCGCGTCTCCACCAAGGATTTCCACCAATCTTCCGACAAGGTATCACGGCATCGTCAGGAACAAAGGGATTTCTTCATCCGTTGGCGGAACCGGCATGGAATGGCGCGTGATAGCGGGCCTTGCGCCCTATCGGGAAACAGTGGCTGCAATGGAGCGGCGGGTCGCGCAGATCCGCGCGGGCACGGCGCCCGAGGCGATCTGGCTGCTGGAACACCCGCCGCTCTACACGGCGGGCACATCGGCACGGCCCGAGGATCTGACCGATCCGGGGCGGTTTCCGGTGTTCACGGCAGGGCGGGGCGGACAATACACCTATCACGGGCCCGGGCAGAGGGTGGTCTATGTCATGCTCGATGTAGGCGCCCGGGGGCGCGACGTGCGCTGCTTCGTCCATGCGCTCGAGGATTGGGTGATCCGCACGCTGGCGGAGTTCAACGTGCGCGGCGAGCGGCGGGCGGGGCGCGTGGGCGTCTGGGTCGAACGCCCCGACAAGCCCCCCCTGCCCGACGGCACCCCGCGCGAGGACAAGATCGCGGCCATCGGGGTCAAGCTGCGCCGCTGGGTATCGTTTCATGGCCTGTCGATCAACGTGGAACCCGAGCTTGGCCATTTCGACGGGATCGTGCCCTGCGGGATCACCGGGCACGGCGTGACCTCGCTGGTGGACCTCGGCCTGCCGGTGACCCTGGGGGACGTGGACGCGGCGCTGAGAGCGACGTTTCCGCTGGCCTTCCCCGACGGGGCGCTGCCGGGCTGCGCGGTCTAGCGGCGCCCCTCGGAGGCGCGCAGGGCGCGCATCGCGGCAATCGCGTCGGCCAGCGACCGCGGCAGCGGGATCTCCTGCCGCAGCCCGGCAGCCGCTTGGCCCGGGTCGCAGGAACAAACCCACCACCTGCACCGCTCCATGCTCACGAACCGACCGAAGGACACCGGGCGCCACCCGCTGGCGCTGGCTCGGTGCATCGAACTCGGCGCGAGCGGCGGCATCGCGTCGGGAAGGGTCATCAGGCTGCGCGGCACTGCAGGTCCGATCCTGCGCACCCCGGCCAAGGCCTGGCGGAAATGCGGCTGGCGGACGTTGACGATCAGGAACCGTCCCCGGTCGTCGGATCCGGCGGAGGGGTGTGGCCGGTCACCACGTCGCGCACATCGACCAGCAGAAGGGTCGAGTTGGGCACCCCCGTCCGCCACCCGCCCGGCATCGTCGCCGCGATGATGTCGGTAGCGGCGGTGCCGCGCGGGAAGCCCGGGCCGATGATCGCCCAGGGCAGGGCCGGGACCATGCTGACCCCCGACGCCACGGCCGGGCCACGGCCGGCGCGCACCGCATTCGGTGCCCCCTCGACCGGATCGCGCAACATCTGGCCGTCGGCCTCGGCCGAGCCGGACGCAGCGGCCCGGTCCTTGCGCGGTCGGAGGGATTGCGCACCGCGCCCGCGGCGCCAGCGCGAGGCTGTGGCCCGGGTGCCCGTTGGCCCCGGCGATCAGGATGCGGCCCCGAGGCTCGGTCATGGCGCGCAGTCCGCCGGCAGCGGGCAGCGCAGCCGCTCGCGGGCGGTCATCCGGCCGGGGGCGTGATCGACCGCCTCGGACGCCCCCGCCAGCCCGAAGAGGGGCATGCCGGAATAGGTCGTCTCGTATTCGCCGGCACGGACCAGGTAGGTCTCGTGCCAGAAACCGATGTCTTCGCGCCGGTCCTTGATCCTGCGGTTCAGCGCGACCCAGGCCGGCCAGTGCAGCGCGTCCTTCGACCGCGCATAGGCCTCCAGATGGTCGAAGCTGCGCCAATACTGGACATTGACCAGCATCCTGAGCGGGGTATGGCCAAGAAACCCCGACTCGCGGCCCTTCTTCTCGAGCTCTGCGACCATCGCGCCCATGCCCCAGAAGACCGGCCACCAGGTGCCGACCTTCCACGGCTTGTTGATCCGCATGCCGATCAGGAACACGACGAAATCGCCCGCGATCCGGGCGGCGTAGGGTTTGGCGGGAATCCGGGCCATGGCACGCCTCGATGCTGTCCTGACCCCGATCCTGAACCCGGTGCTGGACCTGCGCATCCCACGATCGCAGGATACGAGGGCTGTTCGCAGGGGCTGCCCATGGATGCCCTCGCCGCTGCCCGAGCCATCGGCCTGGCCCACGCCGCCGCCGTCGACCCCCGGCACTGGCCGGAGGCATTGCGGGAACTGTGTCAGGCGCTTGGCGCGCACACCGCGGCCTGCGGCTTCAGGGGGACGGACGGACGGGACTGGGGCGCCATATGCCCTGACACAGACCCCTTCTGGCACCGCCGCTATGCCGAGGAGCTGCACCCACACAATCACATCTGGGCCGCCGCGATGCGGGCAAGCCCCGGCTCGGCGCTTTCCGGCGAGGCCGTGCCGGGGCCGGTGGCCTATCGCCGCTCGGTGATCTGGAACGAATTCATCGCGCCGCAGGGCATGGATGCGACGCTGACCCTGGTTCTTGCGCGCGATCACGCAGGTGCGGCACTGATGTCATTCGGCAGGGCGCGGCGGCGCGAAGGTTTCGACACGCTCGAACTCGCCCGGGCGGCCGGGCTGGCGCGGACACTCGCCGCCGCCGCGCAGACCGCGGTCGAAGGCGGCGCCACGATGTTCGCGCGGCAGCTCGATCGTGTCGGCGCAGGCACTTTCGTATGCGACCGGGCGGGACGGGTCCGTGCGCTCTCGGAGCGGGCGGCCCGGCTCGAGGCGCAGGGCCGGGCGCGGATCGATTTCGGGCGTCTGGTGATCCCGGGTATTCCGGGCTCGGCGGCGGCGCTGGACCGGGCCACCCGCCCGCACCGCGGCGAGGTTCCGCCCATGGGCACGGACCTGACCGCGCGCGACGGGCTGCGGGTCCGGGTGGCGCCGTGGTGCGGGGCCGATACGCCCTTCCTGCCGGCCGATCCGCTGGCGGTCGTGATCCTCGAGGACGCCGCCCGGACCTTGCCCTTGAAGACGCTGGCCGAGCGTCATGGCCTGACCCCGCGAGAGGCCGCCATCGCAGGGCGGATCGTCGCCGGGCAGAGCCTGCGCGAGGCGGCGGACGCGCTGGGGATCGCGCTGAGCACGGCGCGCACCCATCTCCAGCGGATCTTCGACAAGACCGACACGCGCAGCCAGGCAGCCCTGATCCGGCTTGCCACCCCGCCCAGCTGGCCCGACCCGGATGCGCCGGGCACGGCCCGCCCCGGCTGACCGGCCGGGACGAAGTGGCGCATCTCGGCGTTTTGTGTTGGAGCGTGCTCGGGCCCGGTGCTAGAACCGCGCGGCACCATTTCCGCAGAGAAAGGAAAACGCGATGCTTCGAACGCTGCTTGCTGCATCCGCAGTGATGGCTGGCTTGTCCGTTCCCGCATTGGCCAGCGGCGACATCGCCAACGGCGAGAAGGAATTCGGCAAGTGCAAGTCCTGCCACGCCGTCGTCGCGCCGGACGGGACAGAGATCGTGAAGGGCGGCAAGACGGGGCCCAACCTCTACGGCGTGATCGGCCGCGTCGCGGGCACTGCCGAAGGGTTCCGCTACAGCCCCTCGATGAAGGCCGCGGGCGAGAAGGGTCTGGTCTGGGATATCGAGACCTTCGACGAATATACCCATGACGCGACCAAGTTCCTTCAGGCCTATCTGGGCGACAGCAAGGCCAAGAGCACGATGACCTTCAAGCTGCGCAAGGGCGGCGAAGATATCGCGGCCTGGCTTGCATCGATCTCGCCGAGCAACTGACACGGCCGTATCCGGCGCATCCGGCGCGGCGCGGGACAACCTGCGCCGCGCCGTCCGTTTGATGCGGTCCGCTGCGTCAGAATGTCGCCGCAGATACCGCTGCGAACGGGCCAAAAGCTGATCTGCGTCAAAGTCAGCCGTTGCCCGGTCGGCGGCAAGCCACTAGAACGAGGACGGGAACCGGCGCGCGGCAGGGATTCTGCCGAAGCGCCCCAAGCAACGGACCGGCCCAACGCCGGCACGGCAGGAAAGACGGGAGACGCGCATGGCCGACGCTGCCATCCACGGTCACGGAGAACATGATAGCCGGGGGTTCTTTACCCGCTGGTTCATGTCGACGAACCACAAGGACATCGGGATTCTCTATCTGTTCACTTCGGGCTTCGTCGGCCTGATCGCGGTGATCTTCACGGTCTACATGCGCATGGAGCTCATGGAGCCCGGCGTCCAGTACATGTGCATGGAAGGCGCCCGCCTGTTCCCGACCGCGACCGAGAACTGCACGCCGAACGGGCATCTCTGGAACGTGATGATCACCTATCACGGCGTCCTGATGATGTTCTTCGTCGTGATCCCGGCGCTGTTCGGCGGCTTCGGCAACTATTTCATGCCGCTGCACATCGGCGCGCCGGACATGGCGTTCCCGCGGATGAACAACCTGTCGTTCTGGCTTTACGTCGCCGGCACCTCGCTGGGCGTGGCGTCGCTGTTCGCGCCGGGCGGCAACGGGCAGATGGGGTCGGGCGTGGGCTGGGTTCTCTATCCCCCGCTTTCGACCCGCGAGGACGGCATCTCGATGGATCTCGCCATCTTTGCCGTGCACCTGTCGGGCGCCTCGTCGATCCTCGGCGCGATCAACATGATCACGACCTTCCTGAACATGCGCGCTCCGGGCATGACGCTTTTCAAGGTGCCGCTGTTCGCGTGGTCGATCTTCGTGACCGCCTGGATGATCCTGCTGGCGCTTCCGGTTCTGGCGGGCGCGATCACCATGCTGCTGACGGACCGGAACTTCGGCACCACCTTCTTCGACCCGGCCGGCGGCGGCGATCCCATCCTGTATCAGCACATCCTGTGGTTCTTCGGGCACCCCGAGGTCTACATCATCATCGTGCCGGGCTTCGGGATCATCAGCCACGTCATCGCCACATTCGCCCGCAAGCCGGTGTTCGGCTACCTGCCGATGGTCTGGGCGATGATCGCGATCGCGGCGCTCGGGTTCATCGTCTGGGCGCACCACATGTACACGGTCGGCATGTCGCTGACCCAGCAGAGCTATTTCATGCTGGCGACGATGACCATCGCGGTGCCCACGGGGATCAAGATCTTCAGCTGGATCGCGACCATGTGGCGCGGCTCGGTGACGTTCGAGACCCCGATGCTCTGGGCCTTCGGCTTCCTGTTCCTGTTCACCGTCGGCGGCGTGACCGGCATCGTGCTCAGCCAGGCCTCGCTGGACCGCGCCTTTCACGACACCTACTACGTCGTGGCGCATTTCCACTATGTGATGAGCCTCGGCGCGGTGTTCGCGATCTTCGCGGGCGTCTACTACTGGATCGGCAAGATGTCGGGCCGGCAATACCCCGAATGGGCTGGCAAGCTGCATTTCTGGATGATGTTCATCGGGTCCAACCTGACCTTCTTCCCGCAGCACTTCCTCGGCCGTCAGGGCATGCCGCGGCGCTACATCGACTATCCCGAGGCCTTCGCCTACTGGAACTGGATCAGCTCGATCGGCGCCTTCATCGCCTTCGCAAGCTTCGTGTTCTTCATCGGCGTCGTGTTCTACACCCTGTATGCCGGCCGTCGCGAAACCGCGAACAACTACTGGAACGAGCACGCCGACACGCTGGAGTGGACGCTGCCCTCGCCGCCGCCCGAGCACACGTTCGAGCAGCTGCCCAAGCGCGAGGATTGGGAACGGGTGCACGCGCACTGACCCACCATCTGCGAAACCGATCGGGGCCCCGGCGCAATCCGGGGCCCCGTTCCATTCCGGCTTTCGCGCTTCCGGATCCGGCCCTTTTCCCGGGACCTGCGGCGCGCTAGATCTTGGCCATGCCCTACGAATGGCTTCCGCCGGACGGCCCGCGCCGGCGTCTGCATCTCTGGCCGTACCGGTCGCTTCCGCGGCGCGGCATGGTTGCGTTCCTTGGCGCGACCGCGGCGCTGGTCGCACTGCCCCTGCTGTCGGTTCTCGGCTCGCCTGTGCTCTGGGGCATCTTGCCCTTCATGCTGATCGCAATCGCTGCCGTCTGGTATGCGCTGGACCGCAGCTATCGCGATGCCGAGATCATAGAGGATCTGGTCCTGGACGAGGACCGGGTGACGCTGACGCGCCACGGCCCGCGCGGCCGCTGTCAGACCTGGGAGGCGAACCCCTACTGGGTCAGGCCGGTCCTGCATGCGACCGCGGGGCCGGTGCCCAACTACCTGACCCTTCAGGGCGGCCCGCGCGAGGTCGAACTCGGCGCGTTCCTGACCGAGGAGGAGCGCCTCGCACTGCAGGGCGAGCTTTCCGCCGCGCTGGCGCAGTTGCGCTGAGCCTCAGCCCAGCCGGGCCTTCACCCGCGGGCCGACAGCGGCAAAGTCCATCTGGCCAGTGTGGCGCGCCTTCAGCGCGGCCATCACCCGCCCCATGTCGCGGATCGATGCGGCGCCGGTTTCCGCGATCGCGGCACCGATCGCCGCATCCACCTCGGCCTCGTCAAGCTGGCGCGGCAGGAACTCCTCGATCACCGCGACCTCGGCCAGCTCCTTCTCGGCCAGTTCCAGCCGCCCGCCTTCCTCATAGACCCGGGCACTGTCCTGCCGCTGCTTCACCATCTTGCCGAGGATCGCCAGGATCTCGGCATCGCCGATGCCGCTGCCGCCCTCGCCCCGGTCGGCGATCTCGCGGTCCTTGATCGCGGCATTGATCAGGCGCAGCGTCGACAGACGGTCGGCGTCCCGCGCCTTCATCGCCTCCTTGAGGGCGGTCGAAAGTCGTTCGCGCAGGCTCATCCGCAGGATTCCGTCAGTTGCCGGGCCGGGGGCGAGGATAGCCCGGCAGGGGCCGGCAGGCAACCCGGCAACCAAATGCCAACCGATTGATCTGACTGGAAAACGCATTTTGCCGAAGGGCTTGACCGCGACCCGTCCCACCCTTAGGTTCCGGCCGTTTATCCGGGAGCCTCCGTCATGCCCTCCACGCAGCAGAATCCGACCGCCTGCATCGCCCTTGCGGACGGCACGCTGTTCTTCGGTCGCGGTTTCGGCGCTGTGGGCGAGACGGTCGCGGAACTGGTGTTCAACACCGCGATGACCGGCTACCAGGAGATCATGACCGATCCGTCCTATGCCGGTCAGGTGGTCACCTTCACCTTTCCCCATGTCGGAAATGTCGGGGTCACGCCCGAAGACGACGAGGCAGCGGCGCCGGTCGCGGCCGGAATGGTGGTGAAGTGGGATCCGACAGAGCCGTCGAACTGGCGCGCTGCCGGCCGGCTGACCGACTGGATGGCACGGAACGGCCGGATCGGGATTGGCGGTGTGGATACCCGCCGGCTGACCCGCGCGATTCGTCAGCAGGGGGCACCGCATGTCGCGCTGGCCCATGATCCCGAAGGCAATTTCGATATCGCCGCGCTTGTCGCCCGCGCCCGCGCATGGCGCGGACTGGTCGGGCTTGATCTTGCGAAGGACGTGACCTGCGCCCAGTCCTACCGCTGGGACGAGATGCGGTGGGCCTGGCCCGAAGGGTATCGGCGGCGCGAAGGGCCGGGGTTGCGGGTCGTGGCGATCGACTACGGGGCCAAGCGCAACATCCTGCGCTGCCTGGCCTCCTCCGGCTGCGATGTGACGGTCCTGCCCGCATCCGCGACCGCCGAGGATGTGCTGGCACTCGACCCCGAGGGCGTGTTCCTGTCGAACGGCCCCGGCGACCCGGCCGCGACCGGGATCTATGCCGTGCCGATGATCCGGGACGTGCTGGACCGGAACCTGCCGCTGTTCGGCATCTGCCTCGGCCATCAGATGCTGGCTCTGGCGCTTGGCGCGAGAACGGTGAAGATGAATCACGGTCACCACGGCGCCAACCATCCGGTGAAGGACCTTGAGACCGGCAAGGTCGAGATCACCAGCATGAACCACGGCTTCACCGTGGACAGCCAGACCCTGCCAGACGGGGTCATCGAGACGCATGTGAGCCTTTTCGACGGCTCGAACTGCGGGATACGCATGGCCGATCGCCCGGTATTCAGCGTCCAGTACCATCCCGAGGCAAGCCCCGGCCCGCAGGACAGCTATTATCTGTTCGAGCGATTCGCCGAAGCCATGCGCCGCCGCCGCGCCGCCTGAGCGTCCGACTTGCCATTAAGCCTTCGTTAACCGACGGGCCTCCATCATCCGGTCCGCGGGCGGGGCGGATCGGACATGTTGGACAAAGAGGGCCAGGCCGGATCGGCGGCAGCGCGGGCGCCGAAGCGCCCGCGGTCCGACGCACTGGATCGCGCGACGACGATCGGACGATTTCTTGCCACCCCGGACCCGGTCCCGCCGTCGGACCTTCGCCGCGCCCTGGCGCCGAGGCTGCCCGCCTTGTCGCAGGCCGCGCCGAACCCGCCGCCGGATGCCAGACTGATAGACCGGGTCGGCGTGGGGCTCTGTCTCGAATGGGCGGTGCTGCCTGTGCGCCGCATCGGCGGCAGGACGATCGTTGCTTTCGCCTCTGCCGCGGATGTCGCAACCCGTCGCCCGGCGCTCGAACGGATGCTCGGGCCGGTGGAGCCGGTCGGGCTGCCCCGGGCCGAGATAGAGGCCGCGCTCGAGACAGCGCGCCGCGGTGCTCTGCTCCGGCAGGCCACCAGCGGGCTTGCACGGCGGTTCAGCTGCCGCGGCTGGTCTCCGGTTCCGTTGCTCGGTCTGGCGATGACCGGCACCGTGCTCGCGATCCTCGCGCCGCATGGCGCGCTTGCGGCAGTTCTGCTCTGGGCGACGCTCTGCCTGGCCGCGACATCGGTTCTGCGAGGCGTGGCGCTGTGGCACCATCTGCGGACCTTGCCGCCGGCTCCGGTGGCGTCACCGCCGGAGGACGCGGCGCTGCCGGTGATATCGGTCATCATCCCGCTCTACCGCGAGCCCGAGATTGCGCCGCGACTTCTGCGCCGGATCGGGCGCCTTGATTACCCGCGCGACCGGCTGGATGTCGTTCTGGCCCTGGAACAGGGCGACCGCCAGACGCTCGACGCCCTTGCCAGGCTGCGTCTGCCGGACTGGATGCGCGTCGTCGTGGTGCCGGACGGCGCCCCGCGCACCAAGCCGCGGGCGCTGAACTATGCGCTGCCGTTCTGCCGCGGAACCATCGTCGGGGTCTACGACGCCGAGGATGCCCCCGACCCCGGACAGCTGCGCACGGTCGCCGCGCGTCTTGGCTGCGGAGATGTCCGGCTTGCCTGCGTGCAGGCCGCCCTCGACTACTACAATCCGCGGACGAACTGGATCGCGCGCTGCTTCACCGTGGAATATGCGGCGTGGTTCCGGGTGGTGATGCCCGCCCTGCAAAAGCTTGGCTGGCCGATGCCGCTGGGCGGCACCTCACTGTTCGTCACCCGGGACGCACTGGAACGGGTGGGCGCGTGGGATGCCCACAACGTGACCGAGGACGCCGATCTCGGCATACGGCTCGCCCGGCACGGCTACCGGACCGAGATCTTGCCCAGCACCACCGAGGAGGAGGCGAATTGCCGGCCGCGGGCCTGGCATCGGCAGCGGTCGCGCTGGATCAAGGGCCATCTGATCACCTGGGCGGTCCATATGCGCAACCCTGCCGCGTTGTGGCGCGATCTCGGTCCAGGCGGATTCATCGGCTATCAGGTGATCTTCCTCGGCGCGCAGAGCCAGGTTCTGCTTGCGCCGCTGCTGTGGTCCTTCTGGATCCTCGCATTCGGGCATGGGCATCCGGCGCTGACCGCCCTTGGCGCACCGGCCGTTGCCGGGATGATCGTGCTTTTCCTGCTGGCCGAGGTGCTGACCATTCTGTGCGGGGCGGCCGGCGCCGCCCGCACCCGGCATCGCGGCCTCGCCCTCTGGGCGCCGACGCTGCACCTCTATTACCCGATGGCAACGCTGGCCGGATGGCGGGCGCTGCAGGAGCTGGTGGTCCGGCCGTTCTACTGGGCCAAGACCAGCCACGGGTATTTCGATACCGCGGGCCTTGTCGCGCCGGCGCCGGCGACACCGGCTCAGACGGTGCGCACCTCGCCCGCGTCGATCTTCAGACGGGTCTCGAAGGCGCCCGAAATGTGGGCGCGCAGCGCGGCGCAGGCGGCATCGCCGTCGCGGGCCTCGATGGCGGCGACGATCGCATCGTGTTCGGTCAGCGCCGCGGCATCCCGGCCCTCGGCCGCCAGCGAGGTCGAGGCCATCAGCGCCATCGACCGGTGAACCAGATCGAGCTGCTGCACCAGAAAGCGGTTGTGCGACGACAGGTGGATCTGCTTGTGAAACCGCCGGTTGGCGCGCGACAGGGCACGCGGATCGCCCAGCAGCTTGCGATCCTCCCTCACCATGGCGCGCAGCACGCGCACTTCCTCGGGCGTGGCATGCTGCGCCGCAAGCCGCGCCGCCAACCCTTCAAGCTCCGCACGCACGGTATAGAGTTCGGCCAGCTGGTTGTGGTCGAGCGATGCGACGATCAGGCTGCGGCCGTCACGGGCCAGCATCGACTGGGTTTCGAGCCGCTGCAAGGCCTCCCGCACCGGCGTGCGCGACACGCCGAAGCGTTCGGCAAGTTCGGATTCAACCAGCCGGTCGCCGGGGCGATAGATGCCCTGGTCGATCGCCTCGAGGATCAGCGTGTAGGCATCCTTCTGGGCCGGGCGGGGTTCGCTGGACGATGCGGTTTTCATGGGCCGGAACCCTAGTCGCGGAGCCTGCGGCGATCAACCGGCATTGCCGTCCCCCCCGCATTCGGCCTAGCCTGTGCCCATGGTTGCCGACCGTTTCCGCCATGTGTCTGCCTGGGTGTTCGACCTCGACAACACCCTCTACCCGCCGTCTGCGCGGCTGTTCGACCAGATCGAGGCGCGGATGACCGCCTGGGTGATGCGCTCCCTGTCGGTTTCGCGGCAGGAAGCCGACCGGCTGCGCCGGCACTACTGGTCGAGATATGGCACCACGCTGGCGGGGCTGATGGCCGAGCACGGGGTCGAGCCCGCGGGCTATCTGGCAGAGGTGCACGAGATTGCGCTTGACGCACTTGCACCCGACCCCGATCTCGCCGCCCGGATCGGGGCCCTGCCCGGCCGCCGGATCGTCTACACCAACGCGACCGCATCCTATGCCGGACGGGTGCTGGAAGCACGCGGCCTCGCCGGCCTGTTCGATGCGGTCTATGGGGTGGAGGAAGCGGGCTTCAGACCCAAGCCCGAACGCGGCGCCTTCGAGACGATCTTTGCCCGCGACGGGCTGGACCCGGGGGCGGCGGCAATGTTCGAGGACGATGCGCGGAACCTGGCGGCGCCGCATGCGATGGGCATGCGCACGGTTCATGTCGCGCCCGAACCCGAGAAGGCCGCCCATATCCATCACCACACCGACGATCTGACCGCCTTCCTGGCGCGGCTTGCGGCCTGACAGGCCGTCCGGCAGAAACGGGCACGGACGGGACTTCCGAGGGGTGTAGCGCGCCGCCCGCTCTTCCGCCTGCGCGGAACACGGGCCCCACCGGCTTCCCGGACGGATCCTGAGACGCGCTGTCGCACCGCGACAACCCGCCCGACTGACGCTGCGCCGCAGAAACCCCATCTGCGGGACAGCGAACAGGAGGGTTCCATGACGACGATGACTGCCCCGCGCCGCGGGATCGAACTGGTGCCGGTGATCGGCTGGATCGCGCGCGACCTGCGCCGCGAACCCGACAGCATCTGGTATCTTATCGTGGCTCTGCTCAGCCTCCTTGTCATCGCCACCGCGACCTGGGGTCTGCCGGTGCTGACCATGACCGCGCTGGCACTCGTGCCGGTCATGTTCGTGCTGATCGTTCTGATCACGCTTGGATGATCCGGTCGTCCGGTCTTTCCGTCGCCCTCCGTCCGGCCTAGCATCACGCAGCGACGGAAGGACGGTGGGCAATGGCCGATCATGACATCGTGATATCTGGCGGGGGGGTCGCCGGGCTGACCGCGGCGGCTGCGTTCGGAACCGAGGGGTTCTCGGTTCTCTGCGTCGATCCGGCGACACCCGTGACCGAAGAGGCCGCGGAGGGGTCGGACCTGCGGACCACCGCGTTCCTGCAACCCTCGGTCCAGCTACTGGACGCGGCAGGCCTGTGGTGCCGGCTCGCGCCGCATGCGATGCCGCTTCAGGTCATGCGCATCGTCGATGCCGGCGGGCACGATCCGCTGCCGCGTCAGGTGCGCGACTTCGATGCGGCCGAGATCTCGGACGAGCCGTTCGGCTGGAACGTTCCGAACTGGCTGTTACGGCGCGAGATGCTCGCGCGGCTTGCAGAGCTTGCGAACGTAACCTTCGAGGCCGGAATCGGAACGACGTCGGTCGTGACCCGCGACGCGACGGCACATGTGACGCTCAGCGACGGACGCCGGGTATCGACCCGGCTGCTGGTCGGAGCGGACGGGCGCGATTCGGCAGTGCGCCGGGCACTTGGGATCGGGGTGCGCGCCGTCCGCTATGGCCAGAAGGCGCTGGTCTTTGCGGTCACCCATCCGATTCCGCACGACAATGTCTCGACCGAGATCCATCGCAGCGGCGGACCCTTCACTCTTGTCCCGCTGCCCGACCGCGACGGACGCCCGGCCTCTGCCGTGGTCTGGATGGAGCGCGGCCCCGAGGCCCTGCGCCTCTTCGGCCTGCCGGTGCCGGAGTTCGAGGCAGCGATGTCCGAACGCGCCTGCCACCTTTTCGGCCCGCTCACGCTGGCGACACGTCGTACGCTCTGGCCGATCATCACGCAGGTCGCCGAGCGCACGGTTGCCCGCCGCACGGTGCTGATCGCCGAGGCGGCGCATGTGATCCCGCCGATCGGCGCGCAGGGGCTCAACATGAGCCTGGCGGATCTGGCCAGCCTGCTCGATCTGGCGCGGGCGGACCCGGACAGGCTTGGCGATGCCGCCATGCTGGCGGCGCATGCGCGCCGGCGGACGGCCGATGTGGCGCTGCGGATGGCCGGGGTCGATCTGCTGAACCGCGCCTCGATGCTGACGCCGCAGCCGCTGCGCGACCTGCGCGCCGGAGCGCTTGGCGCGCTCCATGCGCTGGCTCCGGTGCGACGGGCGATGATGCGCGCGGGGCTCGGAGTGCGCTGAACCGGCATCAACCTTCCGCTTCTTTGCGGGCAAGCCTTGTCCGGCACTCCGGCGGCGCTTACATGGCCGCGCATGTTCAAATTCCTGCCTGCCTCCCTGCAGCCGCCGCGCGTGGCAGTGGTCCGACTGACCGGTGCAATCGGCAGCGCAGGCCGTTTCGGCAGCGGCATGAACGACGCCGGCCTTGCCCCGATACTTGACCGCGCGTTCCGGGCCGGCCGACCGCGCGCCGTGGCACTGATCGTCAATTCGCCGGGCGGATCCGCGGCGCAATCCTCGCTGATCGGCGCACGGATCCGGCGTCTGGCCGACGAACACCAAGTCGAGGTGCACGCCTTCGTCGAGGATGTGGCGGCATCCGGGGGCTACTGGCTGGCCTGCGCGGCGGACCGGATCTGGCTCGATCCGAATTCGGTCGTCGGGTCGATCGGGGTCATCTCGGCCTCGTTCGGCCTGCATGAGCTTCTGCATCGGGCCGGGGTCGAGCGCAGGGTTCACACCGCCGGCCGGTCGAAGAGCCTTGCCGACCCCTTCCTGCCGCAGAAACCCGAGGACATCGAGCGTCTGCGGGCGATCCTGGAGCCGATCCATGCCAATTTCATCGACCATGTGCGGACCCGGCGCGCCGGCCGGCTGGCCGAGGGCGCGGCGCTGTTCGAGGGCGATGTCTGGGTCGGCGCGGCCGCGGTCGAGCTCGGGCTGGCGGACGGCATTGCCCATCCGGTGCCGAAACTGAAGGAACTGTACGGGCCGAAGGTCCGGCTGGTGCCCTATGGCCAGCGCCGCAGCCTCTGGCAGCGGTTCGGTCTGTCCGCCGCGGCCGATGCGGCGATTGCCGCGGCCGAGGAGCGCGCGCTCTGGGCGCGCTACGGGCTGTGACGTGATCAAGGCCGTCACCCTGTTTCTGATCTTCGTCGGCGTCCTTGCGATGTTCGGACGGCTCGGCTGGCTTGGCCGGCAGATCGGGATCGGTCGGCGCGAAAACCTCCGGCTGGGGCGGAACGGCCGTTGTCAGGGCTGCGGCAGGCCGCTTGTCGGGCGCTCGGAGTGCGATTGCGGCAAAGGCGCGAAACGCAAGGGATGACCGATCTTGCTGGCTGATTTCCTCTGGGCGGCGCTGGGGCTGGGACTGCTCGTCCTTGCCGGCGACTCGCTCGTCAAGGGTGCGGTGAACCTGGCCCTGCGCGCCGGCATTCCGGCGCTGGTCGTCGGACTGACCATCGTTGCCTTCGGCACCTCGGCGCCGGAACTTCTGGTCTCGGTCCAGGCGGTGCTGAAGGACGCGCCCGGCATCGCACTGGGCAACGTCGTGGGCTCGAACACGGCCAATATCCTGCTGGTGCTGGGCATCCCGGCATTGATTTCCACCATCCGCGCCGGGCAGACCGACATCCGCCGCAGCTATACGATGATGCTTGCGGCCTCGGCGCTCTTCATCGGCCTGTGCTTCACCGGCCCGATCCTGCGCTGGCAGGCGGCTGTGCTGCTGGGCGGGCTCGCGCTGATGCTGTTCGACAACTACCTGCACACGCGGAACCACCAGGCCGCAGTGGCGAACGGCGATGCGGCGGCGGCCGAGGTCGAAGGCGCCGATCCCTCCATGCCCGGCTGGCGCATCGCGGTCTATCTGGTGCTTGGCCTGATCGGGCTGCCGATCGGCGCCGACCTTCTGGTGGACAGTTCGGTCGACATCGCGCGGGCGTTCGGCGTGTCCGAGACGGTGATCGGCCTGACACTGGTCGCGGTCGGAACGTCGTTGCCGGAACTGGCAACCAGTGTGATCGCGGCATTCCGCAGGCATGCGGAAATGGCGCTGGGCAACGTGATCGGGTCGAACATGTTCAATCTGCTGGGCATCGTCGGCGTTGCGGGGCTGGTGGGGCCGCTGCCGATACCCGAGCAGCTGCTGCGCGCGGATCTTTGGGTCATGCTGGCGGCCTCTCTGGTTATCGCCCCGGTCGTCTATCTGCGCTGGAACCTCGGGCGCATGGCGGGCTTCGGCTTGACTGTGGCCTATGCCACTTATCTTCTCTTCCTGGTTCTCTAGGGCAGGCGGATGGGACGCGCACTTGTGACCGGGGCAGCGCGCCGGATCGGGGCGGCCATGGCGCTGGACCTTGCCCGCCGCGGGTATGATGTGGCGATCCATTTCAACGGCTCGGAAGCAGACGCGCAGGCGGTTGCCGCCGCAGTCGAGGCCCAGGGTCGCCGCGCGGCCCTGCTTCGCGCCGACCTTCTGGACGAGGCGCAGGTCACGCCGCTGATGGATCGCGCCGCCGAGGCGCTGGGCGGGCCGCTTTCGGTGCTGGTCAACAATGCCTCGATCTTCGAATACGACCGGATCGGCAGCATCAGCCGCGACAGCTGGGACCGGGCGATGGAGTCGAACCTGCGGGCGCCGGTGGTCCTGACCCAGGCTTTCGCCGCTCAGGCCCCGGCAGCCGTGCCCGACGCATCGGGCGAACCCGTGGCACAGGCACTGGTCGTCAACATGGTCGATCAGCGGGTGCTGAAGCTGACGCCGGAGTTCACGAGCTACACTGTCGCCAAGATGGCACTGTGGGCCTTCACGCGGATTGCGGCGCAGGCGCTGGCGCCCGATGTCCGGGTCAATGCCATCGGCCCGGGCCCGACCCTGCGCGGGGGTCGCCAGACCCCGGAGCACTTCGCAAGGCAGCGCGCGGCGACCATCCTCGGGCGCGGTGCAAACGTCGAGGATATCACCGCCGCGCTTGGCTATTTTCTCGATTCTCCTGCGGTCACGGGTCAGCTTCTGTGCATCGACGGAGGTCAGCATCTTGGCTGGCAGACACCCGATATCCTGGGTCTGGAATGACACTTTCGACCGCCTGCGCGGTCAGGCACGCTTGACTTGTCCACCAGCGCGCCGAACGGACCCGGTCTGTCACGATTCTGTCACCAGATTCAAAGATTTGCGGGTTGGCGGAAATAAAGTTGTTCTATTTCAATGAGTTGAAATTCCGCCTAAAATTTGGGCGATGCGTCAAACCGGGCCGGAAACAAGGGAAAATTCGTCCCGCCGGAGGCTTTTCGACAGAGTTGTCCACAGAAACCGTGGACAGGATTCCGCTTGCGCCGGCACGTCGAAGGTTGCAGCCCTGACCGGAGAATCGCACTTTCGCCCCATGTCCGACGAAGCACCACCCGATCCCGGTTCGCTCGCCAAACCCCCGACGGGCCACGCACTGATCGCGAGCCTGCTGCGGACCATCGACAGCTCGCCCGGCGTCTATCGAATGCTCGATGCCCGGGGCGAGGTGCTCTATGTCGGCAAGGCCCGCAACCTGCGGGCGCGGGTGTCCAACTACGCCCGTCCCTCGGGGCATTCGGCGCGGATCGGCCGGATGATCCGCGAAACCGCGTCGATGATGTTCCTGACCACGCGCACCGAAACCGAGGCGCTGCTGCTGGAACAGAACCTCATCAAGCAGCTGAAGCCGCGCTACAATGTGCTGCTGCGCGACGACAAGTCGTTTCCCAACATACTGGTCGCCGCCGATCATCCGTTTCCGCAGATCCTGAAGCATCGTGGCCGCCGGGCCCGCAATGGCCACTACTACGGCCCGTTCGCCAGCGCGGGGGCAGTCAACCGGACGCTGAACCAGTTGCAGAAGGTGTTTCTGCTGCGCACCTGTTCGGACACGGTATTCGACAGCCGGACGCGACCCTGCCTGCTCTACCAGATCCGGCGCTGCGCCGGGCCCTGCGTCGGCCTCGTGTCCGAAGCGGACTATGCCGGCCTGGTCGCCGATGCACGGCGGTTTCTGGAGGGCCGCACCACCGCGGTGCAGGAGACGCTCGCCGCACAGATGCAGGCTGCATCCGACGCGATGGAATTCGAGCGGGCCGCGGCGCTGCGCGACCGGATCCGGGCGCTGACCGCCGTGCAGGCGACCCAGGGGATCAACCCGCGCGGGGTAACCGAGGCCGATGTCGTCGCCGTGCATCTGGAGGGCGGTCAGGCCTGCGTGCAGGTCTTCTTCATCCGGGCCAACCAGAGCTGGGGCAACCGCGACTTCTATCCCCGAACCGGGGCCGGCGCCGAGGAGCCCGAGATCCTGCAGGCGTTTCTCGCCCAGTTCTACGACGATCGCGAACCGCCGCGGCTGATCCTGCTGTCGCATCAGGTCGAGGATCCAGACCTTCTGGGCGCCCTCCTGTCCCAGCGCGCGGGCCGCAAGGTCGAACTTGCCGTGCCGCAGCGGGGCGAGAAGGCCGCGCTGGTCGAGAACGCGCTCCGCAACGCGCGCGAAAGCCTTGGCCGCAGGCTGGCCGAGAACACCGCCCAGGCCCGGCTTCTGGACGGGCTGTCCGAGGCTTTCGGGCTCGAGACGGCACCGCGCCGGATCGAGGTCTATGACAACAGCCACATGATGGGCAGCGATCCGGTCGGCGGCATGATCGTGGCCGGACCCGACGGTTTCATGAAGGGCGAATACAGGAAGTTCAACATCCGCGGCAGCAGGATCGCGCCGGGCGATGATCTGGCGATGATGCGCGAGGTCCTGACCCGGCGTTTCGAGCGGTTGCTGCGCGACGACCCCGACCGCGAAGGCCCCGGCTGGCCCGATCTTCTGCTGATCGACGGCGGCGCCGGGCAGGTCGCGGCAGCGGCCGAGGTTCTGGCCGGGCTTGGAATCGACGACGTGCCGCTGATCGGCGTCGCCAAGGGGATCGACCGCGACGCCGGCAAGGAGGAATTCCACCGCCCCGGTCAGGCGCCCCGGGCGCTGCCGCGCAATCATCCGGTGCTCTATTTCGTCCAGCGCCTGCGCGACGAGGCGCATCGCTGGGCTATCGGCGCCCATCGCGCCCGGCGCGCAAAGGCGGTCTCGGCAACGCCGCTGGAGGACATTCCCGGCGTCGGCGCTGCACGGAAGCGGGCGCTGCTGGCCCATTTCGGTTCGGCAAAGGCGGTGGCACGGGCAGGACTGGACGACCTGAAGGCCGCGCCCGGAATCTCGGCCGCGATGGCCCAGACCATCCACGACTTCTTCAACCAGCGCGGCTGATCGTCTGCCCTTTCCGAACCCCCGCGCTTCGGATACGACCAAGGCTATGCGCTGGACCCTGCCGAACATCCTGACCACCCTGCGCCTGCTGGCCGCGGCCGGCGTCCCCGTGATGTTCCTCTACTTCAACCGGCCCTGGGCCGACTGGTTCGCGCTGGCGCTGTTCATCGGGGCGGCGATCACCGACTGGTTCGACGGCTACCTGGCGCGGCTGTGGAAACAGGAAAGCCGGATCGGCGCCATGCTCGACCCGATCGCCGACAAGGCAATGGTGGTGATCGCGATCATGGTGATCACCGGCTATTCGGGCATGAACCCCTGGCTGATCCTGCCTGCGACGCTGATCCTGTTCCGCGAGGTCTTCGTCTCCGGCCTGCGGGAATACCTCGGCGACCGGGCGCATGTTCTGAAGGTCACGGGGCTGGCGAAATGGAAGACCACGGCACAAATGGTCGCGATCGGGGTGCTGTTCCTCGGCACCGGTCTTGCCTATATCGAAGCAGGGCGCCCGCCGATTGCCGGCGAGGGCGAGGTGCCGCCCGGCGTGTCCTGGGCGGCAATCGCGACATGGGCCGGGCTTGCATTGATCTGGGTCGCGGCGTTGCTTACGGCAGTCACCGGCTGGGACTACTTCCGCAAGTCGCTGCCGCTGCTCAGGGACGATAGACGATGATCGACGTGCTGTATTTTGCCTGGGTGCGGGAACGGATCGGCATCCCGCGCGAGCGGATCGACACGGCGGCACCGACGGTCGCCGCGCTTGTGGCCGAGCTTTCGGCCCGCGAGGAACGATATGCCGCGGCCTTCGCCGACACCTCGGCCCTGCGCGTGGCACTCGATCAGGAACTCGCGGATTTCGATGCGCCGCTGGCCGGCGTGCGGGAGGTGGCCTTCTTTCCGCCGATGACGGGGGGCTGAAGGATGCGGGTCCGCGTTCAGCAGGAGCCCTTCGCATTCGGGGCCGAGGCCGAGGGGTTCGCAAGCGGCGTCTCGGGGGCCGGCGCGATCGTCACCTTTACCGGCGTGGTGCGCGACCTTGCCGAGGGACTGGCCGCGATGGAGATCGAGCATTATCCGGGCATGACCGAGCGGGCGATCGAGGCGATCCGGGCCGAGGCCGTGGCGCGGTGGGGGCTTTCGGATGCGATGGTGATCCACCGCCATGGCCGGCTGCGGCCGGGCGAGGCGATCATGATGGTTGCCACCGCCGCCCCGCACCGGGCGGATGCCTTCGCCGCAGCAGAGTTCCTGATGGATTATCTCAAGTCCCGCGCCCCGTTCTGGAAGAAGGAACACGTCCGGTCCGGCACCGCCGCCTGGGTTGCCGCGCGCGACGAGGACGAGGCGGCACTGGGCCGCTGGGGAAAACGCTAGGACGCCCGCTTACGCTCGACCGCCTCCCAGATCAGCGCGGCGGCATTCGTGCCGTCGAACCGTTCGAGTTCCTGGATGCCGGTCGGCGAGGTGACATTGATCTCGGTCAGCCAGTCGCCGATCACGTCGATGCCGACAAAGATCTGGCCCTTCTCGCGCAGGATCGGGCCGATGCGGGCGCAGATCTCGCGATCGCGGTCGGTCAGGCCCACCGGCTCGGGACGCCCGCCGACATGCATGTTCGATCGGGTTTCGCCGGCCTGCGGGACCCGGTTGATCGCGCCTACCGGCTCGCCATCGACCAGGATCACCCGCTTGTCGCCTGCGGCGACCTCGGGGAGGAACCGCTGCACGATCATGGGCTCGCGGCTCATCGAGGTGAAAAGCTCGTGCAACGCCGACAGGTTGCGGTCGTTCGGGTCGAGCCGGAAGACGCCGGCGCCGCCATTGCCGTAAAGCGGCTTCAGGATGATGTCGCCGTGTCGCTGCTTGAAGTCGCGGATCGTCTGCAGATCGCGGGCGATGGCCGTGGGCGGCGTCAGCTCCGGGAACCGCAGCACCAGGAGCTTCTCGGGCGAGTTGCGCACCCAGAACGGGTCGTTGACCACCAGCGTCGCGGGGTGGATCAGTTCGAGGATATGGGTGGTCGTGATGTAGCCCATGTCGAACGGCGGATCCTGCCGCAGCCAGACCACATCGTAGTCGCCCAGATCGACTTCGGTCTCGGCGCCCATGGCGACGTGGTTGCCGCGTTCGCGCCGCAGCTCCACCGGCCAGCCGCGGGCGATCACCCTTCCTTCCCGGAAGGCCAGCCGGTCCGGCGTGTAATAGAACAACTCGTGCCCGCGCACCTGCGCCTCGATCCCGATGCGGAAGGTGCTGTCGGCGTCGATGTTCACCGCGCCGATCGGATCCATCTGCAGTGCAACCTTCATGCTGTCCCCCGCGACGACCTGTGCCCTGAATGCCCCGCCGGCGGCGCCGATGCAATTGCCGCCGGTCAGCCGGACACCGCAATCGCGCAGATCTCGATCCGGCCCCGCTGGTCGACAAGCGCCAGATCCAGCCTCATCGCGGTCAGAAGCCCCTGCGGCTGCGTACCGAGGAACTCCTCGGCCGCGCGCAGCAGCCGCACGGTCTGTCGCGGGGACAGTCGTTCGGCTGCGGCGGCGTGCGTCCGCGCCCGCTTGACCTCGACAAAGATCAACCCGGTCTCGTCGCGCAGGATCGCGTCGATTTCACCGGCGGCGCCGCGCCAACGCCGCGCCAGCACGGTGCAGCCGCAGTCGACGTACCGGCGGATCACCTGATCCTCGGCCGAGAGGCCGGACAGATGCGCCGTCAGGCCGACTGCGCGCCGACGGGATCCGGCCGTTGTCACGACCCGTCCGTGCCGTCGGCGAGGATCTGAAGCGCACGCTGATAGACCTCGCGCCGGGACAGGCCGAAGCGTGCCGCCACCTCGGCCGCCACCGCCTTGACAGGCCCGCCGCCCAGCGCCTTGCGCAACGCCTGGTCGACGTCGGCCGGATCGGACACCTCGGGCGCCGCCCGGTCCACCACAAGAACGACTTCGCCGCGCAGGTCGCGACCGGCCAGCGTCGAAGCGATGTCGCCGATGGTTCCGCGCATGACCTCCTCGTGCAGCTTCGTCAGTTCGCGACACAGCGCGATACGCCGCGATGCACCGAAGGCTAGCACCATGTCCCCTAACAGTTTCCCAACGCGTCTGGGCGATTCGTACAGGATCAGCGTCGCCGGCACCCCCGCAAGTTCGGCCAGCCAGCTGCTGCGTGCGGCGCCGGTCGGGGGCGGGAACCCCGCGAACAGGAACCGGTCGCTTGGCAGACCCGACACGCAGAGCGCCGCAAGCACGGCAGAGGCCCCCGGCACGGCATGCACCGGATGGCCCGCCGCAATCGCGGCCCGCGCCAGCGCAAATCCGGGGTCGGCGACCAGCGGCGTTCCCGCCTCCGGCGCGTAGGCGACCGACCGGCCCTCGGCCAGCGCCCGCAGAAGCCGCGGGCGGACCGCGGCGCCGTTGTGGTCGTGGTAGGCATGCAGCGGCCGGCCGTTCAGCGCGACGCCATGTATTTCCAACAGCCGGCGCAGGGTCCGGGTGTCCTCTGCCGCCAGCACCTCGGCGCCGGCAAGAACGTCGAGCGCACGAAGCGTGATATCGCGCGCCGATCCGATCGGGGTCGCGACCAGGTGCAGCCCGGGCGCAACCTCGGGCGCGCCATGCCGACCCTGCAAAAGCCTGCCTGTCTCCATCCCGTCCGGCAGCCATCCGTTTACTTTGCGCCCCGATCACCTTACGGTCGCCGGACGCGAGGACCAACCGGGAGTTCGTAACGATGTTCGCCTTTCTGAGCCGCACCCGCAACCCGGTGATCCGCCTTGCCGCCGTTGCGGCCTTCCTCGGCCTCGCCGCCTGCGATCCTGTCGCCGGGCCGGGCGGCGGTCCGTCGATCGACACCTCGGCCCCGGTGCCGGTGGCGCTGCTGGTGCCGGCCGGATCCGGCCAGGCCAGCGATGCGCTGCTTGCGCGGTCGCTGGAAAACGCGGCGCGGCTTGCGATCTCCGATCTGTCGGGCGTCCGCATCGACCTGCGGGTCTATCAGACGGGCGGATCCGCGGCCCAGGCCGGAACAGCGGCCCAGCGTGCGGTCGCGGAAGGCGCGCAGATCATCCTCGGCCCGGTCTTTGCGCAGGAGGCCAATGCCGCGGGTGTCGCGGTCGCCCCGGCGGGAATCAACGTGCTGAGTTTCTCGAACAATACCGACATTGCGGGCGGGAATGTCTTTGTCCTGGGCAACACCTTCGAGAATACCGCGAACCGGCTCGTGCGTTACGCCGCTCGTCAGGGGCAGCGGCGGGTGATGATCGTGCACGACCGCACCCAGGCGGGCGAGATCGGGCGGGCGGCCGTTGCGCGGGCGGTGGCATCGGCCGGCTCGACGCTCGCGGGGACCGCCAGCTACGAATTCTCGCAGGCCGGCATCGTGCAGGCCGTGCCCTCGATCGTCGCCCAGGCGCGCGGGGCCGGGGCGGACGCGCTGTTCCTCACTGCGGACACGGCCGGCGCTCTTCCGCTGCTGACCCAGATGCTGCGCGACAACGGGCTGACGCCGGCGACGGCGCGCTATCTGGGCCTCACCCGCTGGGACGTCCCGCAGGCCACGCTGTCGCTGCCCGGAGTTCAGGGCGGCTGGTTCGCGCTGCCCGATCCGGCCCTCTTCGACCAGTTCCAGGGCCGCTACATCAGTGCCTTCGGAGAGCCGCCGCATCCGATCGCCGGACTTGCCTATGACGGTATCGCTGCGATCGGCGCACTGGTCCGGTCGGGCAGGTCCGACGCGCTGAGCCGTGCCGCACTGACCCAGCCGTCGGGCTTTGTCGGCGTGTCGGGCGTGTTCCGCCTGCGGAGCGACGGCAGCAACGAACGGGCGCTGGCGGTGGCCGAGGTCCGCAACAATCAGGTGGTCGTGATTGATCCTGCCCCGCGAAGCTTCCCAGGCGCAGGCTTCTGAGCCTGAGGCGACCCCCCGCGACACCCCCCCGCTCACCGGGTCCGACCGGCCGCTGATTCCGGCCGGACAGATGCCGGATCCGTCGGCCCTTGTGGCCGCGATCGCGGCGCGGTTGCGCGCGGCCGGGCCGGAGGCGGAGCGCCGCGAGGGGCGGGCAGCTGCGGTTGCCTTCCTGTCGGCGGCGCGGCGCGAGGCCAGTGCGCAACTCGCCGCAGCCTTCGCGAGGGATCCGCTTGCCTCGCGCGAGATGGTGCGCGCGCAAAGCGACCTGATCGACGCGCTGGTGATCGCGGCGTTCCGCGCCGCGACCGAGCTTCTGCATCCCTTGCCCGCGCCGACCGAGGGCGAGCGCATCGCGGTGCTGGCCGTCGGCGGTTATGGCCGCGCCGAGATGGCCCCCCATTCGGATGTCGATCTGCTGTTCCTCACCCCCTGGAAGATCACGCCCTGGGCCGAGAGCGTGATCGAGACGATGCTCTACATCCTGTGGGACCTGCGCCTGAAGGTCGGCCATGCCAGCCGCACGACAAGGGACTGCCTGCGACTGGCGCGCGAGGATGTGACGATCCGCACCGCGCTGCTGGAGAAGCGGTTCCTGGCCGGCTACGCGCCGCTCGCGGCCGAACTGCGGGACAGGCTGCGGCGCGATCTCTTCGCCTCGACCGGGCCCGAGTTCATCGAGGCCAAGCTGGCCGAGAGGGCCGAACGCCACCGCCGCCAGGGCGGGCAGCGCTATGTGCTGGAGCCCAACGTCAAGGAGGGCAAGGGCGGCCTGCGCGACCTCCAGACGCTCTACTGGATCGGAAAATACCTGCACGGGACCGAAACCGCCGCGGGGCTGGTGGCAGAGGGGCTTTTCGCGCCCGACGAATACTACACGTTCCGCCGCGCCGAGACGTTCCTGTGGGCCGTGCGATGCCACCTGCATCTGATCACCGGCCGGGCCATGGACCAGCTGACCTTCGATCTTCAGGTCGAGGTTGCGGCGCGGATGGGCTATTCCGACAGCGGCGGACGACGCGCGGTCGAGCATTTCATGCAGGACTATTTCCGCCACGCGACGAGGGTCGGAGAGCTGACCCGCATCTTCCTGACCGCGCTGGAAGCCCGGCATGTGAAGCGTGCACCGCTGCTCGAAGGGCTGCTGCGGCGCCGCAAGAAGGTGAAGGCGGGCTACCGCGTGCTGCACGGCCGGCTTTCGGTCGAGAACCCGGATGCCTTCGTCGCGGACAAGATCAACCTTCTGCGGCTGTTCGAAGAGGCGTTGCGCACCGGCCTTCTGATCCATCCCGAGGCGATGCGTCTCGCGGCCGCGAACCTGCATCTGATCGACGAGGACATGCGTCACGACCCCGAGGCGCAGCGGATATTCCTCGACCTGATGCTGAAGCACGGCAACCCCGAACGCGCCTTGCGGCGAATGAACGAGCTGGGCGTGCTGTCGGCCTTCATCCCCGAATTCGAGCCGATCGTCGCGATGATGCAGTTCAATGTCTATCACCACTACACGGTGGATGAACACATCATCCAGTGCATCAGCGTGCTGGACCAGCTCGAGCGCGGCGAACTGGTCGAGGAACTGCCGGTCGCCTCGTCGATCCTCCAGGCGGGGCTGAACCGGCGGGTGCTTTACGTGGCGCTGCTGCTGCACGATATCGGCAAGGGCCGACCCGAGGATCATTCGGTCCTCGGCGCCCAGATCGCGCGGCGCGTCGCACCGCGGCTGGGGCTCGACCCGGAGGAATCCGAGACGGTGGAATGGCTTGTCCGCCATCATCTGCTGATGTCGGACACCGCCCAGAAACGCGACATCGCCGATCCGCGCACAGTGCGGGACTTTGCCCGCGCGGTAAGGTCGAAGCGGCGGCTCGACCTGCTGCTGGTGCTGACGGTCTGCGACATCCGCGGGGTCGGGCCGGGCACATGGAACAACTGGAAGGCCATGCTGCTCCGGGGCCTTTACCGCGACACCGCCGACGCGCTGGAGAACGGGCTGGAGGCGACCAGCCGCAGCCTGCGCGAACACGAGGCCAAGCGCGCCCTGCGCGCGGCGCTGCCGGACTGGTCGCGCGGCGAGCTGAAGGCCGAGACCGACCGGCACTACGGCCCCTACTGGCAGGGCCTGCCGACCGAGACGCATGTGGTCTTTGCCCGCCTGCTGCGCGACATCGGCCCCGGCGAGGTGCGCATCGACCTGCACCCGGAGGAAGGCCGCGATGCCACCCGCGCCGCCTTCGTGATGGAGGATCACCCCGGCCTGTTCTCGCGCCTTGCCGGGGCGCTGGCACTGGTCGGCGCGAACGTGGTGGACGCGCGCACCTACACCTCGAAGGACGGCTATGCCACCGCGGTCTTCTGGGTGCAGGACGCCGACGGCCATCCCTACGAGGTCAGCCGCCTGCCCCGGCTGCGGACAACGATCGAAAAGACCCTGCGCGGCGAGGTCGTGGCGCGCGAGGCACTGCGCGACCGCGACAAGGTCAAGAAGCGCGAGCGCGAGTTCCGTTTTCCGACCACGATCACCTTCGACAACGAGGGTTCGGACATCTACACGATCATCGAGGTGGACACCCGTGACCGGCCCGGGCTGCTCTACGACCTGACCCGGACGCTGGCGGCCAACAACATCTACATTGCCAGCGCCGTGATCGCCACCTACGGCGCGCAGGTGGTGGACAGCTTCTATGTCAAGGACATGTTCGGGCTGAAGCTGCACACCAGGGCGAAGCAGGAGGCGCTTGAAAGGAAGCTGCGCCAGGCCATCGCCGAGGGTGCGGAACGGGCGCGGCAGGGATGACGGCGCCGATCCGGCTGGTGCGCGGCTTCCTGACCGTGGGATTCTGGACCCTGCTCAGCCGCATCGCCGGCTTCGTGCGGGATGTGATGATGGCCGCCTATCTGGGGGCGGGGCCGGTGGCCGAGGCGTTCCTGATCGCGTTCTCGCTGCCCAACATGTTCCGCCGCTTCTTCGCCGAGGGCGCGTTCAACATGGCCTTCGTGCCGATGTTCGCGAAGAAGTACGAGGCCGGCGAGGACCCGCAGGGCTTTGCGCGGGATGCCTACTGGGGCATGGCCGGCGTCCTGATCGCCTTCACCCTGGCCGGCATGGCGGCGATGCCCTGGCTGGTGCTGGCCATGGCGGCGGGATTCCGGGGCGACGAGCGGTTCGACCTTGCCGTGAACTTCGGCAATATCGCCTTTCCCTACATCCTGTTCATCTCGCTCACGGCGCTTCTGTCGGGGGTGCTGAACGCGACGGGACGGTTCTTTGCCACCGCCGCGGTGCCGATCCTGATGAACGCGCTGTTCATCGTGGCGATGCTGCTGGCTGACCGGCTTGGCTGGCCGATGGGTCTGACCCTGGCCTGGGCGGTTCCGGTCTCGGGCATAGCGCAGCTTGCCCTGATCTGGATCGCGGTGCGGCGGGCAGGGTTCCGGGTGCCGTTCCGCTGGCCGCGCCTGACCCCCGATCTGAAGCGGCTTGCCGTCATCGCGGGACCCGCGGTGCTGGCCGGGGGCGTGGTGCAGATCAACCTGATCGTCGGTCGGCAGGTGGCCAGCTTCACCGAAGGCGCGGTCGCCTGGTTGTCGTATGCCGACCGGCTGTATCAGCTTCCGCTCGGTGTCGTCGGCATCGCGATCGGCGTGGTGCTGCTGCCCGATCTGTCGCGTCGGCTGCGCAACGGCGACACCGGCGGCGGGCGATGGTCGTTCAACCGGGCGACCGAATTCGCCCTCGCCCTGACGTTGCCTGCCGCCGTGGCGCTGGTGGTGATCGCCCTGCCGCTTGTTCAGGTGCTGTTCGAACGCGGCGCCTTCGGCCCGGACGACAGCGCGAACACCGCGCTGGCGCTTGCGGTCTATGGCCTCGGGCTGCCGGCCTTCGTGCTGCACAAGGTGCTCCAGCCGCTCTACTATGCTCGCGAGGACACGCGCCGCCCGTTCAACTATGCCGTCGCCTCGATGGTGGTGAATGCGGCGGTTGCGGTAGGGCTGATGCCGCTGATCGGGTTCATCGCCGCCGCGCTGGGCACGACCGTGGCCGCCTGGTCGATGGTGGCGCAGCTCTGGTGGGGCGCCCGCCGGATGGGCGATGCGGCCCGGCCGGACGACCGCCTGCGGGCGCGGCTGTGGCGGATGGCGCTGGCATCGGCGGCGATGGGGGTGGTCCTGTTCTGGGTCTCGGTCGGGCTTGGCCCCGCGCTCGGGACGGGCGGGCTGCGCTATGCCGCGCTGGGCGCGCTGGTCTTGATCGGCGCTGCGACCTATTTCGCCGCCGGTTTCCTGATCGGCGCGTTCCGGCGCGACGATTTCCGCGCCGCCCTGCGCCGGAGCTGAGCGCTCAGCGCGACCTCAACCGGGCCAGCACCTGGCTGAAACCGCCGGGCACCAGCACGAAGGACAGGACGAACCCGACGCAGAACCCGGCGAGATCGGCAATCCAGTCGGGGCCGCCGTCGAACAGGATACCGAACAGAAGCCGTATCCCCATCAGCACCCCGATCAGCGAGAAGGCGCGATAGCGGTTGGCGCCGGCGATCCCCAGCCGCACCCACAGCAGGAAGGTGAACCCGCCGATCAGCCCGTAGACCGCGGGATAGCCACCGACAAGGATCGGCGCATCCCGCCCGGCGACCAGCGCGTAGATCAGGGCCCCGCCCGCCGAGGCGCCGAGCCACAGCGTCAGGACAGCCAGCGGGCGGAACACCTCGGCCACCATCTTGCCCAGCGCCAGCAGAAAGACGACGACGAACAGCGCCTGGGTGAAGCTTGCCTGGACAAAGACATAAAGGACCGTCCGCGCCAGGTTCTCGGCCCCCCAGCGCCCGGTATCCCACATCCAGCCGAGGATCGAGGGTGCGAAGGCAAAGCGCTCGATCGCCTGAAGCCGCCAGCCTATACCCGCCGCCCCGCCCACCAGCCCGCGGTCGGCCAGAAACAGCACCGTCTCCATCGCGATCACCGGCAGCGCCAGCAGCCAGACCACCGGCGGCAGCGGATTGAGCGGGCCCTCCTGCGGAGCGGTCATCGGGTGCCTCCTGCTTGACGCGCGGTTGTGCCAGCGATACGCCGCTGCCGCAGCCTTTTCCAGCCCGGAGCCGCCCATGTCCGCCGCCGCCCGTTTCCAGACGCGCATCTTCTCGGGCATCCAGCCGTCGGGCGGCCTGACCCTCGGCAACTATCTGGGCGCGCTCAAGCGGTTCGTCGAGAAGCAGGAGGAGGGGATCGAGACGATCTACTGCCTGGTGGACATGCACGCCATCACCGTCTGGCAGGAGCCCGACCGCCTGCGCCACCAGACCCGCGAGGCCGCCGCGGCCTTCATCGCGGCCGGCATCGACCCCGAACGGTCGATCCTGTTCAACCAGAGCCAGGTCACGGCCCATGCCGAGCTTGCCTGGATCTTCAACTGCGTCGCCCGGGTCGGCTGGATGAACCGGATGACACAGTTCAAGGACAAGGCCGGCAAGGACAAGGAGGCGGCGAGCCTCGGGCTTTATGCCTATCCCGCACTGATGGCCGCGGACATCCTTGCCTATCACGCCACCCACGTGCCGGTGGGCGAGGATCAGCGCCAGCATCTGGAGCTGACGCGCGACATCGCAACCAAGTTCAACCACGACTACGGGGTGGATTTCTTTCCGATCACCGAACCGGTGATCGAAGGCGCCGCAACCCGGGTGATGAGCCTGCGCGACGGGTCGCGCAAGATGTCGAAATCCGACCCGTCGGACCAGAGCCGGATCAACCTGACCGACGACGCCGATACGATCGCGCAGAAGTTCCGCAAGGCCAGGACCGATCCCGCGCCGCTGCCCGACTCGATCGAGGGGCTCGAAGGCCGGCCCGAGGCGCGCAACCTCGTCAACATCTATGCCGCGCTCGCCGATACCACGCCGGAGGCGGTCCTGGCCGAGTTCGGCGGGCAGGGATTCGGCGCGTTCAAGCCGAAGCTCGCCGATCTGGCGGTTGCCCGTCTTGCCCCGATTTCGGCCGAGATGGCGCGCCTGATGGCCGACCCGGCAGAGATCGACCGCATCCTCGGCCGAGGTGCAGACCGGGCCGACGCAATCGCCCGCCCGATCCTTGCACGGACCTACGACATCGTCGGCATGGTGCGCTCCCGCACGCCCTGAGCCCGGCTTTTCGCCCGCTTCTGTGGCAGTCGCGGCAGGCCGCCGCACTGCCGCAAATCAGCGTTGCATCGGTGACCCGGCTTCGATTAACTCGACACAACGAGAGTGCAGGGAACTGCCGGCAGACGGGGAGATCCGGGTGGCGACACCGGAAAGCGGTCGCGCGTTCGTAGAATTCGAGCGCGTTCAGAAAAGCTATGATGGCGAGACACTGGTGGTGAAGGATCTGAACCTTGCCATCGGCAAGGGCGAGTTCCTGACCATGCTCGGCCCGTCCGGTTCGGGCAAGACCACCTGCCTGATGATGCTGGCCGGTTTCGAGACCGCGACGCACGGCGAGATCCGGCTTGCCGGCCGGCCGATCAACATGGTCCCGCCCGAGAAGCGCGGGATCGGCATGGTGTTCCAGAACTATGCGCTGTTTCCCCACATGTCCGTGGCCGAGAACCTGTCGTTCCCGCTCGAGGTTCGGGGCATTGCACGGACCGAACGGGAGGCGAAGATCCGCCGCGCGCTCGACATGGTGCAGATGGGAGCTTTTGCCGGCCGCCGCCCGGCCCAGCTTTCCGGCGGCCAGCAGCAGCGCATCGCGCTGGCGCGCGCGCTCGTGTTCGAACCCGAACTGGTGCTGATGGACGAACCGCTGGGCGCGCTGGACAAGCAGCTGCGCGAGCACATGCAGTTCGAGATCAAGCATCTGCACGAAAGCCTCGGGATCACTGTGGTCTATGTGACCCATGATCAGGGCGAGGCGCTGACGATGTCGGATCGGGTGGCGGTGTTCAACGACGGGGTGATCCAGCAGCTTGCCCCGCCCGACGAGCTTTACGAGAGGCCCGCAAACAGCTTCGTCGCGCAGTTCATCGGCGAGAACAACAAGCTGCTCGGCACCGTCGAGCAGATCGAGGGCAGCCGCGCGCTGGTCCGGCTCGACACCGGAGAGGTGATCGACGCCACCCCGGTAAACGTGACCGCCCGGGGACAGCGCACCCTGGTCTCGATCCGGCCCGAGCGGGTGGAGTTCAAGCCCGAGCTGATGCCCGAAGGCGCACACACCATCGACGCCGAGGTGCTGGAATTCATCTACATGGGCGACATCTACCGCACCCGGCTGCGGGTTGCGGGAAGCGATGATTTCGTGATCAAGAACCGCAACACGCTGGGCCAGCGGCGGCTTCAGCCCGGCGAAAGAATCCGCATCGGATGGGCACCGCAGGATGCCCGGGCGCTGGATGCCTGAACGACCACCTAACCTGACGGGGAGTAGAAGATGAAGAAGATCCTGATCCTTTCCACCGCGCTTTCGGCCCTGTCCCTGCCGGCGCTGGCGCAGGATGCAACGCTCATGTCGTGGGGCGGCAGCTATGGCCGCAGCCAGGTCGAAGCCTATATCAAGCCCTATGCCGCGCTGACCGGGAAGGTCATCACCATGGTCGATGCCGACAATCCGGCAACCCCGATCAAGGCGCAGGTCGAGGCGGGCAACGTCACAGTGGACATTGCCGACGTGGAGATGGCCGACGCGGTGCGGCTGTGCGACGAGGGCCTTCTGGAGGTGCTCGACCATTCGGAACTGCCCCCCGCCCCCGACGGGACGCCGGCGACCGAGGATTTCGTGGACGGCTCGCTTGCCTCGGAATGCGCGGTGCCGTCGATCGTCTGGTCCACGGTGGTCGCCTACAACACCACGAAATTCGACAACCCGCCCACGAAGCTTGCGGATTTCTTCAACACCGCCGATTTCCCCGGCAAGCGCGGCGTCCGCAAGGATCCGACCACGCTTCTGGAAATGGCGCTGATGGGTGACGGGGTGCCGGCGGCCGAGGTCTATGACCTGCTCCGCACCCCCGAAGGCGTGGACCGCGCCTTTGCGGTGCTGGACAGGATCAAGTCCGACATCGTCTGGTGGGAGGCGGGCGCCCAGCCGCCGCAGCTTCTGGCGGATGGCGAGGTCACGATGTCCTTCGCCTACAACGGGCGGATCTTCAACGCCCAGGTCGAGGAGAACCAGCCGTTCGAGATCATCTGGGATGGCCAGATCATGGACTTCGACCTGTTCGTGATTCCGAAGGGCGCCCCGAACAAGGAAGCGGCGTGGGAATTCATCAAGTTCGCGACCGACACGCAGCGGCTGGCGGATCAGGCCAGCTGGATCAGCTACGGCCCGGCGCGCAAATCCTCGGCCCCCTTCGTCGGCATGTTCTCTGACGGCAAGACCGAGATGGCGCCTCACATGCCGACGGCGCCGGAGAACCTGGCGAATGCGCTGCCCAACGATTTCGAGTTCTGGGCGGATCGCAAGGTGGAGCTGACCGAGCGCTTCAACGCCTGGCTGCTGCGCTGAACCCGACGAGGGGCAGGCCGCCGGCCTGCCCCGCAACCCCGGCCATCGCATGACCCTGACAACCGAGGCCCCGGCCACCAGTGCTGCACCGCTGCGAACCGCGGACGGGCAACCGCTGAAGGCGGCGCTGGCACGGTCGCAGCGCCGGGCGCGGTTCAGGGCGTTCCTGCTGGTGGTTCCGCTGCTGGCCTTCATCCTGTTCACCTTTGCCGTCCCGATCGGCCAGATGCTGGGTCGGTCGGTCACCAACACCCAGTTTTCGGCCAACATGCCGAACCTCGTTGCCTGGTTCGCCGCCAACCCGGACGCGGCGCCCGACGAGGCCGCATTTGCCGCGCTCGCGACGGATCTCCGCCAGGCCGCTGCCGA
Organism: Gemmobacter sp.; assembly: GCA_046295655.1. Classification (GTDB taxonomy): domain Bacteria; phylum Pseudomonadota; class Alphaproteobacteria; order Rhodobacterales; family Rhodobacteraceae; genus JBKBMT01. The sequence goes on along the minus strand of JBKBMT010000003.1, from coordinate 18,562 downwards.
CCGGACCGTGGGCGCGGTCGGAACCCGGATCAATTACGAGGTGCCGGGCACGCGGTCGCTGTTCACCGCGACGGCCCGCGGCGCCGCACGGCTGGAACCACCCTATCGCGAGGCGTTGCTGGCCGCGGATCCCGGCTGGGACCGCGCCGATCTCTGGGCCGCGATGCGTTCGGCAAGCCGCCCCGTGACGCTGAACTTCTATCAGACGGCGCTGGACCGGAAGATCGGACCGGACGGCCGGTTCGAGCGCGCCGACGACCAGAACCGGATCTACCTGTCGCTGTTCGCGCGCACCTTCGTCCTGTCCGCGGTGATCACCGGCCTATGCCTGCTGCTGGGCTTCCCGATCGCACATCTGCTGGCCACGCTGCCACTGCGGAGGTCCAACCTGCTGATGATCCTCGTGCTGCTGCCGTTCTGGACCTCGCTTCTTGTCCGCACGACAAGCTGGATGGTCCTTCTTCAGGGACAGGGTGTGGTCAACAACGCGCTGGTCGCGCTGGGCATCATTGGCGACGACGGACGGCTGGCGCTGATGTACAACCAGGCCGGGACGATCATCGCGATGACGCATATCCTGCTGCCGTTCATGATCCTGCCGCTCTATTCGGTGATGAAGACCATACCCCCCAGCTATGCCCGTGCCGCGCGCAGCCTCGGCGCGTCGAGCTGGACGACCTTTCGCCGGATCTACCTGCCCCAGACCGTCCCGGGCATCGGGGCTGGCGGACTTCTGGTGTTCATTCTGGCGGTCGGCTACTACATCACGCCGGCGCTGGTCGGGGGGGCGACCGGAACGCTGATCTCGAACCAGATCGCCTTCCACATGGAGCGCTCGCTCAACTGGTCGCTCGCGGCGGCGCTGGCGGCGATGCTTCTGGCGTCGGTGCTCGTGCTCTACTGGCTTTACGACCGGCTGATCGGCATCGACAACATGAAGCTTGGCTGAGCCATGAGGATCGCGCCCTATTCCACCCCCGCGGAACGCGCCTGGGCCTGGATCTACCGGGTCCTCTGCGGTGCGATCTTCGTGTTCCTGATCGCGCCGATCCTCGTCATCATCCCCCTGTCGTTCAACGCCGAGCCCTATTTCACCTTCACCCAGCGCATGCTCACCCTGGACCCAGATGGCTTCAGCCTGCGGTGGTACGACAACCTGCTCACCTTCGGCATGATCGCGCCGGACGCGCCCAGGGACGGCGGGTGGTGGCGCGACATGTGGAACAATGCGGCCTGGGTGAAGGCCGCGAAGAACTCGGTCATCATCGGGTTCTTCTCGACCATCCTCGCGACGGTCCTCGGCACCGTTGCCGCACTAGGGCTAGCGCGGCCCGAGATGCCAGGACGCAAGATCGTGATGGCGATCCTGATCTCGCCGATGATCGTGCCGATCATCATCACCGCCACGGGGCTGTTCTTCTTCTACTCGGCGACGGGGCTCGCCAACACCTACCTCGGGGTCATCCTGGCCCATGCAACGCTGGGGATCCCCTTCGTCATCATCACCGTCACGGCGACGCTGATCGGCTTCGACCGCAGCCTTCTGCGCGCCGCGGCAAGCCTCGGGGCCGGGCCGGTGCGCACCTTCTTCCGCATCCAGCTGCCGCTGATCACGCCCGGCGTCGTCTCGGGCGCGCTGTTTGCCTTCGTGACCTCCTTCGACGAGGTGGTGGTGGTCCTGTTCGTCGGCAGCCACGAACAGCAGACGATCCCGCGCCAGATGTGGAACGGCATCCGCGAACAGATCAGCCCCTCGATCCTTGCGGTGGCGACGATCCTTGTCGTGATCTCCATCGCCCTGCTGACCACGGTCGAACTCTTGCGACGCCGGTCCGAGCGGCTCCGGGGGCTCAGCCCCGCGTGATCGAACGCTTCGAGCCCCGAGCATTGGCCGTGGTGGCCGGGCACGGCTACGATACGGTCATCGACGTCCGTTCGCCTGCGGAATATGCCGAGGACCATTTGCCCGGCGCCATCAACCTGCCGGTTCTGGAAGATGACGAACGCGCGCGGGTCGGCACGATCTACAAGCAGGTCGAACCCTTTGCAGCGCGCAAGCTCGGCGCGGCGCTGGTGGCACGCAACGCGGCGCGGCATCTCGAGGGGCCGCTTGCGGCGATGCCGGGGGGCTGGCGGCCCCTCATCTATTGCTGGCGCGGCGGTCAGAGATCGGGATCCTTCGCGACGATCCTTGCCCAGATCGGCTGGCGCGTCGCGGTGCTGGACGGCGGCTACCGGACCTACCGTCGGCTTGTCGTTGCCGCGATGCACGAGCGGCCGCTGCCTTTCCGGCTAGTGCTTCTGGATGGCTATACCGGCACCGGCAAGACCGACCTTCTGCACCGACTCGGCCGGACCGGCGTTCAGGTTCTGGATCTCGAGGCGCTGGCAAACCACCGCGGATCGGTGTTCGGGCGCATGTCCGGCGGCCAGCCCTCGCAGAAGGCGTTCGAAGGGGCAGTCGCCATGGCCCTGGCGGGGATGGACCCTGCCCGGCCGGTTCTGGTCGAGGCGGAATCGGCGCTGATCGGCAACCTGCGGGTGCCTGCGCGGTTGTGGAAGGCCATGCGCGCCGCGCCGCGGATCGAGCTGACGGCGCCCCTGTCGGCACGGGTCGCACGCGCGCTCCGCGACCACGCCGAGGCGACCGGCGACCCGGCGCTGCTGCACCGGCTGGTCGAAGGACTCCGCCCGCTGCATCCGCGCGACGTAGTGGACGGCTGGTCAGCCATGGCGGCCGAGGGGCGCCTGCCCGACCTCGCCGCGGATCTCATGCAACGCCACTACGATCCGCGCTATGCGCGCAGCCGGTCCGGCGCCGCACCGCCGATCGCAGTCATCGACACCGGGCCGGAACCCGGCCGCGGGATGGATGCCGCCGCGCTGGCGGCAGTGGCGGTTCTGGCGGATCTCTGACGCGATCACACGATCCGGCGGAAGGTCGGCACCGGACCCGAATTGTCGAAGAACGGAACGCTGTCGGGCGGATCGTCCCGACCGATCAGCCGCGCGACCTCGGCCAGCACGATCTCGGTGATGAACGGCAGGTTCAGGGCCCGCGCACGGGACAGCGGCACCCAGTGCAGATGCGCAAGCTCGTCCGATGCGGCCGCAAAATCGTCGGGGTCGCCGGCCAGATGCGCCGCATCGGCAAGAAAGAAGCGCGCATCGAACCGCCGTGTCCGGCCCGGCGGCGTGATCGCCCGGAACACATAGCGCAAGGGCGCCGCGGTCGGCGCAAGACCGCGCGCGGCAAAGGCTTCCCAGTCGGGGCCGGGTGCGCGCCAGGGCCGCGTCACGCCCATCGCAAGACCCGTCTCTTCCCAGAGTTCGCGGATCGCGGTCGCGGCGAGTGTGGCATCATCGCCGCCGTCCGAGCCCAGCCTGCGTGCACAGACCGGGCCGACAGGCGCGGCAAGCCCGATGCCGGCATCCGCCGCATCGACCGCGCCGCCCGGAAAGACGAACTTGTCAGGCATGAAGGCGGCAGCTGCGCCGCGCTGTCCCATGAGGACCTCGGGCCCCTCGCGCCCCACTCGCGTCAGGATCACGGTTGCGGCGTCGCGAATTGCTGGATCGGTCTGCGTCATGTTTCCGCTGTCCGGCCGACTGGAACGGCGGTCATCCACCGGTCGCGAAACCGTGCATCCGCCGCGACCACTGGAAGCCGACCATCGCCCCCTTGATGCGGGGCAGAAGATACAGCGCCAGGGCCACTGCGCCCACCGAGAAAAGCGTGGCCATCACCAGCGGCTCGGGACGGAAGGTCACGAACAGCCAGAACATCAGCGGCGCGGCAAGCTTTGCGACGATCAGGATGGTCAGATAGGCGGGGCCGTCGTCGGCCCTTTGATGGTGCAGCGCCGTGCCGCAGACCGGACAGGCGCCCCGCACCTTCAGATAGCCCTGCATCATGGGCCCGGATCCGCAGCAGGGGCAGCGACGCCTCCAGCCGCGAAGCACCGCCAGCCCCAGCGGGCGCTCGGCCTGCGTGTCTGCGGGCGCCCGGGACGGCGTCCGAGGTTCCGAACCGTCCGCGGACTGCGGAGCAATACGCGTGGTCGCGGCGCTGGGGGGCATGCGGTTGTTCCGGGAAGGAGCAGCTTCGCTTCTCTAGATAGACGCTTTGACATCGGAAAAAAGGGGCGCCCGGCGCTTGCGACCGCGTGTCGCAACGGCAAGCGACGGAATTCCGGCGACCGGACGTGAAATCCTGTGCAGGCAGCGGCGACGCAGCCGCCGGCCCGAACAAGAAGGAGACAGACATGAAGCGCATCCACCTTGCCGGAATCGCCGCGGCCGCGATGCTCGCCGCAGCCATGCCCGCGGCATCGCAGGGCCATGGAACCCATCATCGGGGCATGGGGACGATGTTCGACTTCGACGCCCTCGACCGCGACGGCGACGGGCGGATCACCCGCGAGGAGATCGAGGCGGCTCGCGCAGAACGCATCGCGCGGCTCGATGCCGACGGCGACGGGGTGATCACCCGCGAGGAACTTCTGGCCTTCGAGATGGACGAGGCCCGGCGCCGGGTCGAGGCGCGGGTGGACCGCATCATGGCGGCGCTCGATGCAGACGGAGACGGCCGGATTACCGCGGCCGAGGCGCTGGTCCGCATGCCGGCGGCACGCATGGCCGACCGCATGTTCTCGCGGCTGGACACCGATGGCGACGGCGCGATCACCCGTGCGGAATTCGACGCCATGCAGGAGACGATGCGCGACCGGCACGACCGGCGTGGCGGGCGCGAGGGGCGGGACCGGATGCACCGGCATGGCGGCGATCGGCCGCAGGCGCCGCGGAACTGACCACGACGCCCTGCGGGGCCGGGTCGACCGGCCCCGCAGGCACTTGCCGCCCATGGCGCCGACCGCTAGGCCGGACAGCGGATGACAATGCCGTTCGACAGGACCGACGAGGCGGACGAGGATGCGCGGTTGCTGGCCCGTTACGCGGCCGGCGACCCGGATGCGGCGGTCGAGATTGCCCGGCGTCACCTGCCGCGGATCCTGGGCTTCGCCCGCCGCATGCTGGCCGACCCGGCAGAAGCCGAGGATGTCGCCCAGGACGCAATGCTCCGGCTGTGGCGCGCGGCACCGGGCTGGCAGGCCGGGCAGGCGCGGCTTTCGACGTGGCTGTGGAAGGTGGTGTCAAACCTGTGCACGGACCGGTTGCGCCGGCGCCGCAGCATCGCCATCGACGCGATTGCCGAGCCGGCCGACCCGGCCCCCGGAGCGCTGGGCGCGCTGTTGCAGGCCCAGCGGGTCGCCGCGCTCGAGGCGGCACTCGCGCAATTGCCCGAACGACAGCGGCAGGCAGTGGTGCTGCGGCACATCGAGGGGCTGGCCAATCCCGAGATCGCCGAGATCATGGAGATCGGGGTCGAGGCCGTCGAAAGCCTGACCGCGCGGGGCAAGCGGACTCTGTCGGGCCTGCTCTTCGGCCAAAGGGAAGAACTGGGGTATCGCGATGCGGAAATCGAGTGAAGGTCCGGACAAGGAGGTGCTGGAGGCACTGTTTGCCGAGGCGCGCGCCGAACCGCCCGTGCCATCCGAGGCGCTGCTTGCCCGGGTGCTGGCCGATGCACGGGCGGCGCAGCCGCGGGCGGCCGGTCCTGCCGGTTCCCCGGCATACCGCATCCGGGGCTGGCGGTGGCGACGGATCCTCGCCCCCGGCGGCCTGGCGGCGGCCGGTCTTGCGGGCTTCTGGCTGGGATATGCACTTCCCGGCCCGGTAGCCGACCTTGCCGCAGCCGCAGCGCCGGGCCTGTTTGCCGAGCCGGCCGATTCCCTGGGGCTGATCGAACCGGACGCCCTGTTCCTGCTGGCCGGCCTTGATCCGGAGGATGGCGAATGACCGAACCGGTGGCACCCGGCCCGCAGAAGCATGGCGGAGGCGGGTGGAGGATCGCCTTTGCGGTGCTGCTTGCGCTCAACCTGCTCGTGGCCGGTGTTGCGGCGGGGTTTGTCCTGCGCGGCGGCTGGCGGCACGACGATGCGGCACTGCGTCCGGTGCGCGATCCTTCTCTCGGAAGCTGGCAGTCGGTACTGACCGACGAGGACAGGCGGGCGCTGGGGAAGGCGCTGCGCGCGGAACGTGACCTGCTGATCGGGTATCGCCGCGCCGAACGGGCCGAGCGGGCCGCGCTTGCGGTTGCGCTGCGGGCGGATCCCTTTGATCCGGCGGCGGTGGACGCGTCGCTCGACAGGATCGCCGCGCTTGGACGCGAGCGGGCCGAATTCGGGCAACGCATCATCCGGGCACACCTGCTGGCTCTTTCGCCGGCCGAACGCGCCGCGCTTGCCGACCGTATCGAGCAGTCGATGCAACGTCGCTTCGGACGGGACCTGCGCAACATGGGGCCGCAGGGCGATCGCGATCGCCCGCGGCGTTGAGCGGGTCAGGCCGCCGTCCGGCTGAGCGTGACCTGATCGCGCCCCTCAGCCTTCGCCGCAAGAAGCGCGCGATCGGCCCGGGCGAGCGTTGCAAGCGCCTGTTCGTCGCTCTGGTCCGACAGTGCAAGTCCGATCGAGACGGTGATCGCCAGCTGGCGGCCTTCGCCCGGCAGCGTGACGGGCCGCGCGCGGACCGCCCGGCACAGCCGCTGTGCCACCGCCTGGGCCGAGCGTTCGTCCGCATCGGCCAGCACGACCAGGAACTCCTCGCCCCCGATTCGGGCGAGCAGATCGTCCGGCCCGAGGCACGACCCGAGCCGCCGCGCCACCTCGACCAGAGCAGCGTCGCCTGCGGCATGGCCGCACCTGTCGTTGACCGCCTTGAAACGGTCGATGTCCACGACCATCACGCCGGCCTGACGACCCTCGCGCCGGGCGAGAGCAAGTGCCCGTTCCATCGCCGGCATGGCATGCCGTCGGTTCCACAGGCCGGTCAGCGGGTCGGTGACGGCCAGCCGCAGCTCTCGCTCCAGCCCGGCGCGCTGGCGGTCGCTGCGGTGCTTTCGCCGGATCAGGCCAGCGGCACGCACCGCGGCCTCGCGCGGGTCGAACCGGTCGTCCAGCACGGCATCCGCCCCTAGGTCCAGTGCCATTGCGGCCATGCCTTCCGCGCCGGGAGGCAGAATGATGCACATGGCGGCGTCCCTGGTTCCGGGCCGGGCGCGGAGATCCGACATCAGTTGCAACCCCGAAGTTCCCGTGCCGTCGCCGTCCATGTCGGCGGCGATCAGGAACAGGTCGGCCGAGCGCCCGCGGCGGTCGGCCAGCGCCTCCTCCCGTGTCAGGATGTCGATGCGGTCGGGCATTGCCTGCGACAGCGCGGCGCGCCAGCGCAGCGCGGCACCGGGCTGCCGCGCGATCAGCGCGATCCGGCCGGGACGGTCGAACCCCGCCGCCGGCTCGGCCAGCCCGCCCGCGGCTGCCGCCGCAGCGGCATCGATCGGTGGTGTGTCGGCGCGCGCGCGCAGCAGGTTGCGGATCCGCGCCAGCAGAAGCCGGTCGTCGATCGGCTTGGTCAGGAAATCGTCCGCACCGGCCTCGAGCGCCTCCAGCCGCGCCTGCGCGCTTGCCCCGGCCGTCAGCACGATGACGGGCAGATCGCGGCTGCGTGGATCGGCCCGCAATTCGCGCAGCACGGCAGTTCCGTCGCGATCCGGCAGACCGAAGTCCAGCAGCACGAGGTCGGGCCGTTCGGCCACCGCCATGCGGAGCGCCTCCTTCGCGTTCCGGGCCAGCACGATGTCATAGCAGGCTGCCGCCAGCTTGACCTTCAGCACGATGCGGTTGGTCGCAACGTCATCGACGATCAGGATTTTCCCAGCCATCGTCGTCTGTGCCCCTTGCCACATGCGACCGTTCGGGCGACTGTCGCCGCGATTGGTTAAGAAAACCTTTCGTGTCACCTTCACACCGCCGGGAGACAGACCCATGAGCGGCAATCCGCGCGCCGACGAAATCGCGGTGGTTGCGCTGGCCTGGCTGGCGGCTGACGTCGATCTGATGGGACGCTTCATGGTGCAGTCAGGGCTGTCACCCGGCGATCTGCGCAACCTTGCCGACGCGCCCGAGACACTGGCGGCGGTGCTGGACTTCGTGCTCGAGGACGAGGCCACCGCAAGGCGGTTCTGCATGGAAAACCGTCTCGGGGCGGAACAGCTGATGCGCGCCCGTGCAGCACTGCCCGGTGGTGCCGATCCGCACTGGACCTGACTTGCACCGGAACCAGCCCGCAGGCAGTGTGCGCGCGGGATGAGGAAGGCAGTCAGCGATGATCGACGCGGTGATATTCGACAAGGACGGAACGCTGTTCGATTTCCGTCGCACCTGGTCGGATTGGAGCGTCCGGTTGCTGGACGAGCTGTCCGGGGGCAACCCTGCTATGGCGGCGATCCTCGGGCAGGCCATCGGCTTCGATCCGACGCGGCGGGAGTTCGCGCCGGACAGCCCCGTGATCGCCGCCACGCCGACCGAGATCGGGGTGGTGCTGCTGCCGCATCTGCCGGGTGTCACGCTCGCGGAACTGGTCGAGAGGATGAACCGTCTGTCCGAAACGGTGCCGCTCGCGGCGGCGGTCCCCCTCGGCCCGCTGCTGGAAGATCTGCGCAGGCGCGGGCTGCGGCTGGGCCTTGTCACCAACGATGCCGAACGGCCGGCGCGGATGCACCTGGCGGCAGCCGGGATCGCCGCGCTGTTCGACTTCGTGGCCGGTTTCGATTCCGGCCATGGGGCGAAACCTGCGCCGGGGCCGCTGCTCGCCTTTGCCCGGATGCTGGGCGCGGATCCCGGCCGCATGCTGATGATCGGGGACAGCCCGCATGACCTGATCGCGGGCAGGGCCGCCGGGATGCGGACGCTGGGCGTGCTGACCGGGATCGCTGATTCGGCCTCGCTTGCCCCTCTCGCCGAGGCCGTGCTGCCCGATATCGGCCATCTGCCGCCGTGGCTTGACGGACCGGGCGCCTCGGCGTCCTGAAGGGCTGGAAACGACGCGGTGCTGTCGGAAACCGCCGCTCGCCCTGGACCTGCTTGGCGGCATGCTTCCGGCGAACGGACCCGCAGCGGAAAAGGCGCGCAGATGGACAGGGATGGCGGACGGCGACGCGCCGGCGGGCGCAGCGGCAGCCAGAGGCGTGCCGTGTCCGGGGTTATCGCACAGATGCCCTGGCGGGTGCCGCTGAACCCGGACCGGCCGACCGAACCGCTTGATCACGACGGGATTGCGGCGCTGCATCGGGGCGCGATGCGCATCCTCGCCGAGATCGGGATCGAGTTCCTGAACCCCGAAGCGGTGTCGATCCTGCAGAAGGCCGGGTGCCGCGTGGACGGCGTCACCGTACGGATGGACGAGGATTTCGTGACCGAGATGGTTCGGCAGGCCCCTGCCTCCTTCACCATCACGCCGCGCAACCCCGAGCGCGAGATCGTCATCGGCGACCGGCGGATGGTCTTCGTCAACGTCTCGTCGCCGCCGAACGCATGGGATCTGGAACGCGGGAAACGCCCCGGCGACTTCGAGACCTTCCGCGAGTTCATGAAGCTGACGCAGTATTTCAACTGTATCCACGTCGCCGGTGGATATCCGGTGGAACCGATCGATATCCACCCCTCGGTGCGCCATCTCGATTGCCTCTACGAGAAGCTCACGCTCACCGACAAGGTGGTGCATGCCTACAGCCTCGGAGCCGAACGGGTCGAGGACGTGATGGAGATGACCCGGCTTGCGGCCGGTCTCGACCACGACGAATTCGACGCGAGTCCCCGGATGTACACCAACATCAACTCGGTCAGCCCGCTGAAGCACGACTTTCCGATGCTCGACGGTGCCATGCGGCTTGCCCGCCGCGGCCAGCCGGTGGTCGTGACGCCCTTCACGCTGGCCGGGGCCATGGCGCCCGTGACAATGGCAGGGGCTGTGGCGCTGTCGCTGGCCGAGGCCCTGTCGGCAATTGCCCTTCTGCAATACATCCGCCCCGGCTGTCCGGTCGCCATCGGCACCTTCACCTCGAATGTCGACATGAAGACCGGCGCACCGGCATTCGGCACGCCGGAATACATCCGGGCCACCCAGATGACGGGCCAGATGGCGCGGTTCTACGGCCTTCCGCTGCGCTCGTCCGGCACCTGCGCGGCCAACGTGCCCGATGCCCAGGCGATGTGGGAGACATGCAATTCGCTCTGGGCGGCGATAACCTCGGGCACGCATCTCGTCTATCACGCAGCCGGCTGGCTGGAAGGCGGGCTGATCGCCAGCCCCGAGAAGTTCGTGATGGACTGCGAAGTGCTGCAGATGATCCAGCGCTATTTCGAGGATGCGACCTGGGCCACGGGTGCCGAGGACATCGCCATCGACGCGATCCGCGAGGTCGGGGCCGGCGGACACTTCTTCGGCTGCGCGCATACCCAGGCGCGCTATACCTCTGCCTTCTATGCGCCTTTCGTCAGCGACTGGCGCAATTTCGAGGCCTGGGCCGCCGATGGTGCGGTACAGACACCCGAACGCGCGCACAGGATATTCAAGGCGATCCTCAACGAATTCGAGCCGCCGCCGATGGAACCGGACCGGCTTGGCGCGCTGCAGGAATTCGTCGCCCGGCGCAAGGAGCAGGGCGGAGCGCCGACCGATTTCTGATCCCGCGGCGCGTAGCGGTTTGTTTACGGCAGCGGTCTAACCTTCCGGCAACCGGTGCGGAGGGATGCATGCTCGGTCTCGTCAACCGCTCGATCCAGTGCTTCCTGCGCGATGCCTACGGCGCCGGAACATGGGCCGACATCGCGACGGAACTTGATCTCGGACCGGACGGGTTCGAGGCGATGCTGCACTACGACGACGGGATGACCGAAGCGCTTCTTGACCGGGCAGCGCGCCACCTCGACCGGCCGCGTGAGGCAATTCTCGAGGATCTGGGCACCCATCTCGTCTCGCATCCCGGGTTCGAACCCCTGCGGCGGCTGCTGCGTTTCGGCGGGGTTGGCTTCGTCGACTTCCTCCACTCGCTCGAAGAACTGCCCGGCCGCGGCCGGCTCGCGGTGCCCGACCTGGACCTGCCGCGGCTTTCGCTGGCCGAGGAAGGCCCGGGACAGTATGCGCTGCATGTGGACGGTGCGGCGGGCATGGACCATGTGCTCATCGGCGTGCTGCGCGCCATGGCCGACGACTATGGTGCGCTCGTTCTCCTCGATCATCGGGAAACGGACGGCCGCAGCGGCATCGTCTCCATCCGACTTGCCGATGCGCGCTTCAGCGAAGGCCGCGAATTCGCGCTCTCGCCCGAGACGGACTGACACGATGGTCGGGGTCGTCAGCGGCGCGTTCCGCATCGGAGCCGACGCCCTCGGGCGGCTGATGCCGATGCATCTTTGCCTTGCGTCAAGCGGCCGGATCGTCAGTGCCGGTCCCACCCTGCGCAGTGTCGCGGGGGAACGCCTGCTGGACGGAGCAGGGTTCTTCGACCGGTTCGCCGTGCGCCGCCCCTCCGGCATCGGGACCATCGCCGCGCTGCGTGCCCGCGCCGGAACCCGGTTGTTTCTCGACCTGCGCGGGGAACCTCCGGTCGGGCTCCGGGGTCTGGCTGTCCCCCTTGCCGAAGCCGAGGCATTGCTCCTCAACCTGTCCTTCGGGATCGGCCTGACCGAGGCGGTGCGCCGCCACCGGCTGACCGACGCCGACTTCGCGCCGACCGATCTAGCCGTCGAGATGCTGTATCTGGTCGAGGCCCAGACTGCCGTCCAGCACGAATTGCGCGATCTCAACCGCCGGCTTCATCGTGCCAAGTCGGCGGCCGAGGAAGAGGCCCTGACCGACACGCTGACCGGCCTGCGCAACCGCCGCGCGCTCGATGCGGGACTGGCGGGACTGGTCGCGCGCGCCGTGCCGTTCGGCCTGCTGCATCTCGACCTGGACTATTTCAAGCAGGTCAACGACCGCCACGGCCATGCCGCGGGCGATCATGTCCTCTGCTCGGTCGCCCGGGTGCTTCGGGACGAGACCCGCCCCGGCGACATTGCCGCGCGGATCGGTGGCGACGAGTTCGTGATCCTGCTTCCCGGAATCTCAGACCCCGTCAGGCTCGAAGCTCTGGGATCTCGCATCGTGGACCGGATCAGCCGGCCGATGACCTTTCGCGGTGCCGAGTTCGCGGTTTCGGGCAGCATCGGCATCGCGATCAGCACCGGGCCGGACCACCCCGATCCCGTCCGGCTTCTGGCAGATGCGGATCGCGCGCTCTACGCCGCGAAACATGCCGGGCGCGGGCGGGTCAGCCGCCCGATCGAGAGCGGGTAAGCGTCGGCCGCGGATCTGGCGGTTGGCAGTGCGGCCCTTCCCACCGGACGGAATCTGCGCAAGTGTTCGACAGCACGAGGTCTGGACGAGGGACGCGTCATGCCGAGCAAGGTTCTGCTGATCGGGGCACCCATCGACTGCGGGCAGCGTCGTCCGGGCTGCCTGATGGGCCCGGCTGCCTACCGCGTCGCGCGGATCGGCGAAACGCTGCGCGCGCTCGGCCACGGCGTCGAGGATCTCGGCGACCTGCGACCGGCCCCGCTTGCGCCGGCCCATTGCGCGAACCCGGCCGTGCACGACCTGGCCGAAACCGTGGCCTGGACCGAGGCCCTGCGGACGGCCGGCAGGGATGCCGCCGCCCGTGGGCTTCCGGTCTTCATGGGCGGCGATCATGCCCTGTCGCTCGGTTCGGTTGCCGGCATTGCCGCCCATGCGGCCGAAGCGGGCCGACCTCTGTTCGTGCTCTGGCTCGATGCCCACAGCGATTTCCATACCCCGCTTACGACCACCAGCGGCAATCTGCACGGAACGCCGGTCGCCTATCTGGCTGGCCAGCCCGGATTCGAGGCGTTCGGACCCTTCCCTGCCCCGGTCCCCGCGGACCGGATCTGCCTATATGGAATCCGTTCGATCGACCCGGCAGAATATCACGCCCTTACCGCGCGCGAGATGACCGTGGTCGACATGCGCGACATCGACGAAGCGGGGGTGGTCTCGCCCCTGCGCGCCTTCCTCGACCGGGTGCAGAAGGCGGGCGGGCTGCTGCACGTCAGTCTGGACGTCGATTTCATCGACCCCGGCATCGCTCCGGCCGTCGGCACGACGGTCCCCGGCGGCATCACCTTCCGCGAAGCGCATCTCGTGATGGAGCTTCTGCACGAATCCGGGCTGGTGACCTCGCTCGATCTGGTCGAACTGAATCCCTTTCTGGACGAAAGGGGCCGCACGGCGACGCTGATGGTCGATCTGGTCGCCTCGCTGATGGGGCGGAAGGTGTTCGACCGGCCGACGCGCAGCTTCGCCTGACCCTTGCCCGCGCCTGCCGTGACGGGCTTGCGCCGAGGGATCGACATCCTTGCGCAGCGTGGCGCGAGCGTCTAAACGGTGGCTGCAGGCGCCGCAGTAGCTCAGCTGGTAGAGCAACGCATTCGTAATGCGTGGGTCGGGGGTTCAAGTCCCTTCTGCGGCACCATTCCACCCGACATGACGGGCTCAGTCGTGCCCTGCCTTGCGCCAGCCGTATCAGTCCCGGCGGACGCGGGATCATCCCTGCGACGCAGACTGTCCGCCCGGCGCGCCCGGACGTCCGACCTGTCCGGCATGCCGGATACCAGAGCCGCGTCGCTCGGGCCCGCCGCGCCGATGCCCCGGGGGACAGGGTGCGCCTGCCGGCGCAGGTCATCCGGCTGCCGGCTCCGTCCGGACGCGGGGCGACATGATCGCGGGCGGCTGACATGGATTTTCAGGATGGCGTGGACCGCATCGCCCGGCAGAAGCGCCAACTGGTCGGCTGCGCGGCGACCGCGACATGCATCATCACCCCGGTCCCGTCCCCGGCACGATCCGGGCAAGGGTCCCGTCGAGGATGTTCTGCACCGACACCCCCTCGGGCCGCACGCGCGCCAGGGTCACCTCAATGACCCGCGCCTGCGTGCGGGGCGCCCTCGACCGCGCAGGAACAGCGGCCCGGTCGCCGCCTCGAGCCGGGTCAGCCCGTCGCGCAGGTGTTCGGCCACCGGCGCGGTCAGCATCACGGCAAGCGCGCGGATGCCGATGGCGCGCAGGGCGGCAGCGCCGGCCATGACGCCGGCGGTGGTGCCGGCGCGAAGGATCCTGCCCGTCGCGATCACCACCGTCAGGTCGGCCAGACGCTGCGCCTCGCTCATGTCACGGGCGACCAGGACCACCGGCATCCCCAGCCCCGCATCCTGCAACGCCTCGCGCACACGCATCCCACAGGGCGCGCGATCGGGATCGGCGATGGCAAGGCGGGTGATCCGCCCATCGGCCAGCGCGGCCTGCAGGTTTTCGAGCGGGTCATCGGGTTCCGGCGTGGAGCCCCGCCGCACGTTCACCACGATCCGCCGGACCGCATACATATCGCCCTCGTCGCAGTCGAAGCCGTCTCGGTGCAGGTCGGCGCGAGCGCTTCGTCGGCCGCCATGAAGGTCTCGAACGGTGTCTCCTCGCGGATCTGCCGCGCAGATTGCCGTCGAGCCCATCGACAGCCGCACCCGCATCCCCGTCGCGACCGCGAAGGCCGCCGCGATCTCCTCGAGCGCGAACCGCAGGTCCGAGCCCGCGGCGAGAACCGGCGCATCCCGCTGCGCCAGCGCCAGTGCTGGCGCGGCGGTGCGCGCGAGGGAGGACATCGGCGCCATGACATATCGACGGGCAAGGTCGAGCGACATGCACGGCTCCGATGTGAGCTTCGGGCACCGTATCGGCGCGGCAGGACCGCGCGTCAGCGTTGATTTTCTTCGGGAACATCCTTCAGCAGGGCACGCAACGCAGCGAGCCGCCCGGCCCCCGCCGCGGCCGCCTCGCGCTCGAAGGCACGGTAAAGCTCCAGCACCTCGCGCCCGGCATCCGTCAGAACCGCGCCGCCGCCGCCCGGACCGCCCCGCGTGCTCTCCACCAGCGGCGCGCGGAACATCGCGTTCAGCGTGCCCACCAGCTCCCACGCCCGCTTGTAGCTCATTCCCATTTCGCGCCCGGCCGCGGCGATCGACCCGCAGCGGCCGATCCGCTCCAGAAGCTCCGCCTTGCCCGGCCCGATCATCTCCCGCTGGCCGAAGACGATCCGAATCCGCAGGCGGGGGCGTTTGGTAACGTCATTCATATCGCTATCTACGGGGTCCGGCGCGGCACATGCAAGCCGCACCGGATATGTTACCGCGCCCGGCGCGTCGGGCTGGACCGGCGGCACCCGATCGCGGGCATCCAGGCGCTTGCTTCGGGTGCAGGCGCGCCTCGCGGCGCCCCGTCGACCTGCGGCAGCGCATCTGCATCCGCTCTCTTGCACGAGGCAGGGCGACGCGCGTCCCTCCGCGGTCTTCAGATCTTCATGTCGAACCCGAGATGCCTTGCCACGGTGAAGATGTCCTTGTCGCCGCGGCCGCACATGTTCATCACGACAAGATGGTCGCGCGGAAGGTCCGGGGCGATCTTCATCACATGCGCCAGCGCGTGGCTGGGCTCCAGCGCCGGTATGATGCCCTCCAGCGCGCAGCACAGCTGAAACGCCTCCAGCGCCTCGGCATCGGTGATCGCCACATATTCGGCCCGGCCGGTCTCGTGCAGCCAGGCATGTTCCGGGCCGATCCCGGGATAGTCGAGCCCGGCGCTGATCGAATGGCCCTCAAGGATCTGGCCGTCCGCATCCTGCAACAGATAGGTGCGGTTACCATGCAGCACGCCGGGCCGCCCGCCGGTCAGACTTGCGCAATGCTCCATCCGATCATCGACGCCCTTGCCGCCCGCTTCGACGCCGATGATGCGCACGCCGGGATCGTCGAGGAACGGGTGGAACAGCCCCATGGCGTTCGATCCGCCGCCGATCGCGGCGACGATCGTGTCGGGCAGGCGGCCTTCGCGTTCCAGCATCTGCGCCCGCGCTTCCTTGCCGATGATCGACTGGAAGTCGCGCACCATCGCCGGATAGGGGTGCGGGCCTGCCACGGTGCCGATGCAGTAGAAGGTGTCGCGGACGTTCGTGACCCAATCGCGCAGCGCGTCGTTCATCGCGTCCTTGAGCGTGCCGCGCCCCGAGGTCACGGGGATCACCTCGGCACCGAGCAGCCGCATGCGAAAGACGTTCGGTGCCTGCCGCTCGACATCGGTCGCGCCCATGTAGACCACGCACTTCAGCCCGAACTTGGCGCAGACGGTGGCGGTGGCCACCCCATGCTGGCCCGCTCCGGTCTCGGCGATGATGCGCGTCTTGCCCATGCGGCGGGCCAGGATGATCTGGCCCAGCACGTTGTTGATCTTGTGCGCGCCGGTGTGGTTCAGCTCGTCGCGCTTCATGTAGATTTTCGCGCCGCCCAGATGCTCGGTCAGACGCTCGGCAAGATAGAGCGGCGAGGGGCGGCCGACGTAGTGGCGCCACAGATCGTCCATTTCGGCCCAGAATTCCGGGTCGGTCTTGGCATGTTCGTAGCGCGCTTCAAGATCGAGGATCAGCGGCATCAGCGTCTCGGACACGAACCGCCCGCCGAAGATGCCGAAACGGCCGGCCTCGTCGGGCCCGGTGCGGTAGGAATTGGCCCTGTCGTCCGGCATCGTGCATCTCCCTCTGTCGTCTCGGGATGTATCGCCACTACGCCCAGGCGTAAACCCGTGACGCGCGCGAGGCCGAAGCGCGGCTACAGGACTGCCTCGATCAGCATCGGGCCCGGCTCGGCCGCCGCACCGGCAATGGCCCGGTAGAGATCGGCCGCATCCTCGACCCGCAGCGCCGGCACCCCCATGCCGCGGGCCAGTGCCACGAAGTCCAGCGCAGGCCGGTCCAGCTCCAGCATGCCCAGGGCGTCGGGGCCCGGGTTGGCGCCCACCTTGTACAACTCCTGCTTCAGGATCTGGTAGCCTCGGTTGGCGAAGATCACCGTGGTCACGTTAAGCCCCTCGCGCGCCTGGGTCCAGAGCGCCTGGATCGTGTACATCGCCGACCCGTCGGCCTGCAGCGCGATCACCGGGCGGTCAGGGCAGGCGATACCGGCGCCGGCCGCCAGAGGCGGGCCGATGCCGATGGCCCCGCCGGTGATGGACAGCCACGACATCGGCGGCGCGCCTGCCGAAAGGGGCGACAGCGCCGCGGCCGAGGTAAGCCGTTCATCCACGACGATCGCCCCCTCGGGCAAGGCAGCGGCGATGGCGGCCGTCAGCCGCCCGTCGTCCAGCGGACCGGACGCCGGCGGTTCGGGCCGTGGTGCGTCCTGCGCCTTTCCGGGTCGGGCGCCCACGGCGTCGGCCAGCGCGGCGACGGCGCCGCGGCCGTCCTGATCCACCTCGGCGAGCCGGATCACCTCGCAGCCCTCGGGCAAGAGAAGGCTGGGCCGGTCGGGATAGGCGAAGAAGGCGACCGGCGGCTCTGCTTCGATCAGGATGGCGCGTCGGAAGCCCGAAAGCCGCTCCAGTGCCATGTCCACCGGATAGGGCACGCGGGGCAGTTCGAACCGACCCGCACCGCGCTCGACCCGGCGGTTCGACAGCGGGGCCATGATCTCTGCCCCCGTCCTGCGCGCGATGCCGGCCAGAAGCGCAAGCGAGGGCGGATGTTCGAGCACCGTGCCCCCTGCAAGGATCAATGCGCCCGGTCCCAGCGCCGACACGGACCGGCGCAGCGCGGCATCCTCGCAGGCCCGGGCAGGTTCCGGCCTCACCGGCGGCACGACGACCCCGCCCTCGTTCCAGCCGATATCGGCCGGCGCGATCAGCGTGGCGATGCGTCCCGGATGGCCCGAGGCGACCGCCAGCCCCTCGACCGCGTCGCGCGCTATGGTCTCGGCCGAGGTTGCGGTGCGCACCCAGTCGGACAGCGCCGAGGCGGTGCCGGCCACATCTGCCGTCAGCGGTGCATCATAGCGCAGATGACGTACCGCATGGTCGCCGACAAGGTTCAGCATCGGGGTGCGGGCCTTGCGGGCGTTGTGGAGGTTGGCCCCCGCATTGGCAAGGCCCGGCGCCAGGTGAAGCAGCGTGACCGCGGGCTTCCCGGCCATCCTTGCATAGCCGTCCGCGGCGCCGCTGACCACACCCTCGAACAGGCCCAGGACACACCGCAGCAGGCGCGTGCGGTCCAGAGCATCGACAAACTGCATCTCGGACGTCCCGGGGTTGGCAAAGCACACCTCGACCCCCGCGCCATGCAGGCTGCGCACCAGGCTTTCCGCCCCGTTCATGCCGTCCTCTCCCCCTCTGCGGTGGTCTCGCGCGCCTTGGCCAGAACCGCAAGCCTCCGCGCCAGCACCGGATCCACAGGCCGAACCGGTTGCCCGGTGCCGGTTGCCGCTTCGGCCAGATGACAGGCCACCCGCGAGCTGCCGATGCCGCGCAATTCCGGCCGTTCCGTCCGGCACCGATCCACCGCCAGCGGACAGCGCGGATGGAAGGCGCACCCGGGCGGCGGGGCCAGCGCGCTGGGGGCGTCGCCCTCGACCGGGGCCCGGACGCGGGCGGCGCCGGGCTCGGGCCGCGGCGCGGCAGCGATCAGCGAGCGCGTGTAGGGATGCAGCGGCGCGGCAAACAGGTCGGAGGCCGCCGCCTGTTCCACGATCCGCCCCAGATACATGACCGCGACCCGGGTCGCGATGTGGCGCAC
>JBKBMT010000002.1:0-128461 GCA_046295655.1 Gemmobacter sp. | reverse complement strand
GCGCATGTCGAGGATATCGTCCAGGTCCTGCACGCCTCGATGTGCGCGCCCGATCCCGGTGCGATCTACAACGTCTGCGATGACGATCCCGCCCCGCCCGAAGATGTGATCGAACATGCCGCCCGCCTGATCGGCGTGCCGGTTCCACCCGCAGAGGATCATGCAGAAACCGAGATGACCCCGATGGCGCGCAGCTTCTACGCGGAAAGCAAGCGGGTCCGCAACGAGCGGATCAAACGCGACCTCGGGATACGGCTGCTCTATCCGACCTATCGCGAGGGACTGGCCGCCCTGCTGGCCGGCGGATGACGCCCGCTCTGGCATCCGGTTGCCGATCCCGCTATTGCGTGCGGCAAGCCGGCCAGCACGGGGGCAGCATTGGATCTTCGCGCAGTCGGGATGGGCCTTGCCTTTGCCCTCATGTGGTCCTCTGCCTTCACCTCGGCGCGGATGATCGTGCTGGACGCGCCGCCGCTCACGGCACTGGCGCTGCGGTTCCTTCTGTCCGGTCTGATCGGCGTCGGCATCGCCGCGGCGCTGGGGCAGACGATGCGCCTGACCGCAGCCCAGTGGCGCGCCACGGCGGTCTTCGGGGTGATGCAGAACGCGGCGTATCTCGGGTTCAACTTCGTTGCGATGCAATGGGTCGAGGCCAGCATCGCCGCGATCATCGCCTCGACCCTGCCGCTTCTGGTCGGGGCCGCCGGCTGGCTGGTGTTTCGCGAACGGCTGCCGTGGACAGGGATCGCGGGGCTTGCGACCGGCTTTGCGGGGGTGGTCCTTATCATGGGGGCGCGGGCGTCGGGCGGGCTTGACCCGGCCGGCGTCGCGCTTTGCATCGCCGGGGCGCTGGCGCTTACGGTGGCCACGCTTTCGGTGCGCGGCGCCTCGGCGGGGGGCGGCAACCTTCTGATGGTGGTCGGGTTGCAGATGCTGGTCGGATCGGCCGTGCTCGCCGTGCCCGCCGCGGCCTTCGAAAGCTGGACGGTGAACTGGACTCCGCGGCTGATCGCCGCTTTTCTCTACACCACGCTGGTGCCGGGCCTTGCCGCCACCTGGGTCTGGTTCGCGCTGGTCGGGCGCATCGGGATGGTGCGCGCCTCTACCTTCCACTTCCTGAACCCGGTGTTCGGTGTCCTGATTGCGGCCGCGCTCCTGGGTGAACCGCTCGGCCTGTGGGATGCGGTCGGGGTCGCGGTGGTCGCAGCCGGGATCCTTGCGGTGCAGCGGGCGCGGCTGCCAATGCGATGACTTTTCCTGCGCTGCGCACCGGCTTAGGTTTCTGGCCAGAGGAGACGCAATGACAAACCCGCTTCTTGCCGACTGGACCGGCCCCTTCGCCCTGCCGCCCTTCGACCTGATCCGCGACGATCACTTCGGATCTGCCTTCGACGCCGCGCTGGACGAGGCGCGCGCCAATATCCGCAGTATCGCCGGGAACCCGGCACCGCCCGATTTTGCCAACACGATCGCCGCGCTGGAACTGGCCGAGGATCGCCTCGACCGGGTCGCCGGCGTGTTCTTCAACCTGGCGGGCAGCGATGCCAACCCCGCCCGCGAGGCGCTTCAGCGCGAGCTGGCCCCGCGGCTCTCGGCCTTCGCCTCCGAGATCACCAACAACAAGGCACTGTTCGCCCGGATCGAGACGCTGTGGGAAGCACGCGACAGCCTCGGTCTAGACCCCGAACAGGCGCGTGTGCTCATGCTCTACCGGCGCATGTTCCTGCGCGCGGGCGCGGCGCTCGAGGGCGCGGCGGCGGAGCGGATGACCGCGATCAAGGCCCGTCTTGCCGCATTGGGGACGAGTTTTGCGCAGAACCTCCTTGCCGATGAGCGCGACTGGACGATGGACCTGGCCGAGGCCGACCTCGAGGCGCTGCCGGAGTTCCTGATCGCCGGGCTGCGTGCCGCGGGCGCCGAGCGTGGCCGGCCGGGGCCGGTGCTGACGCTGAACCGGTCGCTGATCGTGCCATTCCTGCAATTCAGCCCGCGCCGCGATCTGCGCGAGGCCGCCTTCCGCGCCTGGACCGCGCGCGGCGCCAGGGGCGGCACCACCGACAACCGCGGAATCGCCGCCGAGATCCTTGCCCTGCGCCACGAGCGTGCCCGTCTGCTCGGTCATCCCGACTTCGCCCATTTCAAGCTGGAAACCGAGATGGCCCGCGACCCCGGTCGGGTCCGCGATCTGCTCATGCGGGTCTGGGAGCCGGCGCGGGCGCGGGCCGATGCCGATGCGGCGGCGATGACCGCCTTGCTGCATGCCGACGGTCACAACGGCGATCTCGAGCCCTGGGACTGGCGCTTCTATGCCGAACGGCGGCGGCAGGCGTTGCACGACTTCGACGAGGCCGCGCTGAAGCCCTATCTGTCGCTCGAGGCGATGATCGGTGCCGCCTTCGACTGTGCCGGCCGGCTGTTCGGGCTGGAATTCCGGCCGATCGACGTGCCGCTCTACCACCCAGACGCCCGCGCCTGGGAGGTGACGCGAGGCGGCAGGCACATGGCGGTGTTCGTGGGCGACTACCTTGCCCGCCCCTCGAAACGGTCGGGCGCCTGGTGTTCGACCTTCCGCGGCCAGCGCAGGCTGGGCGGAGAACAGCGGCCGGTGGTGGTGAACGTCTGCAACTTTGCCCGCGGCGAACCCCCGCTTCTGTCCTGGGACGATGCCCGGACGCTGTTTCACGAATTCGGCCACGCACTGCACCAGATCCTGTCCGACGTGACGCACGGTTTCATCGCCGGGACCAGCGTTGCCCGCGACTTCGTCGAACTTCCCAGCCAGCTTTACGAACACTGGTTGTCGGTGCCCGAGGTTCTTGAGCGCCACGCCCGGCACTGGCAGACGGGGGCGCCCTTGCCGACCGACCTGCGCGACCGGCTGCTGGCCGCGTCAAGCTGGGACCAGGGTTTCGCGACGGTCGAATATGTCGCCTCGGCGCTGGTCGATCTGGCCTTTCACGAAGGCGAGCCACCCGCCGATCCGATGCTGCGGCAATCCGAGATTCTGCAGGCGCTCGGCATGCCGCGGGCGATCGTCATGCGCCATGCCACGCCGCATTTCGCCCATGTCTTTTCCGGCGACGGCTATTCCGCCGGCTACTACAGCTACATGTGGTCCGAGGTTATGGATGCCGATGCCTTTGCGGCCTTCGAGGAGGCGGGCAATCCGTTTGACCCGGAGACAGCGGCGCGGCTCGAGCGGCACATCCTGTCGGCCGGCGGCTCCGACGAGGCCGATGCCCTCTATGTCGCGTTCCGGGGCCGGATGCCCGGTGTCGAGTCGCTGCTGAAGGGCAGGGGCCTGCTGGACGCCGCCTGACCCGAGGGCCTGTCATCGGCCATCCGGCGGGCGTTCCATGGCCAGCACTGCGGCGCGCAGCCGGTCGGCCAGGGCGCGAGGGTTTTGCGCCAGCATCGCCGGTGCGATCACGGGGCCGACGATCGGTGCGATCGGGCGGTTCCGCCGGATGACGATCTCGCGCATCATCAGGCCCTGTTGCAGCGTCGGCGAAAGCCGTGCCGCGATCTGGAAGGCGCGGCTGTTCTGCCCGCAGAACCGCACCGGAACGACGCAAGCCCCGGAGCGCAGGATCATCTTCGCCGTGAAGGGTAGCCATTCTCCTTCCACCGCCGGCCCGGTCCAGCTGGCGGCGGTCGCCACCGCACCCGCAGGAAATACCATCACGGCGCCCCCGCAAGCCAGATGCGCCACGGCGGCACGGCGGGCGGCCAGATTTGCCGGTCGTGCGTCCGGGTCATGCGGATAGGGGATGGGGATGACCATGTCGCGCAGCGCCGGCAGGTCGGTCATCAGCGACCGGGCGATCAGCCGTCCGTCGCGCCTCACACGCGCCACGAGGGCCGCAAGCGCCAGCCCGTCCACCAGGCCGAAGGGATGGTTTGCCACCACGACGACCGGCCCGCGCGCCGGGATCCGCGCGATCTCTTGCGGTGGGGTGACAAGCGCGATGCCCAGCGCTTCGAGCGCCGCGTCCCAGAATGCCGGACCCTCGGGGATGCCCCGCGCCCGGAACCGACTTGCAAGCGCCAGCGCCCGGGGTTTTGCGGTCAGCCATTCCAGTGCCCGGATCGCGCCCGCGGCCAGCAGCGAACGGGCCCATGCGGCATAGGACAGTTTCGCGCTGTCCCCGCCGGCCGTCCGTGCCGGGCTCAATACTCCTCACCGAACCGCTGGGCGACCAGCGACTCCAGCGCATCGGCCAGCGCCTCGGCCCCTGGACCGGCGGTCTCGACCTCGATCGTGGTGCCCTTCACCGCACCCAGCATCAGCAGGCCCATGATGGAGTCGCCCGACACCCGCATCCCGTCCCGGGTCACCATGCAGGTGGCCTCCGATGCCTCGACCTTCTCGACGAACTTGGCCGAGGCGCGGGCATGCAGCCCCTTCTCGTTCACGATACGCAGGATACGAGTTGTCATGCGGTCCCTGTCACTGTCCCAGATCGCGGCTGTCGATATACTTCCTGCCGGCTGTCATCGCCGCATCCACCGCATCGGCCAGCGCCAGTCCGCGCGACTGCACGAGCTTGATCAGCATCGGCAGGTTCGCCCCAGCCAGGATGTGCCGGTTCTGACGCTCGCAGGCCAGCATCGACAGGTTCGAGGGCGAGCCGCCGAACAGATCGACCACCAGAACGACGCCCGCCCCCTCGTCCACCGCATTGGCGGCGGTGCGGATCTCGTCCTCCTTCGTGCGGCGGTCGTGATCGGGCTCTATGGTGATCGCGCGTATGCCGCGCTGACGGCCCAGCACATGTTCGACGGCCGCGAGGTATTCCCGCGCCAGCCCACCGTGGGCGACGATCACGATCCCGATCAGCGCCGGCCCCGGCGCACCGCCGTCTGTCACTCCGTCACCGTTCGGCCGGGCTCGGCCCCGGTCCGCTCCAGTTCGCGATGCCGAAGGCTGACCTGCCAGCCCGCGGTCCGCAGCATATCGCCCAGTTTTTCTGCCACTGCAACCGACCTGTGCTTGCCCCCGGTGCAGCCGAAACCGATCGCAAGGTGGGTGCGGCCTTCCTCGATATGGGCCGGCAGGACCAGCTCCACGAGCTGCCCGAGCAGGCCGAAGAAGGGCGCGAAGCGCGGATCGGTCTCGATGTGGGCGGCAACGCGGGGGTCGCGGCCATCCAGGTCGCGCAGCGACCGGTCCCAGTGCGGATTACGCAGGAAGCGGCAGTCGAAGATCATGTCGACCCCGCGCGGCACCCCGCGCTTGTAGGAGAAGGACTGCACCGAAACCGACATCCGTTGCGCCGGCGCGGTGCCCAGCCATCGGGCAAGTTCCGCGCGCAGGTCATGCGGCGTCATCTCGGACGTATCGATCAGGATGTCGGCGCGGGCCCGGATCGGGGCCAGAAGGTCGGTCTCGTGCTGGATCCCCGCCAGCGGGGTGCCACCGGGGGCCATGGGGTGACGACGGCGCGTCTCGGAATAGCGGCGCACCAGTACTTCGGTGCGACAATCGAGGAACAGCAGTTCAAGATGCACGGCAGGATCGGTGGTCAGCCGGTCGATCAGATCGGTCAGAGTGGCCACGCTGAAGTCGCGGTTCCGGGTATCGACCCCGAGCGCGATTGCCCGCCCCAGCGGCGGGCCGTCGAGAAGCCGCGGAACCAGCGACAGCGGAAGGTTGTCGATGGTCTCGAACCCCAGATCCTCCAGCGCCGCGATGGCCGTGGACCGTCCGGCACCGGACGGGCCACTGACCAGGACAAGACGCTGCGTGGCCGTTCCGGGCATGTCGGATGCAGCATGGTTCATGGCTCAGGCCTCGCGTCCATGCAGGATATACTGCCGGATCGCCGCCGGGAAATGCGGGGTCGCCACAGCGTGAACGAGATCGACCGCACAGCCGAGCAAGGTGATGCTGCGGCGCGGCGGCAGACGTGCGGTTGCGGATACCGTCAGATCGACCGCTAGGACCAGCGGCGCAGGCGGGCAGAGCCGGGCACGCAGGAGGCCCACGCCTCGGGCCTCGATCAGGGCGGGCAGCCCGGCCGGGGCGCCGGCGAACACCCGGCCGCCGCGCAGCTCCAGCCGGGTGCGGTCATCGGCCAGAAGGCCAGCGCCGAGCGCCATCAGCGCAAGCGCGAGCGCGGATTTTCCCGATCCCGCCGGTCCGAGGATCAGGGCGGCACGATCCCCGAAGGCGACTGCCGTGGCATGCACGACGGTCTCGCGCCCCGCTCGGTCCTTGGTCATTCCAGCGGCAGGCCAACCACGAAGCGGGCCCCGAGCGGTTCGGAGGTCACGTCGTCCTCGGTCGGGCGGATGTTCTCGGCCCAGATGACCCCGCCGTGGGCTTCGACGATCTGCTTCGAGATCGACAGGCCGAGGCCGGAGTTGTTGCCGAAATGGGTCGGTGGCCGGTCGGAGTAGAAGCGCTTGAAGATCTTGGTCAGCGCCTGTTCCGGAATGCCCGGGCCGGTATCCTCGACCACGACGAGCACCCGGTTGTCGCGCCGGCGCACCCAGACGCGGACGGCGTCGCCATCCTCGCAGAACGAGATCGCATTCGTGATCAGGTTGACGAACACCTGTGCCAGCCGCGCCTCGAGACCGTTCAGAATGATCGGTCCCTCCGGCAGGTCGGTGATGTATTCGACGCCCTTCGCGGCGGCCTGTTCGGAAAGGTGGCGGTTGATCGTGCCGATGGTGGCGAGAAGGTCGAATTCCTCTTCCTCCTCCTTGACCAGTTCGCTGTCGAGCCGCGATGCGTTCGAAATGTCGCTGACCAGACGATCCAGGCGGCGGACGTCGTGCTCGATCACGTCCAGCAGCTTCTCGCGCTGGTCCTCACGGCGGGCAAGTCGCATCGTGCCCACGGCGGAGCGCAGGCTGGCAAGGGGGTTCTTGATCTCGTGCGCCACATCGGCGGCAAACTGTTCGTTGGCCTCGATCCGGTCGTAGAGCGCGGCCACCATCCCCCGGAGCGCGGCAGACAGGCGGCCGATTTCGTCCGGCCGGGCGGTGAGATCGGGAATGCGTACCCGGCCAGGTGCCATCTTTCGCGCATTGCGGTCGCGCCCAAGCTCGGCTGCGGCGGCGAGATCGGACAGCGGGTTCGCTATGGTCGATGCAAGCACCAGGCTGAGCCCGATGGAGACCAGAAGCGCGATGACGAACAACTGCAGCACCTGCTCGCGGTCGTTGCGAACGAGCTGGTCGATCTCGCCCGCGGCCGAGGAGACAGCGACGACCCCGATCGTCTCCCCGTCCCGCAGGATGGGGGTCGCGACCGTGAACAGCGTCGATCCCGCGGCATCGCGGTCCGTCCTCACGGCGGTTTCCCCGGCCAGCGCCTTGTCAAGCAGCGCCCGGGCGGCACCGGCGCCGTTGTCGTCCTGCATCGCGCGATCGGTCGCGCTGAACAGGCCCGACATTCCTTCCCAGAGCGAATTCAGCAGGTCGGTCAGCACCGTGACCCGTTCTTCGGGCCGAGCGGCCGGGACGCGGCTGTCGCGCACCTGGCCTTCGGTGCTGGCCACCAGGGTGCCCGAACGGTCGAACACGAACATCTCGGTCCCGCCCGCAATCCCCAGCCGGTCGAGCGTTTCCGGTGCGGTGATGGCCCGGGCGACCGGAGCGATCGGGATCGGGGCGGGTGGGCTGCGTGCCTCGATCAGTTCGGCGATCAGCCGCGCCTCGGTCACCAGACCGCTTTCCCGCTGCAGCACCAGGCTGTCGCGGAACGGGTTCAGCATCATCACCCCGCCGACCAGGACGATCAGCGCGAGCAGGTTGAAGACCACGATCTTGCGCGCGAGGGGCGAGCGGTTCAGCGACAGGAGCGCGCGCCGGCGCGACCGCGACCGCGCAAGCCCCTCGGGCGACTCGTCGGGCGCAACCCAGTCCTCGCCGATCAGCACGCCGGGCTGCTGATGCAGCGCAGGCTTGGCTGCCTCGGCCGGAATCCGGGTTGCGAGGGTCATTATTCTTCGTTGTAGCGGTAGCCGATGCCGTAGAGCGTCTCGATCGCCGAGAAATCGGGATCGACCGCCCGCATCTTCTTGCGCAAGCGCTTGATGTGGCTGTCGATGGTGCGGTCATCGACATAGACCTGGTCGTCATAGGCCACATCCATCAGCTGGTCGCGGCTCTTGACGAAGCCCGGACGCTGGGCAAGCGCCTGCAACAGCAGGAATTCGGTCACCGTCAGGGCGACGTCCTGGCCCTTCCACGTCACCGAATGGCGCAGCGGATCCATACGCAGGCTGCCGCGCTCCAGCACCTTGCTTTCGTCGGCAACCGTCATTTCGCCCGAGGCCAGCGCCTCCTGCCGGCGCAACAGCGCCCGGATCCGTTCGACCAGCAGGCGCTGGCTGAAGGGTTTCTTGACATAGTCGTCCGCGCCCATGCGCAGACCCAGCAGCTCGTCGATCTCGTCGTCCTTCGATGTCAGGAAGATCACCGGCATGTTCGTCTTCTGGCGGAGGCGCTGAAGCAGATCCATGCCGTCCATCCGCGGCATCTTTATGTCCAGCACTGCCATGTCCGGCATGCGTCGGTTGAAGGCGTCGAGCGCCGACTGACCGTCGTTGTAGGTCTCCACCTCGAACCCCTCCGCCTCGAGCGTCATCGAGACCGAGGTGAGAATGTTCCTGTCGTCATCCACGAGGGCAATGCGCGACATGCCTGTATTCCTTCGTTCTGTTTCGCTGCTCGAGTTTTCCGCACATTGTCCGTTCGCCCGGCACGGGAATCAACAGCGAAGTGCGAATCGGCGGGTTGATCCGAAGCAGGAAACGAAAAATTTCCGAAGGAATGGCTAATTTGCCGCAATCCGGGGACCGGGTTGCGCTAACAGATGGTTGGTTGCGCTAACTCGGGCACTGCATCCTGTTCCTTCGCGAAACCGTCATGGTATAGGGCGCGTGACGGCTTTCCCGAGGGGACGGGACGGCCGGCCTATCGTCACCGGGCTGTCCCTCGCAGCCGTCATCAGACCGTCTTACGCCGCCACGGCGACAGGAGCCTTTGACATGATCCACGGACGCGTGAATTCCGGATGCCAGCTCGAACACCAGGGCATCACGGGGCTCGCCAACGCATGGTACAACCTGATCGAGCCGGCGCTTGTGGAGCAGGCGGTGGCCCGGGGCGAGGGCAGGCTGGGGCTTGGGGGCGCGCTGCTGGTCAATACGGGCACGCACACCGGCCGTTCGCCGAAGGACAAGTTCGTGGTCCGGACCCCGTCGGTGGAGGCCAGCATCTGGTGGGAGAACAATGCGCCGATGGCTCCCGAAGCCTTCGACCGCCTCTATGCCGACATGCTCGAACATCTGAAGGGACGTGACGTCTTCGTTCAGGATCTCTATGCGGGGGCCGATCCCGCGCACCGGCTGGATGTCCGGGTGGTCACCGAACTCGCCTGGCATGCGCTTTTCATCCGGCATCTCCTGCGTCGCCCGCAGCGCGCCGAGCTCGAGGACTTCACGCCGGACTGGACGATCGTCAATGTGCCGTCGTTCAAGGCCGATCCGGCCCGACACGGCACCCGCAGCCAGACCGTGATCGCGCTGAACTTCGACCGCCGCATGGTCCTCATCGGCAACACGGCCTATGCCGGAGAGAACAAGAAGTCGGTGTTCACGCTGCTGAACTATCTGCTGCCGGAAAAGGGCGTGATGCCGATGCACTGCTCGGCCAACCATGCCCTGGGCGACGCCGGGCAGACGGCGGTCTTCTTCGGCCTGTCGGGCACGGGCAAGACCACGCTCTCGGCCGACCCCGGGCGGATCCTGATCGGCGACGACGAACACGGCTGGTCCGACAGCGGCACCTTCAACTTCGAGGGCGGCTGCTATGCCAAGACGATCAACCTCAGCGCCGAGGCCGAGCCGGAAATCTATGCCACCACATCGCGCTTCGGTTCGGTGGTCGAGAACATGGTCTACGACCCCGAGACGCTGGTGCTGGATTTCGACGACGACAGCCTGACCGCAAACACGCGCGTCGCCTATCCGCTCGATGCGATCTCCAACGCTTCGGTGTCGTCGCTCGGCGGGCATCCGAAGAATATCATCATGCTGACCTGCGATGCCTTCGGCGTTCTGCCTCCGATCGCGCGGCTGACGCCCGCGCAGGCGATGTATCACTTCCTTTCCGGATTCACCGCCAAGGTGGCCGGAACCGAACGCGGCGTCACGGAACCGCAGCCGACGTTCTCGACATGTTTCGGCGCGCCCTTCATGCCGCGCAGGCCCGAGGTCTACGGCAAGCTTCTGCAGGAAAAGATTGCCCGCCACGGCGCAACCTGCTGGCTGGTGAACACGGGCTGGACCGGCGGGGCCTACGGAACCGGGCAGCGAATGCCGATCCGGGCGACGCGAGCCTTGCTGACGGCAGCGCTGGACGGCTCGCTGAACGCGGTGACGTTCCGGCGGGACGCGAATTTCGGCTTCGAGGTTCCGGTGGCGGTTCCGGGCGTCGAGACCGCGCTTCTGGACCCGCGCGGCACCTGGGCCGATCCGGCCGCGTATGACGTCCAGGCGCGCCGTCTGGTGCAGATGTTTGCCGACAATTTCGCGCAATACGTCCCCTTCATCGACGACGACATCAAGGCGGCGGCTATCGGCTGACATTGCCCCGCCGCTCAGCCCAGAACCGCGCGCCGGACAAGGTTCAGGCCGGTCAGCAGCAGAAGGGCGAGGGTCCACCACCGGAACCGCTCTGCGTCCAGCCGGTCCTGGACGCGGAAGCCCGCGATCATGCCCAGGGCCGCCGGTATCGCCAGCGCGGCGGAAAACGGCAGGGTCGTCGCGTTGAGGACACCGCTCGCCAGATGCGCGCCGGCGAAGGCGATCATTCCGATCAGGAACACCACGCCCTGAACCCGGACGGCCTCGGCCTTGCCTGCGCGGACGGACAGCAGATAGACAAGAACCGGCGGTCCCCAGACGCCGGAAAGTCCGCCGTACAGCCCGCCTATCGCACCCAGCCCGTATTCCGCCCGGCGCCGGTTGCCGATCGGCAGGGCAAGGCTTCGCCCGGCAAGCTGCACCGCGGCATATGCCACGATCGGGACGCCCATCAGGGCGAACAGCAGCGCCTGCGGCATGATCGCGACAAAGGGGGCGGACACGAAGATCCCCGCCACCAGGGCCAGGATCATCCGTCGATAGGTCGCGACCGTCTCCCATGCCGCACGGCCGCCCCACCGCAGTGCCTGATGCAGGTTCGTGGTCAGGGTCGCGACCACCAGACCGGCAAGCGCGGTTTCGGGAGGCATGAACGATCCGAAGGCGGAAATCATGATCAGCGGCATCGCAAAGCCCACGACGCCCTTCACGAATCCTGCAAACAGCGCGATCCCGCATGCCGCCCAGAACGCAACGGCCGGCAGGCCGCCCTGAATGTATTCCACTGCGATTCCCCTGTTTCGGGTCAACCGATAGCCCAACCGGGAAGGCTGCGCACGGCCTCTGATCGGCCGAACCGCGCGACACTTTCATGCGTGCATCGGTTGCCGAGCGAATTAATGTTGCGCTGCACCTGCAAACGACCTATCTCGCACCGTCAGGATAGATCGCAGGGGACCGAACATGGCGCATGATGGGCAGGATGCAAGCATGGAACCGGCGCTGATCAGCGGCTTGCTGGCCCGCACCGACGAGGCGATACCGGCGCTCGCCGCCCTGCTCGACACCGCGACGGCACGTCTGCGCGAGCGGTTGGCGCCCGGCGGAAGGGTGTCTGCCGCCTTGATGGACCGCGACCAGCGCGCAGCGCACGGGCTCGCGTGGCTCGCAACCTATGTCGAGGCGCTGCGGCAGATGCGCGCCTGGGCCGGGCGGCTGGATGCGGCGGGCCGGTTCGGCGAGATGGAGGCGCTGATCCTTCAGATCGGCTTTGGGGAATACCTTGCGCAGATCGAGGGCGGCATCCCCATGAATCAGGGCGAGATCCTTCGCCTGTCCGACCTCGGCCTCTCGGCAGACGCACTGGCGTCGCTGAAGACACCTGCGATTACGGACCTGACTGCCGGCGCCAACAGCACCGCCGCGCGTGCCCGGCTGGTCGCGCTGATGCGCGAGAACCACGGCCGGGCCACCTTCGGCGCCACGGGCCTGGACGAAGAGCTGGAGATGATCCGCGACCAGTTCCGGCGCTTCTCGGACGAGAAGGTGGCACCCCATGCGCATGACTGGCATCTGCGGGACGAACTGATCCCGATGCGGGTCATCGAGGATCTGGCCGAGCTCGGGGTCTTCGGGCTTACCATCCCCGAGGAATTCGGCGGGCTTGGCCTTTCGAAAGCCAGCATGGTGGTCGTGTCCGAGGAACTTTCGCGCGGCTATATCGGGGTCGGTTCGCTGGGCACCCGGTCGGAAATCGCGGCAGAGCTGATCCTGTGCGGTGGCACGCCCGAGCAGAAGGCGAAATGGCTGCCCGGGTTGGCGTCGGGCGCGATCCTGCCCACCGCCGTCTTTACCGAGCCCAACACCGGGTCCGACCTCGGCAGCCTGCGCACGCGGGCGCGGCGCGACGGCGATGACTGGGTGATCACCGGTAACAAGACGTGGATCACGCATGCCGCGCGCACCCATGTGATGACTGTGCTCGCCCGCACCATCGAGGGGACCACGGATTACCGCGGCCTCAGCATGTTCCTGGCAGAGAAGACGCCGGGCACCGACGACCATCCTTTTGTCGATCCCGGTCTGTCGGGCGGCGAGATCGAGGTGCTGGGCTATCGCGGGATGAAGGAATACACCGTCAATTTCGACGGTTTCCGCGTCCGCGGCGAGAACCTCCTGGGCGCAGTCGAGGGGCAGGGCTTCAAGCAGCTCATGCAGACCTTCGAATCCGCCCGCATCCAGACGGCGGCGCGCGCCATCGGGGTTGCACAGAACGCGCTCGAGGTCGGTCTGAAATATGCCGAGGACAGGGTGCAGTTCGGCCGTCCGCTGATCGAGTTCCCGCGGGTGGCGGACAAGCTCGCGATGATGGCGGTCGAGATCATGATCGCACGGCAGCTGACCTATTTCAGCGCGTGGCAGAAGGATCACCACAAGCGTTGCGATCTGGAGGCCGGGATGGCCAAGCTTCTGGGCGCCCGGGTTGCCTGGGCGGCCGCGGACAATGCCTTGCAGATCCACGGCGGCAACGGATTTGCGCTGGAGTACCAGATCAGCCGCATCCTGTGCGACGCGCGGATCCTCAACATCTTCGAGGGTGCGGCCGAGATCCAGGCGCAGGTGATCGCGCGGCGCCTGCTGGAGTGACGCGCCCACCACAGGCAGGTGGCGGCCGCTGCCGCCCCGTCCGCGCGGCTGTCTGTCGCCGCACTCGTCAATTGCATCCGGTTGTGCTACGCTACCAGAGCTATCGTGCCACGCGACGGTGGAGCGTGCCATGCCCGGAGCCGTGCTGCTGACCGGCGTTTCAGGGTTCATCGCCCGGCACATCGCGCTGCGGCTTCTCGATTCGGGACACGCCGTGCGAGGGTCGCTGCGCGATCCGGCCAGGGGCGACGAGTTGCGCGCAGCTTTGCGCCCGCATCTGGCCGATCCTTCGAACGTCGAGCGGCTGAGCTTCGTCGCGCTCGATCTCGAGGATGACGCCGGCTGGGCCGAAGCGGCGGAGGGGGTCGATGCGGTGATCCATACCGCCTCGCCCTTTCCGATGTCCGATCCGAAGGATCCGCAGGCCGTCATCCGTCCGGCGGTCGAAGGCACGCTCCGAGCGCTGCGCGCGGCCAATGGCTCAGGTGTGGGCCGGGTGATCCTGACCTCCTCGATCGTCGCCGTCATGCGCAGCGCCCTGCCTGAACAGCGCAGCATCCGCGACGAAGACGACTGGTCCGATCCCGAGATGCCGGGGATCACCCCCTACGAGATCTCGAAGACGCTTGCAGAGCGCGCCGCCTGGGACTTCGTGGCCGAAGAGGGTCAAGCGCTCTCGTTGACCACCATCCTGCCCGGCTTCGTGATGGGCCCGCCGATCGGCTCCGACGCGGGAACCTCGATCGGCACCATCCGACGGATCCTCTCCGGGCGCGATCCTCTTCAGCCGAGGATCGGCTTTCCCGTCGTCGATGTCCGCGATGTCGCGCTCGCGCATCTGCGCGCGCTCGAACGCGAGGAGACCGCCGGGAAGCGGGTCATCGTCGCCGAGCGGTTCCTCTGGTTCCACGACATGGCATCCATCCTCAAGGCTGCCCACCCCGAGCGTCGGATCGGCACCCGTGTCGCGCCGGACTGGATGATCCGGTTGCTTGGCCTGTTCGATGCCGAGGTTCGCACGATCACCCCGGCGCTGGGAAAACGTATCGAGGTCTCGAACCAGCGCGCCCGCGACCTGCTGGGTATCGATTTCTTGCCGGCGGACGAGGCCGTCCGCCAGACAGCGGCCAGCCTGGTCGGCACCGGGCGGGCGTGACCGCCGACCGGGACGGCGCCCGGCTCACTCGGACCACAGCCCGACGATCCGGCAGCGATGTTCGGGCAAGCCCGATCCCGTCTGGCGTGCCCGGTCGCAGCCTGACAGCGCATCGCGTTCGGCAAACGGGCCGTGCCCGGCCGCGCGCGCCCCATCGGCCGAAACCGCCACCGCACGCGGCCCCGACTGCGCCGCCACCTCGGCCAGAAGCTGCGCCTGCTGCCAGGACAGCGTGTCCTCCTCTCCGTTCCAGACCCGGGGCACGAGGATGCTGGTCACGCGGCAGTTCTCGGCGACGGTCGCGCAGCGGCTCAAGGCCCCCTGTTCCGCCGCCGCCATGGTACCATAGCCATAGCTCCAGGCGTGGCTTCCATCCGGGGCAATGGCAAAGGCACCGAAATAGTCGCGGGTGGCGAATTCCGTGCGGAAGTTCTGTTCCTGCACCTCGTCGCGCGCCTGCGCGACAAGGTCGCGAACCACGGCCTCGCGCGGAAAGCTGAGCGGACCGTTGCCCCTGGCGCCCGGTTTCGTGACCTCCAGCCCGGCGACAAGTCCCAGACCGGCTGCGACGATCAGCCAGTCGCGAAGCGGCAGCCTGCCCAGAGCCTCGATCATCGCGGCAGTCTGGCACGGTGTCGGGGGCTTGTCATGCCTGCGGCACCCTGCGGGCTCCGAGCCGCGGATTGAGCGTTCCGGCAAGCGCCCAGCACCCGGCAAGCACTGCCCCCATGGCCGCGAAGAGCCACGGCAACGGGGCGACCAGCAGCACCAGCCACGCAAGGCCTGGCGTGACGATGCCCGAAACGTCGCGGAAGCTGGAATAGACCGCGGCCATTTCCACCCGTTCGGACGGCTTGACCGCCATCAGGAAGGGCAGGCCGCCCGAGATGTCCAGAAGGACCAGAAACAGCGTCGCCGCCAGCAGTGCCGCGACGGCGAAGGCGGGTACCGGCGCGACAAGCGTCGCAAGGGCAAAGCAGGCGGCTGCCCCGGCAAATCCGGTGCGGACCGCCCGCCGGACCGAACGCGCCTGCATCCAGCGCAGCATGACCGGCGTGGTGAAGAGCAAAAGCGACGCAGCCGACAGCGAGGCGCCGCCGATGCGCGCGTCGAGCCCCGCCTCGACGGCAAAGATCGGCAGATAGACCACGAACACCCACCAGGCCGAGGATCGCATGACCGCGAAGGTCCAGCCGACGACCAGCCGCGGCTGGGCTGCGAACCGGGCAAGATAGGCCAGCGGATTGGGCGCCGGGGCCCGCGCACGGGCAATGAGCTTGCCGTTGCCCAGCCGCAGATACCAGAAGACCGCCAGCAGGATGCAGGCCAGGCCCGCGGCGATCAGGAAAGGCAGGGGTCGCCACCATTCCAGCGCCAGGACGCCCAGGATCGGCCCCATGGTCCATGCTGCGCCGCCATAGAACATCCGCAGCGTCTCGGTCCGGCCCAGATCGGTCCGCGCGATGTAGTCCATCACATAGGCGTTGAGGCAGATGAAGACCGTGACCGTTCCCAGTGCATTGCAGAGGACTGCGACGGCCATCATCGACCCCCCCGCAAGTCCGGCCGCATGGCCCGTCATGAACAGGATCGCCCCGGCAGTATAGGTCCAGCGGCGCGACAGGCGCGAGGCGAGCCATGGCACCAGAAGGCCGCCCAGCAACGACAGGCAGCCAACCGCGAAGTAGATCCCCGACACGGTGCCCGCGTCGCCGAAGGCCCGATACATCTCCAGGGGCAGGACCGACACGAGCGCGGCGCGCACCCCGGCCTCCAGCCCCGACAGCAGCGCAAAGCTGCGCGCCCCGCGGGCGGGCAGGCGTGCGACGGGGGCAGGGATCGGGTGGACCGCCATGGCAGCATCCGACCTGCGCTGGTGGCGACCGTCTGTCCCGCGCGCGACAGGTGCGGGTCGATTGCAGCCCTCAGCCGCGGGCCGTCAGGGCGGCAAGGCGGAGCCGCGGTTCCGGCAGGCTGCGCCCGTCGCCACCGGCGGCCAGCGCGAGGTTGAGGAAATGGGTCGTCAGGCGCAGCCCTTCGGCCACTGCGGCGGGTTCCTCCGGCCCGCCCTCGGCGGTCAGGAATCCGGGCAGCGGCAGCAGACGCGGTGCCCAGTCGCCGGCAGCGGTGCGTGCCACCGCCCGACCGGTGCGCGGGCTGACATAGGCGAGATCGGATGCGCTGCCGGTCACGGCGCAGGTTTCGAGATCCAGACCGAAGCCCAGATCGGCCAGCAGCGCCAGCTCCCATCGCAGATAGTCTGCCATCCAGCCCTGCGAGACGCCGATCCGGTCGAGAAGGCCGATCGTGCTGTGATAGAGGCCTGGATGCGGGTCACGTTCCGGCAGGACGCGGACAAGCAGGGCGCAGACCGAACTCAGGCCAGCCAGGGCCCGCGCATCGCCCAGAAGGGCCGGGGCGCGCTGGCGCAAGGGTTCCACCGTGAAGACGCCGATATGTTCGGACAGCCGGGCCCGCCAGGTCAGCGCCAGCTGGGCCCCCGGCTGAAGCACCGGCGCCAGGCGCCGCCCGCTTCCACCGCGCACGACGCCGCTGTGGCGCCCCTGCGCAAGGGTCATGACCTCGATGATCGCGGCACTCTCGCCATGCGGGCGCACGGCAAGCAGGATGCCCTCGCCCTGCCACTCCATCCGGGAAGTATCGCGCCACGGGCGGCCGCTGCAAGGGCTTGCGCCAGCTGCCGCCTGTGCGATCATCGGCCGCGAGGAACGGGGCGATCGCACTTGCGGGCAAGATATCTTGCGGCGGCGGCCGCGCTGGTCGCGGCGGTTTCGCTGACGATGCAGGCCATCGTGACACTGCACGTGCCCGGCATGGCCGGGGTCGGGGCGGCGGCATGGGCGATGGCAGGATATTTCACGATCCTCACCAATGTCGGTGTCGCGCTGGTGCTCGGGGCCTCAGTCCTGCGTCGCACTGCGCCTCGGGCGCCCGTGGCGCTGGCATTGACGGTTGCGATCCTGATGGTTGGTCTGATCTACCATCTGCTCCTGGCACGGCTCTGGTCACCTGCGTGTCTTGCCTGGTGGGCCGATCAGGGATTGCACACGGTGGTGCCGCTTCTCACGCTGGCGTGGTGGCTGAGGGGGGCGGAGAGGGCAGGCTGGGCCGATCTTCCCGCGGTTCTCGTCTGGCCGCTCGTCTATGGCGCCTATGCCCTGACGCGGGGGGCGTCAACCGGCTGGTTTCCATATCCGTTCATCGACGCGGGCGCCCTGGGCTGGGGGCGGGTGGCGGTCAACATCGCCGGGATGAGCGCTGGCTTCGTCCTTCTCGGCACGCTGCTGTTGCTGATGGCGCCTCGGCGCAGTTGATGCACCGTGAGACCTTCCGGGGTCAATCGTCCAGGCCGGGTGCGTCCAGCATCGCAAGGCCGGACCGGTCCTCGACCTCGATCAGCCACAGGTCCGGGTCGCGGCTGCGCGCACGCACCAGCGCCGCATCGACCTCGGCCTCCGGCCCTTCCGCAAGCACATCCCAGCGCCGACCACCGGTCAGGTCCTGCACCCGCTGGAACGCGCGCGCCCGACCATCGCCGAAAGCGCACTTCACAACGACGGCCCCGGCCACCGGATCGCCGCGCGCCAGCAGATAGGCGCCAAGCCCCTCGGCCTGGATCCGCGCCAGATAGGCCTGCACCCAGAATTCCGCCGCCAGCCGCGCCATCGGTGGGAGCCTCCTCTTCCGGCCGGATCGCCCGTCCGCCTAGCACCCGTCGCCGTCGCGGAAGTCGAGTCCCATCTCGGAATAGCGCTCGGCCTCGTCCTGCCAGTTCTCGCGCAGCTTCACCTGAAGGAACAGGTGCACCGGGCGGTCCAGAAACGCGGCGATCTCCGTCCGTGCGGCGGTCGAGACGGCCTTGATGGTCTGTCCCTTGTTGCCCAGCACGATGCCCTTGTGCCCGTCGCGGGCCACATAGACCACCTGATCGATCCGCACCGATCCGTCCTTGCGCTCCTCCCAGCGTTCGGTCTCGACGGTCAGCTGATAGGGAAGCTCCTCGTGCAGCCGCAGGGTCAGCTTCTCGCGCGTGATCTCGGCGGCGATCGTCCGCAACTGCACATCGGCGATCTGGTCCTCTGGATAGAGCCATGGACCTTCCGGCAGGGCCCCGGCCAGCCAGTCGCGGAAACCCTGGATCCCATGGCCCTTCTCGGCAGAGATCAGGAAGGTGCGAGCAAAGGGGAAGGACGCATTCAGGGTTTCGGTCAACGGCAGCAATGTCTCGGCCTTCACGCGGTCGATCTTGTTGATGGCCAGGACGACCGGCGTCCTCTCGGGCAACTGCTCGCGCAGCCGGTCGATGATCGCTTGGACGCCCTCGGTCAGGCCACGATGGGCCTCGACCAGAAGCACGACGATATCGGCATCCGCCGCCCCGCCCCATGCGGCGGCAACCATCGCCCGATCCAGCCGCCGGCGCGGGCGGAACAGGCCGGGCGTATCGACAAAGACGATCTGGGCGTCGCCTGCCATGCAGATGCCCCGGACACGCGCGCGCGTCGTCTGGACCTTGTGGGTGACGATCGAGACCTTGGCCCCGACCATCCGGTTCAGCAGGGTCGACTTGCCCGCGTTCGGCTCTCCGATCAGGGCGACGAAACCCGCTCGCGTGTGCGCCTCATCCATCCCGGCCCTCCATTCGCGCCAGAAGTGCCGCCGCGGCCGCCTGTTCGGCCGCCCGTTTCGACCCGGCCTCGGCCTCGGCGCTCTGCCCGTCCGCCAGGCGTGCGGCGATGCGGAACACCGGCTGATGCGGCGGGCCTTCGCGTGCGGTCTCGACATAGTCGGGCGGCGGCAGGCCGCGCGCCTGCGCCCATTCCTGAAGCGCGCTCTTGGCATCGACCACGGCGGCAGGCAGGTTCGCCAGCCGCTCCTGCCAGAGCCGTCGCACCACCTGCCGCGCGGCCTCGAACCCCCCATCCCGGAACACGGCCGCGATCACTGCCTCCATCGCATCGGCCAGCAATGCCTCCTTGCGCCGCCCGCCGGTCATGGTTTCGGACCGACCGAGCCGCAGCACCTCGCCCAGGCCGATCTCGCGCGCGACCGCCGCACAGGTCTCCTGCCGGACCAGGGCATTGAACCGGGGCGCAAGCGTGCCCTCGGCGGCCTGCATGTCGTCCAGAAACAGCGCCTCGGCGATGACCAGCCCGAGAACCCGGTCGCCAAGGAATTCCAGCCGTTCGTTCGACGGCCTGGTTGGCGTGGCAAGCGAGGCATGCGTCAGGGCGCGGATCAGCAGCTCGGGGCGGGCGAAGTCGTGGCCCAGGCGGGCGCAGAAGGCGCGCTGCTCGGCCGACATCTTCACTCGATCGCCTTGAAGTAGCGGTCGGCGCGCCAGGTCCAGAAATGCCAGATCTGGCTGCCGGCGGACGAGAACATGATGCGGTCCGCGCGTCCGATCAGGTTTTCGGCCGGCACGAAGCCGACCCCGCCCACGGCGCGCGAATAGCGGCTGTCCTGCGAATTGTCGCGATTGTCGCCGATAAAGAAATAATGTCCGGGTGGGACCGTGAACACGGGCGTATTGTCGCCGAAACCGTTCTCGTCGATGTTGAGCACGATGTGTTTCCGGCCATTCGGCAAGGTTTCGACAAAACGCGACTTTGTACAGATGCCGCCCTGGCCCACCGGCGCATTCTCGCACCGCGGGATCTGGCCCATGGGGCCCTGGCGCTCGAACACCTGTTCGAACACGCCCGCCGGTTCCTGCGGTGCGACCTCGCCGTTGATGTAGAGCAGGCCGCCCTGCATCTGCACCGTGTCGCCCGGCCGGCCGACCAGGCGCTTGATGAAATCGGCCCCGGTGACCGGGTGGCGAAACACGATCACATCGCCAAGTTCCGGCTCGGAAAACAGGATGCGGCCCGAGAACGGGCACATCGAGAACGGGCAGGAATGGCGCGAATAGCCGTAGGCCATCTTGTTGACGAACAGGAAGTCGCCGATCAGCAGCGTCTCCTTCATCGACCCGGACGGGATCCAGAAAGGCTGGAAGAACAGGGTGCGGAAAACGCCCGCGATCAGCAGCGCATAGACGATCGTCTTGACCGTCTCCATGATCCCGCCGCCTTCCGATTTGGTCTTGCCTGCCATCTGTCCCGCCTGCCTGATGCCGGGGCTACATGCGCGCCGGGGCGGGGGCTGTCAAGGCGCGGTCCCCGCATCGGCCAGCGGCACCGCCTCGATCACCACGAAGGCCTGGGCCCAGGGATGATCGTCGGTCAGGCTGACGTGGATCACCGCGCGGTGTCCGGGCGGCGTCATGGCGGCCAGACGTTCGGCCGCCCATCCGGTGACGCGCATCTGCGGCTGCCCGGACCGCAGGTTCGTCACGCTCATGTCGCGCCAGGCGATGCCCATGCGCAGCCCCGTCCCGAGCGCCTTGGAACAGGCCTCCTTCGCCGCCCAACGCTTGGCATAGGTGCCGGCGACATCCCTGCGCCGCTCGGCCTTGCGCTGTTCCTCGGGGGTGAAGACGCGATTTCGGAAACGGTCGCCGAACCGGGCAAGCGTGCCGGCGATACGGTCGATGTTCGCAAGATCTGTGCCTATCCCGAGGATCATTGCAGACTTGTGCCGTCCGCCTGCGCTGGCACCGTTTCAGCAGGATGCGGATTCACCGAACGACTCCTTCCCGATTGTTCCATGATGCGGCACAATGATCTGCAGATAAATGCACAGCGAGACTCCGCAAGAAAACGGAATTCCCGGTTTCCCGGGAGAGGAGTATCCTTCGCATACTTAACCGTTGCGACTGTCATCCTCTCATAGCGGAGTTTCTGACCATGGCCCAGAAGTACAAGTTCAAGGCGCTCGCGGCGGCGAGCGCTCTCGCCCTGATGACAACCGGGGCGGCGAATGCCGCGCTGGTTGATGCCCCCGTTCCTACCAACGCCTTCATCACCTTCGGCGGACTCGACTGGGCCTGGGCCAACCCCTTGCCCGCGGCAAGCGGGCTGGACCTGAGCTTCCAGTCGGCCTTCGGCTGGCGGTTGCCGACAGCGGCAGAGCTTCTGACTGCACCGCTCGCCGTCGCCTTCATGTTCAGCGGGGCGAACGTGCCGCTGGGGGGCGCAGATCCGGTCAGCGGCGCCACCTTCCAGGCAACCAACGCCGACCTGACCGGCGCCGCAGCCTGCGCGGCGCCCTATTTCAGCGTCACCTTCCGTCACTGCGACTGGCAGGACGGGCTGGGCCAGCCTTTCGGGCCCTGGGCCGGAATGGATGGTGCCTTCGGCTTCGCGGATCAGCTTGTCGTCCGGGATGCTGTCGCGGCCATCCCTGTGCCGGCGGCAGGGTGGTTGATGCTTGCGGGCCTCGGCGGTCTGGCCGCCGTTCGGCGTCGACGCAAGGCTGGTTGACGGGCGACAGCAGTCAAGCATGTCGAAGTCGCCGGCGCAGTCACTGCGCCGGCGTTTTCCTCGCCAGATCCATGATCCGTCGCATCTCGGCTATTGCCGGGCCAAGCCCGAGAAAGATCGCCTCGGCGATCAGGAAATGGCCGATGTTCAGTTCTCGCAGCTCCGGCAGGGCCGCGACCGGGCCGACGGTCTCGAACGACAGCCCGTG
The DNA here is from genome assembly GCA_046295655.1 of Gemmobacter sp. Lineage (GTDB taxonomy): Bacteria > Pseudomonadota > Alphaproteobacteria > Rhodobacterales > Rhodobacteraceae > JBKBMT01. The sequence goes on along the minus strand of JBKBMT010000002.1, from coordinate 106,459 downwards.
ACCCGCATGCACCTCCAGCCCCAGTGCCTGCGCAAGGCGCGCGCCTTCGGCGAGGGCTGCCAGTTCCGCGTCGCGTTCGGCCGTCCGGCCTTCGGCATGAAGCTCGCAGTAGGTGCCGGTATGCAACTCGACCACCGCCGCGCCGATCCGGGCCGATGCCTCGATCTGGCGGGGATCGTGGCCGATGAACAGCGAGACGCGGCATCCTGCCTCGCGCAAAGGTGCGATGAAGTCGCCCAGGCGATTCTCGTCGGTCGCCACGTCGAGGCCGCCCTCGGTGGTCCGTTCTTCGCGCCGCTCGGGAACGATGCAGACCGCGTGGGGCCGGTGGCGCAGGGCGATCGCCTGCATTTCGGCCGTCGCCGCCATCTCGAAGTTGAGCGGCACCCGGATCGAGGCCATCAGCGCCTCGATGTCGGCATCGCGGATATGGCGGCGGTCCTCGCGCAGATGCGCGGTTATGCCGTCCGCGCCGGACTCTTCGGCCAGACGCGCCGCCCGAACCGGATCGGGATAGGCAGAGCCGCGGGCGTTGCGCACCGTCGCCACATGGTCGATGTTCACGCCGAGGCGCAGGTGGGGAAGGGTGGTGTCGGCCATGATGTCCTCGAATCCGCTTGGGCGCAGAGCCTAATGCAGCGGCCCCGCGACGGAAACACCGCCCGCGTTCAGGATGCGGGCCCTTGCGGCGGCGGCGCTGTCGAGGGGTCGACTGCCGCGCGGTCCGCGGCCTCGGCCTCGGCCAGCCGCCGGGCACGTTCTTCCAGCCGCCGTTCGACCCGCTCGCGGTTCTTCTTCTGCTGGCGCTTCTGATAGGCCTCGATCAGCGGCAAGCTGATGTAGTAGCCGATCAGTCCCGCCACAATGCCGGGCGGAATGCCGCCGATCAGATAGGGCAGGAATACCCGGTGGAAGAAGCGTTGCAGATAATCCCAGCGCATCTCGCCGCCGGTCATCAGGGCGGTGAAGTTCAGCCAGAGCTGCATGAAGGCACGTCCGACCGAATCCAGCACCTCGCGCAGCGACAGATCGGCCGAGGTTCCCAGAAGCCAGCTGCCGACTTCCATCGCCGAGCCCGCGATCAGCGGAAAGGTCAGCGGGTTGCCGAGAAAGGTCGCGAAGAGCGCCGCCAGGATGTTGCCGCGGATCGCCCAGGCGATGGCCGCTGCGGTCAGGAAGTGAAAGCCGAACAGCGGCGTGAACGAGGCGAGGATGCCGGCGAAAACCCCCCGGGCGATCCGGTGCGGGGCGTCAGGCAGGCGGCGCAGACGGTGGACGACGTAGCTGCTGGCGCGGCGCCATCCCCCGCGCGGGTAGAAGAATTCCGAGATCACCCGCGAGGCCGGTCTGGAGTCCCGCCGCTTGAAGACCACGCCCTTTCGCCCTTCCTCGTCTCAGGGGCGCCGCCGGCTGTCCCGCAGCCGGGAGATCCGCGCCACGTCGGTTTCCGCATCCAGCGCCGTCATCACCGTGTGCAGATGCTCGGCATCGCGCAGATCCACGTCGATGATGAGGCGGTAATAGTCCGGTTTCTTGTCGATGAAATGTAGGTCCGAGATGTTCGCCTTGCGATCCCCGATCAAGGTGCAGATCCGCCCCAGGACCCCGGTTGCATGTGCGATCGTGACATCGAGGCTGACGGTGTTCACTGCTGCGTGACGGCCCGGGTGCCAGTGGAGGTCGATCCAGCGTTCGGGCTGGTCCTCGAGTTCCACAAGCGCGGGGCAGTCGATGGCATGGGCCACGACGCCCCGCCCGCGATAGGTGATGCCGACGATCCGCTCGCCCGGAAGCGGCTGGCAGCAGGGCGCCCGGCGGAAGGTCTGATCGTCGGGCAGGCCGATCACCGGGCGCGCGGAATCCACCTCGTCCGGGGCTGCGGCCAGTTCGGGATACAACGTCTCCACCACGCGAAGAGCGGTGATCTCAGCCGATCCGATCCGGGCGAGCAGTTCATCCTGATCGACAAGACCAAGCGTGCGCGCAGCGGTCTGAAGCGCCTTGTCGGTGGCCTTCTTGCCGAACCGCTCGAACGTCACCCGCGCCAGCTCGCGCCCGAGCTTGACATAGCGCGACCGGTCCTCCTCGCGCAGCGACTTTCGGATCGCGGCCTTGGCGCGGCCGGTCACCACGATGTCGATCCAGCTTGCCTGCGGGCGCTGGCCCTCGGCGGTGATGATCTCGACCGACTGACCGTTCTTCAGCCGGGTCCAAAGCGGCACGCGGATGCCGTCAACCTTCGCCGACACACAGGCGTTCCCGATCCGGGTATGGATCGCATAGGCATAGTCGAGCGGGGTTGCCCCGCGCGGCAACTGCACCACGTCGCCCTTCGGGGTGAAGCAGAACACCTGGTCCGAATACATCTCGAGCTTGACGTGTTCCAGGAACTCGTCGGTGTCGCCCTCGTCGAACCGCTCGGTCAGCGTCGCGATCCATTTCGCCGGATCCACCGCGAAGGGGTTCGCGCTGCGTTCGCCGTCTCGATAGGACCAGTGCGCCGCCACCCCAGATTCCGCGACCTCGTGCATCTGGCGGGTGCGGATCTGCACCTCGACCCGCTTGCCGTCTCGCCCCGAGACGGTGGTGTGGATGGACCGGTAGCCGTTGGTCTTGGGCTGGCTGATGTAGTCCTTGAACCGACCCGGCACCGCGCGCCAGCGCTGGTGGATCGCCCCGAGCGCCCGATAGCAGTCGGCGACATCCCGGACGATGATGCGGAAACCGTAGATGTCGGACAGCCGCGAGAAGGCCAGATCCTTCTCCTGCATCTTGCGCCACACCGAATAGGGCTTCTTGGCGCGGCCATAGACGTCGGCCTCTATGCCGGCCCGGTCAAGCTCCAGCCTGATGTCCGACGTGATCTTCGGCACCACATCGCCCGATTCGCGCTGAAGCGTGACGAAGCGTCGCAGGATCGAATTGCGCGCTTCGGGGTTCAGGACCCGGAAGGCCAGATCCTCGAGTTCCTCGCGCATCCATTGCATGCCCATCCGGCCTGCCAGCGGCGCATAGATCTCCATGGTCTCGCGCGCCTTCTGGGCCTGCTTTTCGGGCTTCATCGACCGGATGGTGCGCATGTTGTGCAACCGGTCGGCCAGCTTCACGAGGATCACCCGAAGGTCCTTCGACATGGCGAAGAACAGCTTGCGGAAGTTCTCGGCCTGCTTGCTTTCGGCCGAGGAAAGCTGAAGGTTGGTGAGCTTCGTGACCCCGTCCACAAGCTCGGCCACCTCGGCGCCGAACTGCCGCGCGATCTCGGAATAGGTCGACTTGGTATCCTCGATCGTATCGTGCAGCAGCGCGGTGACGATCGTCGCATCATCAAGCCGCATCTCGGTCAGGATGGCGGCAACGGCGACCGGATGGGTGAAATAGGGCTCGCCCGACTGGCGGCACTGGCCCTCGTGCATCTGCCGGCCATAGTCATATGCGCGGCGCAGCAGATCCTCGTTGGTGCGCGGGTTGTAGTTGCGGACGAGCGCGACCAGATCCTCGACGTCGATCATCGCGCCCGCATCCGACCCGGCTGGTCTGTCTTCAGTCCCGCTCCTGCGCAGCCATCAGCGCACGCAGCATGCGTTCCTCGGACATGTCGTCGTGCACCGGCCGGTCGATCTCGGCGCCCATCAGCAGCGCCATCTGATCGTCTTCCGGTTCGTCCACCTCGATCTGGGTCTGGAAGCTTGCGATCATGCGCTCGCGCAGTTCCTCGGCACTCTGGGTTTCCTCTGCGATCTCGCGCAGGGCGACGACCGAGTTCTTGTCGTTGTCGCGCGGCAGGGTCAGCGGCGAGCCGGCCGCGATCTCCCGCGCCCGATGGGCGGCAAGCAGCACCAGTTCGAAGCGGTTGGGAACCTTGTCAACGCAATCTTCGACCGTCACGCGGGCCATGGAACACTCCAGTTCGGACAGGGGACACAGAGGCGCTTCTCTACGCCGTTGAAGGGGGCTTGACAAGAACGAATGCGGCGCCGGCGCCTACAGCGGCGTGATCGCCGCAACCTCGCCGTCCGGGAGGGCGGCCAGCATTTCGGCCACCGTCCTGCCGGTCCGCGGATGGCGCCACCCGGCCGCGACCTCGGCCATGGGCACGAGCACGAAGGCCCGATCCTGCAGACGCGGGTGGGGAAGCACCAGCCGGTCCGGGGTTTCGGTGGCCTGGCACTCGGGCGGCAGGTTCCGCCAGTGGTCGTGAACCGCTGCATCCGGCCGCACTTCGGCGCCCACCGCCAGCAGGTCGAGGTCCAGACTGCGCGCGGCCCAGCGCGTGCCCCGCCGACGACCGAAGTCGGACTCGATGCGGTGCAGGACGGCCAGCGCCGCCTCGGCGCTGTCGGCCCACTGCGCCGCACAGCAGGCATTGACGAATTCCGGGCCGCCTCCCGCGGGAAAGGCAGGCGAGCGCCAGAAACGGCTGCACCGCAGCTTCGCGAACCCGGCCTGCTCCAGCGCCACGATCGCGGCCTTGATCGTCTGCGACGGCGATTGATCGCCGACAGGCAGATTCGCGCCAAGGGCGAGGATCACGAGCTTTGACATGGGTGTGACAGATGTTACTCTTTCGGATGATCCGTGTTGCGGCGGCCGCTGCGGGCCTTACATAGGCGGAGGGTTCCGAACCACTTACTACATCAGCACAGCACTCACGGTTACTGGTTTCGGGCCCTCTTGAGGGGATCAATTATGTTCTACAAGGACGACCGGTTGGCGCTGTTCATTGACGGTTCCAACCTTTACGCCGCGGCCAGGGCGCTCGGCTTCGACATCGACTACAAGCTCCTGCGTCAGGAATTCATGCGCCGCGGCAAGCTGGTTCGTGCGTTCTACTACACCGCACTGCTGGAGACGGAGGAGTATTCGCCGATCCGCCCGCTGGTGGACTGGCTGCACTACAACGGTTTCGCCATGGTGACGAAACCCGCAAAGGAATACACCGACAGCCAGGGGCGGCGGAAGGTGAAGGGCAACATGGACATCGAACTGACGGTCGATGCCATGGAGCTTGCGCCACGGGTGGATCACATCGTGCTGTTCTCGGGCGATGGCGATTTCAAACCGCTGGTCGAAAGTCTTCAGCGCCAGGGGGTGCGGGTGTCGATCGTATCGACGATCCGCAGCCAGCCGCCCATGATCGCCGACGAGCTTCGGCGCCAGGCCGACAACTTCATCGAGCTTGACGAGTTGCGCGAGGTGATCGGCCGCCCGCCCCGAGAGCCGCGCGAGCCGCGCGAGTTCCGCGGGGCGCCGGTGGAGCGGGATACGCCGGAGCGCGAACCCGAGGCCGAGCAGGAAGCCTCCTGATCGCTCAGGGCGTGACGCGGCGGTTGATCGCGTCATGCCGTGCCTGGATCTCGGGCGGCCAGGTGCTCTTGATCCAGGCAAGGACGGCAATGATTTCGGCGTCGTTGAGGATCCCGTCATAGGCGGGCATGTCGCTTTCGTAACCCGGGCCGACCATCGCCGCGACGCCGTATTTCGTCATCAGGAAAAGCTGGGCGTCCGGGTGGTGCCAGGTGTGGCCGGTCGCATCGTGCGGCGGAGCCGGCATCCGACCGTTCTTCGCCGGGATCCGCCAGTCCGGTGCACCTTCCAGCGCGGCGCCGTGGCAGGCGGCGCAGTGGTCGGCATAGAGCGCGGCGCCGGCGGCTGTAACGGTCGGATCGCGCCAGGGCAGGAAACCGGCCGGATCGGGCGCGGTAAAGTGCCGGTAGGACCAGGCGGCGGCCAGAGCGACCGCCGACGCGAGCACTGTGGCAAGGATCGCCGTCCTGCGCATCCTGTTCCTGACCCGTGGTGCGGCTTTTTCTGGCCAATCGCTTCCGTCAACGCTAACTCTGCGGCACTGGCCGCGACGACACAAGGAAAGCCGACGTGACCCGCCCGCCCCTGACGCTTTACGTTGCCGCCCCCCGGGGGTTCTGCGCCGGGGTCGATCGCGCCATCCGCATCGTCGAGCTGGCGCTGGAGAGGTGGGGTGCGCCGGTCTATGTCCGACACGAGATCGTTCACAACCGCTATGTCGTAGAGAACCTGCGCGCGAGGGGCGCGGTCTTTGTCGAGGAACTGGACGAATGTCCCGATGACCGGCCGGTGGTCTTTTCGGCCCATGGCGTGCCGAAATCCGTTCCTGCCGAGGCTGCGCGCCGCAACATGATTGCCGTCGATGCGACCTGCCCGCTGGTGACCAAGGTGCACATGGAGGCCGAGCGGCATCACGAGGACGGGCGGCAGATGGTGATGATCGGCCATGCCGGCCACCCCGAGGTTCTGGGCACGATGGGTCAGCTGCCGCCAGGGGAGGTCGTGCTGGTGCAATCTGTCGCGGATGTGGCGACGCTTGCGGTGCGCGATCCCGAAAGGCTGGCCTTCATCACCCAGACGACGCTCAGCGTGGACGATACGGCCGAGATCGTTGACGCCCTGCGTGCCCGGTTCCCGGCCATCGTCGGCCCCAGGAAAGAGGACATCTGCTACGCCACCACGAACCGCCAGGCCGCGGTAAAGGCAATTGCCCCGAAGATCGACGCGCTGCTGGTGATCGGGGCACCGAACTCGTCGAATTCCCAGCGTCTGGTGGAGGTCGGACGCAGCGCGGGGTGCAGACATGCGCAACTCGTGCAGCGTGCCGCCGACATCGACTGGCGTGCAATCGAGGGGGCGCGGGCCGTCGGGCTGACCGCCGGCGCCAGCGCGCCCGAGGTTCTGGTGGACGAGGTCATCGACGCCTTCGCGGAACGCTACGATCTGACCCGCGAGGTTGTCGAGACGGCGGTGGAACGGGTCGAGTTCAAGGTGCCGCGCATCCTGCGCGAGCCCGTCTGACCGACCCGCGCCGCCACGCGACCGCCTCGATCTGCCTTCCCCGCCAACCGGACCGCCCATGCGTGACATTCCCCGTCCTGCCCTGTTTCTAGGCCTGGCTGGCCTCGTCCCCTTCCTCTGGGGCGCGATCACGATGCTGCACCCGCCGCTGGGCGACTGGGGGCGCGGAGCACTCGGGCCCAGGTTCGTCGGCCCCTATGTGGGGCTGTTCTACGGCACGGTGATCCTGTCCTTCATGTCCGGAGTGCTGTGGGGGTTCGCGACGCGGCTTTCGGGAAGTGCTGCGACGCTCGGCTATGCCGCATCGGTCGTGCCGGCACTCTGGGCCTTCTTCATGGTGGGGGGCGGGCCAGAGGGGTCGGCACTGAGCCTCATCGCCGGCTTCACGCTGATCCTGGGGCTCGACTGGGCGTTCTGGCGCGCGGGTCTTGCGCCGCCGTGGTGGCTGCATCTGCGGGTGATGCTGACCGCGGTGGTCGTTCCGTCGCTTGCCACCGTGCTGATCTGACAGGCTGTTGGTCAAGCCTGAAGCCCGTCCCGTGTCAGTCAGAGCATCGGGAAACCGACCAGCCCGAGCCGTACCCGACCTGCCCGCGGACGGACGCATTGCGCCTTGGCAAGAGGCTCGACGGTCGGAGGGACCTGGCCGGCTCGAGCCGTGGCAGCCAAGGCGTGCCGCAGCGCGCTCCGACGATCGGGCGCCGACCTCTGCCTCTGGATCGGATGGAGGCATGGAACAGTTTCCCGGCCGTCTTATGCCGGCAGTGGTTCTCCGGCAGCCTGCGAAAGGGCGGTGCCACCTCCGCTGTTGTGCGGGTCGGACACAAGTGGTAAGGGCAGCTTACCAATTCTGGAGGGGCTGCAATGGCTGTCATCACGACCATCGAGGATCTTCGACGCCTGCACAGGGCGCGGGCCCCGCGCATGTTCTACGACTACGCCGAATCGGGGAGCTGGACCGAGCAGACCTTCCGCGAGAACACCACGGACTTTGCCGAGATCCGGCTCAAGCAAAGGGTCGCGGTGGACATGACCAATCGCTCCACCCGTTCGACCATGATCGGGCATGACGTAGCGATGCCGGTGGCGCTGGCCCCGGTCGGGCTGACCGGCATGCAGCATGCCGATGGCGAGATCCTCGCGGCCCGCGCGGCCGAGAAGTTCGGCGTGCCCTTCACACTGTCGACCATGTCGATCTGTTCCATCGAGGATGTGGCCGCGCATACGACCAAACCCTTCTGGTTCCAGCTCTACGTCATGCGGGACCAGGATTTCGTGGGCAGGCTTCTGGACCGGGCCCGCAACGCCGGCTGTTCGGCGTTGGTCCTCACGCTGGACCTCCAGATCATCGGCCAGAGGCACAAGGATCTGAAGAACGGCCTTTCCGCCCCGCCGAAGCTGACCCTGCCGACGATGCTGGACCTCGCCATGCGGTGGCGGTGGGGCATGGGCATGCTGGGCACCAAGCGACGATTCTTCGGAAACATCGTCGGCCATGCCAAGGGTGTGAAGGACGCAAGCTCCTTGTCCGCGTGGACGGAAGAACAGTTCGACCCGCGACTGGACTGGGAGAAGGTCGCGAAACTCAAGGCACAATGGGGTGGCAAGTTCATCCTCAAGGGAATCCTCGACCCGGAGGATGCGAAGATGGCGGCCGACGTCGGCGCCGATGCGATCGTGGTGTCCAACCACGGCGGCCGGCAGCTGGACGGTGCGCTGTCGTCGATCCGGATGCTGCCGTCGATCGTGGAGGCGGTGGGCGACCGGATCGAGGTTCATCTCGACAGCGGCATCCGCTCGGGTCAGGACGTGCTGAAAGCGCTGGCGCTGGGCGCAAGGGGCACCTTCATCGGACGCGCCTTCGTCTATGGGCTGGGGGCAATGGGACAGGCCGGGGTGACGAAGGCGCTGCAGGTGATCCACAAGGAACTCGACACCACCATGGCGTTGTGCGGAGAACGGGACGTGCACAACCTCGGGCGGCACAATCTGCTGATCCCCGACGGCTTCTTCGACCGGTACCGCTGACCTTTGCGAATCGGGTCGGCCGGCCCATATATGGGCCATGTCCCTTCCGGCCGGCTTTCTTGACGAGCTGCGCTCGCGCCTGACCCTCAGTCATGTGGTCGGGCGCAAGGTCGCTTGGGACATGCGCAAGTCGAACCAAGCGAAAGGCGACTGGTGGGCGCCATGCCCCTTTCATCAGGAGCGGACGGCAAGCTTTCACGTCGATGACCGAAAGGGGTTCTATTACTGCTTCGGCTGCCACGCGAAGGGCGATCTCATCTCGTTCGTGAAGGAGACCGAGAACCTCGGATTCATGGAGGCGGTCGAGCTTCTGGCGCGCGAGGCGGGGCTTCAGATGCCGGCTCGCGATGCGAAGGCGGCCGAGGTCGCCGACCGTCGCACCCGGCTGATCGCGGCGGTGGAGGCGGCCGTCGGCCATTACCGGCTGATGCTGCGCGCCTCGGCGGGTGCCGCGGCACGAGACTACCTGTCGCGAAGGGGGCTGTCGCCCGAGGCCCAGGAGCGCTGGGGCATCGGCTATGCTCCGGATGCCCGGCAGGGCCTGCTTTCCGCGCTGGAGGCACGGGGGTTCTCCGGCGATCTTCTGGTCGAGGCCGGTCTGGCGGTCCGGCCCGAGGACGGCGGCGCTCCCTACGACCGGTTCCGCGACCGCATCATCTTTCCGATCCGCGACGGCCGGGGCCGGGTGATCAGTCTCGGCGGCCGCGCGATGGACCCGCGGGCGCGTGCCAAGTATCTGAACGGTCCCGAGACGACGATCTTCGACAAGGGCCGGACGCTCTACAACCTTGACCGCGCGCGCGAAGCGGTCGGAAAGGGCACGCCGCTGATCGTCACCGAGGGCTACATGGACACGATCGCGCTGTCCGAGGCGGGGTTCCGCGCGACCGTTGCGCCGCTGGGCACCGCGATCACCGAGGATCAGTTGCACCTGATCTGGCGACTGCACGACGAACCGGTGATCGCGCTGGACGGCGATGCGGCGGGGCTGCGCGCGGCGCACCGGCTGATCGACCTTGCGCTGCCGCTGATCGAGGCCGGCCGGTCGCTACGGTTTGCGATGTTGCCCGAGGGGATGGACCCTGACGATCTGATCCGGGCCGAGGGGGCGGTGGGCTTTGCCCGGGTGCTGGACGCGGCGCAGCCGATGTCGGCGCTGCTGTGGCGGCGCGAGACCGAGGGGCGGGTCCTGGACAGCCCCGAACGCCGCGCCGCGCTGGACAAGGCCCTGCGTGCCGTCCTGCGTCGGATCGCCGATCCGTCGATCCGGGGCCATTACGGACAGGAGTTCGACCGGTTGCGGCGCGAGCTGTTCGGTTCGACCCAGCGGTCCGGGCGCAGTTTCGTCCCGCGCGGTGCGAAGGCACCGGCGATGCCGACCGCCGGTGTCCGCAGCTCGCTTCTGGCTTCGGGTGGCGCAGTCGAGGATCGGCTGCGCGAGGCGGTGATCCTTGTCACCTGCGCCCTGCATCCCCAGGTCGCCCAGGAGTTCGAATCGGCGCTGGAGCGGCTCGAGACGTCGGGCCCGGATCAGGCGGAGCTGCGCAGGGCTGTTCTCGGCGCGGCCGGACAGCCGGACGCAGCCGATCGGATCCGGGCGGAGGCCGGCAGTGCATTCGACCGGCTTGCCGCCCTCGAACTCGTGCGGATCGCGCCGCCGGTGCGGCAGCCTGGCGATCCCGCGCGGGCAAGACTCTGCATCGCCGAGGAGCTGGCCAAGCTCGACGCACGCAGGGCAGTCGAAGCCGAGATTGCCGAGGCGATGGACGAGATGTCGGCCGTCGCCGACGAAGGTCTGACCTGGCGACTGGCCCAGGCGACGGCTGCCAGCCACCGCGCCATGCGCGCCTCGGTGGGCGAATCGGCCGACTCCACGGGCGATGCCGGTGCGGTTTCGGCCCGACTTGACGCGATGATCGCCCAGCAGGTCTGGGTCAAACGACGACGATGATCTTTGCCGCCCTGTGATTCGCCCGATTCAGTCGCTACATACGGCAGACCGATTCGCCGCCCACCCCGAGGAGCCTCGCATGGCCATGAAGGACACCGACGACGCCAAGCCGGCCGAGCAGGACACCGAGATGACCCTCGACATGAGCCAGGCCGCCGTCCGCAAGATGATTGCGGACGCGCGCGAGCGCGGCTTCATCACCTACGATCAGCTCAACACCGTCCTGCCCTCCGATCAGGTCTCGTCCGAGCAGATCGAGGACGTGATGTCGATGCTGTCCGAGATGGGCATCAACGTGATCGAGGAGGAAGAGGCGGAGGAAGGCGAGCCGGGCGGCGAGCTGGTCGAGACCTCCGGCTCGCGCGAGATCGCGCTGGCGGGGGTGCAGTCCGAGACGCTGGACCGCACCGATGATCCGGTTCGCATGTATCTGCGCGAGATGGGCTCGGTCGAGCTTCTGTCGCGCGAAGGCGAGATCGCCATCGCCAAGCGGATCGAGGCCGGGCGGAACACGATGATCGCGGGGCTGTGCGAAAGCCCGCTGACCTTTCAGGCCATCACCATCTGGCGCGACGAGCTTCTGTCCGAAGAGATCCTGCTGCGTGACGTGATCGATCTTGAAGCCACCTTCGGCCGGTCAATGGAGGGCGACGACGCGATCAGTGCGCCCGATCTGGACGGTCTCGACGTCGGCGCGTCGCCGCGGAGCGCACCTGCAACGGGCGAGCCGGAACTCGATGCCGACGGAAACCCGATCGTGCGCGGCGACGAGGACGACGAGGACGACGACGTCTCGAACATGTCGCTTGCCGCAATGGAAGCCGCACTGAAACCCAAGGTGCTGGACACGCTGGCGCTGATCGCGCGCGACTATTCCAAACTGGCCGAGATGCAGCGCGAGCGGATGTCGGCGGCGCTGTCGGAAAAGACCCGGTTCACGGCCTCGGACGAAGCCGCCTATCAGAAGCTGAGGTCCGAGATCGTGACGCTGGTGAACGAGCTTCACCTGCACAACAACCGGATCGAGGCGCTGATCGACCAGCTCTACGGCATCAACCGGAAGATCATGTCGATCAATTCCGGCATGGTGAAGCTTGCGGATGCCGCCCGGATCAACCGCCGCGAGTTCATCGACGAATACCAGGGCTACGAGCTTGACCCGACATGGCTTGACCGGATGGCCCAGAAGCAGGGCCGCGGCTGGCAGGTGCTTGTCGAGAAGTTCGGCGACAAGGTCGAGGATCTCCGCGCCGATATGGCGGAGGTCGGCAAGTATGTCGGGGTCGATATCGGCGAGTTCCGCCGGATCGTGAACCAGGTGCAGAAGGGCGAGAAGGAGGCGCGCCAGGCCAAGAAGGAAATGGTCGAGGCGAACCTGCGGCTGGTGATCTCGATCGCCAAGAAATACACCAACCGCGGCCTGCAGTTCCTCGACCTGATCCAGGAAGGCAACATCGGCCTGATGAAGGCGGTGGACAAGTTCGAATACCGCCGCGGCTACAAGTTCTCGACCTACGCGACATGGTGGATCCGTCAGGCGATCACCCGGTCCATCGCCGACCAGGCCCGCACGATCCGCATTCCGGTGCACATGATCGAGACGATCAACAAGCTGGTGCGGACGGGCCGCCAGATGCTGCACGAGATCGGCCGCGAGCCCACGCCCGAGGAACTGGCCGAGAAACTCCAGATGCCGCTCGAGAAGGTCCGCAAGGTGATGAAGATCGCCAAGGAACCGATCAGCCTGGAGACCCCCATCGGCGACGAGGAGGACAGCCAGCTCGGCGACTTCATCGAGGACAAGAACGCCGTCCTGCCGCTGGACTCGGCCATCCAGGAGAACCTGAAGGAGACGACGACGCGGGTTCTGGCGTCCCTTACCCCGCGCGAGGAGCGCGTGCTGCGCATGCGCTTCGGGATCGGGATGAACACCGACCACACGCTGGAAGAGGTCGGTCAGCAGTTCAGCGTCACACGCGAACGCATCCGCCAGATCGAGGCGAAGGCGCTGCGCAAGCTCAAGCACCCGAGCCGGAGCCGGAAGCTGCGAAGTTTTCTCGATCAGTAACGTCGCGGGCAAGATATGCCCCGCCCGGCGCATCGGCAGCGAACCTTCGCGCTGCCTTCAGATCGGCGACAAGTTCGGCCATGATCCGGCTCCCGTCGGTGCCGACGCGCAAGGCGTGGGCCGGATGCCAGGTGACGAGGCAAAGGAACCCGTCCTCGGTGACAGATTGCGTCCCGCGCGGATGCGGTCCGGGGCGTCGGAGCAGGGCCTCTGCCGCAGTCTGACCCAGCGCCACGACGAGTGCGGGCCGCATGTGCGCGCGCTCGATGTCGAGCCACCAGCGGCACGCCTCGACGTGGCCGGCGTCGGGGCGCTTGTGAAGCCGCGCCTTGCCGCGCGGCTGGAAGCGGAAATGCTTGACGGCGTTGGTCAGGTACAGTGACGCGCGGACCAGCCCGGCCGCGGCCAGCGCCTGATCCAGAACCTTGCCGGCCGGACCGACGAAGGGGCGTCCGGTCAGATCCTCGCGGTCGCCCGGTTGCTCGCCGACCAGCATGATGCGTGACGAACCGTCGCCTTCGCCCCAGACTGTCTGCGTCGCGGGACCGTGCAGCGCACATCGCGTGCAGGCCAGCGCCTCGGCGCGCAGGCCGGACGCGGGGCGGTCCGTGGCGGCCCTCCGGGCGCGGGCGAGTGCGGCCATGCGCGGCGTCACGCCGGGCGGAGCGGCGATCCGGCTTGCCTGATCCTGCATGGCTGCGACCCGCCCCGGCGCCGCGCGCACCAGTTCGGGGATCAGTGTCGCCTCGGGCAGGTTCTTCCAGTATTTCTTCGGCATCTGGGATTGCATGGTCCGGGTCTTCAGCCGCGCCGGGTTGAAGATCGATGCATAGTAGACGCGCCACAGCTCCTCGGCATCATCCGCCCCGGGCGCAGCCGTATTCGTCGACTCCTCGATTGCCAGCCGGCCGTCGTGAAAACGGGCGGTCAGCCCCGGAGTGGCGATGATCCAGTCCATGTCGCCGAACCGGCGGGCAAAGAACGGGGCTGCAAGTTCGACCGTGTTATGGCTGGGTTCGAACCAGGCCACGAAGGCCCGGCGCACCGCACCCGGTTGTCCGACTTCGCGGAACCGGACAAAGGCGTGCATCTTGTGGATGTCCCGGCGCACCGCCTTCTCCATCAGAAGCAGGCGGCGCACCCGTGGTTCGGCGCGGTCAGGCCAGAACAGGCGCCGTGCGCGCAGGTCGGAGATCGCCGAATGGGCAAGCGCCCAGCGGTCCGATGCGCCATGATGCAGCGCCGTCGTGATCGACCGCGCCGCGTCGCGGGGCAGGGCGACCGGGGGCGACGGACTGGCGGAGTGCGGGAACGCGTCGCCGAACAGGTCGCCAACGGTCGCACCGTCCATCGACCAGACGACATCGGCGGGCGACACCTGTGCGGCGATCAGGGTGCGCAGCGCCCTGCGGAACGCGGCGACGGAGCCGACGCGCGGCAGTTGGATACCGGTGTTCACAGCAGCGACAGCTGCAAGGGGCGCGGCGCTGTGCGCGCGGCGACCCGTGCCTCGATGCCCCGCGGAGGCGGTCGATAGCCTTCGGCGGTAATGAAGTCGCGGGCCGATTTCATCACGGCGCCGGTTGCCGCAATATCCTCGTACCGGAGCGCACGATGACGCCGGCCGCCAAGCATCCGCCCGACTGCCTTCGTGCCGAACCCGGGCACGCGCAGAAGCAGTTCCCGCGGTGCACGGTTGACATCGATCGGAAAGTGGTCGGGATTGGCCAGCGCCCAGGCAAGCTTCGGGTCGATATCGAGGGGCAGCATGCCGCCTGCCGTTACTTCGGCCGGTTCGAACCCGTAGAAGCGCATCAGCCAGTCGGCCTGATAAAGGCGGTGCTCGCGCAACAGCGGCGGCGATGTCGGAGGAAGCGCGGCCGAGGCATCGGGGATCGGCGAGAAGGCGGAATAGTATACCCGCCCGAGCCTGAAGCCCGCATAGAGCGCCTGTGCCCCGGAAAGGATCGTCGCATCGTCGGCACCGTCCGCCCCGACGATCATCTGGGTGCTTTGCCCGGCCGGGGCAAAGCGGGGCGCGCTGCGGCGACGCCAGCTTTGCTCGCGCGCGGCCTCGCGGCGCAGGCGGACCTCTGCCATCGCCTGCCGGATCGTCTGCGCCGATTTCTCGGGCGCAAGCTGCCTGAGCGCTGTCTCGGTCGGCAGTTCGACATTGATTGACAGCCGATCGGCATAGAGCCCCGCCTGTTCGATCAGTTCCGGCGCGGCGTCCGGGATGGTCTTGAGGTGGATGTAACCCCGGAAGTTCTCGACTTCCCGCAGTGTCCGGGCAATGCGCACCATGTCGGCCATCGTATCGTCGGGCGACCGGATGATCCCGGAGGACAGGAACAGACCCTCGATATAGTTGCGGCGGTAGAACTCGACGGTCAGCCAGACGACTTCCTCGACGCTGAACCGCGCCCGCTCGACGCCCGATGAGGCGCGATTTATGCAATAGGCGCAATCGTAGATGCAGAAGTTCGTCATCAGGATCTTGAGCAGGCTGATGCAGCGTCCGTCCGGTGCATAGGCATGGCAGATGCCGGACCCGCCGGCAGAGCCAAGACCCTTTCCATCGCGGCTGTCCCTGCGCACCGTGCTGCTGGATGCGCAGGAGGCATCGTATTTTGCCGCATCCGAAAGGATCGCCAGTTTCTGATCGAGTGGACGTCGTGCCATGGTGTTCATTATATGTTCTCATCCGGCCGGGGCAAGGCGGCACGTTCGAACATATCGTTACCGGGCGCGAAGCTATTCCGGTCCGAGCACCATGTCAGGCAGCCATAACGAGATCGGCGGGAACAGCAGGAGCAGCAGGACCACGATGCTGAGCGGAATGAAGTAGGGGATCACCGCAGCGATGATGTCCTCGAGCCGCGCGCCGGACAGACGCGCAACGACAAAGAGACCGATCCCCAGCGGCGGGGTCGCGATGCCGAGGATCAGGGACATCTGCATGACGATGCCGAAATGCACGCGGTCGATGCCGTAGGCGTCCACAAGCGGCAACAGGATCGGGACCAGAAGCAGCTTGATCGTCACGCCGTCGATGAAACATCCCAGCGCCAGAACGCCCGCCATGACCGCCAGCATGAAGACCAGCCGCGAATCGACGAGGTCCGGCAGGCTGCGCGCCAGGGTCTGGGGGATCTGCTCGATCGCCAGCAGCCAGCCCATGCTGCCCGCGATACCGATGATCATCATGATCATCGCGGTGATGAGAACCGTTTCGGTCACTGCCTTCCACAGCGCGGCCCAGGTCAGGCTGCGCAGGATCACACCCAGAAGGATGACATAGGCCGAGGCCAGGACGCCCGCCTCTGACGCCGTTGTGGTTCCGGTCAGGATGCCGCCCATGATGATCGCAGGCGCGCCCAGTGCGACCACGCCCGCGGCAGTATGCTTCCAGATCTCGGCAAGCGACGCCTTCGGCGCGCGCGGGAACTCGGTGCGCACCGCAAGCAGCCGGTTGAAGATCATCAGGCTGGCGGCGATCAGCAACCCGGGCAGGATACCCGCAAGGAACATCCGTGCGACGGAGGTGTTCGACAGAAAGGCATAGACGACCAGCGGCACCGAGGGCGGGATGAAGGGCGCCACGATGGCCGAGACAACGGTGATCGCCGAGGCGAAGGGCGCGGTATAGCCCCGCTCGCGCATGGCCCGGATCTCCACCGCGCCCAGTCCTGCGATATCGGCCACGGCTGCCCCGGTGCCGCCGGCAAGCATGACCGAGGCCAGGACGTTCACCTGAGCAAGACCTGCCCGGAAGTGACCGACCAGCGCGCTGGCAAGGTTGAAGATGCGTTCGGTGATCCCGGCCGCGTTCATCAGGTTGCCGGCCAGAACGAAGAACGGGATCGCCAGCAGCGAGGCGTTCGACGCGCCTTCGAGGATCTTCATCGGCACGATCCACATCATGCCCGCGAAACCGCTCATCGCCAGCGCGGCGACGACCGCGAGCCCGATGGCCATGACGATCGGCGTGCGCAGTGCAATGAGCAGCAGGAAGATCAGGAACAGACCGACTGCGGTCACGGCTGCGGTTCCGGGTCTGGATGGGTGCCTGAGAGAAAGTCGAGGATCGCCTGCCTGAGCCGCAGCACGAATTCGAGAAGGATGAGTGCACAGCTGGCCCAGAGCGGCGCCGCGAGCCAGTAGCGCTGGATGCCGACCATGTCGATCCGGCCGACCTGCCGCGGCACTAGAACCTGTGCCTGCCACAGGATCAGCGCCATGAGCCCGATCGACAAGGCTGCGACCAGCGCCGCTATGGCGGCGGCCAGTCGGGGCGGCAGACGGCGCGTCAGTATGTCGATGGTGATGTCACTGCCGCGACGATAAATGACATAGAACCCCAGGAAGATCGTCCAGACGAACAGTACGGCGGTCAGCGGAAAGACCCAGATGATCCCCTTGTCGAACAGCAGCCGCGACAGGATGTTGGCGAGGTTGATCGCCAACATCAGGATCATCAGCCCGTTCGCGGCGGCAAGGAAGGCCTTCTCGGCCAGCCCGAGCCCCGCGTCGAGCGCGCGCCAGAACATCAGTTTGCCTTGCGCGTGGCGTTCACCGCCTCGATCAACCCTGCAGGAAGGGCGCCCTGTGCCGACATCGCCTGGTACAGCTCGGCCATGCGAGCCACCAGCGGTCCGGTATCGAGCACCGTGAAGCTGACCCCTTTCGCCTTCATCCGTTCGAGCGATTCGTCTGCGACCGCCTCGGTCTTCGCGGCGAATTCTGCCGCCACCTCGTCATAGGCCTCCAGCACCTGCGCCCGCGTCGCCTCGTCCAGACGGTTCCACGCGGCCGCATTGGCCATGAATGCAAGCCCCTGCGGGTATTCGTCATGCCGGACGATATGCGGCGCGACTTCGTAGAAGCGCATCGACTCGACCAGCGCGACAGGGCTGTTTACCGCCTCCACGATCCCGCGGCCGATCGATTCATAGGTCTCCGTCCATGCAAGGGTGCGCACCTCGGCCCCCAGGTGACGCCAGGCCGCCGCCGCGAGCTCGTCGGGATGAAGCCTGAGCTTCAGCCCCGAGATGTCGTCGAGGCTGGTCACAGGCTTGGCTGTCACCATCACCCTGTAGGGGCCGCGAACCATCTTGGTGGAATCTCCGATCACGGTGATCCCGACCTCGTCCTCGATCTTCTGCATCCACCCCTGCACGAGGTCGGACTGCATGAAGGCCGACCAATGTTCGCGGTCGTCGAACAGGAAAGGCGCCCCGGTGAAGGCGATCTCGGGCACCCATTTCTGCAGATAGCCGGATCCCTCGGGATAGATGTGGACCGTGCCGAAGGTCAGCTGCTCCAGGATCGCGTCGTCCTTGCCGAGCTGCTCGGCGGGGAACACGTCAACCCGAAGCTTGCCGCCCGTCTTTTCGGCGATGCGGTCCGCGACGGCCTGAAACAGCTGACCCTCGATCGATTCGGGGGGCATCTTGTGCGCCATGCGCCAGGTTTCCGCCGCGACCGGGCCTGCGGCCAGCGTCGCTGCGACCAGGGTTCCGACAAGATAACGGTTGATTGCCATGAAGTTCCTCCTCTGTCGGGGCCGGGGCCGGTCGGCGCCCGGCCGGCGGTTCACGTTCGCAGATTGGCATTCACCTTGGCAGTCGCGCCCGAGATGTCGCCGAGCCTTTCGCCGGCCGCGAGACGCTCGAGCAGTTCGATCTCGCGCGCCTGCATCTCCAGCGCCCGTTCGGCGATCGCATCGCATTGCCACGGCTTCAGGAACAGGACGCCGCTTTCGTCGGCCAGCACGGCATCGCCCGGCTCCACGGCCACGCCGCCGACCGAGACGGTGCGGTTCAAGGTGCCTTCCAGGCCAAGGATCTTGGTCGTGATCGGCGAGGGTCCGCGACACCAGACCGGCATCTCGCAGCGCCGGATCTCGCCGAAGTCGGTGGCCGGTCCGTCGATAACCCCGCCAACGACGCCGGCATTCCGGGCCACATTCGTCACCACACCGCCCCAGCAGGCATGGACGGTGTCGCCGCAGCGGTCGATCACCAGGAAGTCGCCGGGACGGACCAGCGACAGCGCGTGATGCAGAAGGGTCGAATCGGCACCGGGAATTCGCAGCGTGACGGCCGTGCCGGCGATCCGCTTCTCGGGCAGGACCGCGCGCAGGTCGCGGTCGGCGAACTGGCCGTGCAGCACATGGCCGACGGTTGCCGTCTCGACCTGCGCCAGCCGGGCGAGCGTTCCGGCGGCGATCTGTTCGGGCATCGGACCGATATCGAACATGGCCGGACCTCAGAGAACGTGATGACGGTGAACCGGGATCGCTGCGCGGACCCTTTCGGTATAGGCCGCATCGATCCGGGCGACGGCAAAGCCGGTGTGATCCCCGACCTGTGCGACCACATGGCCCCACGGGTCCACCACCATGGAATGGCCGTAGCAGGCCTTCTTGCCGCCGGCGTGGGTGCCGAACTGGCCGACCGCGACGAAATGGGTCTGGGTCTCGATCGCGCGGGCGCGGGCGAGAATCTCCCAGTGGTCCTTGCCGGTCATCAGGGTGAAGGCGGCGGGCAGCACGATCACCTCTGCCCCGCGATCGCGCAGCGCCCGGAACAGTTCGGGAAATCGGATGTCATAGCAGATCGCGCAGCCGACGGTGGTATCGCCCACCTCATAGGTCACGACCTGGTCGCCACCGGTGATCGTTTCGCTCTCGCGGTAGGACAGGCCGCCCGGAACGTCCACGTCGAACAGATGGATCTTGCGATAGCGCGCCTTCTCGGACCCGTCCGGACCGAACACGACGGTTGTATTGTAATGCTGGTTGCCGGATTTCTCGACGATGCTGCCGCCATGCAGCGTTATGCCGTGGCGTCTGGCCATGTCCTGCATGGCCTGATAGGCCGGCCCTTCGCCCAGAACCTCGCCGCTGCCGTGCATGGCGTCCGGGCCCTCGCCCAGAAATGCCCAGTATTCCGGCAGCACCGCCAGTTCGGCCCCGTCCCCTGCCGCTTCGGCGACAAGACGCTCGGCCTCGGCGATGTTCGCGGCCTTGTCTGACTGGCTGTTCATCTGGATCAGCGCGACTTTCACCTTGTCCCCCTGCGTGTTCCGGTTGGGGGTGAGGCTGCCGCGTAGATCTCACGGTGTCCAACGACTTCTTTTTTGATGTGACAAAAGAAGAATTATTATTTCGGTCCCTCGTTCGTCGCCTGAAGTGCCCGGTCCCAGGCAAGCTCGGGGTCGGACCTTCGCAGGAAGTCGTGCGCGACGTCGCGGGCCAGCCCCGCCATGGTCGCGGGTAGATCGCGGGACGGTCCATCCAGATAGACCGCATGCATCCGCATCGGCGGAATCGGCTGGTCCGCGGACAGAAGCACCAGTTCCCCGCGCGCCAGTTCGCGCGGTGCGACCACCGGCGGGATGGTCGCGACGCCAAGGCCGTCCACCGCGAGGCGGATGATGCTGGCCAGCGAATTGCCGGCATAGATGACCGGGTTTCGGTGCCCGAGATTGCGGAAGTGCCGATCGAGATACCCGTATGGCTGCGATCCCTTGGGAAACGAGATCAGGGGTAGCTCGGCGAGCTCCTTGGCGCCGAGCTGCCGACCGGCGAGCCCAAGTTCGGGCGCGGCGACCCAGTGACAGGCATAGCTGCAGAGTTCGAGGTTGACGAAATTCGGGTCCGGGACCGGCCCCATGATCAGCGCGAGTTCGATATCGCCTGTTCGCAGCGCATCGATGAGGCGCAGGCTCGTATCGGCCAGAAGCTCGATGCCGAGACCCGGGAATCTTCGCCGCGAAACCCTCATCAGATCGATCAGCCAGGTATAGGTGATGGTGTCGATCACCCCGATCCTGACCGTGCCGCGCATCCTGTCCTGCCCGGTCACTTCCTCGACGAAGCCGCGCGCGGAATTCAGCAGCTGTTCTGCACCGGAGAGCGCCTGAATGCCCTCATGTGTCAACTTCAGCCGCCGGTTCTCTCGAATCAGGAGCTGGACGCCAAGTTCGTCCTCCAGCGCGGCGATCCGCGCCGCAACGGCCGCCTGGGTGGTGCCCACCCGTTCTGCGGCACGGGTGAAACTTCCCAGGCGGGCCACCCAGACGAAGGTTTCCAGAAAGGTCAGGTTTATCACGCCGGCTTCCCCGCTCTGCGATCTGTCGCAGCATCCCGCCAAGACTGTCGCCTGGCAATGGCACCTGCCGGCGCGGCCGTTTGCCGCCACAGCGCCCAGGCAGGTGACAGGGTTGAGGAAACGCATTATATTCCAACACGGGAATGGAAACGGAGCCCCCCATGTTCAAGACCAATGTCGGCGGCATAGACCGCATCCTGCGAATCGTCGTCGGGCTGGCGCTGATCGCAGGATTCTTCCTGAATTCCGAGGCGTCGATGCGGTGGCTCTACCTGCTGGGCGTCATCCCGCTTGCGACCGGTCTGCTCCAGACCTGCCCGCTCTATTCGATCCTCGGTGTGTCGACCTGCCCGACCCAGAAGGGCTGACGGCAGCGAGTTCGCCGGCCGCAGGCAGGGGCGGTGGTCACTCCGCCGCCACCCGGCTGCGCGCCAGAAGCGACTGCAGGTAGCGGCCGGTGTGGCTGCGTTCCACCCCGGCGACTTCTTCCGGGGTGCCGGTCGCGACGATCTCGCCGCCACCGTCGCCGCCCTCGGGGCCGATGTCGATGATCCAGTCGGCCGTCTTGATGACGTCAAGATTGTGCTCGATCACCACGACCGTGTTCCCTTGCTCCACCAGTTCGTGCAGCACCTCCAGCAACTTGCGCACGTCCTCGAAATGCAGGCCCGTGGTCGGCTCGTCGAGGATGTAGAGTGTCCGGCCTGTCGCCCGGCGTGAGAGCTCCTTCGACAGCTTCACCCGCTGTGCCTCGCCGCCCGACAGCGTGGTGGCCTGCTGCCCGACCTTGATATAGCCCAGGCCCACCCGGCAGAGCGCCTCCATCTTTTCGCGGATCGCGGGCACGGCGCCGAAGAAATCGCGCGCGTCCTCGCAGGTCATCTCCAGAACATCGGCAATGCTCTTGCCCTTGAACCGGATCTCCAGCGTCTCGCGGTTGTAGCGTGCGCCCTTGCAGGTCTCGCAGGTCACATAGACATCGGGCAGGAAGTGCATCTCGATCTTGATGACGCCGTCGCCCTGACACGCCTCGCAGCGCCCGCCCTTGACGTTGAAGCTGAACCGTCCGGGCTTGTAGCCGCGCGCCTGCGATTCCGGCAGGCCGGCGAACCAGTCCCGGATCGGATCGAAGGCGCCGGTGTAGGTGGCAGGGTTCGACCGCGGCGTGCGGCCGATCGGACGCTGGTCGATGTCGATCACCTTGTCCAGATGTTCCAGCCCGCGGATGGTTTCGCAGGGGGCGGGCGTCTGGCGCGCGCCGTTCAGCCGCATCGATGCGGTCTTGAACAGCGTCTCGATGGTCAGGGTTGACTTCCCGCCGCCCGAAACCCCGGTGACGCAAACGAACTTGCCCAGCGGAAACTCGGCGGTGACGGATTTCAGGTTGTTACCTGTGGCGTTGACGACCGTCAGCTTCTTGCCGTTCCCGGCCCGGCGGCGGCGCGGCACCTCGATCTCGCGGGTTCCGGACAGGTATTGTCCGGTCAGGCTGGCGGGATCGGCGGCAATCTGGTCGGGCGTTCCCTCGGCGACGATCCGGCCCCCATGCACCCCGGCACCCGGACCGATGTCGAACACGTAATCCGCCTCGCGGATCGCTTCCTCGTCATGTTCGACCACAAGCACCGTATTGCCCTGATCGCGCAGAGATTTAAGCGTTCCCAGCAGCCGGTCGTTGTCGCGCTGGTGCAGCCCGATGGACGGCTCGTCCAGCACATACAGAACCCCGGTCAGGCCGCTGCCGATCTGGCTGGCCAGCCGGATACGCTGGCTTTCGCCGCCCGACAGCGTGCCGGCATTGCGCGCCAGCGTCAGGTAGTCGAGCCCCACGTTGACCAGGAACCCGAGCCGCTCGCGGATCTCCTTCAGGATCGCGCGGGCGATCTCGTTCTTCTGGCCCGACAGCGTCGCCGGCACGCCCTCGACCCAGGCCAGCGCCTCGCGGATCGACTTCTCGACCACCTGCCCGATGTGGTGGCCGGCAATCCTGACCGCCAGCGCCTCGGGCTTCAGCCGGTAGCCGCCGCAGGTGCCGCAGGCGCGGTTGTTCTGATAGCGTTCCATCTCCTCGCGCGACCAGGAGGAATCGGTCTCGCGATAGCGGCGCTCCATGTTCGGGATGATGCCCTCGAATACCCGTTTCACCTGATAGACCCGGCCGCCCTCGTCGTAGCGGAAGGTGATCTCCTCGCCGTTCGAGCCGCGCAGGAACAGCTGCTGGATGCGCTCGGGCAGGTCCTTCCACTTCTTCCGCCTGTCGAAGCCGTAGTGATTGGCCAGCGCCTCGACCGTCTGGGTGAAATAGGGCGACTTGGACCGCGCCCAGGGCGCGATGGCCCCGCCCGGGATCGACAGGTTCTGGTCGGGCACGATCAGCCGTTCGTCGAAGAACAGTTCGACCCCGAGCCCGTCGCAGGCCGGGCAGGCGCCGAACGGGGCGTTGAACGAGAACAGCCGCGGCTCGATCTCGGGGATGGTGAAGCCCGACACCGGGCAGGCGAACTTTTCCGAGAACACCATGCGGTCGGGTTCGCCCTCGGCCGGCGCCGTCTCGAGTATGGCGATCCCGTCGGCGAGGTTCAGTGCGGTGCGGAAACTGTCGGCCAGCCGCGTCTCCAGCCCCTCGCGCACGACGATCCGGTCCACCACCACATCGATGTCGTGACGCAGCTTCTTGTCCAGCGACGGTGGGTCGTCCAGTTCGTGGAAGGCACCGTCTACCTTGACGCGCTGGAAGCCCTGCTTGCGCAGGTCGAGCATCTCCTTGCGGTATTCGCCCTTGCGGTCGCGCACGATCGGGGCCAGCAGGTATCCGCGCGTGCCCTCGGGCAGCGCCATGACCCGATCCACCATGTCCTGCACCTGCTGGGCCTCGATCGGCAGGCCGGTGGTCGGGGAATAGGGCGTGCCCACGCGCGCAAACAGCAGCCGCAGGTAGTCGTAGATCTCGGTCACCGTGCCGACGGTGGAGCGGGGATTCTTCGAGGTCGTCTTCTGCTCGATGGAAATCGCCGGCGACAGGCCCGAAATGTGATCCACGTCCGGCTTGCCCATCATGTCGAGGAATTGCCGCGCATAGGCGGACAGGCTTTCGACATAGCGGCGCTGACCCTCGGCATAGATCGTATCGAAGGCAAGGCTCGACTTGCCGCTGCCGGACAGGCCGGTGATCACCACCAGGCGGTCGCGGGGGATGTCCAGATCTATGCCCTTGAGGTTGTGCTCGCGCGCGCCGCGCACCTCGATGAACTTCTGCTCGGCCATGCGGCAGCCCCCGGCGTTTCCGACTCTCCCACATAGGCGATCTTGGCCGAGTCTCCAATCGGAAAACGTGAACAATTAGTGAACAGGAGAAAAAACGCCCGGAACCTGCCGTCGGGCGAGAAGTTGCGGACTGTGAC
This sequence comes from Gemmobacter sp., assembly GCA_046295655.1. GTDB lineage: Bacteria > Pseudomonadota > Alphaproteobacteria > Rhodobacterales > Rhodobacteraceae > JBKBMT01. The sequence continues at coordinate 82,069 of JBKBMT010000002.1, read as the reverse complement.
GGTGCGCCATCCGCCGCAGCGCCTTCGGATGGCGAATGAGCGCTGTCCTCCGACACCGACCGTCGCTATGCTGGCCGGAACGCAGAAAGGTATGCCATGCTTCCCTGGTTCAGGCTCTGGATGACCGGAGCGGCCATCGCTGCCGAGGCGCAGGCGGTGATCGCGATGCGCCTTTTGGGCGCTGCCGGCCTGTGGCGCCTGGGAAAGGGCGAACGGCAGCGGATGGTGGCCGAAAAGGCGCGTGCCGGTCAGCGTTCGGCGGTCTCGGCCTGGACCGCCGCGATGCGGGGTCAGGGCGCGGCCGAGATCCTGGAGGCGGCTGCGAAACCCGTTCGCCGGGCGACCCGCGCCAATGTGCGCCGCCTGAAAGGTGGCAGCCCCCTGGTGCCGCGGCGGCCGGGCTGATCGTCACTCGTCCGGGCGGATCACCTGAACTGTCTGGCGCAGGGCGCCGGTGGACCGGTCGAAGATCAGGATCGCATCGCCGTCCGTCACCACCGCCACCCAGTCGCTGCCCTGTGTGACTGCGACCGCGCGGGCGCCGGCGGGTAGCGACAGCGTCTCCGGCAGCGGGGGTGTGGGGGGCTTGGGGAAGCGGGTGACAACCACTGCGACCACGGCTATCACGCCGATCATCATGCTGGCCGTCAGGCCGATCACCAGCCATTGCAGCAGCCGGACCGAGGCCGGCAGCCGCGTGTTGCCTTCCTGCGGAGCGTCCGCCATGACCGATCCTTCCCGCATCCTGCGCGTGACGTTGGGGTCCGACGCGTCCCGGCGGCTTGATAAGGCGCTCGCCGAGGAAGTGCCAGAGGAGGCCGGGCTGAGCCGGTCGCGAATTGCCCGGCTGATCGAGGCGGGGGCGGTGCGTCAGGGCGGTGTGGTGCTGGGGGCGAAGTCGCAGGTTGACCCCGGGCTGCCGGTCGAGATCGAACTCGGCCCGCCCGAGCCCGATGGCACGCCCGCCGAGGCCATCCCCCTCTCGGTGATCTACGAGGACGACGACCTTATCGTGATCGACAAGCCGCCGGGCCTTGTCGTCCATCCGGCCGTCGGAAACCCGCGCGGCACGTTGGTCAACGCCCTGCTGCACCATTGCGACGGGTCGCTTTCGGGTATCGGCGGCACTGCACGACCGGGAATCGTCCACCGGATCGACAAGGACACGTCGGGCCTGCTGGTGGCAGCCAAGAGCGACCGCGCCCATCACGGACTTGCCGCCCAGTTCGAGGCGCACAGCGTGAGCCGCCACTACCTCGCTCTGGTCCACGGCCGCCCCGACCCGGGCGACCCCCGGATGCGTAACCTGCCCGGGTTGGGGGTGGAGCCGGGCGGCGTGATCCGAATCGCCACCCGGATCGGGCGCCACCGGACCGACCGGCAACGACAGGCCGTTCTGGCCGCAGGCGGTCGCGATGCCGTCACCCGGTTCCGGGTCGTCGAGGGGTTCGGCACCCCCCCGGCCGTGTCCCTGATCGATTGCTGGCTGGAAACCGGGCGCACGCATCAGATCCGGGTGCATCTGTCGCACGTGGGTCATCCCTTGGTGGGCGATCGAACCTACGGGAACCGGCGCCGGGCGCCGGCCCGACTGGGCGCGGCGCCGGATGTGGACGGCTTTGCCCGCCAGGCGCTGCATGCCGCCACGCTGGGTTTCGATCATCCCGTGACAGGGGCGCGGATGAATTTCTCGGCGCCGCTGCCGCCCGACCTTTCCGGCCTGTTGCAGCGGTTGCGGTCAGGGTGACAAGGGCGTGAAGCGTCTGACATATTCGATCTTCGCGACGGAACCGCGCTGCATCTGCGCTATTCTTCTTGGCAGGGCCACTTGCAAGTAACCCACTGCGTGCATAGTGTCCCGGCCCCGCCGCGGTGAGGAACCCAGGAATGAACAGTTACGCCAATCTTCCCGCCCCCAGCCCTGAACAGGGTCTGAACCGGTATCTCCAGGAAATCAGGAAGTTTCCGATGCTGGAGCCGGAGGAAGAGTTCATCCTCGCCAAGCGCTGGGTCGAACACCAGGACCGTGAGGCGGCACACAAGCTTGTCACCAGCCACCTGCGCCTCGCCGCCAAGATCGCGATGGGCTATCGGGGATACGGACTGCCTCAGGCCGAGGTGATCAGCGAGGCGAATGTCGGGCTGATGCAGGCAGTGAAGCGTTTCGACCCCGACAAGGGCTTCCGGCTGGCCACATATGCGATGTGGTGGATCCGGGCGGCGATCCAGGAATACATCCTCCGGTCCTGGAGCCTGGTAAAGCTCGGCACCACTTCGGCGCAGAAGAAGCTGTTCTTCAACCTGCGCAAGGCCAAGTCTCGGATCGGCGCGCTTGAGGACGGTGACTTGCGTCCCGAGAACGTGGCAAGGATCGCCCATGACCTGAATGTCACCGAGGACGAGGTGGTGGACATGAACCGCCGGCTCTCGGGCTCGGACGCCTCGCTCAACGCGATGGTCGGATCCGAAGGCGACAGCGCGACCCAGTGGCAGGACTGGCTCGAGGACGAAGAGGCGGACCAGGCCGGCGATTATGCCGAGCGGGACGAGTTCACCGCCCGCATGGCATTGCTGGAGTCGGCAATGGAGGCGCTGAACGAACGCGAGCGCGACATCCTGACCCAGCGCCGGTTGTCCGACGAGCCGGTGACGCTTGAGGATCTGTCCGCCCGCTACGGCGTCAGCCGCGAGCGGATCCGGCAGATCGAGGTGCGCGCCTTCGAAAAGCTTCAGGCCAGGATGCGCGAACTTGCCCGCAGCAAGGGCATGTCGATCCCGGCCTGACTTTCAGACGCGTTCGACCGTCACGCGATCGGGATAGAATGCGAGATGGCCTGCGATGCGCGCGACGGGTTCGTGCGGCGTCTCGTAGGACCAGACCGCGTCTGTCAGCCGCCCGGACTTGGTCACGATCGTGAAATAGCTTGCCTGTCCCTTGTGCGGGCACGTCGAGGTGCGCGCCGACGGTTCCAGGAACGCCATGGCTATGTCCGTGCGGGGGAAATAGATGACTGGCGGATAATCGCCTTCGCTCAGTTCCAGCGCGTTGCGGCTTTCGCCCAGGACGGCCCCGCCGGCCCGGACGACCCATGTTCCCTCTGCGCGGCGAATGCGGATGTGATCGCTCATCGGACGGCTCCCTTTGGCGCTGTGGGTCACTTGCCCGAACCTAGCGGCGCACAGGCGGCTTCAAGCCAGGCGGCCACCGAGGGCGGAAGATCGCGGGCAAGCCGGCGGTGCACCTCGGCGTGATAGGCGTCAAGCCAGGCGATCTCGCCGGCCGACATGTCCTCGTGGACGATCAGCTTCCGGTCGATCGGGGCAAAGGTTAGCGTCTCGAACGACAGCATGGCCCGGTCGTCGGCACCCGCGATGGCAGGTGCCTCGGTAACGGCCACCAGGTTCTCGATACGAATGCCCCAGACGCCTTCACGGTAATAGCCTGGCTCGTTCGACAGGATCATGCCGGGCTCGAGCGGCACCTCGGATATGCGCGACAGACGCTGCGGGCCTTCATGGACCGACAGGAAGGCGCCGACCCCGTGACCGGTCCCGTGGTCGTAGTCGCGGCCCTGTGTCCACAGGAACTGACGGGCAAGCGGATCGAGGTCGCGCCCGGCCAGCCCGCGCGGCCAGCGCGCACGACTGATCGCGATCATTCCGCGCAGAACGGCGGTAAAGGCCTCGGCCGCGCCCGGTGGCGGGGCGCCGATGGCGATCGTCCGGGTGATGTCGGTGGTTCCGTCGCGATACTGCCCGCCGCTGTCCACCAGCAGCAGGCTGTCGGGTTCAAGTGCGCGATCCGACTGTTCGGTGACGCGGTAATGCACGATCGCACCGTTCGGTCCGGCCCCGCAGATGGTCTCGAAGCTCAGGTCGTGCAGCATGCCGGTGCCCTCGCGGAACCCTTCCAGGGCCTTGACCACCGCGATCTCGGTCACCCTTGCGCCTGCCGCGACGTCCTGCGCCACGCCGTCCAGCCAGTGCAGGAACTTTACCACCGCCACTCCGTCGCGGTGATGGGCGGCCCGGATGCCGGCAAGCTCTGCCGGGTTCTTGCGCGCCTTCGGCAGACGGCATGGATCATCGTCCCAGACGGTCTCGATGCCGGCGTCGGCGAGTTCGCGGCCTATCGCCAGGGGTGCGGAGGCGCGATCCACCCGTACGGGGCCGGGCAGCGTGCGCAACGCCTGGGCAAAGGCCGCCGGGGGGCGGATGGTGACGTGGTTGCCCAGATTCATCCGCACTGCCGGTCCGAACTTTTCCGGCTCGGCGAACACCGTCACCCGCGCATCGTCGTGCAGGATCGCAAAGCCCTGCAGCACCGGATTGCGCGCCACATCGCCGCCGCGGATGTTCAGCAGCCAGCACAGACTGTCCGGCATGGTCAAGACCGCAGCCCGATGCCCGGCATCGCGCAGCCCCTTTGCCAGACGGGCCCGCTTGTCGGCCGCAGCCTCGCCGGCCAGCGTCTCGGGATGCACCGTCGCCGGGGCCAGCGGCGGGCCGGGACGGTCGGTCCAGATCGCATCGACAAGGTTCTGCATCGGCCGCAGTGCCACCGCAGAGCCGGAAAGGGCCGCCTCGATGCGCTCGATCTCCTCGGCGGTGTGCAGCCACGGATCATAGCCGACAACGCCCGCGTCCAGCGCGTCGCGCAACCACGGCCCGGGCTGGGTGGCGGGCCAGTCGACCGGAGTGATGGCGGGATCAACCTGCGCCCGTGCCTGAAGGCGATACCGCCCGTCCACGAACAGCCCTGCCCGGTCGGGCAGCACGATGGCGAAACCGGCAGAGCCGGTGAACCCGGTCAGCCAGGCCAGCCGCTCGTCGCAGGGTGCGACATATTCACCCTGATGCGCATCGGAACGCGGCACGATGAAACCCTGCACCCCCTCGGCCGCCATTGCGGCCCGCAGCGCAGCCAGACGTGGCGGACCCTGTTCGGGGCGGGTTACGGCGGCGAAGGATTGTCGGGTCATCGCCGCACTCCGTTGACCTTCGCGATGCCCAGAACCCGTGCCCGCTTGCGGGGATCGGAATCGAACAGGCTTGCAAGTTGTTCGGTCATCGCGCCGGCCAGCTGTTCCACATCGGTGATGGTCACCGCGCGCTGATAATACCGGGTGACGTCATGGCCGATGCCGATCGCAATCAGTTCGACCTGCTTGCGCCGCTCCACCATCGCGATCACGTCGCGCAGGTGTTTTTCCAGGAAGTTCGCGGGGTTCACCGACAGCGTCGAATCGTCCACCGGCGCCCCGTCCGAGATGACCATCAGGATCTTGCGCGCCTCGGGCCGGCCGACCATCCGGCGGTGCGCCCATTCCAGCGCCTCGCCGTCGATGTTCTCCTTCAACAGCCCTTCCTTCATCATCAGCCCGAGGTTGTCACGCACCCGGCGCCACGGCACATCCGCCGCCTTGTAGATGATGTGCCGCAGGTCATTCAGGCGGCCCGGTGCCACTGGCCGGCCGTCGGCCAGCCATTTCTCGCGGCTCTGCCCGCCCTTCCAGGCCCGGGTGGTGAAGCCCAGGATCTCGACCTTCACCGCGCAGCGTTCCAGTGTCCGCGCCAGAACGTCGGCGCAGATCGCGGCAATCGAGATCGGTCGGCCGCGCATGGAGCCCGAATTGTCCAGCAGCAGCGTCACCACCGTATCGCGGAACTCGGTGTCCTTTTCGACCTTGAAGGACAGCGGCGTGGTCGGGTTGGCAACCACCCGGGCTAGCCGTCCGGCATCGAGGATGCCCTCGTCGCGGTCGAATTCCCAGCTGCGGTTCTGCTGTGCCTGCAAGCGGCGCTGCAGCTTGTTGGCCAGCCGGCTGACCGCCCCCTTCAATGGTTCCAGCTGCTGATCCAGATAGGCGCGCAACCGCTCGAGTTCTGCCGGCTCGGCCAGATCCTCGGCCCGGATCTCCTCGTCATTCAGGGTCGAATAGACGGCATAGCTCGGGTCGGCGTCCGAATGGGGCGGTGGGGCAGGGGGTTCCGGCGGGGCCTCGGCCTGCGGGGCGTCGATTTCGTCCAGCGTCTCGTCGTCGGCAAGTTCGTCCTCGCTGACCTGCGCTTCCGCGGCGTCCTGCTGCTGCTCCTGGCTGCGGTCGGGGTCGGCATCGGCTTCGTCCGGGCTCTGTTCCTCGTCACCGGCGCTGTCGGGCTGGTCCTCGTCCTCGGTTGCCTCGTCCTCCGCCTCGTCCTGCGGCGCATCCGGGTCGTCGCCCAGCTGGTCGCCATAGCCGAGATCGGCAATCATCTGGCGCGCCATGCGGGCAAAGGCGGCCTGATCGGCAAGAACGTCGTTGAGCGTGTCCAGCGTTCCGCCCGCCTGTTCCTCGATGAACCCGCGCCACAGGTCCATGACATGGGCTGCCGGCTTGGGCAGCGGCCGACCGGTGGCAAGGTGGCGGACGAGATAGCCCGCCGCCACCGCAAGCGGCGCGTCCGAGGCCTGGGTGATCTGGCCATAGCCCTTGCGGTCGGCCTCGTGTCCGATCTTGGCGTCGATGTTGCCCGCCGTGCCCGGCATGTCCCGCGCCCCGATGGTCTCGCAACGCGCCGTCTCCAGCGCCTCGTAGATGTCGCGTGCCATCTGGCCCTGAGGGGCATAGCGGGCGGCAACGCCTTCGTCGTGATAGCGGCGGCGCAGGGCAAAGGCATCGGCCGTCCCGCGGGCCAGCATCACCTCCTCGCGGCTCATCCGCCGGCTGACCTGAGGCAGGCGCATTCCGTCCTTGGTCAGCCCCGGCGGATCGACCGAATAGCTGACCGCAAGCTCCCGGTCGTGCGCCATCGTCCGCGTGGCATCCGCCAGCGCCTTCTTGAACGGATCGGCGGGGTTGTCGGGGGGCTTGGTCATGGGCGGGTCTGCCCCAGGGCCCCGGTCCGGTGCCGGTGGCCGTGCACCGCGCGCCCTTCGCGTCCGGGCAGATCGGTGCGCAGAGGATCCGTCATTACCGCATCGCCATGCTCGCCGCGCTTTCCGGCAGTTCCTCGCCGAAGCAGCGCTGGTAGAATTCCGCCACCGTCTGCCGTTCCAGCTCGTCGCACTTGTTCAGGAACGACAGTCGGAACGCATAGCCCACATTGCGGAAGATCTCGGCGTTCTGGGCCCAGTTGATGACCGTGCGGGGCGACATGACCGTGGACAGGTCGCCGGCCATGAAGGCGGTGCGGGTCAGTTCGGCCACCGTCACCATCTGGCTGATCGTGCGGCGCCCCTTCTCGGTGTTGTAATGGGGATTCTTCGACAGGACGATCGCCGTCTCGGCATCGTGGCTGAGGTAGTTCAGGGTGGCTACCAGACTCCAGCGGTCCATCTGCGCCTGATTGATCTGCTGGACACCGTGGTATAGCCCCGTGGTGTCGCCCAGGCCCACCGTGTTCGAGGTGGCGAACAGCCGGAAGCACGGGTGGGGCGTGATGATCTCGTTCTGGTCGAGCAGCGTCAGCTTGCCGTCATGCTCCAGCACCCGCTGGATCACGAACATCACGTCGGGGCGGCCGGCGTCGTATTCGTCGAACACGATGGCCACGGGGTTGCGTAACGCCCAAGGCAGGATGCCCTCGTGGAACTCGGTCACCTGCTTGCCGTCGCGCAGCTTGATTGCGTCCTTGCCGATCAGGTCGATCCGGCTGATGTGGCTGTCGAGGTTGACGCGGACGCAGGGCCAGTTCAGCCGCGCCGCGACCTGCTCGATATGGGTGGACTTGCCGGTGCCGTGGTAGCCCTGGATCATGACCCGTCGGCCGTAGTGGAACCCGGCAAGGATGGCGAGTGTGGTATCGGGATCGAACTTGTAGGTCGGATCGATCTCTGGCACCCGGTCGCCGCGGTCGGCAAAGCCTTTCACCTTCATTTCGGTGTCGATCCCGAAGACCTCGCGCACCGAGACTTCCTCGGTCGGCCGTGTCGCCCTGTCCGTCATTCCGTCCGCCATCTTCCGCTCCGCCACGGGTGCGCCCCGCCGATCCGACTTGTGGAACATATGCAGCAGGGCCGCAAGGGGAAGCGCCAGAGGCACCGGCGGGGTTCATCCGTGCGCAGTTTCCTGCCATGCTCTGGAACAGACGGGGGCTGGATGACCGCACGGGAGGAGATCGAGGCGTTGATCGTTCGGGTGGCGCTTGCCGACCGGGCAGCGTTCCGCGCGCTCTACGCCGCCACGTCGTCGAAACTCTATGCTGTCGTGCTCCGTGTCTTGGACGACAAGGCGGAGGCAGAGGACGTGCTGCAGGAGGTCTTCGTGAAGATCTGGCACGGGGCGGGGCGCTATGCGGCCAATGGCCTCAGTCCGATGACCTGGCTGATCACGATCGCCCGCAACGCGGCGATCGACCGGCTGCGTGCCCGCACCCGGCTGGCGACCGGAGGCGTTCCTGCCCCGATCGCCGAAACTGCCGATCCCGCGCCCGGCCCCGAAGCCGCAGCCATCGCGACCTCCGAGCTTCGGCGGCTCGACTCCTGTCTTGCCGAACTCGAGGCCAAGCGGGCAGCGGCGATCCGAAGCTGCTATCTCGACGGCATGAGCTATGACGAACTCGCGCGCCGCCATGGCGTGCCGCTCAACACCATGCGCACCTGGCTCCGGCGCAGCCTGCTGAGACTTCGGGAGTGCCTGACGCGATGAGCCCGGTGCCGCCGCTTTCTGACGACGACGACGCGCTCGCGGCCGAGCTGGCGATGGGTCTGCTCGACGGCGAGGACAGGCGCATGGCCGAGGCGCGAACGGCCTCTGATCCGGCCTTCCGGGCGGCCGTCGCGGCCTGGCAGGAACGGCTCGCGCCTTTGGCCGAGACGCTGCCCGATGCGGCGCCGCCATCCGGGGCCCTGGCCGGGATCGAGCGGCGCCTCGGCTGGACAGCGCCAACCCGACGCCGCCGCCTTGTGCCGGGTCGTTTCGGCTGGCCCGCGGCCCTGGCCGGCGCGGCGGTGGCTGCGCTGCTGGCAATCTGGGTCGCTGTTACACTCGTCCCGTTCGGAGAGCAGCCGGTGCTCGTGGCCACGCTGACGGCCGAGGACAGCGAGCTTCGCTTCGAGGCGCGGCACGATCCGAGGGATCAACGACTGACCATCGAGCGCGTTGCCGGCGCGGCACCCGCGCGGGGTCGGGTGCACGAGGTCTGGATCATCGCGCCGGGGGCCGCGCCCGTCTCGCTCGGCCTGATCGGCGAGACGTCGCTCAGCCTCGACTATCCCGCCCCACCGGCGGGCTGGACCCTCGCGGTCTCGCTGGAACCCGAGGGCGGATCGGTCACGGGCGCCCCGACCGGACCGGTCCTTGCCGCCGGACCGATCACGAATCTGTGAAAGAAGTCGCGAGAACGGGCTGAAACTCCGTTCCGCGCCTCTCCGTGTCTGATCCCGTTCGCACCCGATGGTCGGGTGCCACGCACGGGAGAGAAGACCGATGAAGACCAGAATCCTGCTCGCCGCCTCGACCGCCTTCGCACTGGCCGCGGGCGCGACTCTTGCCTCGAACCCGATGGTCGGTGGCGCGCCCATGTTCGAGACCAGGAACATCGTCGAGAATGCCGTCAATTCGGCCGATCACACCACGCTCGTCGCCGCCGTGCAGGCGGCGGGCCTTGTCGAGACGCTGCGGGGGGCCGGCCCCTTCACCGTCTTCGCGCCAACGAACGACGCCTTCGGCATGCTCCAGCCGGGAACCGTCGACAACCTGCTGAAGCCCGAGAACAAGGACGCGCTGGTGAAGGTACTCACCTGCCACGTCGTTGCCGCGAAGGCCATGTCGGATGCGATCGTCAAGATGATCGCCGACGATGGCGGAATGCATGAGGTGCCGACGGTGGGCGGCTGCGTTCTGACGGCCAGGATGGAGGGCGGGATGCTCAGGCTCACCGACGAGCGCGGCCGCAGCGCGACAGTGACCATCGCCGATGTCGTTCAATCGAACGGCGTGATCCACGTGATCGACACGGTGCTCTTGCCCGCGATGTAAGCGGTCCGATCACGTGGTGGCCCCGCCCGTTTGCGGATGCGGGCGGGGCCGTCCAGCATGCGCTTCGGGAGGATCACGATGAACCGCCGCATCTTTCTGCTTGCCTCCGCTTCCTGCGTTGCCCTGCCGGCCAATGCGGCAGAGGGCATGTTCGAAATCACGCGCACCGAGGCCGAATGGCGCGCTTTGCTGTCGCCCGTCGAATACGCCGTGCTACGCGAGGAAGCGACCGAACGCGCGGGCACGAGCCCGCTCGACAAGCTGTTCGATCCGGGAGAATACCGCTGCCGAGGTTGCGACCTGCCGCTTTACTCCTCGGCGGCCAAGTACGATTCGCGCACCGGGTGGCCGAGCTTCCGTGAAGCGCTGCCGGGCGCTATCGGCACCCGTGACGACCGCCGGCTGTTCACGCGGCGCACCGAATGTCACTGCCGCCGCTGCGGAAGCCATCTCGGCCACATTTTCGACGATGGCCCGCCACCCACGGGCAAGCGTCACTGCATCAACGGGGTGAGCCTGGTCTTCTACCCCGCCTGAGACGGGTCGGGCTGCCGCCTCCGGGTCTTGCAGCAAGGGGGTTGTTCCGGCACGGTCCGCCCGCCTGACCGCGTCGAGCCAGGCTCAATCGCGGAAGTTGCGGCTGTCCTTCAGCTGTTCCCAGGCCCAGACCACCTCTTGCAGCCGGTCCTCGTCGGCCCGGTTGCCGCCGTTCAGATCCGGGTGAAGATCCTTGACCAGGCTCTTGTATTGCTTGCGGATCTCGGCCCGGCTCCAGCTGTCGCGGGCATCGAGGATGTCAAGCGCGCGGCGTTCGGTGGGGGGCAGTTTCCTCAGCGGCTGCGCCGGACCGGAACGTGTTCCCTTGTCGCCCAGGATCTCGAGCGGGTCGTTGACGCCAAGTCGCGCCCAGGCCCGGCCTTCGTCTGCGGCGGCGCTGAACGGACGCGTCGGCCGGCCCCAGACGCGGTCGCGGTCGAGAAACCGCTGGAATTCCTCCTCGGTCTGGCCCTGAAAGAAATTCCACCTCAGATTGTATTCCCGGACATGGTCGCGGCAGAACCAGATGTAGTCGTCCAGATGGTCCGGCGACCGCGGCGCGCGGTACTGGCCGGGCGCGTCGCAACCCGGGGCGCTGCAGACATGGTTCGCGTCCTCGACCGCACCCGACATGCCGCGGCGCCCCCGTGCCCGCCGCTTCTTGTCGGCCGAGACGCGAATGTCGAAATCGAAGGGCGATCCCTTGCTCATGACCCTGCCTTCCCGACTCTGGCCGGACAGTCTAGGGTCTTTCGCGAGATGTTGAAGGTCTTGACAACGAAAAAAGGCGCAAAACCGTGCAGATGGAAACCCGGATAAGACAGGCGCTCGAGACGGCCTTCGCGCCGTCCCGCCTCGAGGTGCTGAACGAAAGCCATCGCCACCGCGGCCATGCCGGGGACGACGGTTCGGGCGAAAGCCACTTCCGCGTCAGGATGACAGCGCCGGCTCTGTCGCCGCTGTCGCGCGTCGCACGCCATCGCGCGGTTCACGCGGCGCTCGGCCCCGAGATCATGGGCCGTATCCACGCGCTGGCGCTCGAACTCGAGGGCTGATCGGCAGCCGGTCAGTCGCGCCCTGGCTCCCGGGGCGGAACGGCGGGGCCGACGGACGGTGCCTGTCCGGGTCCGGGAACGGCTGAAAGTTTCGGCGTCTTGCCGAACACGGTGCGCGAGGCCAGCGACAGCGCAGCGGCCCGGCGCGCGGCAAGGTCCAGCGCATCGGGTTCGGGCAGCGCGGCAGCCGCATCGGCCGGCGCTCCTTCGGGCGCGGGCGGCGGCAGGTCCGCCGTATCCGGTGCCAGTTCGGTCGCCAGCCGTTCCGCTGCCGGTTCCGCCGCGGGCGCCGACAGCGCGCGACGGAACACCAGAAGCGTATGGAAGCTCGTGGTCCTGCCGGTAAGCCCGACCCGTTCCTCGATCGGCAACGTGTCGGCGCGAAGATACTCCCAGCCCTCGGCGCCGAGGTCGTTCATCACCCGGGCCAGCGTGCCGGCAAAGCGGTCAGGGACTGTCTTGGCACCCTTCACCTTTCCCGCGCGCCGGGGCGCCGGGACGACGCGGTATTCGTAGGTTGCCATCTGCACACCCGATCCCTGATCGCGGTTTCCGTCCGGTTTGCCGGCGGACCCAAGCCGCGACACCTTGGGTTCCCAGGGAAGCCTCACAGCCCCAGCTTCCCTGTCACCAGGTCGTTGACCACCGCGGGGTTCGCCTTGCCCCCGGTCGCCTTCATGACCTGACCAACGAACCAGCCGGCAAGCTTGGGGTTCGACTTTGCCTTCTCGACCTGCGCGGGGTTGGCCGCGATCACCGCATCGACAGCCGCCTCGATGGCGCCCGTATCGGTGACCTGCTTCATGCCGCGGGATTCCACGATCTCGGCCGGGTCGCCGCCTTCGGTCCACAAGATCTCGAACAGATCCTTCGCGATCTTGCCCGAGATCGTCCCGGCGGCGATGAGATCCAGCAGCCCGCCCAGTTGCGCCGCGCTGACCGGACTCTCCGCGATGGCCCGGCCCTCCTTGTTCAGCCGGCCGAAAAGCTCGTTGATGACCCAGTTCGCCGCCTGCTTGCCGTCGCGCCCGCTCGCCACCGCATCGAAGTAGTCGGCGGCCTCCAGTTCGGCCGTCAGCACGCTGGCGTCGTAATCGGTCAGGCCGTAATCGCCCATGAACCGCGCCTTCTTGGCGTCGGGCAGTTCCGGCATGGACTCGCGGATGCCCTGGATCCATTCATCGTCCAGCTCCAGCGGCAGAAGGTCGGGGCAGGGGAAGTAGCGATAATCGTGCGCTTCCTCCTTCGACCGCATCGACCGTGTCTCGCCCCGATCGGGATCGTAGAGGCGGGTCTCCTGCACCACCGCGCCACCATCCTCCAGGATCGCGATCTGGCGGCGCGCCTCGAAGTCGATGGCCTGCTGGATGAAGCGCATCGAATTCATGTTCTTGATCTCGCAGCGCGTGCCCAGGTGCGAAAAGTCCTGCGTTTCCTGATACTTCTCATAGGCGCCGGGGCGGCAGACGCTGACGTTCACATCCGCCCGCAGGTTGCCGTTCTGCATGTTCCCGTCGCAGGTGCCCAGATAACGCAGGATCTGGCGCAGCTTGGCGACATAGGCCGCCGCCTCCTCCGGGCCCCGGATGTCGGGACGGCTCACGATTTCCATCAGCGCGACGCCGGTGCGGTTGAAATCGACAAAGGACAGGTTCGGGTCCATGTCGTGGATCGACTTGCCCGCATCCTGCTCGAGGTGAATCCGTTCGATCCGCACCCGGCGCGCAACCCCGGGGCCCATCTCGACGATCACCTCGCCCTCGCCCACGATCGGATGGTAGAGTTGGCTGATCTGATAGCCCTGCGGCAGATCCGGATAGAAGTAGTTCTTGCGGTCGAAAGCCGAGACCCGGTTGATCCGGGCGTTCAGCCCCAGTCCCGTGCGCACTGCCTGCTCGACGCAGAATTCGTTGATCACCGGCAGCATGCCCGGCATGGCCGCATCGACGAAGCTGACGTTGCTGTTCGGCTCGGCCCCGAAGGCCGTCGAGGCGCCCGAGAACAGTTTCGCCGCCGAAGACACCTGAGCATGGATTTCCATGCCGATGACAAGTTCCCACTCTCCGGTGACGCCGGCGATGCGCTTGGGTTCTGGCGGGGAATGGCTGAGGTCGAGCATCGGGCCTCCGGGCAGCGGCGGTCGCCGAATGCGTTTACGCCCTTGCGCTTCGCCCGGCAAGACCGGGATTCTGCGCGGAAAACCGCCGACGCGCGGAAATGGGCTGCGCAGCTTGCTGCCAGTCGCCGGAAGGTTGCAAGGAGTCGGGCTTGCCCATTGCGGCGGAAATGGGGCACCGACTCCGACGCCGGATCGCTGCTTCCGGTGCCACTCTGGACTGATCGATGAACGGATTGACGCGCTGTCTTGCCGCCGTTGCGCTTGCTGTCGCGCCTGCGGCCTGTACGCTCGATGTCTCTGCCCGCGAAACCGCCGTCCCCGTGACGCGCTGGGATCACCGCCCCGAAGCCGAGGACTGGACCCGCGCCGCAATCGCCGCCGTCTCCACCAAGGGCCGTTCGCTGGTCGAGACCGATCTTGCCGACGCGGAACAGTTCTGCCCGGGCTACAATACCGCGACCGAAGCGGAACGGATCGCCTTCTGGGTCGGCATTTTCTCGGCCCTTGCCAAACACGAAAGCACTTGGAACCCGCGCGCTTCTGGCGGCGGCGGGCGCTGGATCGGGCTGACGCAGATAGACCCGCGCACCGCCCGCGGCTACGGCTGCGAGGCCCGGACCCCCGAACAGCTCAAGGACGGGGCCGCAAATCTGGTCTGTGCGGTGCAGATCGCGGCTGTTCAGGTGCCGAAGGACGGCATGGTCGCGGGGACGCGGGGCCGCCATGGCCTCGGCCGCGACTGGGCGCCTTTCCGCAGCGCTGCCAAGCGCGCCGAGATGGCGGCCTGGACGCGCTCGCAGCCCTACTGCCAGACCTGAGGATGTGGCGGGCGGCCGTTCAGGCCTCCCCGGTCATGCGCTCCGTCATCTCGCGCAGGTCGCGGCTCAGGTCAGGCGTCGACAGGATGCGCTTCAACTCTGCCAGCGCAAGCGTCTGCCGGCCTGCGTCGTAACGCCGCCAGGTCTCGAAGGCGGTCGACATCCGCGCTGCCGTCTGCGGGTTCACCGCATCGAGCCGGATCAGCCAGTTCGCGACCAGGCGATAGCCGCTACCGTCGGCGCGGTGAAAGCCCGCATGATTGGCGCTCAATGCGCCGATCACCGCGCGGAACCGGTTCGGGTTCTTCCAGTCGAAGGCGGGGTGCCGGGTCAGCGCTTCGGTGACGCCGACCGCATCGGCCGGCGCGGCATGCAGGATCTGGAGCCCGAACCACTTGTCCATCACCAGCCGGTCGTGGGCCCATTGCCGCTCGAACCGCGCCAGGGCGTCCCCCGCGGCTCCGGCCTCGATCAGGCAGGCCAGCGCGCCGGTCTGGTCGGTCATGTTGTCTGCTGCGGCAAAAGCTGTGGCCGCAGCCTGCCCGCCGTCCAGCCGCGTCTGCAAGCCCAGCACCGCAAGCCGCAGGGCGCGCTGGCCGGCCGAACGGGCGTCGGGACTGTAGGGCCCGCCGACGGTCAGCACCGCGATCATCGGGCCGAGATGCGGGGACAGGTGCGCGGCTAGACGCCCTGCCAGGCGATGGCGCGCGGCGTGAATGCGGTCCGGGTCCGGCACGATGCCGGCGTCGTGCAGGGTCTGGGCCATGTCGTCGTCCGACGGCAACCGAAGCGCCAGCGCGCGGAACGAAGGGTCCAGACTCTCGTCGCGCAACATGGCCTCGACAGCGGACAGCCACTCCGGCCCCGGGCTTGCATCGTCGGTCACCATCCGGGTCAGCACCGCCTTGGCCAGTGCGCGGCCCGCCTCCCACCGGTTGAAGGTGTCGCTGTCGTGCGCCAGCAGGAAGGCGCGTTCGGCGTCGCTGCGCTCGTGCTCGACGATAACGGGCGCCGAGAAGCCCCGCAGGATCGAGGGTATCGGACGCGCCGCCAGACCGTCGAAGGCAAAGCCCTGCCGCGCTTCGGTCAGTTCCAGCAGCCGCGTCGGCGCGGCCTCGGTCCCGTCGGGGTTCAGAAGCCCTACGGCAACCGGGATGTGCAGCGGGTCTTTCGTGGGCTGGTCGGGGGTGGGTGGTGTGTGCTGCGACAGGGTCAGCCGATAGGTCGCGCCGTCCCAGTCCTCCTCGACCCGCAGTCGGGGCGTGCCTGACTGCGCATACCACCGCGCGAACTGCGACAGGTCGCGCCCGGTCGCATCCTCGAAGCAGCGCAGCCAGTCCTCGACGGTGATCGCCTGTCCGTCGTGGCGGTCGAAGAACAGGGCGAGCGCGCGGTCATATCCTTCGGTGCCGACGAGGCGGCGCAGCATGCCAACGATCTCGGCCCCCTTTTCGTAGACCGTGGCTGTGTAGAAGTTGTTGATCTCGACAAAGCTCTCGGGCCGGACCGGGTGGGCGAGCGGCCCCGCATCCTCGCGGAACTGCCGCGCGCGCAGCACCAGAACGTCCTCGATCCGCTTCACCGCGTGGCTGCGCATGTCGCCGGTGAACTGCTGATCGCGGAACACCGTCAACCCCTCCTTCAGGCAGAGCTGGAACCAGTCGCGGCAGGTGATGCGATTGCCGGTCCAGTTGTGGAAATACTCATGCGCGACGATCGCCTCGATCCGTGCGAAATCGTCGTCGGTGGCCGTCATGGGGCTGGCGAGGACGTAGCGGGAGTTGAAGATGTTCAACCCCTTGTTTTCCATAGCTCCCATGTTGAAATCGTCCACCGCGACGATGTTGAACACGTCGAGGTCGTATTCGCGGCCATAGGCATCCTCGTCCCAGCGCATCGCCCGCACCAGCGATTGCAGCGCCCAGTCGCAGCGCCCCTGGTCGCCCGGCCGCACCCAGACGTTCAGATCGACCGGCCGGCCGGATCGGGTCACGAACCGGTCCGAGACCGCGCGCAGATCGCCGGCCACGAGTGCGAACAGATAGGCCGGTTTCGGCCAGGGGTCGCGCCACTCTGCCCAGCCGGGCCCCCGAGCCACCGGGTTCCCGTTCGACAGCATCACCGGCAGGTCGCTTTCGATCCGCACCGCAAAGGGCGCCATGACATCCGGCCGGTCGGGGTAGAAGGTGATCCGCCGGAAACCCTCGGCCTCGCACTGGGTGCAGAACATCCCGCGCGACAGGTAGAGCCCTTCCAGCGCAGTGTTCGCGGATGGGTCGATCTCCACCTCGGTCTCGAGGGTGAAGGCATCGTCGGGCAGCAGGCGGGCCGGAATGGTCAGGCCGTTGTCGTCCGGGTTCACCGAAACCGCCCGTCCCTCGACCG
Source organism: Gemmobacter sp. (assembly GCA_046295655.1). Lineage (GTDB taxonomy): Bacteria > Pseudomonadota > Alphaproteobacteria > Rhodobacterales > Rhodobacteraceae > JBKBMT01. The sequence goes on along the minus strand of JBKBMT010000002.1, from coordinate 65,193 downwards.
CAGCACGCAAGAGCCGCGGCCCCTCGCCGTCAAGCCGCAGGTCGGACCCCGGCTCGCGCGGTTCGAACACGATGCGCGACAGCACCCGCGTCGCCTTTGGATCCAGCCGGAAGGTCAGATCGACCGAGCGGATGCGGAACGGAAAGGGGCGATAATCCGACAGGCGGACGGTCTGGGGTGCGGCATCTCTCATGCGATCCTCCGGTTCGACCCAAGGAATAGGGGATGGCGGGCGAGGCGCAAGGGTGTGGAACCGACCCGGTGCATCTGCGTTGCCCCGGCAAGCCAGAACTCAACCGAAGGTCCGCAGCCATGCCCATCCTTCCGCCCGTTCCGCCCTCCGCCCCGCCCTCCGCCTTCCGCTGGAGCGTGCTGTCCAACCCGGCCTCGGTCCGCGCCCGTCCCGCCGGGACGAACCGGATCGTCCCCGTGTTGGCCTTCTTCGCCGCCGCCGCACTGATGCTTGCGCTTGCGGTGATGCTGGTCGGCTACCGCGCAGATCCGACGCCGACTGCCGGCATCGAACCGCTTTCGATCGCCGGCGATCCGCCCGTTGCCGATGCCGAGGTCGATCCCGTCGCGATGGGCGCAGAACCCCTGCCCGGCGAGGATCCCAACCCGACCATGGCCGAGCCGCTGGTTCAGGATTGACGTCGGCTATTCTTGTCAGCTCGATCCGTCGCGCCAAGTTGGGGCTGATGGCGGACGGAGGCGCGCAGCATGGCAAGGATGATCCGCAAGGCCGACCTACCGCGCAAGACCTGTGCCGTCTGCGGCCGCCCGTTCATGTGGCGAAGGAGGTGGGCGCGTGAGTGGAGCCGTGTCCGCTACTGTTCCGACCGGTGCCGGAACGCCCGCCCACCCCGGGCCGACGCAAATCCGCGCCAGTGACGGTGCGGCGGTTGCCTATCCCCACGGTTCTTCCTAATCGTATGCGGCGGTATGCCGGAGGATGCGATGGGTGGACGGGTGGAACGCGCCGGACTGGCGGTTGACGCGCAGCTTGCTGCCTTTGTCGAGGGCCGGGCGCTTCCGGGGAGCGGGGTGGACCCCGGGCCGTTCTGGGCGGGGCTGGCGAAGGTCCTGCACGAACTCGGACCGGAGAACCGCGCCCTTCTGGCCGCACGCACACGCTTTCAGACCGAAATCGACGACTGGCACCGCGCCCGGCGCGGTCAGGCCCATGACGCGGCAGCCTATCGCGACTTCCTGGTGCGGATCGGCTATCTGCTGCCCGATGGTCCGGACTTCGAGGTCGAGACCGTCGGGACCGACCCCGAGATTGCCGCCGTCGCGGGGCCGCAGCTCGTCGTGCCGATCACCAATGCGCGCTACGCGCTCAACGCCGCGAATGCGCGCTGGGGCTCGCTTTACGACGCGCTCTACGGGACCGACGCGCTGGGTGATCCACCGCCGGAGGGTGGGTATGATCCCGAACGCGGCGCGCGGGTCATCGCCTGGGGGCGGGCGTTTCTGGATTCCGTGGCGCCCCTGGCGGCGGGAAGCCATGCGGATGTGGAGCGCTACAGCCTGCAGGACGGCCAGCTGGTTCCGGCGCTGGCCGACCCTGGCCGTCTTGCCGGATACGCCGGATCCGCCGATGCGCCGACCGCAATCGTGCTGCGCAACAACGGTCTGCACCTGATCCTCGACATCGACCGGACCAGCCGCATCGGCGCGCAGGACCGGGCCGGGATTTCCGACATACGTCTGGAATCGGCGCTGTCGGCGATCATGGATTGCGAGGATTCGGTCGCGTGCGTCGACGCCGAGGACAAGGTTCTGGCCTATTCCAACTGGCTTGGCCTGATGCGCGGCGACCTGGCCGAGACGGTGGAGAAGGGCGGCCGCAGCTTCCGCAGGGTGCTGGCCGAGGATCTGCACTTCACCGCGCGCGACGGCGGGCAGCTGGTGCTGAAAGGCCGAGCCCTGATGCTGGTGCGCAACGTCGGCCACCTGATGACCAGCCCCGCGATCCTCGACCGTGACGGCGCCGAGGTGCCCGAGGGAATCATGGATGCCTTCGTCACGACGCTCTGCGCCCTGCACGATCTGCGCCGCGCGGACGGTCCCCGGAACTCGGTGCATGGCTCGGTCTATGTGGTGAAGCCAAAGATGCACGGCCCGGCCGAGGTCGAGTTCGCCTGTCGGGTCTTCGACCTGGTCGAGGATACGCTGGGGCTGGCGCGCAATACCGTGAAGCTCGGGATCATGGACGAGGAACGGCGCACCTCGGTCAACCTCAAGGAATGCATCCGGGCGGCGAAGGCGCGGCTCGCCTTCATCAACACCGGCTTCCTCGACCGCACCGGCGACGAGATCCACACGTCGATGGAGGCCGGGCCGATGCGTCGCAAGGGCGAGATGAAGTCCACGCCCTGGATCCGCGCCTACGAGGACCGAAACGTGGACATCGGTCTGGCCTGCGGCTTGCGCGGACGGGCGCAGATCGGCAAGGGGATGTGGGCCGCGCCGGATCTCATGGCGGCGATGCTCGAGCAGAAGATCGCCCATCCCGAAGCCGGCGCCTCCTGCGCCTGGGTGCCCAGCCCCACCGCCGCGACGCTGCACGCCACGCATTATCACCGCGTGGACGTCCACGCCCGCCAGTCCGAGATCGCCGCCGGGGGGCCGCGCGGGCGGCTGGAGGATCTGCTGACGATCCCGCTGGCCGAGGGCCGCAACTGGTCGGAGCAGGAGCTGCGCGAGGAGGTCGAGAACAACGCGCAGGGTATCCTCGGCTATGTCGTGCGCTGGGTGGACCAGGGTATCGGCTGCTCCAAGGTGCCCGACATCCACGACGTCGGCCTGATGGAGGATCGCGCGACCTGCCGGATCTCTTCGCAGGTGCTGGCCAACTGGCTGCACCACGGTGTGGTGTCCGACGCCTTCGTGATGGCCGCGATGCGCCGCATGGCCGCGGTGGTGGACCGTCAGAACGCAGGCGATCCCGCCTATCGCCCCATGGCGCCGGGCTTCGACGGGCCTGCCTTCCGCGCCGCCTGCGATCTCGTGTTCAGCGGCCGGAAGCAGCCGTCGGGCTATACCGAGCCGGTTCTGCATGCCCGCCGGCAGGAAGCCAAGGCACTGCGCCTTGGGCACCGTGGGTCGTGAGCATCACGGGCACCGCGCCAATCCGATGACACGGCGAGAAATCGGCGACGATCCGGCGAGTTGTTGCGCCTGAAACCGTGACCTTTGGTCAAGTTGGACCAATCGGCCCGTCCTCGAGGCAACCCGGCGCGTCGTCGGCGGGGACGAAACGCTGCGGAGGCCGCTCCGATCTTTCGGAGACCCGGCGGTTCGGCCGCCGCGATCCGGTTGCCTTTCGGGCCGCGGCTGGTAAACACCGCTCACCTTGGGAGGGTGTTGGCCCAATGCTGCCGGAAGAACCGCATCTGACCCTGCGACTTGCGCGGGATGACCGCGACCTGCGAGCAGCGCAGCGGCTTCGTTACGAGGTCTTCGTTTCGGAACTGGGCGGCGACGGACCGCTTGTCGACCATGCGGAGCGGCTCGAGCGGGACGAATTCGACCCCCATTTCGACCATCTGCTGCTGATCGACCGCCGCCGCGACGCGGCGGCGCTGGACGATGTGGTCGGCGTCTACCGGCTGCTGCCCTGGGACAGGGCGGCAGCGATCGGGCGCTACTATTCCGAAGGCGAATACGACCTCTCGCCGCTCAAGGCCACCGGCCGGCGGCTGCTGGAACTCGGACGGTCCTGCGTGCATCGGGACTACCGGGGCGGCACCGCGATGTTCCATCTTTGGAATGCCCTTGCCGACTATGTCCTCGACCGGAAGATCGAGATTCTCTTCGGTGTCGCGTCCTTTCACGGAACCGATCCGGAGCCGTTGCGGATGCCGCTTGCCTGGCTCCATCACCATCACCTCGCCCCGTCGGACATCCGTGTGCGCGCGCGGCCCGAGAGCTATCAGGCGATGGATCTGGTGCCGGCCGACCAGCTTGACCGCCGGGCGGCAATGGCGGCGACGCCGGCGCTCATCAAGGCCTATCTGCGGCTGGGCGGGTTCGTGGGAGAGGGCGCGTGGATCGATCATGCCTTCAATACCACCGACGTCTGCCTGCTGATGGACACCGGCCGCATGTCGGTCAAGCACCGCGAATTCTACGTCCGCAAGAAGGGGGGGCCTGCGTGAGCCGCCCGGACGGGCCGCTCTGGAACGGGGCCGAACCCTCTCCGCCCGCGCGGATCACGCCCATGGGCTGGGTCCGGGCAGGACTGCGGGGCGGGGCGCTGGCTGCCGTGACATATGGTTGCCTTGTCCTGCTGCTGCTCATGCGGCTGGTCGAGCGGCCGCTGTTCGGGTTGCAGCGCCCGGTGACACCATGGATCACGCAGTTCGTCTGCCGATCGGCCTTCGTGATCCTGGGCATCCGGTTCGTCACCCGTGGCAGGCCGATGCGGCTGAAGGGCGCGGTGGTCGCCAATCACGCAAGCTGGCTGGACATCTTCACCCTGAACGCGCCGCAGCGGATCTACTTCGTGTCCAAGGCCGAGGTCGCGGGTTGGCCGGGTATCGGCTGGCTCGCCCGGGCAACCGGCACTGTATTCATCCGGCGCAAGGGGTCGGATGCGATGGCGCAGAAGAATCTGTTCGAGGCACGGCTCCGGGCGGGGCACAAGCTGCTGTTCTTTCCCGAGGGGACATCGACGGACGGGTTGCGGGTGCTGCCGTTCAAATCGACGCTCTTTGCCGCCTTCTTCGCCGACGGGCTCGACCGGATCCTGCATGTCCAGCCGGTCAGCGTGATCTACCGGGCCCCCGAAGGCGAGGATCCGCGATTCTACGGCTGGTGGGGCGACATGGAATTCGGCCCTCATCTGCTGAAGCTTCTGGCCGCGCCGCGTCAGGGATCTGTCGAGGTGGTGTTCCATCCGCCGGTCAAGGTGTCGGACTTCCCCGGCCGGAAGGAACTTGCGGCCCATTGCGAGGCGGCGGTGCGCAGCGCCTTCGGAGCGGTCGCCGCCTGATCTCAGCCCGTCTCCCCGGCGGCATCGCGAACGTCCTGCCAGCGCCCGCGGAAGCCCTGGGCAATGACGAACTTCTCGGAACTGTCGGCCCTGCTGGCCGGTGGTTTGACGTTGGCGACCTTGCGGAAATTCCGCTTCAAGGTCGCCTGCAACGCGTTCTCGGCGCCACCGGCCAACACTTTTGCAACAAAGGTGCCGCCATCCTCCAGGACGTCGAAGGCGAATTCGGCGGCCGCCTCGCACAGCGCGACGATGCGCAGGTGATCGGTGCCCTTGTGCCCCGAGGCGGCCGGCGCCATGTCGGACATCACCACATCGGCCTTGCCGCCGAGCCATGCCTTCACCTTCTCCTCGGCGCCGTCCTCCATGAAATCGAGGCGATGGATCTCGGCCCCCGCAATCGGCGCGACCTCCTGCAGATCGACGGCAAGTACCCGGCCCTGCGGCCTGCCCGGCCGGTCGCCCAGGGCATTGACGCGCGCCACCGCAACCTGAGTCCAGCCCCCGGGGGCGCAGCCCAGATCGACCACCCGCGCGCCTGGGACAAGAAAACCGAACCGGTCGTCGAGTTCCATGATCTTGAAGGCCGCGCGGCCGCGGAAGCCTTCCTTTCGGGCACGGATGACGTAGGGATCGTTCAGTTGCCGTTCCAGCCAGCGGGTCGAGGACAGCTTGCGCCCCTTGGCCGTCCTGATCCTGACCCTCAATTCGCGCTGACCTCGGCCGCTACTCCCCTTTGCTCCGCTCACGCCGAATCCTCCAGCGCGCCATCGGCGCTCATCTGGGCATAGAGCAGGCCCTCGCGCAGGCCGCGATCGGCGACCGAAAGCCGGTCGGTCGGCCAGATGCGCATCAGCGCCTGAAGGATCGCAGCGCCGGACATGATCAGCGCATGCCGGTCCCGGCCTATGCGCGGATCGGTGCGGCGTCCGTCGGGTCCCAGCGACAGGTATTCGCGAATGACCCTGTCGATCTGTTCCGAGGTCATGCGCAAGCCGTCGACCTTGGCCCGGTCGTACCGGCGCAGCCCCAGATAGGAGGCCGCGACGGTGGTGATGGTGCCGGACGTGCCGATGATCTGGAAGCCCTCGCGCGGGCTTCCGGCGCTGTAGGGCGAGAAATTCTCGAGCTGTTCCTCGAAGAACCAGCTCATCAGCGCGAACCGGGCGGCGTCGTCCTCGACATCGGCGAACTGCTCGCGCAGGGTCGCCACCCCGAGGGGGACCGAGATCCAGTCGACGACATGCGGCTCGCCGCGAACGGGCCTGCTGCGCAGCCCGGTGCGGAATCGCATCACCGCGCGCGCCCGATCCGCGGGGTCCACCTCGGACAGGTTCATCCAGACAAGTTCGGTCGAACCGCCGCCGATATCGACGACCAGAAGCTGATCGGTACGCGACTCGACCAGCGGCGCGCAGGATATGACCGCAAGCCGCGCCTCTTCCTCGGGAGGAATGATCTCGAGGCTGAGACCGGTCTCGCGACGGACCTGGCGGATGAAGTCACGCGCATTGGCTGCGCGCCGGCAGGCCTCGGTCGCGACGAGGCGCATGCGCTGCACACCGTGCTGCTCCAGCTTGCGCCGGCAGATGTGAAGCGCCTGCACCGTGCGGCCCATCGAGGCGCGGCTCAGGCGGCCAGAGGTTTCCAGCCCCGCCCCCAGCTGCACCGATTTCGAGAAGCTGTCCACCACAAGGAACTGAGCGCCGCGCGGACGGGCGATCAGCATGCGGCACGAGTTCGTACCGAGATCGAGCGCGGCGTAAAGCCGTGTCGATCCTCTGTTTCGGGTGCCGGACGTATCGACCGGCGGCGCGTCGCTGGACGCGTCAGTAACGATCCGGGCCGCGTCCGCACCCTCGGGACGCTCGGGCGTCATATCCGCCCTCCGATTTCGAGTTGATCCAACTCTATCCGTCGAGTCCGGCTCGCGCAAGAACGCAACACCGCCGATCGGCTGCGCCGGTTCCGGCCGTATCCCCGAAGGTGCCTCAACAACATCATGAGCAGAATTCGTGCCGCCGGCCGTGGCTGCGGGCGGTGCATCGGGCTAAGCTTCGCGCCAAGTCGCCAACGGTGCGCCACAGGTCGAAATCCGGCATCAGCCGGAGGGACCCGGCGCGTATTGGAAGGGGATCCGAGGATCGAGGCATGCCCGAAGTCACCATTCTCAGCTGGCGCGACATTCCGGCCCAGGTTCTGGTGGGCTCGGGTCGGCGCGCCGCGCGTGCCGCGCTGAGCGAGCGCTTCGAGCAGGCGATCGACCGCTGTGCAATGAAGGTCGGGGCGCGGGACACCGACGCCTATCTGGCCGAGTGGCGCAAGACGCCGGCCGGCAGCTGCGAGGGAGATCCGACCGAGGCCGCGCGGGCCGAGGCCGCTCGGATCGAGGCAGAATACGACGCCGCGCGACTCCGCCGGCTTATCGAAAACGACGGCTGGGCGTGACCCGGACCGCCAGATACTGGGAGATCCTGATGGCCCTGCTACCGTTCCGCCGCCGACAGGCCGCCCCCGCACCGACGGCACCCCTGGCCGGCTTCCTTGCCGGGGCGTCGGTCGAAGTGATGCCGCGCACGGCGGCTGCGATCGAGGATTTCCGCCCGCTCCTTCCGCGGGGCACACGGATCTATATCGCCCACATCGCCGGAACACCGATCGGGGACATGGTGGCGACGGCGGCGCGGCTGCGGGTCGAGGGCTTTGAACCGATGCCGCATTTCCCGGCCCGGATCATCTCCGATCGGGCAATGCTGGACGACTGGATCGCGCGCTATCGCGGCGAGGCGGACGTGCGCGAGGCGCTGGTGCTTGCCGGCGGCGTCTCGCAGCCGGCCGGTGACTTCCACAGTTCGATGCAGCTTCTGGAAAGCGGGGCTTTCGACGGGTTCGCACGGTTGCATGTGGCCGGTCACCCCGAAGGCAACCGCGACATCGACCCCGATGGCGGCGACCGGGCGGTGATGGATGCGCTGCGCTGGAAGGCGGCATTTGCCGAACGCAGCGATGCGCGCATGGCCATCGTCACCCAGTTCGCCTTCGAGGCCGCTCCCGTGATCGCCTGGGCCGACCGCCTGGCGGCCGAGGGTGTGGACCTTCCCATCCATATCGGCGTCGCAGGGCCGGCCAAGCTTCAGACGCTGCTGAAATTTGCGATCGCTTGCGGGGTTGGCCCCTCGCTGCGGGTCCTCGAGCGCCGGGCACGGGATGTGACGAAGCTTCTTGTGCCCTTCGCGCCGGACCAGATCCTGTCCGAGCTTGCCGCGCACAAGGCGGCGCATCCCGGCTTCGGGATCGAGGCGGTGCATTTCTTTCCGCTCGGCGGCATCCGCGCGACCGCCGACTGGCTGGCCGAACAGCGGGCGCCCGCCGCCGCGCAGGAGGCGCGCGCATGACCCGAACAGTGCTGGAATCACGGTCGCGGACTGTCGTGATCGGCTTCGACGAGCCGTTCTGCGTGATCGGCGAGCGGATCAATCCGACCGGCAGGAAGAAGCTCGCGGCCGAGCTTGAGGCGGGCGATTTCTCGACCGTGGAGCGCGACGCGCTGGAGCAGGTGGCCTGCGGCGCGGCCGTGCTCGATGTGAACGCCGGGGTCGTCTACAACTCGAACCCCGATCCCAACATCACCGAACCGCCGCTGATGCGCCGGATGATCGAACTGGTGCAGGGGCTGGTCGATGTGCCGCTGTGCATCGATTCGTCGGTGCCCGGCGCGCTCGAGGCCGGACTCGAGGTCGCGCAGGGGCGGCCGCTGCTGAATTCGGTCACCGGCGAGGAAGAGCGGCTGGAGGCGATCCTGCCACTGGTGAAGAAATACAACGTTCCGGTCGTCGCGATCTCCAACGACGATACCGGCATATCGGAAGATCCCGACGTGCGTTTCGCGGTGGCGAAGAAGATCGTCGAACGCGCGGCGGATCACGGCATCCCGGCTCACGACATCGTCGTCGATCCGCTGGTGATGCCGGTCGGCGCGATGGCCAGCGCCGGGCGTCAGGTGTTCGCGCTGGTCCACCGGCTGCGAACCGAACTGGGGGTCAACACCACCTGCGGCGCGTCGAACATCAGCTTCGGACTGCCCAACCGGCACGGGGTCAACGCGGCCTTCCTGCCCATGGCGATCGGGGCGGGCATGACCAGTGCAATCATGAATCCCGTCCGGCCCGGCGAGATGGAGGCGATCCGGGCGGCGAACCTTCTTATGGATCACGATCCGAACGGGGCCGAGTGGATCCGCTTCACCCGCATCCTCGAGGCCCTGAAGGAAGGCGCGTCCTTCGCCGAGGCGTCGGCGGCGCAGGCCGGCGCGGCAGGTGGCCGTCGTGGCGGCCGGCGGGCCGCGCGCGGCTGAGGCACTGGCCCAGGCGAAGGTCGGACTGGAAAGCGCGGGCCGCTGCGCGCAATATCGCCGCGTGAAGGGGAGGCGGCGATGGACGACCGGCACGACAGGATTCCCGAGATCGCCCTCGACTGGCACCGGTCCGGCCAGGGCGCTGCGCTGGCCACGGTGATCGAGACCTGGGGTTCGGCGCCCCGGCAGGCCGGCAGCCAGCTTGCGATATCGGGGGCGGGCGAGATCATGGGGTCGGTCTCGGGCGGTTGCGTCGAGGCTGCCGTCGTGACCGAGGCGCTGGATGCCCTGGCCGACGGTCGTGGCAGGGTGCTGACCTACGGCGTCAGCGACGAGACCGCCTTCAACGTAGGGCTGGCCTGCGGCGGGACGATCCGCGTTCTGGTCGAGCCGGTGGGGCAGGGCATGCCCGAGGCGATCCTGGCCGAACTGGTGGCCGCCCGGGCCGCCCGCCGCGCCGTCGCCTATGCCGTGCACCCGGAGACCTGGGCGCGCCGCATCGTGACACCCGGGGACGCCGACGACCCGATCCGCGCCCGGTTCCGCGCCGACCGGTCGGGCATGGAGGAAAGCGGCGAATTCGTCGCCCTGTTCAACCCGCCGCTGCGGATGATCGTCGTCGGCGCGGTGCATATCGCCCAGGCCCTCCTGCCGATGGCGGCGCTTGCCGGATATGATGTGACGCTGATCGACCCTCGTGCTGCCTTCGGGTCCGAGACCCGGTTTCCCGGTGTCCGGGTGCTGGACGACTGGCCCGACGAGGCCATCGCCGCGCTGGGCCTCGATGCGCGAACCGCGGTGGTGACCCTGACCCACGATCCGAAGATCGACGATCCCGCGGTGATGGCCGCCTTGCGATCGCCCGTCTTCTATCTGGGCTGTCTCGGCTCCAGGCGGACCCACGGCAAGCGGATGGACCGGCTCCGTGCGGCCGGTTTCTCGGAAGCCGAGATCGACCGCATCCATGCCCCGGTCGGGCTGGACATCGGGGCGCGCACGCCGGCCGAGATCGCAGTGTCGGTGCTTGCGCAGGTCGTGCAGGCGCTGAGGCAGGGCTGATGCGTTTCGGGCCGGTGCCGCTGAACCTGGCCGAGGGCGCGATTCTGGCCCATTCCGTCGTGTTGCCGGAAGGCTCTTCGCTGAGGAAAGGTCAGCGGCTTCATGCGGCCGATTTGGACCGGCTGCGCGCGGCCGGGATCGCCGAGGTCATGGCCGCCCGGCTGGATCCCGGCGATGTGGACGAGACAGAGGCCGCGGTGCGCCTGGCCGAGGCGCTGGTGCCCGACGAGGCGGCGGCGCATCTGCGACGCGCGCCTCCGGTCAACGGCCGGGTCAACCTTCACGCCACCGAACCGGGGGTGCTGGTCGTCGATGTCGCCGCGATCGGCGCACTGAACCGCATCGACCCGGCGATCACGCTTGCCACCCTGCCGTCGTTCGCCCGCGTCGCGCCGCGGACCCTCGTCGGAACGGCAAAGATCATTTCCTACGCCGTTCCGGGCACTGCTCTGGAAGCGGCCTGCGCTGCCGGACGCGGCGCGCTTCGCGTGGCCCCGGTGGTCCGGCGCAGCGCCGGCCTTGTCCTGTCCGAGGTGCCGGGGCAGAAGTCGTCGCTGGCCGAAAAGGGACGGCGGGCGGTCGCGGGGCGGTTGCGGGCGCTCGGGATCACGCTGGAGGCGGTCGTTTCCGTTCCACACCGCATGCACGACATCGCCGGAGCGCTGGCTGCGTTGCCGGGAGACATCGCGCTGATCCTGACCGGCTCGGCAACCTCGGATCTGCACGACGTGGCGCCCGAGGCGGTGCGCGCCGCCGGCGGGTCGGTGGCGCGCTTCGGCATGCCGGTCGATCCGGGCAATCTTCTGTTCCACGGTCGGCAGGGCGGGCGGCCGGTGATCGGGCTGCCCGGTTGCGCCCGAAGCCCCGCTCTGAACGGGGCGGACTGGGTGCTGGACCGGATTGCCTGCGGCTTCGACCCCAGCGACGAGGATATCGCCGCCATGGGTGTGGGCGGTCTGCTGAAGGAAACGCCGCTCCGGCCGCACCCGCGCGAATCGGGTGCGGCGGACGATCTGGATGCGTGACATGCGCCAAAGGTGGCATATGATCGACCGGAGTGCCGTGTTTAACTCCGGCGCAGAACAAGGGAGGACCGGATGACGAAGGTTTCGATGACGGTGAACGGCCGCAAGGCCGCCGCCGAGGCCGAAGGGCGGACGCTGCTGTCGCAATACCTGCGCGAGGGGCTGGGACTGACCGGCACGCATGTCGGGTGCGACACGTCGCAATGCGGTGCCTGTGTGGTTCACGTGAACGGCAAGGCCGTGAAATCCTGTTCCGTTCTCGCGATGGACTGCGAGGGCGCCGAAGTGCGCACGATCGAGGGCATGGCCAACGCCGACGGCTCGCTTTCGACGCTGCAGCAGGCGTTCCAGGACCATCATGGCCTGCAGTGCGGCTTCTGCACGCCGGGCATGGTGATGAGCGCGGCGGCGCTGCTGGCCGAGAACGCCAAGCCGACCGAGGCCGAGGTGCGGCACTATCTGGAGGGCAATCTCTGCCGCTGCACGGGCTATCACAACATCGTCAAGGCGGTGCTGGCGGCCTCGGGGCAGGACGTGTCGCACATGGAAGCGGCCCACGCGGCCGAATGACTGTAACCCGGCGGCACACGCCGGGATGACGCAGCGCGGGCATCACCCGCCGCCAGAGATATTCAGGGAGAAGCACATGCCAAAGGACAGCGGTATCGGCGCCAGCACCAAGCGGCGCGAGGATCTGCGGTTTCTGACCGGGAACGGACGCTATACGGACGACATCAACCTGCGCGGACAGGCCCATGCCTACTTCCTGCGCAGTCAGGTCGCCCACGGCCGCATCCGCAAGATCGACACCAGCGAAGCCGAGCGGTTGCCGGGCGTCATCCGCATCTTCACCGGGGCCGATTTCACGGCGATCGGCGGGCTGCCCTGCGGCTGGCAGGTGACCGACCGGTTCGGCAAGCCGATGCAGGAGCCCAAGCACCCCGTCCTTGCCGACGGCAAGGTGCGCCATGTGGGCGATCCGATCGCCGCCGTGGTGGCGGAAACCGCCGAACAGGCCCGCGATGCGGCCGAGGCCATTGTCCTCGACATCGAGGAGCTGCCGGCCGTGATCGACATGGCGGCCGCGCTGGAGGACGGCGCGACCAAGGTGCACGACGACCTGACCTCGAACCTCTGTTACGACTGGGGTTTCGTCGAGGAGAACAAGGATGCGGTGGACGAGGCGATCCGGAATGCCGCCCATGTCGTGACGCTTGAACTGACAAACAACCGGCTGTGCGCCAACCCCATGGAGACGCGGGTTGCGATCGGCGACTACGATCCGTGGAACGACCAGCATACGCTTTATTCCACGACTCAGAACCCGCATGTGATCCGCCTGCTGATGGGCGCCTTCGTGCTGGGCATCCCCGAGCACAAGCTGCGCGTCGTGGCGCCGGACGTCGGTGGCGGGTTCGGGTCGAAGATCTATCACTATGCCGAGGAAGCCTTCGTCACCTATGCAGCCAAGCAGCTGAAGCGGCCGGTGAAATGGTCCTCGACCCGGTCCGAGGCGTTCCTGTCCGACGCCCATGCCCGCGACCATGTGTCGAAGATCGAACTGGCGCTGGACAAGGATCACAACTTCGTCGCGATCCGGTCCACGAGCCTTGCCAACATGGGTGCCTATCTTTCGACCTTCGCGCCCTCGATCCCGACCTGGCTGCACGGCACGCTGATGGCGGGTCCATACAAGACGCCGCTGATCTATGTGAACGTGAAGGCGGTGTTCACCAACACCGTCCCGGTCGATGCCTATCGCGGCGCGGGGCGGCCCGAGGCGACGTTCCAGCTCGAGCGGGTGATCGACAAGGCCGCCCGTGAACTGGGCGTCGATGGCGTGGAACTGCGGCGCAAGAACTTCGTCAATCCCGACCAGTTCCCCTATCAGACGCCGGTGGCGCTGCAATACGACAGCGGCAATTTCCACGCCACGATGGAAAAGATGCTGGAGATCGCCGACTATGCGAACCTCGACAAGCGGGTGGCCGAAAGTGCTGCGCGGGGCAAGCTGCGCGGCTTCGGCATCTCGCAGTACATCGAAGCCTGCGGTATCGCGCCGTCGAACCTCGTGGGTCAGCTGGGCGCCCGGGCCGGGCTTTACGAAACCGCGACCGTGCGGGTGAACGCGACCGGCTCGATCTCGATCCTGACCGGTTGCCACAGCCACGGTCAGGGGCACGAGACCTCGTTCCCGCAGATCGTCGCGGACATGATCGGCATCGATGCCAGCCAGATCGATCTCGTGCATGGCGACACGGCACAGACGCCCATGGGCATGGGCACCTACGGCTCGCGCTCGATCGCGGTCGGCGGGTCGGCCCTCGTGAAGGCCACGCAGAAGATCATCGACAAGGCCAAGAAGATCGCCGCGCATCTGCTGGAAGCCTCGCCCGAGGACATCGAGCTGAAGGACGGCAAGTTCTCGGTCGCGGGCACCGACAAGTCGGTGGACTGGTCCGGGGTGACACTCGCCGCCTATGTGCCGCACAACTATCCGCTGGAGAACCTCGAGCCGGGGCTGGAGGAGACGGCGTTCTACGACCCGAACAACTTCACCTTCCCCTCGGGCTGCTATGGCTGCGAGGTCGAGGTGGACCCCGAGACGGGCAAGGTCGACATCGTCGCCTTCACCGCCGCGGACGATTTCGGTGTGGTCATCAACCCGATGATCGTCGAGGGGCAGGTGCACGGCGGCCTGGCCCAGGGCATCGGTCAGGCACTGACCGAGAACTGCGTCTATGACGACAACGGGCAGCTTCTGTCCGGATCTTTCATGGACTACACGATGCCCCGCGCCGACGATGTGCCGGCCTTCAGGATCGACCACAGCTGCATGACCCCCTGCACCCACAACCCGCTGGGCGCCAAGGGCTGCGGCGAGGCCGGTGCGATCGGATCGCCTCCGGCGGTGGTCAACGCGGTGATCGACGCGCTCCACCGCGGCGGCCATACCCACGTCAAGCACATCGACATGCCCGTGTCGCCCGGCCGCGTCTGGTCGGCGATCCACGCGAAGTAAGGAGGACAGGATGCACAACTTCGACTTCGTGAAGCCCGCGAATCTTGCCGATGCGATCAAGGCGATGGGCGCGGAAGAGGCGCAGGCGATCTCGGGAGGGCAGACGCTGATCCCCGCGCTGAAGGCGCGGCTGGCGGCGCCAGCGGTGCTGGTCAGCCTGACAGGCGTGGCCGAGATGCGGGGCGTCTGCATGGGCGAGGGCGGCCTGTCGGTGGGCGGTGCCACGACCCATGCAGAGGTCGCGCGCGAGGCGGCGGCGCACTACCCGGCGCTTGCCGCGCTTGCCGGCCAGATCGGCGACCCGGCGGTGCGCAACCGGGGAACGATCGGCGGCAGCCTGGCCAACAACGACCCCTCGGCCTGCTACCCGGCGGCTGTGCTTGCCTCGGGGGCGACCATCGTGACCGACCGGCGCGAGATCGCGGCGGACGACTTCTTCGAGGGCATGTTTACCACGGCCCTGCATGACGGCGAGATCATAACGTCGGTCCGCTTCCCGATCCCGAAGGCCGCGGCCTATGCCAAGTTTCATCAGCCCGCGTCGCGGTTCGCTTTGACTGGCGTCTTCGTGGCGCGGTTCGACGACAGGGTTCGGGTCGGGGTAACGGGTGCCTCCGAGGGCGGCGTGTTCCGCTGGTCGGAGGCCGAGACGGCGCTGGCGGGCGACTTCTCGACCGCGGCGGTCGAGGCGCTGTCGGCCCCTTCGGCGAATGGCATGATCGGCGACCTTCACGGCACGCCGGAATACCGCGCCCATCTGGTGAAGGTGATGACGAAACGCGCGGTCGCCGCTGCCCGCGGCTGACTGCAGCGAGGCCTGCAACGGCCCGCCCCCCGCAGGGGGCGGGCCATTTTCATGCCGCCTCGGCCAGCAGCGCGCGCAGGTCCAGACGTTCCGTTACCATCGCAAGCCTTCCCTCTGCATCCCGGGGCCATTCCGCTTGGGGCCGGTCGCGGTACAGTTCGACCCCGTTTCCGTCCGGGTCTCGCAGGTAGACCGCCTCGCTGACACCATGATCCGATGCGCCGTCAAGCGGAATGCCCGCCTGCAGGACCCGGTTCACTGCGTCGGCCAGTGCGGCGCGGTCGGGATAGAGGATCGCGGTATGGTAAAGCCCGGTCGTGCCCGGCGCCGGCGGGCGGCCGCCCCGGCTTTCCCAGGTGTTCAGTCCGATGTGATGGTGATAGCCGCCGGCCGACAGGAACGCCGCGCCATCGCCATAGCGCTGCGTGACCTCGAAGCCGAGCACGCCGGAATAGAAGGCGATGGCGCGGTCGAGATCGGCGACCTTCAGGTGAACGTGTCCTATGCGGGTGGCCGGATGGATGCGGTTTTTCATGATGTTTCCTTGGGGCTGGGGTACGTGCCCAAGGTAGGGCAAATCGTGCCCGAACGGCAGGTCCGGCGCCGCTCAGCTTTGGTGCGGAAATGCAGGACCGGAACGCCCGGGCGCCGCAGGCGGGAGGACCTGCGGCGCCGCTTTGGTCCGATCGCGGTTGCCGCACGGATAGGCCCGGCCCGGCGGGGGTGCGGATCGCCCGGGCGTGCGCGCTACGGGCATGAACGATCGACCGGACTGCCGGCGTCCCTCATTGACCGAAGCCAAGCATCCCGGGGGCATGGGGGTCACCCCGCGGCGAGCTGCCACATCAGGCGGGTCTTCTCGCCGCTGTCACCCGGTCGCGAGATCGCCTCGGCCAACCCTTCGAGCGTGGCGATCGAGTGACCGGAACGGAATACGTCGACATGCGGCAGCATGGCCCTCACGCCCCTGGCCCGGGGCGCGAACCCGTCCCAGCGCAGCAGCGGATTGACCCAGATCAGCCTGCGACAGGACAGGTGCAGCCGTTCCATCTCGCGCGCCAGGGCGGCGGGGTCATCACGGTCCAGCCCGTCCGAGATCAGCAGCACCACCGCCCCCTGGCCCAGCACCCGACGCGACCAGTCGCGGTTGAAGGCATGCAGGCAGGCACCGATGCGGGTGCCGCCCTGCCAGTCCTGTGCCTGTGCCCCGGCTGCGTTCAGCGCGCTGTCCACGTCTCGCTGTCGCAAATGCCGGGTGATGTTGGTCAGCCGGGTTCCGAAGGTGAAGGCATGAACCTTGGCCCAGCCCTGGCCCTGCCGATTGGCGACGGCATGAACGAAATGGAGCACCATGCGCGAATAGTCCGCCATCGACCCGGAGATGTCGCACAGCACGATCAGGTTCGGCCAGCGTGTCCGGGGTGCGCGACGGGCGACGGCGGCGATCTCGCCCCCCTGCGCCAGCGCCTGTCGCAGGGTGCGCCGCCAGTCGGGCCGTCGCCCCTGGGGGTCGGCGCCCAGCCGGCGCGAGGCGATCGGACGCACCGGCAGCTGCAGCGTCGCGAGCATCCGCTTGGCCGCCGCCGCCTCTGCCGCCGACATCTGTTCGAAATCCAGCGTCCGCAGCCGTTCCGTTTCCGAAGCGGTCTGGCTCGCGTCGATCTCGACCAATGCATCCTCGCCGTCCTCCGGCGCAGGGTCCGATCGCTCCGGTGCCTCGGCCCCGTCCAGCAGGGCTTCGGCCGCGCGCTTTGCTCCGGCGTCGGCCGCAACCTCCTCCTGCACACCGCGCACCGCCGGCAGAAGCAGGCTCATCATGTGTTCCAGATAGCGCGGATCGCGCCAGTAAAGCCGAAAGACCTGATGGAACACCTGCCGCTCCTCGGGCCGGCTGACGAAGCAGGCATGCAGCGTCCAGTAGAAATCCGCCCGGCGGGTGAATCCGGCAGCCTCGACCGCCCGGATCGCCTGCAGCACCCGGCCCGGCCCAACCGGCAGACCCGCGCGACGCAGGGCACGGGCAAAGTGGGTGATGTTGTTCACCAGCTTGCCGTCCTCGGGCAGGGGAAGGTCGGGGTATTCGGGCATGGCCTACCTTTCCGATTCCAGCGTGGCGGGCCCCCGCAGCGGGTGCAAGGCCGACTTTCGGCGCGGGTCGAATCGGACCGATGCGCAGGTCGGCATTGGTGTCGGAAAGGGCGCTGCGTCCCCGCTACCGCATGCAATTGTGCACCGCGCCGGTTGTGTTTGCGTTAACATCCTGAAAATGCGCCTCTTTCCGCCTTCCGAACGCGGCCGGTTCGGACTATCAAGGCAGGTATACCATTGCGGAGCGGGACGGAGACAGGCGCATGACGATCACCATCGGCATAAACGGGTTCGGCCGGATCGGTCGGTGCACGCTTGCGCATATCGCCGAAAGCGGGCGCAACGACGTGCAGGTGGTCGCGATCAACGCGACCGGCCCGGTCGAGACCAACGCCCATCTGCTCAAGTATGACAGCGTCCACGGTCGCTTTCCCGGAACGGTGAGGGTTGCGGGGAACACCATGGACCTGGGCCGCGGTCCGATCCGGGTCATGTCCACCTACGATCCGTCCGAGTTGGACTGGGAGGGCGTCGATGTCGTCCTTGAATGCACGGGCAAGTTCAACGACCGTGACAAGGCCGCGGTTCACCTCTCGCGCGGGGCCCGACGGGTGCTGGTTTCGGCCCCCGCCAAACGGGCGGACAAGACGGTGGTCTACGGCGTGAACCATCGCCAGCTTCTGCCCGAACATCTGGTGGTCTCGAACGGATCCTGCACGACCAACTGCCTGGCGCCGCTTGCGAAGGTTCTGAACGATGCGATCGGGATCGAATCCGGCATCATGACCACGATCCACAGCTATACCGGCGACCAGCCGACTCTGGACCGCCGGCACAAGGATCTCTACCGCGCCCGTGCCGCGGCGATGGCGATGATTCCCACATCGACCGGCGCGGCCAAGGCGCTGGGCGAGGTTCTGCCGGAACTGGCCGGCAAGCTCGACGGCACCGCGATCCGGGTTCCGACGCCCAATGTCTCGGCCGTGGACCTGACCTTCCAGGCCGCGAAATCCGTGACGGTCGACGAGGTGAACGAGGCCGTGCGCGAGGCGGCGGCAGGCTACATGGGCATGGTGCTGGCCTACGACCCCGAGCCGAAGGTCTCGATCGACTTCAACCACACGCCCCATTCGTCCATCTTCGCGCCCGACCAGACCAAGGTGGTCGGCGGCCGGACGGTGCGGGTGCTGGCGTGGTACGACAACGAATGGGGTTTTTCGTGCCGGATGGCCGACGTCGCCGGCGCCATGGGGCGGCTTCTGTCCTGACGGCGGCTGCCGGTGAGCAACCGGTTTGCCCTGGTGCTGGCAGCGGCGGTGACGGTCTTTGTCGCCGCCGATCTGCTGTTCGGGCTGGGCGCACTGCTGTTCCTCGCGCGGCGGTTCGTTGATCTGATTGCCTGGGTCAGCTTCTGGCGCTGAACGGCCGTCGGCGCGACATCACCCGACGCCCGCGCGCCGCGCGACGGCGTGCGGCGATCGTCATCCGACCCGGGATCGAGTTCAGGTTTCGCCATCGAAACCAAAGGTGAAGCGGCAGGACTTTCCGGCAGCAACGCACCGCGGTATCGACGGATATGGACCTTGTCATTGTCGTTGCGATCGTTACCGGGCTGTTCGTGGTCATCGCCATGGCCGAGCCGATTGCCGCGGCGGCGCGGATGCCGGCGACCGTGGTGCTTGCTCTGCTGGGGATCGGGATCGGGGCCGCGGCGGCGTTCTTCTGGCGCACCGACCTGACCGATGCGCTGAACCCGGTGGCGCTGGCGATCCTGAACCTTCCGATCCGGTCGAGCCTGTTCCTTTACGTCTTTCTCCCGACGCTGATCTTCCAGGTCGCGCTCAGCATCGACCTGCGCCGGATGCTGGACGACTGGGTTCCGGTTCTGGTGCTGGCGGTCGTCGCCGTCGCGGTCGCGACTGCCTTCGTCGGCTTCGCCCTGGCGCCCTTCGTCACGATGCCACTGGTCGCCTGCATGCTGGTCGGTGCGATCGTGTCGACCACCGATCCCTCGGCCGTTGTCGGCATCTTCCGCGCCACCCCGGCGCCGCAGCGTCTTGCGCGCATCGTCGAAGGCGAGAGCCTGTTGAACGACGCCGCAGCAATCGCCCTGTTCGGGCTGTTCTTCGCCGCGGTCGCCATCGGCATCGATGCCCCCGGGCCGTTGCAGGCCCTGGTCTCGTTCCCCTGGCTGCTGCTTGGCGGCGCCCTCATCGGGTGGCTTGCGGGTGCCTCGGCGATGGCCGGTCTGTCGCGCCTTGACGGCCATCCCCTGGCCCAGGTGTCGCTGACCGTCGCGCTGCCCTATCTGGCCTATATCCTGGCGGATACTGTGGCCGGGGTGTCGGGGGTGGTCGCCGTCGTGGCAGCGGGCCTGACGCTCAACTACCTGGCACCGGGGCAGATGGCTCCGCCGGCACTGGCCAAGCTGCGCGACACCTGGGACCTGCTGGGTTTCTGGGCTGGCGGGCTCATCTTCGTCCTTGCGGCTCTGCTGATTCCCAGGCTGATGGCCGATCTTCGGGCCTATGACCTGATCCTCATCCTGATCACCGTCGTCGCCGCTTTCGCTGCCCGGGCGGTGATCCTGTTCGGGCTGTTGCCGCTGCTGACACGGCTGCGCGTCTCGCCCCGGGTCGAGCCGCCGTATCGCATCGCCATCCTCTGGGGCGGGTTGCGCGGGGCGGTGACGCTGGCGCTGGCGCTTGCCGTCACCGAGAGCTTTCGCATCGCGCCCGATATCCGGCGCGAAGTGGGGATCATTGCGACCGGCTTCACCCTGTTCACCCTGCTCGTTCAGGGCACGACGCTGACGCTGGTGATCCGCAAGCTCGGGCTTGACCGGTTGTCGCCGCTGGACCGGGCGCTTGCGGCGCAGGTGGTAGCCGTGGCGCTGCAAAGCGTGCGGGAAACCGTGGCCGAGACCGCCCGCGGCCTCGGCCTGCCGCGCGAGACGATCCGCGACGAGGCCAAGCGGTTCGCGACCCGGCTGGACCGGGCCGTCGCGGAGGCCGACGAGGGCACCGACATACCGGACAGGGACCGGATCACGCTCGGGCTGGTGGCGCTTGCCGGGCGCGAGCGCGATCTCGTGCTGGACGCCTTCCGGGAGCGGCTGATTCCGGCGCATCTGGCCAACCGGATGCTGACCGACGCCGACCGGATCATCGAGGCGACGCGCGCCGGCGGGCGAACCGGATATCGCGATGCCGCGCGCAAGGCCCTGCGCCCTAGCCGCGGCTATCGCATTGCGGAATGGCTCCACAACCGGCTTCGGCTGTCCCGGCCGCTGGCGCGTCTGACCGCAGACCGGTTCGAGAGGATCGTGACCAAGGAACTGATCCTGCGCGACCTGCACGATTTCATCGACCGGCGCATCCTGCGCATCCACGGTCGCCGGGTGGCCGACCTTCTGCACGAACTGCTCGATCGGCGGATGGAGGAGACGCAGAAGGAACTCGACGGACTGCGCTTGCAGTTTCCCGGCCATGCCGAGGCGCTGGAACGGCGCCTGATCCGACAGATGACCCTGTTGCAGGAGGAACGGGAATACGACCAGCTTGTCGCCGACGGCCTGATCGGCCCCGAGTTGCGGAGGGCGCTGGCCGCCGAGGCCGAACTGCGTCAGCGCAGCCTTGCGCAGAGGCCGGCCATCGACCTTGCCCTGCAGAAGGCCGATCTTGTCGCGCAGTTTCCGCTGTTCTCGGACATGAAGGAGGTGCCGCGTCGCCGCCTTGCCCGGCAGTTGCGCACTGTCTATGCGGCACCGGGCGAAGTGATCCTGCGCCGGGACGAGATGCCGCGCCAGGTCTGGTTCATCGCCTCGGGCGCGGTCGAGGCGGTGACCGCAGGCCAGACGTTGCGGCTCGGCCGGGGCGAGATGTTCGGACAGCTTGCCGTCCTTTCCCGCAAGGCGCGCCGCACGCAGGTCACCGCAATCACCGCCTGCACCCTTCTGGTGCTGGACGAGGCACGGTTCATCGAACTGATGCGCAAGCATCGGTCGTTGCGCCGCGCGGTAGAGGAAAGCGCCGCCCGTCGCGGCCTGCGGATCGATCTGGACAGCGCCGGTCTGGGCGAGGTCAGACAGGCCGGGCCGCAGCCCGATGCGGCGGATCAGTCGTCGGATCAGCCGCCGGACCGGATCGGCCCGAACCGCTGACGCAGCGCCTCGTTGACCCGAGGCGGCACGAACTTGGACACGTCGCCACCCAGTCGTGCAATCTCCTTCACCAGCTTCGAGGCGATCGCCTGCCGGCGTGCGTCGGCCATCAGGAACACCGTCTCGATCGATGAGTCGAGTGCCCGGTTCATGCCGACCATCTGGAACTCGTATTCGAAGTCCGCGACAGCCCGGAGGCCCCGGACGATGACCGACGCGCCAACGTCGCGGGCACAGTCGATCAGCAGATTCTCGAACGGGTGGGCGATGATCTCGGTTCCGTTCGGCCGGTTCAGCTCGGCGCATTCGGCCTCGATCATCGCGACGCGCTGTTCAAGGCTGAACAGCGGTCCCTTGTCCCGGTTGATCGCTACCCCGATCACCAGTCGGTCCACGAGCAGGCAGGCCCGGTGGATGATGTCCATATGCCCGAGCGTCACCGGGTCGAAGGTGCCGGGATAAAGTCCGATGCGCATCCTGCTCCCCGCAGCTCGCCGTTCCGGCGCATGGCAACATCAACACAACGGCGATTGCAAGCGGCCCCTGTCAGAAGCCTTTGATCATGCCCTCAAGGGCATCCTTCTCCATCGCCAGCTCCATCAGCCGTGCCTTGACCACGTCGCCGATCGAGATGAGGCCGATCATCTGCCCGCCCTCCATGACCGGCATGTGGCGGAACCGGCCTTCGGTCATCTTCTCCAGAACCTGATCCGCCGTGTCGGTCCTGGCGCAGCCGACGATGGTGGCCGTCATGATCCGTTCCACCGGCTGATCGAGGACCGAGGGGCCCTGGCTGGCGAGTTCGCGCACGATATCGCGTTCCGAAACGATCCCGGCAACCCGTTTGCCGTCCGAGGACACGATCAGCGCGCCGATCCGCTTTTGCGCAAGCGCCGACACCGCCTCGCGCACCGTCGTGCCCGGCCGCACGGTGGCGACACCGTCGATCGTCTTGGAGCCGAGAATCTGCTGGACAAGCATGGTGTTCCTCCCCCTTTGGGTTGAGCGTCCGCGCCGGCGGCGCCGCTGTCAAGCCAAAGCTTCCAGCCGCGTCACCTCGCGCCGGATGCCAGCGGCGAGAAGTGCCGCGAAGCCGTCCAGCCGGCCGATGCGCCCGTCGTCGGCATGACGGATCAGCCAGAAGCTGCGCGACAGCGAGAACTCGGGCAGGACACGCACCAGATCGGGTGCCCAGGGCATGGCAAAGGCATGCACCACCCCGATGCCGCCGCCCGCGCGGATCATCTGGAACTGCACCGACGCCGAATTGGACGCCAGCGCCACCGCCTCGGCCCCGGTTTCGGCCAGATAGTCGAGTTCCGGGTCGAAGATCATGTCGGGAATATATCCGATCATCCGATGTGACCGGAGATCGGCGGCCGAGCGGACCGGCGGGTGACGGTCGAGATATGCGCTGTCTGCCGCCAGGTAGAGCCGATAGTCCGCAAGCTTCTGCACCAGCAGGCGCCCGGCGGAAGGCGGCGACACGGCAATCGCCAGGTCGGCCTCGCGTTTCGACAGGTTGAACACCCGGGGCAGGGCGACCACCTGAACCTCCAGATCCGGGTGTGCGGCGACGATCGCGGTCAGAACGCCGGGAAGCACGAAGTTCGCGCACCCGTCCGGCGCGCCGATCCGCACCTGCCCCGACAACCGCCCCGGATCGCCCTGCACCTCGGCCAGCGCGCCTTCGACCGCCGCCTCGGTTCGCGCGGCATGCTCCATCAGGCGCGCGCCCTCGTCGGTCAGGGCATAGCCCTGTGCCGAGCGCAGGAACAGTCGCGTCCCCAGGGCCCGTTCAAGCCGGCCGATGCGGCGGCCGACGGTCGCGGGATCAAGCCGCAGCCGCCGGCCTGCCCCCGACAGGCTTTCGGCCCGGGCCACGGCAAGAAAGATGCGCAGGTCGTCCCAGTCGGTCATGCTTTGCAGGAATGCAAGACGGCTTTGCCATCATTCCTGTTTGACCGGCATTTCTGCAAGGGTAGACTTCGGCGATCTTTCGAGGAGGAAAGCGATGCAGGAACTGGGTCATTGGATCGACGGCAAGCGTGTCGCGGGCACGTCGGGCCGCTTTGCCGACGTGTTCAACCCGGCTACCGGCGAGGTTCAGGCGCGAGTGGCGCTGGCCTCGAAAGCCGAACTCGATGCGGCGGTCGAAGCGGCCAAGGCCGCGCAGCCGGCCTGGGGTGCGACCAACCCGCAGCGCCGCGCCCGCGTCATGATGGAGCTGGTTCGTCTGCTGCACCGCGACATGGACAAGCTGGCCGAGAAGCTTTCGTCCGAGCATGGCAAGACCTTTCCCGACGCCAAGGGCGACATACAGC
The DNA here is from genome assembly GCA_046295655.1 of Gemmobacter sp. GTDB lineage: Bacteria > Pseudomonadota > Alphaproteobacteria > Rhodobacterales > Rhodobacteraceae > JBKBMT01. The sequence goes on along the minus strand of JBKBMT010000002.1, from coordinate 41,355 downwards.
GCGGGCTTGAGGTGATCGAGTTCTGCATCGGCGCGCCGCATCTGTTGAAGGGCGATTTCACAGACAGCGCCGGCCCCGGCATCGACATGTATTCGATGCGCCAGCCACTGGGCGTCGCTGCGGGGATCACCCCGTTCAACTTTCCGGCAATGATCCCGTTGTGGAAGATGGGCCCGGCGCTGGCCTGCGGCAATGCCTTCATCCTCAAGCCCTCGGAACGCGACCCCTCGGTGCCGCTCATGCTGGCGGAGCTGTTCAAGGAGGCCGGGCTGCCCGACGGTGTGCTTCAGGTCGTCAACGGCGACAAGGAGGCGGTGGACGCGATCCTCGACAACCGCGACATTTCGGCGGTTGGCTTCGTCGGCTCGACCCCGATCGCGGAATACATCTATTCCCGGGGCTGCGCGAACGGCAAGCGGGTGCAGTGCTTCGGCGGCGCCAAGAACCACATGATCATCATGCCCGACGCCGATCTGGATCAGGCCGCCGATGCGCTGGTGGGCGCCGGCTATGGCGCGGCAGGGGAACGCTGCATGGCAATCTCGGTGGCGGTGCCGGTGGGCGATGCGACGGCGGATGCGCTGATCGAACGTCTGGTGCCGCGGATCGAGAAGCTGAAGGTCGGCCCCTACACCGCCGGCAACGATGTCGATTACGGGCCGGTTGTCACCCGCGCGGCGAAGGAGAACATCCTGCGGCTGGTCGAACGTGGCGTCGAACAGGGGGCGAAGCTGGTGGTGGACGGGCGCAACTTCAGCCTGCAAGGCTATGAAAACGGCTTCTTCGTCGGCCCTCACCTGTTCGACCATGTCACCCGCGACATGGACATCTACAGGACCGAGATCTTCGGGCCCGTCCTGTCCACGGTCCGGGCGAAATCCTATGAAGAGGCGCTGGGCCTTGCCATGGATCACGAATACGGCAACGGCACCGCCATCTTCACCCGCGACGGCGACACGGCACGCGACTTCGCAAACCGCGTCAACGTCGGGATGATCGGGATCAACGTGCCGATCCCCGTGCCGCTGGCGTATCACACCTTCGGTGGCTGGAAGAAGTCGGGCTTCGGCGATCTGAACCAGCACGGGCCCGACGCCTTCCGTTTCTATACCCGGACGAAGACTGTCACCTCGCGCTGGCCCTCGGGCATCAAGGAAGGGGCGGCCTTCAACTTCAAGGCCATGGACTGAGGCGGCGCCCGGACCCGATTCTGCGGGCTGCGCCGCAAGCGTTGGCGCGGCCCGACCTATTGTTCCCATAGCATTGCCAGTGGTCGAAGAAGCGCGGAATTCTCCGCAAATGCATCTCAGATTCAACCTCAACGTGTTGACAAGAAAGAAACTTCTTGAATGTAGGCGGAACTGTGTCAGGGTTGTGTCCTTGCTGCGGCGACAAGGCGGCGAACCCCGTCTGCCGTGGCCCGAGGCAAAGTTGGAACCGGAGGACAGAATGAAGAATGCAATTGCACTTGCCGCGCTGCTGACCGTCAGCACGACCGTCGTGGCGCCCGCATCGACGATCGACCTCGTGTCGGTGACCGGCACCTGGCAGAACGTCCAGGACGGAACGAATGTCGTCGGCCTCGGCACGAACGAGGTCCGTTGGGGGGTCGATGCGGGTTCCGGCCAGAGCGGCTATCGCTTTGAAGGTGCGGCGCCGCCCGAGAATCCCGCGATCGCGCCGGGCGACATCTTCGACCTCGGGTTCTTCACCCACTTCAACGTCCCGATCAACTCGGGCACGTCGATCACGGGGATCGACCTTCTGGTGAATTTCGTGCTGCGGATCCCCAGCGGCAATCTCGTGACCCAGAGCTTCAACGCCCTGTTCAATTTCGACCATTGGGAAACGCCCAACGCAAGCAATCCTTGCGCTGACGGAGGCCAGAACAATGCCGGAGTCAATGTCAACGGCTGCGCGGACCGGGTGATCGTCAGCACCGCCTATGGCGGGTCCGAGTTCGTCGAGATCGACGATGAGAAGTTCTTCCTGACCATCACCGGTTTCGGGATCGGCGGCGATACCACGTTCTGGACCACGGAGAATGCCACGAACCGCATCGTGCTTCAGGCCAAGTTCATCAGCGAGAAGGACATCGCCCCGATCCCGCTTCCGGCGGCGGGTCTTCTGCTGCTGGGCGGACTGGGGGGCCTTGCCGCCCTGCGCCGGCGCCGCAAGGCAGCCTGATCGCGGGGTAGCCTGATCGCGGTGTAGCCTTGGGCGAACAAAGGGGCGGGTGGCAATCCACCCGCCCCTTTTCCGTCCGATTCGCCGCGGCACGACGGACCCTGGCGACCGGGTCCCTGTGCCGGAAACAGAACTTGGCACCGCAGCTCACCGTTCGGCTCCGATGGCGGACCTCAACCAGAGATTGTGTTGATTCCGAAAGGTTTTGTCCTTCTGGCAATTTGTGGCGAGAATGTGCATATGTGCGGCGGGATCGCGGCATGGGTGCCCGGTTTCTGCCGCAATCTGCCCGGCCCTGGCCGGGGATGGAGGACGAGTGATGAAACGGTTTGTTGGTATTACAGCCGCGGTTGCGGCATTGATGGGCACGCAGGCGGATGCGGCGACCATCGACCTGGTAACGGTCTCCGGCACCTGGCAGAACCCGACCGGTGGCCTGCATGTGAACGGCGAGGGCACGGCCCACATGAGCTGGGGCACCGGCCCGGTGCAAAGCGGCTATCGCTTCCTGCCGGCCGCTCCCCCGGTGGTCGAGGCAATCGGGCCGAATGTCGATTTCACGCTGGGGCTGTTCCAGCATTTCAACTACTTCATCGGCATCGGCACGGGTATCGACGCGGTCGAACTGCTGGTCAACTTCACGCTGGCGATCCCGGGCGGAGGCGGGCTGCACAGCTTTGCCGCCCTCTTCAACGTGGATCACTGGGAGACGCCGAACCGGGACGAGCCCTGCGGCAATGGCGAGGCGAACCGGCAGGGCGTCAACATCAACGGCTGCGCCGACCGGGTGCGGATCACAACCAGCTACGCCGGGTCGGAATTCGTGACGGTCGGCGACGACCGCTATTACCTGACGATCACCGGCTTCGGGATCGGCGCGGACAAGGAATTCTGGACCGTCGAGCAGGCGACGAACTCTGCCGAGCTGCGCGCCCGCTTCGTCCACGAGCGCGACATCGCGCCGCCGCCGGCGCCGATCCCGCTTCCGGCAGCCGGGCTGCTGCTGCTGGCCGGTCTGGGCGGACTGGGCCTGCTGCGCCGGCGCAGCGCCTGAGCGGATCTCCGAAGCAGCCGTTCCATCGACGTTCCCGCGCCTGCTGTCGCGCAGTCCATGCGCGAATCGGTGACCGACCCTTGCGCCGCTGCGGCTGAACGACTGTCGGCCGCGCGGCGACAATTTCCTGTCCCGGCGCCAAGCGCTCTGGCGTGGAAACGGTGTCCTGTTGCCGGCCCGAGCATCTGCGCGTTTTCGGAGAATCCGGGCGATCTGCCTTCAATTTGCCATGTCCGGGGACCAGAGGTCGCGCCCGGCGGGGGTCTCGACGGACGCTGTCTCGGGGACCCTTGGCCGAAAGGCGATCAACTGGAAATCGGGCCCCGACGACGCGCCCACAGGAGTTACGATGTTGTCTTTTTTCAAGTCCACGGCAGCGGCGCTATGCCTGAGCCTTGGTGCCATGACGGCGGCGCCCGCGGCGGCGGCGACGCTGCTGGGCACGTTCACACACGACTACGGCAGCGCCGCGGGCAAGGTCGATCCCGGCGGCAACGATGCGCTCTTCGCCGATTTCGTCCGCGTCAGCGACCAGAGCACGGGGCGCTTCTCGGACGCCATCAGCTTTGCGTCGCTGGCCTACGACACGATCAGCAAGATCGTTCTGACGCTCAAGTTCTCCGACGCCGGTCCTTCGGGCTGCGTCGCCGCCGTGGGGTGCTTCGGCGAGAACTGGGCCGTGCGGGTGCAGGGCAGCACCGCCGCCGCCAGCACCGACGACTTCTTCGCGCAGCTGGTGGACGGGCTGTCGCCGCAGGCGTTCACCCTGACCGCCGGCACGGACGCCGGGTCGGTGACGGCCTGGGCGAACACGCTGGCCACAAGGGCCGTCTCGTTCTGGTTCTCGGAGTTCACGGCCGGGACCGACCGGTTCGACCTCTACTGGGCCAAGGTCGAGGTCTACGGAACCGAGCCCGCCGGACCGGCGCCCATCCCGCTTCCTGCCGGCGGGTTTCTGCTGCTTGCCGGCCTCGCCGCCCTGGGCGCCCTGCGTCGCAAGGTCTGAACGCACATCGCACCCGGCGTTCCGGCAATGCAAAAGGGCGGCCCGAGGGCCGCCCTTTCCATTCTCGTCCCGAAAGGGATCAGGCCGCCTTGCGACGCCGACGCACTGCAGCGAGGCCACCCAGCGCGCCCAGCAGCATCAGCCCGGCAGCCGGCAGCGGGATGGGCGCCGGTCCGACCGAGTCGTAGAAGCTGATGTGCGAGATGTCGGGCTGGTTGCCCGGACCGCCCACTGCGATGCCCTGGGTCGAAACCACGCCGCTCAGCGTACCGACGACGATTTCCCACACGTTGTAGAAGTTCCCCCCCTTCACCGCGATGTATTTCGGGAACAGCACGTCGGCCAAGGCCACACCCGTCACGGCGGTCGGGTCAAAGGTCCAGTTCGCCGTCTTGGAATCGACAAACGTGACCGAGAAGCCGGGCACGTGGTTGCCGGGCGCCAGCCCATCTTCCCACTTGGAACACACCGTCCCGGCCGTGCCGCCCTGGTCGCATTTCGCCAGCGACGGGGAGCCCATCAGCGCCTGCGGGAACGGGGTGTTTCCTTCAAAGACGCCGAGAAATGTTGCAGCAGATACCGGGGCGGACATCAGCGTAGCCGCGGCTACGGCCAAGGCAGAAAGTTTCAAATTGATGGCCATCGGCTCCGTTTCATCAACACAGACAATTACGCCTGCCGCCGCAGAATTGCGAGACTTCGCCCTACTCCTGCCGCATTTTGCAACTGGGGGCGAACGATTGTCCCGAATCGGCCGCCGGATTCCTTGCCTGCGTGTAAAGTCTCCCATCGTGGGAAACGGTCGGTCGGCAGACTCCGGCCCCGCGGGCGAGAGACCGATTCGCGGCGCGGCGGTTCGGTCCGCATTTCTGCTGCAGCCCCCTCGTCCCGGTGCAAAATTTGTGCAAGGAATCCGAATTAAACGTCCGTTCAATTCCGCTGGGGAGGGCTCGATGGACTTCGACTTGAGCGAGGAGCAGCAGGCTGTCTTCGACATGGCCCATGCCTTCGGGCAGGAGCACATCGCCCCCCACGCGCGCGCCTGGGAGGCGGCCGGCACGATCCCGAAGGACCTGTGGCCGAAGGTCGCCGGGCTGGGCCTCGGCGGCATCTATGTGTCGGAAGATCAGGGCGGATCGGGCCTGACGCGGCTTGACGCCACGCTGGTGTTCGAGGCGCTGGCCATGGCCTGCCCGGCGGTCGGCAGCTTCCTGTCGATCCACAACATGTGCGGCGGCATGATCGACAAGTTCGGCAGCCCCGAGACCCGCGCCCGCTGGCTGCCGGCGCTGTGCAGCATGGAAAAGGTCTTCAGCTACTGTCTGACCGAACCGGGGTCGGGGTCCGATGCCGCGGCGCTCAGGACCCGGGCGGAAAGGACCAACGAGGGATACCGGCTGAACGGCACCAAGGCCTTCATCTCGGGCGGCGGCTATTCCGACGTCTATGTCACCATGGTGCGCACCGGAGAGGCAGGGCCGCGCGGCATCTCGGCCGTGATCGTCGAGGACGGCACGCCGGGCCTGAGCTTCGGCGCGCTGGAGGACAAGATGGGCTGGCGCGCCCAGCCCACGGCACAGGTGCAGTTCGACGACTGCACGATCCCGTTCGAGAACCTGCTGGGCGAGGAAGGGCAGGGCTTCCGCTATGCCATGGCGGGGCTCGACGGCGGGCGGCTGAACATTGCCGCCTCGGCGCTGGGCGGGGCACAGGCGGCACTGGACATGACGCTCAAGTACATGGGCGAGCGGCGCGCCTTCGGGCAGACCATCGACCAGTTCCAGGGCCTTCAGTTCCGTCTGGCCGAATGCGAGGTCAGGTTGCAGTCGGCCCGCACCTTTCTGCGCCAGGCGGCCTGGAAGCTGGACAACGGCGCGGTGGATGCGACGAAGTTCTGCGCCATGGCGAAGATGTATGTGACCGATGCCGCCTTCGAGGTGGCCAACCAGTGCCTGCAACTGCATGGCGGCTACGGCTATCTGGCGGATTACGGGGTCGAGAAGATCGTGCGCGACCTGCGGGTGCACCAGATCCTGGAAGGCACCAACGAGATCATGCGGGTCATCGTCGCCCGGCAGATGCTGGCGGCGCGGGGATGAGCGACATCGACATCCGCATCGAGGGGCGTGCCGGGCGCATCACGCTGACCCGGCCGCAGGCGCTGAACGCGCTGACCTACGACATGTGCCTGGCGATCGATGCCGCGCTCAAGACCTGGCGCGACGATCCGGCGGTGGCGCTGGTGCTGATCGACGCGATCGGCCCGCGCGCCTTCTGTTCGGGCGGAGACATCGCCGAGATGTATGCCACTGGCATGGCGGGTGACTTTTCCTACGGCCGGCAATTCTGGCGCGACGAATACCGCATGAACGCGCGGCTGTTCGAGTTCCCGAAGCCCACGGTCAGCTTTCTGCACGGCTACACGATGGGTGGTGGCGTGGGTATAGGCTGTCATGCGGGTCTGCGCATCGTCGGCGAAAGCGCGCAGATCGCCATGCCCGAATGCGGCATCGGGCTGGTGCCGGATGTCGGCGGGTCGATGCTGCTGGCCCGGGCGCCCGGGCGTCTTGGGGAGTATCTGGGCGTGACCGGTCACCGGATGGGACCGGCCGATGCAATCCATGCGGGTTTCGCCGACATCTTCGTGCCGGAGGCCGGGTGGGAGGCAGCCAAGCGCGCGATGATCGAAAGCGGGACCGCCGCGATCGACGGGGCGCCGCTTCCGCCCGGCCGGCTTGCCGGACTTCAGGACGAGATCGACCGTCACTTCGCTGGCGAGACGATCGGCGACATCGTTCGGAGCCTGCGCGCCGTGCCGGGCGATTTCGCCCGCGAGACGCTGTCGGTGCTGGCGCGGCAGTCGCCGCTTTCCATGGCCTGCACGGTCGAGATGCTGCATCGTCTGGGCGAGGCGCCCGGTATCCGTCAGGCGCTGGGTATGGAATACCGTTTCACCTACCGGTCGATGGAGCACGGCGATTTCCTGGAGGGGATCCGCGCCGCCATCATCGACAAGGACCGAACCCCCCGCTGGCGCCACGCGGGGCCCGAGGCGGTGCCGGCGGTCGCGGTGTCGCGGATGCTGATGCCGCTGGGGCGCGATGCGCTCGCATTCGAGGAGGACGCTGCATGAAGGTCGGATTCATCGGACTTGGCAACATGGGTGCGCCGATGGCCACGAACCTTGTCAAGGCGGGGCATGCCGTGACCGGGTTCGACGTCACCGGCAAGGGGCCCGAGGGCGTGTTCATGGCCGCCTCGGCCGCCGAGGCGTCGCGGGGGGCGGATGTGGTGGTGACGATGCTGCCCAACGGCGCGATCCTGCGGTCGGTCGCGGCCGAGGTCATTCCCGCGATGAAGGCGGGGGCGGTTCTGTGCGACTGTTCGACGGTCGATGTGGAAAGCGCGCGTGCGGTGGCGGCCGAGGCCGCCGCGGCCGGGGTGCGCGCGCTCGACGCGCCGGTGTCCGGCGGGGTCGGCGGGGCGGCCGCGGGAACGCTGACCTTCATGGTCGGCGGAAGTGACGACGCCTTCCGCACCGTCCTGCCGCTGTTCGAGGTGATGGGGCAGAAGGCGGTGCACTGCGGCGAGGCCGGTGCCGGACAGGCGGCTAAGATCTGCAACAACATGATCCTCGGCGTCACCATGATCGCCACCTGCGAGGCCTTCGCCCTGGCCGACAAGCTGGGCCTTGCGCGCGACAGGATGTTCGACGTGGTCTCGACCTCCTCGGGCTATTCCTGGAGCCTGAACGCCTACTGCCCGGCGCCCGGTGTCGGCCCGAAGTCACCCGCCGACAACGACTATCGTCCGGGTTTCGCGGCCGAACTGATGCTGAAGGACCTGCGGCTCAGCCAGCAGGCGGCCGAGGCGGCGGATGCGGACACGCCGATGGGGCAGCTTGCGGCCGAACTTTACCGCCGCTTCGTGGAAGAGGAAGGCGGCGCGGGTCGGGATTTCTCGGCAATGCTTCCACGGTTCGAACGGCGCGGTCGGGGCTGATCGGGCGGGGACTGGCATTCGCCCGCTCCCCCGTGATATCGCGCGCCATGACCGGCCCCGGCGCACCACGCATCGCGATCCTGCTTGCCGCGCGCAATGGTGCGGCGCATGTGCGCGGACAGCTCGACAGCTTCGTGACCCAGAGCCTGCCGCCGGCGCTGGTGCTTGTCGGCGACGATGGATCGACGGATGCCACCCGGGCCATCGTGTCCGAGTTCGCGGCCGCAAATCCCGACCTGCCGCTCCGCATCATGCCGGGACCCCGCCGGGGGGCATCGCAGAACTTCCTTGCGCTGCTGCGTGCGGTCCCGCCACAGATCGAGATGGTCGCGCTGTCCGATCAGGACGATGTGTGGCTTCCCGAGCGCCTGGCGCATGGCGCGGCCGCGCTGTCGGGCGCCGATCCCGGCATCCCTACGCTGTTCACCAGCCGCACGCTCGTCTGCGACGCGGATCTCAAGGTGCGTGCGCCCTCGCGCCTGCCGCACCGCCCGCCAGGGTTCCGGCATGCCCTGGTGCAGAACATCGCGGGCGGCAACACCTTCCTGCTCAATCGCGCGGCGGTCGATCTGCTGCAGGCGGCTTCAGTGGAGCCCCGAAAGGTGGTGGTGCACGACTGGTGGATCTACCAGCTGATCACCGGCTGCGGCGGCCGCGTGATCTATGACCCGACGCCGCTGATCCTCTATCGGCAGCACGGCGGCAATCTCATCGGTGCGAACGAGGGGCTGTCGGCGAAGGGGCGGCGCCTGCGGCTGATGCTGGCGGGGCGATTCCGGCGCTGGAACACGATCAACGTGCTGGCGCTTCGGGCGTCGGAGCACCGGCTGACGCCCGAGAACCGCGCGATCCTCGCCGATTTCGCCACCCGCCGCAGCGCAGGACTTCTGGATCGGGTGCGGATGCTGAACCGCAACGGGCTCTACCGGCAGGATCTGCCCGGAAACCTGTCGCTCTGGGCGGCAGCGGTGCTCGGGCGGCTTTAGGCCTGCCGCGGCGGCAGCAGGCCCCGGCATCCCGAACCCGATTAGTCCAGCAGGCTGCGCAGATAGCGGCCGTAGTCGTTCTTTTCCATCATCGCCGCCCGGGCCTCGACCTGGGTCCGGTCGATCCAGCCCTGGCGATAGGCGATCTCTTCCAGACAGCCGGTCTGCAGACCCTGCCGCCGTTCCAACGTGCGCACGAAGTTTCCGGCGTCCAGGAGGCTGCCATGGGTGCCGGTATCGAGCCAGGCATAGCCGCGCCCCATCCGCTTCACATCCAGCAGGCCCTCGTGCAGATACATTTCCAGCAGCGTCGTGATTTCCAGTTCGCCCCGGGCCGATGGGGTGACGCGCCGCGCCCGTTCCGGGGCGGAGCCGTCGAGGAAGTAGAGGCCCGTCACCGCATAGTTCGACGGCGGAACGGCGGGCTTTTCGACGATCTGGGTGACGCGCCCGTGCGCGTCCATTCCGACCACGCCATATCGCTCGGGGTCGGCGACGTGATAGCCGAACACCGTGCCGCCTTCGGTCCTGCGGTCGGCCTCGGTCAGCAACTCGGCCAGACCGTGGCCGAAGAAGATGTTGTCGCCCAGAACCATGCAGGACGATGCGCCGCCGAGGAAATCCTCGCACAGCGTATAGGCCTGGGCCAGTCCGCCGGGATAGGGCTGGACCACATAGGTCAGCCGCAGCCCCCAGTCCGATCCGTCGCCAAGGACGCGGCGGAACTGGTCCTGGTCCTGCGGGGTGGTGATCACCGCGATGTCGCGGATCCGGGCCAGCATCAACACCGAAAGCGGATAATAGATCATCGGCTTGTCATAGATCGGCATGAGCTGCTTCGAGACGCCGATGGTGATCGGATAGAGCCGGGTGCCCGACCCGCCGGCGAGGATGATGCCCTTGCGATCGGTCATGCAGGTTGCTCCCTGAGGGCGGCCAGCGCCCGGTCGATGCCTGCGCGCCAGTCGGGGCGCGCGATCCCGAAGGCGGTGGCGAGGGTCGAACAGTCCAGCCGGGAATTGGCCGGGCGCCTGGCCCGGGTCGGATAGGCGCTGGTCGGGATGTCCTCGATGGCGCAGGCGAGGCCCGCCCGGGCCATGATCTCGCGGGCGAAACCGGCCCAGCTGACGTCCGGCGCGCCGCTGAAGTGGTAGATGCCGCTGCGGGCCGGGTCGTGGATCAGTGCGTCGGCAATGGTCAGGCAGGCATCCGCGATCGCGTCGGCCGGTGTCGGGCCGCCGATCTGGTCGGCAACCACGGTCAGCCGGTCGCGGTCCGCCCCGAGCCGCAGCATCGTGCGCAGGAAGTTCCGGCCATGGGCCGAAAAGACCCAGCTTGTCCGCAGGATGGCATGGGCGCCCCCGACGGCCGCGACGGCGGCTTCGCCCGCCTGCTTTGTCCGGCCGTAGGCGCCGAGCGGTGCGACCGCATCTTCCGGCCGCCAGGGCCGCTTGCCGCTGCCGTCGAACACGTAATCGGTCGAAATGTGAACGAAGGGGATGCCGGCCCTCGCCGCGGCAGCGGCCATGGACGCCGGCGCCAAGGCGTTGACCGTCAGGGCTTCGGCCTCGTGATCCTCGGCGTCGTCCACTGCAGTCCAGGCGGCGGCGTTGATGACCGCCCGCGCATCGCTTTCCGCCACCGCCCGCGCGCAGGCGGCGGGATCCGACAGGTCGGCCTCGGCCCTGGGCAGGGCGCGTACCCGCGGATCGCGGCGCAGTTCGGTGGCGACCTGGCCGGAATGGCCGAAGACGAGGATCGTCACGCCTGCCCCCGTGCTGCCATCACGCCAAGACGTTGCCCGACCCCGTCACGGTTCAGAAGCGGGCGCCACCAGTCTTCGTTGGCCAGATACCAGTCCACGGTCCGCGCCAGCCCTTCGTCCAGCGTGACCGAGGGCCGCCAGCCCAGTTCGGTCCGGATCCGCGTCGGATCGATGGCATAGCGCCGGTCGTGCCCCGGCCGGTCCGCGACAAAGGCGATCTGTTCGGCATAGGGCCGGTTCCCCGGCCGCCGCTCGTCGAGGATGGCGCAGATCCGCCGCACGAGGTCGATGTTGGTGGCCTCGTTCTCGCCGCCGATGTTGTAGGTGCGTCCGATGCGTCCCCTTTGCAGCACCGTCAGCAGGGCATCGGCGTGATCCTCGACGAACAGCCAGTCGCGCACATTGCCGCCGTCGCCATAGACCGGGATCGGTGCTCCGGCGAGCGCCTTGAGGATCACCACCGGCACGAGCTTCTCGGGGAAGTGGTAGGGACCGTAGTTGTTCGAGCAGTTGGTGACGATCACCGGCAGCCCGTAGGTCTCGCCCCAGGCACGCACCAGATGGTCGCTGGCGGCCTTGCTTGCCGAATAGGGGCTGCGCGGGTCGTAGGGGGTGTCCTCGGTGAACTTGCCGGTCTCGCCCAGGCTGCCATAAACCTCGTCGGTCGAGATGTGGTGAAAGCGGAAGGTTTCGGGCCGGCCGTCTGCCTCCCATCGGCTGCGGGCTGCCTGAAGCAGGGTGAAGGTGCCCATGACATTGGTCCGCACGAAGGTGTCCGGCAGGTCGATCGACCGGTCCACGTGACTTTCCGCGGCCAGATGCATCACCGCATCAGGGCGGTGATCGCGGAAGATGCGCGCCATGGCGGTTGCGTCGCAGATGTCGGCCATCTCGAAGGCATAGGCCGGGTTTCCGGCAACCGGCGCGACATTCTCGAGGTTGGCGGCATAGGTCAGGCAATCGACGTTCACCACATCGTGGCCCCGCGCGATTGCAAGCCGGACCACGGCCGAGCCGATGAACCCGGCGCCCCCGGTGACGAGGATCTTCATGGCCGTTCCCCATATGTGAACGGACTGTCCCATTCGGCGAAACGCGGCGCCTCGCGGTCCTTGTCGGACAGCACGGCATCCTCGGGCGCAATGCCCCAGTCGATGCCCAGGTCCGGGTCGGCGAAATGGACCGCCCCATCGCAGGCGCGGGAATAGTAGTCGGTGGTCTTGTAGAGCACGACCGTATCGGGCGTCCGGGTGACGAAGCCGTGCAGGAAGCCCTTGGGCACCAGAAGCTGCCGGTGGTTGTCTTCGGTCAGTTCCACGCCGACCCAGCGACCATAGCCCGGAGAGCCGATGCGGACATCCACCGCGACATCGAGGATCGCCCCCCGGCCCACGCGCACCAGCTTGTCCTGTGCATGGGGCGGGGCCTGGAAATGCAGGCCGCGGATCGTGCCGGCATGGCGGCTGATCGAGTGGTTGTCCTGCACGAAATCCAGATCCAGGCCAAGATCGCGCAGCACCTGCCGGTTCCAGCTTTCGTGGAAGCTGCCGCGATCGTCGGGGAAGACCCGCGGGGTCAGAATTAGCACGCCTTCGAGCGCCGTCTGTTCAATCTGCACCGGTCCGACCCTGCACCTTTCCGAAATCCGGCCGCTCAATAGCAGCGCCGCGCCGGCAAGTCACGGGGGGCGGGCAGCGGTCAGAGCGATCGCCCCAGCCCGACCGAGGCGCGGAACATGCCGATGACGCTGCTGATTGCCGGAATCGGGGATTCGGTCGCCAGCACCACGTCCTCCGGGTTGATGCGGAACTGCCGCGCGGCGAACAGCCCATCGGCCGAGGTCAGATCGAGGGTGAAGATGACCTGCTGCTTCTGTGGCCCGCGACCGTCCAGCCGCAGCGCCTTGGCCGGGTATTCGCGCAGCACCATCACGCCCTTGAGATTGGCGCGGTTCTCGCTCAGCCCGCCGATCGCCGCCAGCGCGTCGAGGGCGGTCAGTTGCTGCTTGTCGAACCAGACGATCTGCTCGCGTCCCGTCGCGCCGAGCGCCACGAAATAGCGCGGATCCTGTTCCACCACCACGCGATCGCCGCCGCGCAGCACGGTATCGTGCGCGGGCGTGCGGAACTGCGTCTCGGCCGGGACCGCAACGGACCGGCCGCCGCGTTGCAGCCGGACCACCGGGTTGCGCAGGCCGGGTGCGATGCCGCCGCCGTCGGCGATCAGGCTGAGGATTGTATAGCTGCGGTCAACCAGCGGATAGCGCCCGGGCCGGACCACGCCGCTGACCAGATCGACCGTATTGCCGGCGCCCGGCGTGACCTGCAGCAGAACCTGCGCAGCCGGGACGATCGGCTCCATCCGCATCTGGATGTCGGCGCGCGCCTGTTCCGGGGTCCGGCCCCGCACCAGCACATCGCCGACATAGGGCACGAAGATCGTGCCGGCCGGCGTCACCTTGATCTGGTTGATCGTGACCGCCTTTTCGGCATCGGCGGTGAGCAGCGAATTCTGCTGGCTGTCCCAGACCGTGATGTCGATCAGATCGCCGACGGCGATGGCGGGCGACCCGCCGGTGCGGCTGCCATTGACCCACCCCCAGCCGACCTGGAGGCCGGTTGCCGGCCAGTGCTGGATTGCCGGCAGTGCCTCGCGGGTAACGGGCACGACCTGGAAACTCGCATCCTCGGCATCGGCCTTGGCCAGAACCTCCGATTGGAGCGCGGCCCCGCGCGGCGGCGCGCAGCCGGCCAGCACCGCGCCCAGGGTCAGCGCCAGCAGGACGCGCAGCGTTTGCGGCAAGGCCGTCACCTCCGTTCGGCGGTCCGGGCAGCCGGTTGTGGCCGGTGCGCCGTTCTCGCTGGTGATAGCGGAAGGGCCGGAGGCGTTCAACATCATGTGCCCCGCGCGTGGCACATCCTTGCCGTCTGCGACATTCCGACAATGCCGGGAAAATCTGCGCCAAAGGCCGCCGCCGTGCCGCATTCCTGCCGCCCGCGCCACGGTCCGCGATGCAAACCTGCCCGCGGGTAGATGGGTGACGGGTGGATCGGGCGATGATCGACCTGCGGTTTCGCGCAGCATTCGCGGGCAGCCAGTTCGCGCATTGGTCGATGATCTCGACCTTCGAGGTGGTTGCGCGGGACGGCGCGACCTGGCTCTACGCCGGGTCGGGGGCGACCGGCGGCTTTCAGCGGTTCAGCCTTGCCGAGGGCGGGGCTGCGCGTTGGCTGGACGAGGTGACGCTGCCGGCACAGTCCCGGGGACTGAGCATCAGCGATGCCGAGGCGATCAGCCTTGCCGGCCAGACCCGGCTACTGACCGCGTCGCGCAGCGGTGCCGGGATCGACATGCAGACGGTCGCGGCGGACGGCCGGCTGGCGCGTGCGGGCATCCTGCGCGACGCAGAGGGGCCGGTCGCAGCCTCGGCGATCGCCACCTTCAGCATCGGGGGCACCGGCTTTGTCGCCGCCGGCGCGTGGAACGACGACCGGCTGCGGCTGTTCCGCATCGAGGATGACTGGAGCCTGACCGCGGTCTCGGCCGAGCGGAACTCGCCAAAGGCCGCGCTTGACGGGGTCTCGGACCTGATTGCGGTGCAGGTTGGCGACCGGCAGTTCGTGGTCTCGACCTCGGCCGGCGACGACGGGCTGTCGGTGTTTTCGGTCTCGGCGGCGGGACGCACCGCCCTGGTCGATACATTGGGGCCGAAGGACGGGTTGTGGGTAGCCGGGACCGAACAGGTCGCGGCCGTGACCGCCCATGGCGCCACCTGGCTTGTCCTCGCCTCGACGCTGTCCAGCAGTCTGTCGGTCATCCGCATCAACGACCACGGCGTGCTGTTCGTCGCCGATCAGGTGCACGACACGCTGACCACGCGCTTTCACCGCGCCAGCGAGGTGGAGACCTTCGCGGTGGGCGGGCGCGCCTTCGTCCTTGCCGGCGGCGCCGACGGCGGCCTGAGCCTGTTCGAGCTGCTCCCCGACGGGCGGCTTCATCACCATCGCAGCT
This sequence comes from Gemmobacter sp., assembly GCA_046295655.1. Taxonomy (GTDB): domain Bacteria; phylum Pseudomonadota; class Alphaproteobacteria; order Rhodobacterales; family Rhodobacteraceae; genus JBKBMT01. Next base: position 26,344 of record JBKBMT010000002.1, on the reverse strand, counting down.
TCGCCCAGGACGATGGCTGGGATCTGGGCGGGCTGACCGGCCTGAAGGCAGTGCAGGTCGGCGCTGCGGTGCAGGTGTTTGCGGCCGGCGCGTCGCGCCCGGGCATCGTGCAGTTCGACCTCGACCTGTCGTCGCTGGGCGTGCTGCGGCAGGGGACCGCCGGCGCCGACAGCCTGACCGGGACGCCAGGCGACGACATCCTGATCGGCGGGCGCGGCAACAGCACGCTGTCGGGTGGCGCCGGCGACGATGTGCTGATTGCCGGGCCGGGGGCGAACCGGCTGATCGGGGGACCGGGCGCCGATGTGTTCGTCCTGAGTGCCTCGGGCGCACAGCAGCTGATCATGGATTTCGAGAAGGGGCTGGACCGTCTGGACCTGTCGGGTTGGGGGCGGATCTACGACCCTTCTGCGCTGACGATCCGCGGCCGGGCGAACGGTGCCGAGATCATCTGGCAGGACGAGGCGGTGCGGGTCCTGAGCGCGGACGGCGCACGGATCGCGCCCTCGGCCTGGACGGCCGACGACTTCATCTTCTGAGCGCGGCCGCGATCAGCCCGGGGATACCGGGGTGTTCGCCGATCGGCGGCAGCAGCGGGCCGTCGAACCCGGCCTCGGCCAGTATCTGCGGCACGTCGTCCTCGACATGGCCGGCGCGCAGCGCAAAGAACGGCAGGCAGATCGCGGGGCCAAGGCCCCGGGCAGCCTCGGCCAGAAAGGGCGCCTGTTCGACGAAGCCGGCCCGGACCGACCGGAACGGGGTGATCGCCGCCAGGCGCGCGACCGCGGCATGGGTGCTGTCCGCCGAGGTGTCGGACACCTGGCTTCCGTGCGCCGCGATCAGCAGGCTACGGTCCCTAGCCGCTCCGGGGCAGCCCTCCAGCGCGGCTTGCGCCATCAGGGCCGGCAGGCCGGGATCGACGCCGAGCGGCGCAAGCTGGGCCGTATCGCGGGCCCGGGTCGCCACCAGCCGGCGGGGCAGGGCGGTGCGGGTGAACCAACCCTCGGCCATGAAGAACGGATAGATCCGCGGGGTCTCCAGCCCGTCGAGCGCGGCTTCCAGCGCCCCGGGCGCCGCCAGAGTCGCGCCGCGCACAACCCAGTCCGGCAACAAGGCCGCAACCGACGCCGCCAGCGCCGCAAGCCGCGCCTCCTGCGGTGCGGGATCGGCCGGCGAGCCATGGGCGACGATCAGGGCGTGCGGCATGGACGGTCCTCCGTCCCCTGATCTATGGCAGGGAAGGCAGGTTGGAAAGTCGTCCGCCGAGGACTAACTGGGCCGTCCGCCTGCCCGGACGGCGGCGGCAAAGTTCCGCGCTTCGGACGGGGCGCAGCCGGTATCGGGACCATCCGGCAGGGAAAGCCCCGGGTGCGCCGCCCGGGACAATCTCGGAAGATCGCCCCCCCCCGCCCGGACCGCGGCTACCAGCCGCTTGACCTCGGCCTCGGCATCCGGCCTCGGCATCCGGGCGGCCAGGGCAAAGGCGATCTCCTCGGCCCGGATCAGCCCGCCGTCCGCCGCCAGCGCAGCGGCCATGCGTTCAGGGACTGGCCGGACGGAAGCGGCGAGTTCGGCTCCGAGTTGCAGCGCGCGTCCGGTCGAGAGGCAGAGTGCGGGCAGGGTCAGCCATTCGGTGAACCAGGCGGTGCCGTCGCGCTGCTGCCGGTGCAGCCCCGCGCCGGCGATCGCCGACTGCAGCGCCACCACCTGCCGGGCCAGCGCCACCAGCACCGACGGACCCACCGGATTCGCCTTCTGCGGCATGGTCGAGGACGCGCCTCCGGCCAGCTCCAGCTCGCCGATGCCCGATTGCGCCATCAGGATCATGTCCTCGCCCATCTTGCCCAGGGCGACGGCGATGCCCGTAGCCCAGGCCGCGAAAGCCGCGATCCGGTCGCGGGCACTGTGCCAGGACCCGCCCGGATCTTCCAGATCCAGCGCCGCGGCAAGCCGTGCCCGCACCTCGGGGCCGGTCGGGCCGATGGCGCCCAGCGTTCCGGCCGCCCCGCCAAGCGACACGACGAGCAGCCGTGCACGCAAGGCCGGCAGGTCCCCGCGTGCCCGAAGCAGCGGCCCGCCCCAGCCAGCGACCGCCGCGCCGAAAGTCGTCGGCACGGCGGCCTGCCCGTAGGTGCGCGCCGCCATGGGCAGGTCGGCATGGGTGTCCGCAAGCCCGGCGAGCCCGTCCAGCAAGGCATCCACCCGGGTCTGCCACAGGTCGAGGAGTCGGCGCAGGCGCAGGACCAGGGCGGTATCCATGATGTCCTGGCTGGTCGCACCCCAGTGCAGCCAGCGTGCATGTTCCGGCGCGCCGATCGCGGCCCGGGCCGCCTTCACCAAGGCCGGGACCGGGACGCCGTTCGCCCCGGTCTCTGCCGCAAGGGCAGCAGGGTCGAGCCGGATGCTGCGGCAGGCGCTGTCGAGAAAGGCGCCGCTTTCGGCCGGTATGACGCCCATCCCGCCCTGCACCCGCGCCAGTGCCCCCTCGACCTGCAGCATTGCCGCAATCTCGGCGGTGTCGTCGAACAGGGCGGAGGTTTCGGCATCGCCGAACAGCCCGGAATACAGGGCGCCGCCGGCCCCCGCGGTCATCGTCAGGCCGCTCTCAGTCCGAGGATCTGTCGCGCCTCTTGCCATGTGGCAACGGGGCGGTCGTACCTGGCGCAGAGATCGACCGCCCGCTTCACCAGCGCGGCATTCGATGGCGCAAGGCGGTCGCGGTCCAGCCGCACGTTGTCCTCGAGTCCGGCCCGGGTGTGGCCGCCGGCCGCGATCGCCCATTCGTTGACAACGATCTGGTTCGCCCCGATCCCGGCGCCGCACCATTCCGCATCGGGCGCCAGCCGTTTCAGCGTCTCGATGTAGAAGTCGAAGATCGCCTTGTCGGCGGGCATGGCGTTCTTCACCCCCATCACGAACTGAACATAGAGCGGCGCCTTGAGACGCCCGTCCTGTGCCATCCGCGCCGCCTGCACGACATGGCTCAGGTCGAAAGCCTCGATTTCGGGCTTGACGTCGTATTTCTGCATTTCCGAGGCCAGCCAATCCACCAGATCTGGCGGATTCTCGTAGACTCGGGTCGGAAAGTTGTTGGACCCGACCGAAAGCGAGGCCATGTCGGGTCGCAGCGGAAGCATCCCGCCCCGAGCCTTGCCGGCGCCCGAACGCCCCCCGGTGGACAGTTGCACGATCATCCCGGGGCAGTGCCGGTGCAGTCCTTCCATCAGCCGGGCGAACCGGTCGGGGTCCGAGGTCGGCGTGCCGTCCTCCATCCGGACGTGGCAATGGGCGATCGTGGCGCCAGCCTCGAAGGCTTCGTGGGTGCTTTCGATCTGTTCCTCGATGGTGATCGGCACGGCAGGGTTGTCGGATTTCTGCGGCACGCTGCCGGTGATCGCCACACAGATGATGCAAGGTTTGGTCATGATCGCGTCCGGTCAGATGTCGAAGAATACCGTCTCGCCCTCGCCCTGAAGGCGGATGTCGAACCGATACTGACCCGGCCCGACCGATTTCGCCAGCAGAGTCGGCAGCCGGTCGCGGTGCTCGATCCGCGCCAGCACCGGGCAGGTGGCATTGGCCTCGGCCTCGTCCTCGAAGCACAGCCGGGTCAGAAGGCCGATGTTGATGCCCCGCGCAACGATCCAGAGCGCGATGTGCGGTGCCATCGGTCGCCCGTCCGGCGCCGGCACGCGCCCGGGCTTCACCGTCTCGAGCCGCCATTCCCCGGTCTCGAAATCCGCCGCGATCCGGGCCCAGCCCGTCACCTCGGGGTCGGCATCGGGGTCGTCGCCGGCATAGCGCCCCGCCGCATCGGCCTGCCAGCTTTCGATCAGCGCATCGCGCAGGATCATGCCCGCTCCGTCACGCACGGTGCCGGTGATGACGATGCGTTGTCCCTTCGCTCCGGAACCGACCGGGCTCCGGCCAAGATCCTCGGGGTAGATGCCGGCATTGCCCAGCGCGTTCGGCGTGAGGCCGATGTGGACGTAGGGCCCCGCGGTCTGCGACGGCGTCTCCTTCAGCCAGTCGAGCCTCTGCGCCATGTCACAGTCCCTCCTTGCGGTTCTCGAACACGGTCTGGCGGCGGCCCCGGAGCACGATGTCGAAGCGATAGGCAAGACAGTCGTGCGGGATCGCCGCATTGATGTCCAGCGGGGCCACCAGCCGGTCGATGGCTGCCGGATCGGCGATCGTGTTGACGATCGGGCAGCGCGCGATCAGCGGATCGCCCTCGAAGTACATCTGGCTGATGAGCCGCTGACCGAAGGCCGGACCGGACAGCGAGAAGTGGATGTGCATCGGGCGCCAGTCGTTGCCCCGGTTGCCCCAGGGATAGGCGCCAGGGCGGATTGTCAGGAACTCGTAGCTTCCGTCCTCGCGCGTCAGCGTCCGGCCGCAGCCGCCGAAGTTGGGGTCGAGCGGCGCCAGATAGCCGTCCTTCTTGTGCCGGTAGCGCCCGCCGGCGTTGGCCTGCCAGATCTCGACGAGGGCACCGGGAACGGGTCGGCCGGACTGGTCCAGCACCCGGCCGTGGACGATGATCCGCTCGCCGATGGCAGGCTCGCCGGTGAAGTTCAGCACCAGGTTGTTGTCGAGCGGGCGCAGCAGCCCGTGGCCGAACACCGGTCCGGTCTCCTCGGTCCGGGTCGAGCCGGCAGAGACCAGCGCCAGACGCGGCGCCCGTGTGACCGAGGTCTTGTAATCCGGCCAGTAGGGCCGCGGATGCCAGGCGGTGTCACGGTGGATCAGGGGATGGCTCATGCCTCGGCCTCCATCTGGGCATAGGTTTCGCGGGCAATCTTGAAGGCGTGGTTGGCGCGCGGCACGCCGGCGTAGATCGCGACGTGCAGAAGTGCCTCCACGACATCCTCGCGGGTGGCACCGGTGTTGGCGGTGGCGCGGATGTGCAGCGCCAGTTCCTCGAAATTCCCCAGACCTGCCAGCAGGGCGATGGTCAGCATCGACCGTTCCCGGTCGGGGATCGTGCCGCGGGACCACAGATGGCCCCAGGCGGCTTCGGTGATCAGGCGCTGGAACGCTGCGTCGAAAGGATCGGTCGAGGCGCGGTTCACCCAGTCGTCGCCGAGGACGCGGCGTCGTGTGGTCATGCCTTGCTGGTAAAGGTCTGTCATGGGGGCCTCCTGCAGACAAGATTGCATGACTTTCGCTTGCAGGGAAATGCAAAGTATAGCCAAATCCATAACCAAATGAGCATGCATCCTGGAATCAAACTGCGCCATCTGCGTCTGATGCTGGACGTGGCCGCCGGTGGGTCGGTCACCGCAACCGCCCGGGCGCAGGGGATTACCCAGCCCGCGGTGTCGCGCAGCCTGGCGGAGCTCGAGACATTGCTCGGGGTCGCGCTGTTCCGCCGCGACGGGCGCCGGCTTCGGCTGACACCGGACGGGGCAAGGTTCCGGACCGAGGCCGCCGCCGCCCTTGCCGCGCTGGATGCCGCCGCCGACCGGGTGCGCCCGGGAGCGGCCGCTGCGACGCGCCTCGCGCTGGGGGTCCTCCCGTCGGTCGCGGGCACGCTGATGCCGCGTCTGACCGCCGAACTTGCCGCGCTGCGCCCCGGACTGCGGATCGTGATCGAGACCGGGCCGAACCGGCACCTGCTGTCCGAACTGCGTGCGGGGCGGATCGAGCTGATGGTTGGCCGGATGCCGTCGGCGGACGAGATGACGGGGCTGCGTTTCGACCATCTCTACGACGAGGCCGTGGCGTTGGTGCTGCGCCCGGATCATCCGCTGCGCAACGCCCCCGTGCGGGAGATGCTGGCCGCCTGCCCGGTCATCCTGCCTGCTGCAAGCGCCATCATCCGCCCGAATGTCGATGCCTATCTGGCCGCGCTCGGCGTAACCCCCGTCGCCTTCCTGTGCGAGACGGTGGCCCTCGCCACGGGCCGCGGGCTTGTTCTCGGCTCCGATGCGGTATGGTTCATCTCGCGCGGGGTTGTCGCCTGGGAACTGGCGCGCGGCCTGCTGGCCGAGGTCGAGACCGGGGCGCCGTGGCTGTCGGGCGCGGTCGGCATCACCAGGCGGCAGGGCGAGGAAGTCCCCGCGGTCGCGCTGGCGGGCGAGATCCTGCGCACCCTCGCGCTCAGCGGAACACCGACATGATCTCGGTCAGCGGCTTCTTGCGCTTGGCCGCCGCCGGCACCGTCGCATCCGCGGCGGGATAGCCGACCGGCAGGATCATGACCGGCTTCTCGCTGTCGGGTCGGTCGCACAGGCGGTTGAGGAACTTCATCGGGTTCGGCGTATGGGTCAGGCAGACGAGACCTGCGTGATGCAGCGCCGAGATCAGGAAGCCGGTCGCGATGCCGACGCTTTCGGGCACATAGTAATGCTTGTAGCGCTGGCCGTCGTCCGCGACCCCGTAGCGCTGGGCAAAGACCACGATGAGCCAGGGCGCGATGGTCAGATGGGGCTTGTCGGCACCGGTCCCGATCGGTTCCAGCGCCCGCAGCCATTCGTCGCCCGCGCCCCCGGCGTAGAAGGCACGCTCCTCCGCCTCGGCAGCTTCGCGGATGCGGGCCTTCATCGCGGGATCCGCGATGGCAGCAAAGTGCCACGGCTGGTGGTTTGCGCCCGAGGGTGCGGACCCGGCGGCGGCGATACAGGCCGCGATCACCGCCTCGGGCACGGGATCGGGGGCGAAATCGCGCACCGAGTGACGCCGGCGCATGTAGGCCAGATGCGTCTGCGCCTGTGCCAGCGCGCGATCGGGCGGCACCTGCACCCGGTCGGGGAGGGGAAGTGGCTCGTAGAGCCGTGCTCCGCTGCGCATCATCCCCTCCCTATCCCGCGCCGATCAGCACGCCTGCGGCCAGGACCAGCCCCCCGCCTACCACAACCTGCAGTGTCGCGCGCCAGAACGGCGTCTCCATGAAGCGGTTCTGGATCCAGACGATGGCCCAGAGCTCGACGAACACCACCGCGATCGCGATCGTGGTCGCCGTCCAGAAATCCTGGATCAGGTAGGGCAGGGCATGGCCCAGCCCGCCGATGGTCGTCATGATGCCGCTTGCGAACCCGCGCTTGACCGGGCTGCCGCGGCCCGACAGCACCCCGTCGTCCGAAGCGGCCTCGGTGAAGCCCATCGAGATACCCGCACCGATCGAGGCAGCAAGGCCCACGAGCAGCGTGGTGGCGGGGTCCTGCGTGGCGAACGCGGTTGCGAAGATCGGCGCGAGGGTGGAAACCGAGCCGTCCATCAGCCCGGCAAGCCCGGGCTGCACCCAGGTCAGGATGAACTGGCGCCGCGCGCCCTCGTCCTCGGCGCTGCGCGCTTCGGCGGTGAGATGCTCGGCCTCCAGATCGGCGGCAGCGCGGTCATGCCCGGCCTCGGCGGCGGCGAGGTCGCCCAGAAGCCGGCGCGTGTCGGCATCCTGCACCCGCTGCGCCGCCGCCTCGTAGAAGCGCTGCGCCTGTCGTTCCATTGCCCGGGCCTCGCCGCGGATCTGATCGATCGAAAGCGTGTCCATCAGCCAGACCGGTCGGCGGGCGTAGAAGCCGGCGACATGTTCGCGCCGGATCAGCGGGATCGTGTCGCCGAAACGGGACTTGTGCAGCTCGATCAACCGCTGGCGGTGGCCGTCCTCTTCCTTCGCCATCCCCTCGAACACCGCCGCCGAGGCGGGATAGCTGTCGCGCAGCCGTTCGGCGTAGCTGCGATAGATCCGGGCGTCGTCCTCCTCGGCCGAGATCGCGAGGGCGAGGATCTCGCGTTCGGACAGGTCCGAGAAGCGGCGGCGATGCGCAAGACCGGGGATCATGGTGCGAACCTCTGGGATCGATGCGTCTCAGACTAGCCGCCGTTTGCGGAGGCACAAGCGGGCGTGATCGCGCGGATGCTTGCGGGCATCCCCCCCGCGGCATTACTTTCCAGATGGGAGACAACATGATCGAAGCCGCTCAGAAGATCCGCCGCGGACGGAAATTCGCGCAGGTGCTCGACGGCGCGCGCGAGATCTTCCTGCGCGACGGCTTCTCGGGTGCCAGCGTGGACGATATCGCCCGCGCGGCCGGCGTGTCGAAGGCGACGCTTTACAGCTATTTCGCCGACAAGAGGCTGATGTTCGCGGAAATGGCGCGGGCGGAATGCGCCCGGCAGGCCGACGAGGCCGAAGCGTTGATCGACCCTTCGGCGCCGCTCGAGGCGGTGCTTCTGGAAGGTGCGCGCCGGTTCGTGGAGCTTGTCACCTCGGATTTCTCGGTCCGCATCTTCCGCATCTGCGCGGCCGAGGCCGACCGGTTTCCCGAGCTTGGGCGAGCCTTCTATGAAAGCGGCCCGCTGCTGGCGCGGGCGCGGCTCGGGGCGTTCTTCCGCGAGGCGATGCTTCGGGGCGACCTGGCGATTACCGATGTCGATATGGCGGCCGACCAGTTCGCCGCACTGTGCAAGGCGGGCGCCTTCGAGCGGGTGGCGTTCGGCGCCGGCCCGCCGCCCGGACCGGCCGAGGTGGATCGCATTGCCCGCGCGGCAGTCGCCACGTTCCTTGCGCGCTATGCGGTCAGGGGGTAGGCCGCGGCCGTCGCGCATCGATCGGTCGCCGCCACGCACAGAACGGTGGGTGACGCCCCGGCGACACGATCGGTGCGCTTGTGCCCTCAGGTCACGTCGCGCGCCAGAAGCTGGCCGCCCTGACCCTGCTTCACCTCGAACCGCGGCAGCTTGCGCAACAGGTCCGAAAGTTTCGCCGCGCCATAGGTGCGGGTGTCGAAATCCGGATTCGCCTGGGTGATGAACTGGCCGATCTGAGCCAGCGAATACCATTCGCCTTCGGGGTCGATGGCCCGCATGGCTGCCACGATCAGCGGGATCGCGTTCTGCGGCGGCTCCTTTCCCGGCTTGCCCGCGCTGCCCTGCGGTTCGCTCTCGCGTCGCGCCGGTGCATCGGAGGGGCCGAGGTTTTCCACGTAGATGAACCGCTTGCAGGCCATGCGGAAGGCTTCCGGAGTCTTCTTCTCGCCGATGCCGTAGACGTCCAGCCCCTGTTCGCGGATCCGCGCGGCGAGCCGCGTGAAATCGCTGTCCGAGGACACCAGCACGAACCCGTCGAACAGGCGCGAATGCAGGAAATCCATCGCCGCGATCACGAGGCCGATGTCCGAGGCGTTCTTGCCCTTGGTGTTCGAGAACTGCTGATCGGCGACCATGCCCAGCGCCGCGACCTTCTCGGCCCACTTCCCCAGCCGCTGTGCCGACCAGTCGCCGTAGATGCGCCGCACGCTGGCCTCGCCCAGGGTTGCGATCTCGTCGAAGATCGCCTCGGCATAGCTGGCAGGCACGTTGTCGGCGTCGATAAGGACGCAAAGGCGCGGGGCGCGCGGGTCGGGCATGAAGCAACCTCTCGTGGTCGTGGAGCGCCCCTTGTGCCCGATTGCGGCACCGGGCGAAAGCCGTGCAGCGCGGGTCTAGAAGTCGATGGCGAGCCCCTTGCGTTCCCAGTCGCCATAGCGCACCGGTTCCGGCCCGTCGCGTCCGCCAAGTTCAGGCGGCAGGTCGAGCGTCGTTCCCTTCGCCCGTCGCTCCGCCGCTTCTGCCAGCGCACGGAGTGCGGCGGGGGGCAGATCGTCGCGCGGCTCGCGCGGAAGGGGATCGGTCATCGGCGCTGCTTCCTTGTCTGCTTGCCATCGCTGTTATAGTCCCGCCGCCATGACCCGCAACCCTGCCGTGCCCGACCCGCTTGCAGCCCGCCGGGCTGCCGCAACGCTGGTCCGGTCGGTCGTCGAGGGTGGCAGGCTGTTGCGCGATGCCGGTGCGCCGCTCATCCCCCTCAGCGCCGAGGACCGGGCGCGGGCGCAGCGCCTGGCGCTGGACACGCTGCGCCGCATCGGGCCGCTGGACGCGCTTGCTGCAAGGCATCTGCGCCATCCCCCGCCGGCGGCAGTGCGCGCCGTGCTTCGGGTCGCCCTTGCCGAACTGGTCCAGCGGCCCACGGAGGCACACGGCATCGTCAACGCGGCGGTGACCCTGGCGCGAGAGGCGGGGGGCAAGGGCGCCGGGGGGCTGGTCAATGCGATCCTGCGCCGTCTTGCGGCCGACCCGGCGCCTGGGGCACTTGCGGTCCAGCGTTTGCCCGACTGGATCCGGACGCCCGTGGTCGGGGCCTGGGGTGAGGAAGCGGCGGCTGCCATGGAGGCTGCGCATCTTGCCGGACCGGCGCTGGACCTGACGCTCCGCGATCCCGGCGCCGCCGCCGACTGGGCCGCGCGGCTGGGCGGACGGGTGCTTGCGACGGGTGGCATCCGGCTCGACCCGGGCCGGCAGGTCACGGCGCTTGAGGGCTATGACGCCGGGGCGTGGTGGGTGCAGGATGCCGCCGCCTCGGTGCCGGCGCAGATCCTTGCCCCAAGGCCCGGGGAAAGGGTTGCCGATCTCTGCGCGGCGCCCGGCGGAAAGACGTTGCAGATGGCTGCCGCAGGTGCGCAGGTCACGGCCGTCGATATCGCGCCGGGGCGGATGGAGCGGGTGGCGGAAAACCTTGCCCGCTGCCGGCTGGAGGCCGAACTTGTGGTCGCCGATCTGCGCGACTGGCAGCCCGCCGAAGCCTTCGACGCTGTGCTGCTCGATGCGCCCTGTTCCGCCACCGGCACCATCCGGCGCCACCCCGACCTTCCCTTCGCGAGACGGGCGGGCGATCTGCACGAGCTGATCGCGCTGCAGGCCGAACTGTTCGACCGGGCGGTGGCCATGGTCCGGCCGGGCGGCCGGATCGTCTACGCCACATGTTCGATCATCCCTGCCGAAGGCGAGGGGCAGCTTGCCGCCGCGCTGCGCCGCCACCCGCAGCTCGCGCCCGCGCCGCTGCCGGAATGGACCGCCGCGTGGCAGGCAGACCCGGGGGCACTCAGGATCCGTCCCGATCATTGGGCGGACGGCGGCGGGATCGACGGCTTCTTCGTGGCGTCGCTCCGGCGTGGCTGAGGCGGCCGGCCGGGGTGACAGCGCCCGGTCCCGGGGCTAAGGTGCGCGCCGAGCAGGACAGGCCCGCAGCACAGATGGCGGAAAGACCGAAGGCCACCCCGGTTCCCGCGGACAGCCGCGCCCCGCGGTTCGCAGACCGACTCCATGCCCGGATTGCGGGGCTTGCACGCGCGCCCACCGGCTTTGTCTCGCAACCCGAGCCGCGCAGCATCGGGATGGTGTCGCGCGGGCGGCAGCTTCTGTCGGGAAACGTTCTTCTGGCCGGCCATCTGGTAGAGCTCAGGGGTCGTCCGCTATGGGACGTGCCTTCCCCCGATGCCGGTTTCGCGGAGGCGGCGCACGGCTTCGCCTGGCTCGACGATCTGGCGGCGGTGGCGGATGCCGAGGCGCGCATGCTGGCGCAGGACTGGGTGTTCGGCTGGATCGAGCGGTTCGGGCGCGGCCGCGGCCCGGGCTGGACGCCGGATCTCGCAGGCCGCCGGCTGATCCGCTGGATCAATCATTCCATCATGCTGCTGATGGGGCGCGAGCCGCCCGATCATGCCGCCTTCTTCCGCTCCCTCGGACGCCAGTGCACCTATCTCGGCCTGCGTTGGCGGGCATCCGCACCCGGGCTCGCGCGGTTCGAGGCACTTGCGGGCCTCATCTACGCCGGCCTTTCCCTGACCGGGATGGAGCGTCAGGTGCCCCGGGCGGTGGCCGCGCTGGCGCGCGACTGCGCGACCGAGATCGACGCCTCCGGCGGCATCGCCACCCGCAACCCGGAAGAGCTGCTGGAGGTGCTGACACTGCTGATCTGGACGGTGCAGTCGCTGGAGCAGGCCGGCCGGGATGTTCCGACCGAGATCGGCGCTGCCATCGCGCGCATCGCGCCGACCCTCAGGTCGCTCCGCCATGCCGACGGCGGGCTCGCGCGGTTCCACGGCGGCGGGCGCGGCCTAGAGGGGCGGCTCGATCACGCCCTTGCCCAGTCACGGGTCAAGCCGCAGCCGTCGGCAGGTCCGGCGATGGGGTTCGTGCGCCTGTCGGGCGGACGGACCAGCGTGATCGTCGATGTCGCACCGCCGCCGGCGGGGCGCGCCTCGGTGCAGGCCCATGCCTCGACGCTGGCTTTCGAACTGACCTCGGGGCGACGCCCGGTCGTGGTGAACTGCGGCTCGGGCCAGGTGTTCGGGGCCGACTGGCGCCGGGCGGGGCGGGCCACCGCATCCCATTCGACCCTGGCGGTCGAGGGCTTTTCGTCGTCCCGCCTCGGCGCGGGCGAGCAGCTTGCCGACCGCGCGGCGGTCTTCGGCCTGCGCCAGATGGCGGGCGAGGACGGCCAGATCCTTGTCGCCGGGCACAGCGGCTGGGCAGAAACCCATGGCCTGAGCCACACGAGGGCGCTGGAATTGTCCCCCGACGGCCGGCGGCTGTCGGGGCAGGACAGCCTGGGGTCGCTGTCCGAGGCAGAACGGCGGCGCTTTGCCGCGGTGCTTGCCGCGCTTCGGGTGCCGGGCATCCGGTTCCATATCCGCTTTCACCTGCATCCCGAGGTCGATTCCGAGATCGACCTCGGCGGCAGTGCGGTCTCGCTCGCGCTGCGTTCGGGCGAGGTATGGGTGTTCCGCCACGACGGCACCACGACCATGACGCTCGAACCCTCGGTCTATCTGGAAAAGGGGCGGCTGAACCCGCGACCGGCCCGACAGATCGTCCTGACCGGCACATTGATGGATTACGCGGTCGAAACGGGCTGGACGCTGGCCAAGGCGCAGGATACCCCGCTGGCGATTCGCGATCTGGGTCGCGATGACCCGGTGATCTGACGGCGGAAGGACATCCATGACCGATCTGGTTCCCATCGGACGCGCGCTTGTTTCCGTTTCGGACAAGACCGGCATAATCGAGTTGTGCCGGATGCTCGCGCGCCGGGGGGTGGAACTGATCTCGACCGGCGGAACGGCGCTGACGCTGCGTGCGGCGGGGCTGTCGGTGCGGGACGTCGCCGAGGTCACGGGCTTCCCCGAGATGCTGGACGGCCGCGTCAAGACGCTGCATCCTATGGTGCATGGCGGGCTTCTGGCGCTGCGCGACGACGACGAGCATCTGGTTGCCATGGCGGCGCACGGGATCGAGCCGATCGACCTGCTGGTGGTCAACCTGTATCCGTTCGAGGCGACCGTTGCCGGAGGCGCGTCCCCCGAGCACTGCGTGGAGAACATCGATATCGGCGGTCCGGCGATGATCCGGGCAGCAGCCAAGAATCATCGGTTCGTCGCGGTGGTGACCGACCCCGAGGATTATCAGGCGCTGGGCGAGGAGCTGGCGGCGCAGGACGGGGCGACACGGCTTGGTTTCCGCAGCATGCTGGCCCAGCGCGCCTTCGCGCGCACCGCAGCCTATGATGCCGCCGTGTCGGGGTGGATGGCCGAAGCGACGGGGGTCGCGACGCCGCGCCGGCGCGCCTTTGCCGGCACGCTGGCCCAGCCCCTGCGCTACGGAGAGAATCCGCATCAGTCGGCCGCGTTCTACACCGACGGCTCGCAGCGGCCCGGGGTCGCGACGGCGCGCCAGCTGCAGGGCAAGGAACTGTCCTACAACAACATCAACGACACGGATGCCGCCTTCGAACTGGTTGCGGAACTGGGCACCGAGGCGCCGGGCTGCGCGATCATCAAGCATGCCAATCCCTGCGGCGTGGCCACCGGCGCGACATTGGCCGAGGCCTATCAGCGAGCCTACGACTGCGACCGGATCAGTGCATTCGGCGGGATCGTGGCGCTGAACCGCCCGCTCGATGCCGAGACCGCAGAGCGGATCGCCGGGATCTTCACCGAAGTGGTGATCGCCCCCGGCGCAGACGCCGATGCCATCGCGATCTTTTCGGCCCGGAAGAACCTCAGGCTTCTGGTCACCGAGGCGCTGCCGGATCCGGCAGCGCCCGGGCTTGCCGTCCGCCACGTCTCGGGCGGGTTTCTGGTGCAGGACAGGGACAATGGCCGGGTTGGCCGTGCCGATCTGCGCCAGGTCACGAAACGGGCACCGACCGAGGCGGAACTGGCTGACCTGCTGTTTGCCTGGAAGGTCGCGAAGCACGTCAAGTCCAATGCCATCGTCTATGCGAAGGGCGGAGCCACGGTGGGGATCGGTGCCGGTCAGATGAGCCGGGTGGACAGCACCCGGATCGCCGCGCGCAAGGCTGCCGACATGGCCGAGGCGCTTGGCCTGTCCGAGCTTCCGACCCTTGGCTCCGTGGTCGCCTCGGATGCCTTCTTTCCCTTCGCCGACGGACTTCTGGCAGCGGCCGAGGCCGGAGCCACCGCGGTGATCCAGCCGGGCGGCGCGATGCGCGACGACGAGGTCATCGCGGCCGCAGACGCGGCCGGGCTCGCGATGATGATGACCGGCATGCGGCATTTCCGGCACTGATCGTGGTCGGGCTTGGAACCAGCACCGACCGGGCGCCGGGCGTGCGGCGCCGCGCGCCGCGATGACGCGCGGGCGCCGGAGGTTCCCGATGGCTGCCGCCGGCTGGACGGCCGCGGTGGTGTTCCTGCTCGATCAGGCGACGAAATACTGGGTCGTGCATGTGATGGCCCTGGACCGCCGGCTGGCGATCGATGTCTGGCCGCCCTTCCTGAACCTGCGCATGGCCTGGAACCGGGGGGTGAACTTCGGACTCTTCGCAGACGAGGGGCAGGCGATGCGCTGGGTGCTGATCGGACTCGCACTGGCCATCTCGGCCGCGGTCTGGATCTGGGCGCGGCGGTCGGCTGTGCGACCCATCGCGCGGGTTTCGGCCGGGCTTCTGGTCGGCGGCGCGCTGGGCAATGTGGTGGATCGCCTGGCCTATGGCGCGGTGGCCGATTTCCTGAACGTGTCGTGCTGCGGCATCGTCAATCCCTGGGCCTTCAACGTGGCCGATGTCGCGATCTTCGCCGGGGCGGCGGGGCTTGTGCTGTTCGCGGGCGAACCGGGGCGAAAGACCCCGTGACGCCGCAGATGCTTTGCGGTAAGACGGCCCCAGGGCCGGGACGGGCAGGAGGGTGGCAGATGCGGGCAGGACGGGCGGTCGCGGGGGTCGCGCTGATCGCGGTGCTGGCGCTGGGTGCCTGCGGCAGCCGCAACACCGACGAACCTCCCGGACGGCTGATGAACCTGCGCCCGACCCACGATGGCCCGGACGAGTTCATGATCCTGCCGCCGAAGCCGCTGACGATCCCTGCCGATCTGCGGGCCCTGCCCGAGCCTGTGCCCGGCGGGCCGAGCCGCACCGACCCGACCCCGCTTGACGATGCGGTTGTCGCCCTCGGCGGCCGGCCCGGGGCAGGGGGCGGCGATCCGGCACTGGCCGCTGCGGCCGGGCGCTACGGTGTCGCCGGCGGTATCCGCGAGGCGCTGGCGGCCGAGGACGAGAACTTCCGCCGCCGCAACCAGCCGCTTCTTCTTGAACGGCTGTTCGGAACCTCGGTCTACAACGACCGCTATCGCCGTCAGGCGGTGCCGCAACACCAGGAACTCGACCGCTGGCGCAGCACCGGGCGGCGCACGCCGGCCGCACCGCCGGATCCTGCACGCTTTCCCGACGCCCGTCGCTAGGGCAGGCTTCACATCCGCGTAGCAAGGCTTGATCCCGGGCGGGCGGGCGGTAGCTTCTGCGGCAATCCGAACGGGGGTGCCGATGCGTCTTGTGGTTGCTGCTGCGCTTCTGATCCTGGCTGCCATGCCGGTGCAGGCGGACCGGATCAGCGACTTTGCCTTGGCCAACGGCATGCAGGTCGTGGTGATCGAGGACAACCGGGCGCCTGTGGTCGTCCACATGGTCTGGTATCGCGTCGGCGCGGCGGACGAGCCGCCCGGCAAGTCCGGCATCGCGCATTTTCTGGAACATCTGATGTTCAAGGGCACCGAGACCACCGCACCGGGCGCCTTCTCGGCCATGGTCGAGGCCGAGGGCGGGCAGGACAACGCCTTCACGAGCTGGGACTACACCGCCTATTTCCAGCGCGTCGCTGCGGACCGGCTGCCGCTGATGATGGCGATGGAGGCCGACCGGATGGTGAACCTGTCGCTGCCCGAGGACGAGGTGGAAACCGAGCGGCTGGTGGTTCTGGAAGAACGCAACCAGCGCACCGACAGCGACCCGGGCGCCTTGCTTGCCGAACAGCGTCGGGCCGCGCAGTTCCTGCATCACCCCTACCGGCTGCCGATCATCGGCTGGCGGCACGAGATCGAGGGCCTTACGCGCGAGGATGCGCTGGACTTCTATCGTGCCCACTATGCGCCGAACAACGCGATCCTGATCGTCGCCGGCGATGTGACAGCAGCAGCCGTCAGGGCGCTGGCCGAGGAACACTACGGGCCGATCCCGCCGAACCCCGCAATCGGCGAGCGCCGGCGCCTTGCCGAACCGCCGCAGCTGGCCGAGCGTCGGCTGCGCATGGCCGATCCGCGGGTGCGCCAGCCCTATGTCCTGCGAAGCTACCTTGCCCCGTCGCGCCGGACCGGTGGGCAGGCCCGGGCGGCGGCGCTGGTGGTGCTGGCGGAGATCCTGGGCGGCAGTTCGGCCACATCGGTCCTTGGCCGGGCGCTGGAGTTCGACCGCCCGCTCGCTGTCAACACCCAGGCGTTCTACGAAGCGACCGCTTTCGACGACAGCACCTTCACTCTGGTCGTCGTCCCGGTCGAGGGCGTGAGCCTGGACGAAGCCGAGGCGGCAATGGATCTGACACTTGCCGGATTTCTGGCGCAGGGGGTGGATCGGGCGCAGTTCGAGCGGATCCTGTCGCGACTGCGGGCGCAGGAGATCTATGCCCTGGACAGCGCCCGCGGGCAGGCGATGCGTTACGGAGCGGCGCTTACCTCGGGGCTGAGCGTGGAGGATCAGCGCGACTGGCCACGCGTCCTGCAGTCGGTGACGCCGGAAGACGTGATGGCGGCGGCGGCCGATCTGTTCGACCGCCGGCGGTCCGTCACCGCCTGGCTGGAACGCGAGGTAACCCAATGATCCGTCTCGCGCTTGCCTTCGTCCTTCTCGCCCTGCCGCTGCGGGCCGAGGTGCCGGTTCAGGTTGTCCGTTCGCCCGGCGGCATCGAGGCCTGGCTGGTGGCGGCGCCCGGGATCCCCTTTGTCGCGATCGAGATCCAGTTCCGGGGCGGCGCGGCGCTGGACCCGGAGGGCAAGGAAGGTGCGGTCAACCTGATGACCGGATTGCTGGAGGAGGGCACCGGCGATCTGGACGCCCGCGCCTTCGCCGAAGCACGCGAGGCGCTGGCGGCGACGATGCGGTTCGATGCCGGGCAGGACATGGTTTCGGTCTCCGCCCGGTTCCTGACCGAGAACCGCGACGAGGCGGTGGCGCTTCTGCGTGGGGCGCTGGCGGAACCCGCCTTCGACCCCGAGGCCATCGAACGGGTCCGGGGGCAGGTTCTGGCCGGTATCCGTTCCGACAGCCGTAGCCCGGGCGCGATCGCCGGTCGGCTGATGGCCGCCCTGGCCTTTCCCGACCATCCCTATGGTCGGCCGACTGCCGGCACCGAGACAAGCGTCGCAGCGCTGACGCGCGGCGATCTTGTCGCTGCCCATCGTGCGGCCCTGGCGCGCGACCGGGTCCACGTCGCCGTGGCCGGCGACATCGACGGCGAGGGTCTTGGCGCGCTTCTGGACGATCTGCTGGGCGCTCTGCCCGAAACCGGGGCCCCGCTTCCCCCGAGGGCCGAAGTGCATCTCAGCCGGGGCATCCTCGTCGAGGAGTTTCCCGGACCGCAGTCGGTGATCCTCTTCGGCCACGAGGGGATCGGGCGGGACGATCCCGACTTTGTTCCCGCCTTCGTCGTCAGCGAGATCTTCGGCGGCGGACGGTTTTCGGCCCGGCTGATGCGCGAGGTGCGGGACCGGCGCGGGCTGACCTATGGCATCGGCGCGGGGATGCAGCTTCTGGATGGAGCAAGCCTTCTGACCGGGCAGGTCCAGACGTCGAATGCGACCGTGGCAGAAACGATCGCGGTGATCCGCGCGGAATGGGAACGGGTGGCCGCCGAAGGACCGACCGAGGAGGAGGTCGCGGGCATCGTGACCTATCTGACCGGGGCCTATCCGCTGCGCTTCGACGGCAATTCCGCGATCGCGCGCGTGCTGGTCGGGCTCAAGTCGCAGGGTTACGACGCGGGCTACATCGCCCGGCGCAACGATCTGGTGCGCGCCGTCACGGTCGAGGAGGCCCGCCGCGCAGCGGCCCGCCTGTTCCGGCCGGATCGGTTGCAGTTCGTCGTCGTGGGCAGCCCGGAGGGGCTTGAAGGGCAGTAGCCGAATCTGCCACAGCCTGCTAAGGCTTGTGGCATGAATGCCGAACTCCGCAACATACGGCCCGTCATCCGGCAACTGGATGAGGTCGCGATCAACCGGATCGCCGCCGGCGAGGTGCTTGAACGGCCGGCATCGGCGGTCAAGGAACTGGTCGAGAACGCGCTCGACGCAGGTGCGGGGCGCATCGCGGTGGACTATGCGGACGGCGGCAAGACCTTGATCCGGGTCACGGACGACGGTTGCGGCATGACGCCCGAGGATCTGCCGCTGGCAGTGTCGCGGCATGCCACGTCCAAGATCGACGGCAGCGATCTGACGGCGATCGCGAGCTTCGGGTTCCGCGGCGAGGCGCTGCCCAGTCTCGGCGCGGTCGGCCGGCTGAGCGTGACGTCGCGCGCCCCGGGTTTCGAGGCGGCGCGAATCCGGGTCGAGGGCGGGCGCCTGGCGCCGGTCGAACCGGCCGCGCTGGGCCGGGGCACCGTGGTTGAGCTGCGCGACATCTTCTTCGCCACGCCGGCCCGGCTGAAGTTCCTGCGGTCAGATCGGGCCGAGGCGCAGGCGATCGGCGATGTGGTGCGCCGCCTTGCCCTGGCCGAGCCGCAGGTCGGCTTCACGCTCTGCGACATGTCGGACGGAGGACGGCGGGTGATGTTCCGCGCCGAGCCGGAACCGGGCGATCGCGCCGCCGCGCTGGCGGCGCGGGCGGGCAGGGTGCTGGGCGCCGATTTCGTGGCCAATGCCCTGCCGATCGGGGCTGCGCGTGACGGCTTGCGTCTTTCCGGGCTGGCCGCGCTGCCGACCTGGTCGCGGGGCGCTGCGGTGGCCCAGTTCCTGTTCGTCAACGGCCGGCCGGTTCAGGACCGGCTGCTGATCGGCGCCCTGCGCGCGGCCTATTCGGACCTGCTGCCGCGCGACCGGTTCCCGGCGGTGGTGCTGGAGATCGGCTGCGCGCCCGCGCTGGTCGATGTCAACGTGCATCCCGCCAAGGCCGAGGTCCGCTTCCGCGATCCGGGCGCGGTGCGGGGGCTGGTGATCGGGGCGCTGCGACATGCACTGGCCGAGGCGGGGCATCGCGCTTCGACAACGATTGCGGCGGGGCTGTTGGGCCGGGCCATGCCCGAAGGCCGCAACCCGCTGCCGCCTGCGTCATCGCAGGAAGCCTTGCGGCTGGCAGCGGCGGCCCAGTCCCCCTGGTCGGGGTTGGCAGAGCCCGCACCGGCCCCCGCACCGCGCCCGGAGGCTGATGCTCCCCCGGCCGAACTTCCCCTCGGCCGGGCCATTGCCCAGTTGCACGACACCTACATCCTGGCCGAGACCGCGCGCGGGATGGTCCTGGTCGATCAGCATGCGGCGCATGAACGGCTGGTCTATGAACGGCTGAAGCGCCAGCGCGCCGCCGCGGGCATTGCCCGGCAGGTGCTGCTGATCCCCGAGATCGTGGCGCTTGACCCCGAAGCGGTGGCCCTGGTCGATTCGCATGGCGCGGATCTGGTCGCCCTCGGTCTGGTGGCAGAGCCTTTCGGGACCGGTGCGGTCGCCGTGCGGGAAACCCCGGCGATTCTCGGCCAGGTCGACGCGGCGGCATTGCTGCGCGACGTGCTGGACGAACTGGCCGACGCCGGGCAGGCCGGGGGGCTGGCGGCGCGGCTCGACGCGATCCTGTCGCGCATCGCCTGCCACGGGTCGGTGCGCGCGGGGCGGCGGCTTCGCCCCGAGGAGATGGACGCGCTGTTGCGCGAGATCGAGGCGACGCCGTTTTCCGGGCAGTGCAACCACGGGCGGCCCACCTGGGTGGAGCTGCCGCTAGCCGATCTGGACCGGATGTTCGGGCGGCGATGATCAGGGTCGGCGAGTTGGAACTGCGCTGGTTCGACCCCGAGGTGCTGGCCGGGGCGGCATTGGCGCTGCTGCTGATCGTCCTGCTTCTCACCCTGCGTGCGGCAGCGCGTGCGGCGCGGGCGGCCGAGCCCTTGCGGCAGGAACTCGGGTGGATGACCCAACGGGTTCAGGCGCTGGGCGAAGGGCAGGAACGGCTTGCCGGCGGTCTGAGCCATGTCTCCGAGGCCCAGGCCCAGGCCCAGGCGGCGATGCTGAAGCTGATCGAGGCGCGGCTTGCCGAGGTGCAGGCGCGCATGGGCGAAAGCCTGCAGGGCAGCGCCACGCGCACGGCGCGCAGCCTTGGCGAACTGCAGCAGCGGCTGGAGACCATCGACCGCGCCCAGGCCAAGATCGAGAAGCTGTCGGGCGACGTGCTGAGCCTTCAGGACATCCTCTCGAACAAGCAGACCCGCGGTGCCTTCGGCGAGATCCAGTTGAACGACATCGTGCAGAAGGCACTGCCCCGCGACAGTTACGCGATGCAGGCGACGCTTTCGAACGGGCGGCGTGCGGACTGCGTGATCCGGCTGCCGAAGCCGCCGGGGCCGATCGTGATCGACGCCAAGTTCCCGCTGGAGGCCTATGAGGCATTGCGGGCGGCGGGCGATGCGCGTGCCCAGGCCGAGGCGTCGCGGGCCTTCAAGGCCGCGGTCCGGGCGCATCTGCGCGCGATCGCCGAACGCTACATCATCGAGGGCGAGACGGCGGACGGCGCGCTGATGTTCCTGCCCTCCGAGGCGGTCTATGCCGAACTCCACGCCAATCATGCCGAGGTGGTGCGCGAGGGGTTCGGCCTCAGGGTCTGGATCGTGTCGCCGACGACCTGCATGGCGACCTTGAACACGATGCGGGCCGTCCTCAAGGACGCCCGGATGCGCGAACAGGCCGGCGCGATCCGGCGCGAGCTTGCGCTGCTGCACGGCGACGTCGACCGACTGGGCGCGCGGGTCGAGAACCTGGACCGGCATTTCGCGCAGGCGGTCAGGGATGTCGAGGAAATCAAGATCTCGGCCGACAAGGCGGGACGGCGCGCGCGGCGGCTCGATTCCTTCGACTTCGAGGAACTGGCCGAAGCCGCGTCCGAACCGGTGCTGGAACAGCCATGATCCGCCACCTGACCCTGCGGGACTACCGCACGATGGCCTGGGCGAACGGGAGGGGGATCACCACCGAACTTGCCCGTCTGGACGCTGCGGACGGGGCAATGCAGTGGCGGCTGTCCATGGCGCAGGTCGTCGAGGACGGGTCTTTCTCCATCTTTCCCGGCATCGACCGGAACCTGACGGTTATCTCGGGTCCGGGATTTGCGCTGCGCGGATCGGGACTGGATCTGTTTGCCGGGCCGTATCGCCCGGTCGCCTTTCCTGGCGATGTTCCGGTCGCGGGCTTCGGCGTGACCAGTCCTTCCGTCGATTTCAACGTGATGTGGGCGCGGGCGTCGTGGTCGGCGGAAGTCGCGGTGCTGCACAGCGGAGCCGCGCGCCTGACGGGCGATGCCTGCGCCGCTTTCGCGCCCGAAGGCGCGGTATTGTCGCTGGACGGCGCGCAGCGCAGCCTGGACGCGTCGGACCTCCTGCTTGCGCGTGGTGCGCTTGCCTTCGGTCATTCGGGCGGTGCGCCGGTTCTCACGGTATGCCTGCGCCGGCGCTGAACCTTGACAGGCCGCGGGCACGGAAGGTCCGCCGGCGGCTGGCTGGAACCCGTTCCTGTTGCGCCATCAGATACCCCGGGGCCGGTCGTCCGGACGAGGGCTTGTGCGGGGCGCTGCAACAGTTTCGCGACGTCCTGGCCGAAAGCGCACCGGCCCGGGGCTCCCATAGAAGCCCGCCAAAGCCCGTCAGATCCGCAGGAAGGGTTGCGCGATCCGCGGCAGAAGCCCGGTGAACCGCAGGGGCGCGTCGGTGGCGGCCAGGCAGATGCAATCCTCGCCTGCCTCGGCCACGGGCGTGTGTTCCAGATCGGAATCGGCCACTTCCAGGTCGCCGCGGCCGAACCGGTCGGTCTCGTCCCTGAACGCCCCCTGAAGGACGAGCGTCAGTTCGATGCCGCGATGCCCGTGATCGGGGACAGCCTGTCCTGCCGGAATGTAGAGCAGCCGCGCCGAGGCATCCCGGGCGGTGCGCAGGATTGCCTGCCTGACCCCCATGCCGACAGGCCGCCAGCGGATCGCCTCCAGATCACCGCCCACGTAATCCTGCAGCGGCCCGGGCAGGACGCCCCGAGGCCGCCGGACAG
The DNA here is from genome assembly GCA_046295655.1 of Gemmobacter sp. Taxonomy (GTDB): domain Bacteria; phylum Pseudomonadota; class Alphaproteobacteria; order Rhodobacterales; family Rhodobacteraceae; genus JBKBMT01. Next base: position 4,006 of record JBKBMT010000002.1, on the reverse strand, counting down.
GCGCGGGGCGGGCAGGCGGCGCCTCGAGCCTGGCCAGCACCGCCTCGAGACTGCCGGCGGCCATCTCGGCCATGCCACAGCGCTCGATCAGGGTGCCGCCGACCGCATCGAAGGCCTCCATCCGTGCGCGGCACTCATCGCACAGCGAAACATGTGTCGCGACCACCAGCGCAAAGGCCTCCGGCAGGGTGCCGGCGGAGTAGGCCATCAGCATGGCGTCGGGAACGTGGTGACGGATCGTCATTCTTCGTGCCTCATCCCATCTGCTGGCGCAGCTTTTCCAGCGCCAGACGGATGCGGGACTTGATCGTGCCAAGCGGCAGGCCGGTCTGTTCGGCGATCTCGCTGTGCGAAAGGTCTCCGAAATAGGCCCGTTCGATCAGTTCCCTCTGTTTCTCGGGAAGCTGGGCTATCGCATCGCCCAGCGCCCGCGTTTCCTGTTGCAGGATCAGCGCATCCGCCTGATCCGGTTCCGGTTCCGGTCCCCAGGGTAGCTCTTCCGGGTCCGGTCTTGCGCGGCGCACGAGGTCGATGCGCCGATTCCGCGCGATGGTGAACACCCAGGTCGCCACCGTCGCCCGCGCGGGGTCGAAAAGATGCGCCTTCTGCCACAACGTCGCCATGACGTCCTGCGCACAATCCTCTGCCATCGGTTCGGACGCGCCGGTGCGGATCAGAAATGCCTTCACCCGCGGTCCGAAATGGCGAAACAGCTGCGCGAATGCGGCCCGGTCGCCATTGTCGCGCACCCGCAGCAGCAACGCCGTCCAGTCCGTCTCGCCGGTGTCGTTCGCCACCGATTTCCCTTCCTGCCTGTGCCCCGTGCTCGTGACGCGCCCACCTTCGGCAGGCCCGGCCCGGTCCGCAACCCGTTTTTCGAGCGACGTGGCATCCAGCATGCGACAGATACGCCACCATTTCCCCCCTGGATCACCGAACCAGCGCAGATTGGCTTCTGGCCCTTGAGCTGTCTATCTGGGCCGACAGAGTGAATCGTCAAGCAAGACGGACAGCGCGTTTTCGCGGCCGTTGATCCGCCGTGCGCGGCGGCCCGTAAACGAAGCGCAAGTCAAGAAACCCGGAGCAGCCGATGCCGTTCGAACCCCTTCCCGTTTCCCCCCGCCGCATTGCCGTGATCGGAGGGGGGATCGCGGGAATGAGTGCTGCGCACTTCCTGTCGCGCGACAACGCCGTGGTGCTGTTCGAGGCCGAACCGCGGCTTGGCGGCCACGCCCGGACGGTGATCGCGGGGAGGCGCCGCGATCAGCCGGTCGATACCGGGTTCATTGTCTTCAATCGGGTCAACTATCCCAACCTGCTCCGGCTGTTCGAGGCTCTGGGCGTGCCGGTCGCCGAAAGCGACATGAGTTTCGGCGCGTCGATCGACGGCGGACGGATCGAATACGGTTTGCGAAATCTCGACGCGGTGTTCGCCCAGCGCCGGAACATCGCACGCCCGGCGTTCCTGCGCATGATGACGGATGTGCTGCGCTTCAACGCTCAGGCCCTGAGCGTGGCCAACGATCCGGCGGTGACCATAGGTGAATTCCTTGAACAGCTCGGCACCGGGCCGTGGTTTCGCGACTATTACATCCTGCCGCTTTCCGGCGCGATCTGGTCGACCCCGACGCGCGGCATTCTCGACTTTCCGGCGCAGGCGCTGGTGCGGTTCTTCAAGAACCATGCATTGCTGTCCCACACCGGTCAGCACCAGTGGTACACGGTTCGGGGCGGCTCGATCGAATATGTCCGCCGGCTGGAGGCGTCGATGCGGGCGGCAGGTGTCGATATCCGGCTTGGCGCCGAGGTTGCCGGTATCCGGCGGGAGGCCGCCGGCGCCTTCGTGCGCGCCCGCGGCGGCGCCTGGGAGCCGTTCGATGCAGTCGTTCTGGCCACCCATTCCGACGACAGCCTCCGGCTTCTGTCCGACGCGACCCCGGCGGAACGTGCCGCGTTGTCGGCGGTCCGCTACCAGCCGAACGAGGCAGTGCTGCACGCCGACGAAAGCCTGATGCCCCGCCGCCGCCGGGCCTGGGCCAGCTGGGTCTATACCGAACCGCAGGGCAAGACCTCGGACCGGATCGACCTGACCTACTGGATGAACTCGCTGCAGCCGATCCCGAAGGACGATCCGCTGTTCGTGACGCTCAACAGCACGCGCCCGATCCGTGAGGAGCTGATCCATGATGTGGTGACTTTCCGCCACCCCGTCTATGACCGCGCGGCGCTGGCGGCTCAGGGCCACATCCGCGAGATCAACGGCCAGAACGGCACGTGGTTCTGCGGGGCATGGATGAAGAACGGCTTTCACGAGGACGGCATCGCCTCCGCGCTGGATGTGGTCGAGGCGCTGGCGGCCCCGAGACTGGCGCAGGCGGCATGACGGCAGTCGAACATATCGCGGGCGAGACCTTCCACGGCAGGAAGGGTGCGGTGGCGAACCGCTTCCGCTATCGGGTCGACTACCTGCTGCTCGACCCCAAGGCGGCGTCGGGGCCGCTCCTGTTCTCTCGCAACCGGGCCAATCTGGTATCGCTGCACGACCGCGATCACGGCGGCCCGCCCGGGCAGGGCAGGGGCATCGCCTGGGTGCGCGAAGTGCTGTCGCGCGAGGGGCTCCCCGGTGGCGACCGGATCCTGCTTCTTGCCCAGCCGCGGGTGCTGGGGCATGTGTTCAACCCGGTCTCGTTCTGGCTGTGCCACGATTCAGGCGGGGCGCTGCGTGCCGCGATCGCAGAGGTCACGAACACCTTCGGCGACCGCCACAGCTATCTCTGCCATCGCGATGACCGTGCGCCGATCGGTCCGACCGACACGATCGAGGCCCGCAAGATCTTTCACGTCTCGCCGTTCCAGCCGAAGGACGGCCGCTATGTCTTCCGCTTCGATCTGCGCCCGGACCGGATCGGGATCTGGATCGACCACAGCAATGCCGAGGGCGGGGTCTATACCAACCTGATCGGCACCCGCGCGCCGCTCACCAACCGGGCCATCGTCGCCGCCGGGCTGCGCCGCCCCTTCGGATCTCGACGCGTGCTTGCGCTGATCCACTGGCAGGCGCTGAAGCTCTGGTGGAAGGGCGCGCGGTATCGAACGCGTCCCGAACCGCCGAGCGAAGAGGTGACGCGATGACGGCGGTTGTTTCACCGCGGGCCGCCGCCGCACGCCGCGCGGGCCATCGCCTGCCGGCCTGGGCGCTGTTTGCCGGACTGATCGCCTGCGCGGGACTGCCGATCTACATCCACGCGCCGAAGTTCTACGTCGACGAATATGGCGTCAGCCTTGCCGCTCTGGGGGGCGTCCTGTTCGGGCTCCGGCTGCTGGACGTGGTGCAGGACCCGGCGCTCGGCTGGCTGTCGGAGCGGTTCCGCCACCGCCGTCGGGCGATGGTCGCGGTCGCGGCAGGGCTGATGGCGGCGTCCATGGTGGGGCTCTTTGCCGTCGTGCCGCCGGTGCAGCCGCTGGCGTGGTTCGCGCTGACGCTGGCAGTGCTGTTCTCTTCCTTCAGTCTCCTGACCATCACGTTCTATGCCGAGGGCGTGACCAAGGCCGAGACGCTGGGGCGCAACGGGCATCTGCGGCTGGCCGGCTGGCGCGAGACCGGTGCGCTTGCGGGGGTGTCGCTGGCGGCGGTCGCGCCTGTCGTTCTCGGTGTCGCGACCGACCATCCGTTCGCCGGCTTTGCCGCCGGATTCTCGATCCTTGCCATCGTGGCGGTCTGGTCGATGCACGGGGAATGGACCGGCCGCGGCCTTGCCCCGGCGGGCAACCTCGGCACGATACTTCGGGACGGACCATCGCGCTGGCTTCTTGCGGTTGCGCTGGTCAATGCCGCGCCCGTGGCCGTGACCTCGACCCTGTTCCTGTTCTTCGTCGAAAGCCGGCTTCAGGCGCCGGGGGCGGAGGGCCCGCTGCTGCTGCTGTTCTTCCTGTCTGCCGCAGCTTCCGCCCCGATCTGGAGCCGGCTGGCCGCGCGCTTCGGCGCGAAGCGGGTGCTTCTGGCCGG
>JBKBMT010000001.1:87992-131036 GCA_046295655.1 Gemmobacter sp. | reverse complement strand
GTCCGAACACCAGCACAGGTTCGAGCGCATGACGATCACCTTGCCGTCGTGAACATGCTCGGGGCGCTCCGTGTATCTCCGGGCCAGCAGCAGGTTATGGGCCCGCATGATCCGGTAGACCCGCTTGTGATTGACCGGCGCCATGCCTTCCGATCGCAACTGGCGGTTCAGGATTGCGGTGATCCGTCGGTATCCATAGGTCGGTCGTGCCGACACGAGCGTCGTGATCAACGGCACCACCGCCGCGTCTTGCGCTTTATGATAGCGCCGACGCGGCTTCGTCCTGCCCTTCAGCCGGTCGATCAGGTTGGACCGGGCCACGCCCAGGGTTTCGGCCACGACCTTCACCGGAAATCGTCCTTCAGCAGCGATCGCGCGAGCAAGGTCGGTTTTCTTGACCGTGACTTGTCCAGCGCCTCGCGCAGGATCTCGGCCTCCAGCGTCTTGCGGCCGAGCTGGCGTTCGAGTTCCCGGACCCGGTCCTCCAGCTGCCGGACGACCTTGTTGCTGGTCACATCATCGTCCTCGGACACGGCGACACTCCCACCTTCGAGCATGAGGCGTCGCCAACGATACAGCAGGTTCGGTGCAACGCCATTGCGGCGCGCCACAACCGAGATGCTGGCCCTGTCGTCCAGCGTCTCCTCAACAATCCGCAGCTTCTCGGCGGCACTCCAGCGGCGACGACGGCCGCCATCGGCGATGATCTCGATCTCGGACATAAGCACATGCTCAGGTATATCCCTGAGCCTCCATGGCTATGCCCAAGTGTCCGGTCGAAACGGGGGCCAGTTCACTGCGCGAAAAACGTTTACTGCCAAACCGTCTGTCAGATTGTGCAGAACCGTCTGTCGCGCCACATGCGGGTATAGCGCGCGCCCAGCCAGCCCGCGGTCAGGGTTCCGGCGATATTGGCAAGCCCGATCACCGCGATCGCCACCGCCCCCAGTGCCGAGGTGCTGGTGATGCCCAGACCCGCCAGCGAGCCTGCGGGGTCGATGGGACCGCACATCTCGGTCACGAAGGCGGGGAAATGCGCAGTGATGAAGGCAAGCTGATAGCCGCAGGAAAAGAAGCCGATGAAGATCAGCGCGAAGGACGGATCCCGGAAGGCTCGGATCAGAACCGTGCCCATGCTTTCTTCCAGCTCGGCGCGGGTGGCCGGAGGCTGCGGCGAGCGGATGAAGGGCAGCAGCAGCAGCGAGGCAAGGACTGTCGCGGCGAAGATGACGAACACCGTCTGCCAGGGATAGAAGGCCAGCAGGAACTCGGCCGCTGGTGCGCCGACGACCTGTCCGGCCGATCCGGCAGCGGTCGCGATGCCCAGCGCCATGGACCGATGCTCCGGCGCCGCCGCCCGTCCGACCACAGCGAGGATCACGCCGAAACCGGTCCCGGCAATGCCGAAGCCCACGAGAATCTCCAGCAGATGGTGTTGCCAGGGCATGACGGCGAAGGACGACAGCACCAGCCCGGCCGCATACATCAGCGCCCCCAGCACGATCGCACGGCGGTCGCCGAAACGCTCGGCCACCATGCCGAAGAGCGGCTGTCCGATGCCCCAGGCCATGTTCTGGATGGCGATGGCCAGACTGAACTCGGCCCGCGCCCAGCCGAACTCCTCGGCAATCGGTATCTGGAACACGCCGAAGCTGGCCCGGATGGCGAAACCGATCAGCAGGATCAGGGATCCGGCGATCAGAACAGGTGTCAGGATCGGTGCGCGGGCCATCGGATGCCTCGAGTTTGCCGCGCGACGCTGGACCCGCCCCGCGCCGAGGTCAAGGGTGCGCAGGCCGGCTCAGCCGCGATCCTCCCACACCGGCCGGTCCATCTGGAACGTGTCGTGGGTCCGGGCATAGATCCCCGACCCCCCCATCCGCCCGATCAGACCCAGCGCCGCAGTGTCGATGTGACCACGTTCGACGTTCAGCACGAATTCGTCCCGGACATGCACGGCGATCACGCGGCCGATCACGACCACCTGCTGCGGGCCGGTGACGACCGACGCGAGGTTCACGCATTCGAAGGACACCGGCGCGGCCGCGATCCGTGGCGGGCGGATGTGATCGCAGGCCGCGGTCTCGAGCCCTGCCAGCTCGATCTCGGACACCGCGGGGGGCGCGTCGATGCAGGTGACGTTCATCGCCTCGGCCAGCGGTTCCGGAACCAGGTTCACCACGAATTCGCCCGTGTCCATGATGTTGCGCGGCGAATCCTTCCAGCCCCGGACCGGATCGCGCTGCATCCCGATCGCGACCGTCGGCGGGTTGGGACCCATGGCGTTGAAGAAGGAATAGGGCGCGGCGTTCACCACGCCGTCCAGCCCCAGCGTCGTGATCCAGGCAATGGGCCGCGGCGTGACTGTCGAGGACAGGAGCTTGTAGCCGATGGCGGGTCCGACCGCCTCCATGTCGAAACGCATCAGACCTCGCTCACCGCCCGTTTCGCGCGGGTATCCACCATCAGCTGAAAGACGTCCGGGCGGGCATAATGGCCGGTCACGTCGAAATCGTACTTGGCCCGCGGAATCTCGGCCGGATCGAGATCGGCATAAAGCACCGTCTCGCCATCGAAATTCGGTCCGGCCAGGACCCGGCCCAAGGGGGATACGATGGCCGAACCGCCGCGCATCATCACTGTCGCGGGGTCATCGCCCAGCGCGCTTTCATGCGCGGCACCAAACGCCGCGCGGGTGATGTGCTGGCAGGCCGTCAGCACGAAGCAGCGGCCCTCCAGCGCAATGTGCTGCATGGTGGGCAGCCAGGTGTCGCGATCGTCGGCGGTGGGGGCGCAGTAGAACTGCACCCCCTGGGCATACATGTGCATCCTGAGTGCGGGCATGTAGTTCTCCCAGCAGATCACCGCGCCGACCGTTCCGAAATCGGCATCGACCGCCTTCATCGTCGATCCGTCGCCGAAACCCCAGATGAGCCGTTCGCCGGCGGTCGGCATCAGCTTGCGGTGCTTTCCGACGATACCCTTCGCGCCGTCCAGATAGACCGCCGTGCAGTAGAGCGTGCCGCCGTCGCGTTCGATGATCCCTGCCACCGCGAAGGCGCCGCTGTCGGCGGCCGCTTCGGCAAGCTCTGCCATCTCGGGCCCGTCCAGCGTCACCGAGGCTTCGAAATAGCGCCGGAACGCCTCGCGGCCCTCGGGCCGGCGCATCCCGATCGGCGCCCCGAAGCTTGCCCCCTTGGGATAGCCGCCGATCAGCGCCTCGGGAAAGACGACCAGCCGCGCGCCCTCGCCGGCAGCCTCGCGCAGCGTGGCGGCGGCCTTGCGCGCGGTGGCCATCGGGTCGTCGGGAATCGCGGCGATCTGGGCGACGGCGGCTTTCATGTGCATCCCCTTGCGGCTGGCGGCAGGTGCAGGATGGATCGGTCAGTCGCGCGTGTCGATGACCGGGTGACGGATCGTGCCGATCCCTTCCACGCAGGCCACCACCACGTCACCCGGCCAGAGCCATTCCTGCGGATCGCGCCCGGCGCCGACGCCCTCGGGCGTGCCGGTGGCGATGATGTCGCCGGGTTCCAGCGTGATGCCCTGGCTGATGTCGTGGATCAGATGCGCCACGTCGAACAGCATGTGCCGGGTGTTCGACCGCTGCTTCTCGACCCCGTTCACGGTCAGCCACAGGTCCAGCGTCTGCGGATCGGCAATCTCGTCGGCGGTGACGATGCAGGGGCCGAAGGGCGCGTAACTGTCCATCCCCTTGGAGAAGATCCACTGCCCCGCCCGGCGGTTGTCGCGGGCCGAGATGTCGATCATCACCGAATAGCCGAACACATGGTCAAGCGCGTCGGACTTCGCGACCCGGCGCGCGCGGGTGCCCACGATCGCCGCCAGTTCCACCTCCCAGTCGAGCTGCTGGGTGATGCGGCCGTTGTGCTCGATCGGGTCGCCGGGGCCGATGACGCTGGTCGGCGGCTTCGAGAAGATCACCGGCTGCTTCGGCAGATCCTTCGCCGTGTCCAGCGACTTGGCACTTTCCTCGACATGCGGGGCATAGTTCAGACCGATGCCAAAGATGTTCTTGCGCGGGCGGGGAATGGGCGCCAGCAACCGCACATTGGCCAGCGGCAGCGCGGCACCGACCGGATAGGCGCCGTCCGCCTCGTCAAGGATCGCGGACAGCGCCGCCAAGCCCATCGGGCCGGCGTCGATCAGCCCCAGCATCGTCTCCGGCAGCGCCTCGTCATAGGTGGCGCCGAGGGCGGCGACATCCACCACCAGGTCGCCGCGGATCACGCCCAGCCGGGCCGGCGCCTCGACCGAGGCGCGGTAGGTGACAAGTTTCATGATTTCCTCAGGTCAGGGGCTGGTGGCCGCCGTTCTCGCCGAAGGCCTGTTCGCGGTAGAGGCCGAGCGACCGCATGACCGGCAGATCGTTCAGGCAGAACAGCACTGCATCCTCGTTTTCGCTGGCGTTGGCATGTTCGTGCCAGGCCCAGGAGGGCACGCAGAAGATGTCCCGCTCGGTCCAGTCGAACCGCCGCCCGTCGATCACGCTGTGCCCCGAACCCTTTGCGACATGGTAGAGATAGCTGCCGGTATGGCGATGCGCCTTGGTTCGTTCTCCGGGCCGCAGCATCTGCATCGAGGCGCCCATCGTCTTCATCACGGGGCCGTTGGTGGTCGGGTTCACATATTCCATCATCACCCCGTCGAAGGGCGATCCGTCGGTCGCCCCGGCGTATTTCTGCAATGCCTCGTAGGTCGGTTCCCATTCGTACTTGAACATCGGGCTGTAGCCCTTCGACCAGGCGCCAGCGGCCGGGGTAAGCCCGGGGTTGCCCCAGGTTCTGGTCATGTCGTCCACCGGAAAGGCCACGGCCTGCCGCAGATCGGGATGCACCTCGTAGAAATTGGCCTCCAGCGCATTGACCAGCGGAATGTCCAGCCCGTCCTGCCAGATGCAGGGCGTGCCGTCGTCCGAGACCGCATGTTCGTGCCAGGTCCCGTTCGGGGTCAGGACGAAGTCGTTGCGCCCCAGCGTCATCTTGTGGCCGTCCACCACCGTATAGGCGCCCGCGCCTTCCATGATGAAGCGGATTGCGCTGGCGGAATGGCGATGCGAGGTCGCGACCTCGCCGGGATGCATGACCTGGAGCCCGGCATAGATCCAGCCCACCGCCGCCGCCACATCGTCGCGGCCGGGATTGCGCAGGTAGATCACCCGGCGCCCGGCCTTTTCCGGGGTCACCAGATCGACCGAGCGCAGGACATGCTCGCGCAGGTCGGCAAAGCGCCACAGCATCGGAACCGAGGCCGACTTCGGCTCCCACGGTTCGATCTTGTTCGCGACGGTCCAGAGCGCGCCGGCACCGAACCGGTCCAGCTCTTCGTAATAGGCCAGCAGTTCGGGCGTATCCTCGACATTCGCCCGGCCGGCCACGTCCTCGCGGTAGTTCTCGTGAACCCGTGCCATATGCGCCCCCTCGAATAGAACTGCGCCAGTGTCGCAAGAAGCATTTGCGATGTAAACCGGAATTTGCGAAAATAATCTGCGGAGGCAGCGATGACCCTTGCGGAACAGACTTATCAGGCGCTGCGGCGCGATATCCTGGACGGCGTGTTCGAGCCGGGGCGCCCGCTGCGGCTTGATGCGCTGAAGGCGCGTTACGGCGCCGGGTTCTCGCCCCTGCGAGAGGCGCTGAACCGGTTGCAGGCAGAACGGCTGGTCACGGCCGCGCCCTTGCGCGGCTTTTCGGTCGCGCCCCTGTCGGCGGCGGCGATGTGGGATGCGATCGAGACCCGGATCCTGATCGAGACCGACGCGCTGCGCCGGTCCATCGCCCGCGGCGGGGACGATTGGGAGGCGGCGGTGGTGGCCGCACTCCATGCGCTGCGCCTTCAGTCCGGGCGCGGTGACCCCGAGGCGCTGGAGGCGCGGCACCTGGCCTTTCACATGGCGCTGATCGGTGCCAGCGATTCGGTCTGGCTCACCGATTTCGCAACCCAGCTATATGCCGCAACGGAACGCTACCGTCGGCCCGCATTGGCCCGGATCGGCTCGGCGCGCGATCTCCAGGCAGAACACGGGGTGCTGGCGGACGCGGCGCTGGCCCGCGACGCCGACACGGCCTGTGCCCGGCTTTCCGAACATTACCGCGACACCGGGCGTGCCGTCGAGCGGGCGCTGGCCGCCTGAACCAGTGGGCCGGTTGTCACCGGCCGGCCGCGGTGCGACTGTGGCGGCAAACCGGATTCGGGAGATTTCGAATGATCGAGAAACGCAACTTCTACATCGGCCGGCAATGGGTCGCCCCCAGGGACGGCCGCGACTGCCCCGTGATCGACCCCTCGACAGAAGAACAATGCGCGGTCATCAGCCTCGGTGGCACCGCAGATGCCGATGCCGCGGTGGCGGCAGCGCGCGCGGCCTTTCCCGGCTGGGCGGCGACGAACCCGGCCGAGCGGCTCGCGCTGGTCGAGCGGTTGCTGGAGATCTACGAAGCCCGCCTCGACGAGATGGCACAGGCAATCAGCCTCGAGATGGGCGCGCCGATCGACCTGGCCCGCAACTCGCAGGCCCCTGCCGGAAGCTGGCACATCCGCAACTTCATCAAGGCGTTCCGGGAGATCGAGTTCATCCGGCCCCTGCGCCCCGACACCCCGGATACCCAGATCGCGCTCGAACCGATCGGCGTTGCGGCGCTGATAACCCCGTGGAACTGGCCGATGAACCAGGTGACGCTGAAGGTGCCGCCGGCGCTGCTGGCAGGCTGCACGATGGTGCTGAAACCGTCCGAGGAAGCACCGCTTTCCTCGATCCTGTTCGCCGAGATGCTGCACGACGCCGGATGCCCGCCGGGGGTCTTCAACCTGGTGAACGGCGACGGCACGGGGGTGGGCGCGCGGCTGTCGGAACACCCCGAGGTGGACATGGTGTCGTTCACCGGCTCGACACGGGCCGGAAAGGCCATCACCCGGGCCGCGGCCGAGACGCTGAAGCGCGTTGTTCTGGAACTGGGCGGAAAGGGTGCCAATCTGGTCTTCGCCGATGCCGACGAAAAGGCTGTGGTGCGCGGGGTGCGGCACATGTTCCAGAACACCGGGCAAAGCTGCAATGCCCCGAGCCGGATGCTGGTCGAGCGGTCGATCTACGACAGGGCGGTCGAGACCGCCCGCGACGTCGCCGAGAAGACCCGCGTCGGCCCCGCGTCGGAGCCCGGCAACCACATCGGCCCGGTGGTCAACCGGCGCCAGTGGGACCAGATCCAGTCCTGTATCCAGAAGGGCATCGACGAGGGGGCACGGCTGGTCGCCGGCGGGCCGGGCCTGCCCGAGGGCATGAACCGCGGCTTCTTCGTCCGGCCCACGGTCTTTGCCGACGTGAAGCCCGGCATGACCATCGAACGGGAGGAGATCTTTGGCCCCGTGCTCTGCATGATCCCCTTCGATACCGAGGAAGAGGCCCTGCGGATCGCCAACGACACCCCCTACGGCCTGACCAACTATGTCCAGAGCGGCGATGTCGAGCGGCGGCGGCGTCTGGCCAGGCAGCTGCGCTCCGGCATGGTCGAGATGAACGGCAAGGCCCGCGCTGCCGGTGCGCCGTTCGGCGGCGTGGGGCTGTCCGGTCGGGCGCGCGAGGGCGGGGTCTGGGGAATCGAGGAGTTCCTGGAGGTCAAGGCAATCTCCGGCTGGGCCGCCGAATAGGCCGGTCAACCCGGCTTCGCGGGTCGCGCGCCGAAGATCGCGGAGCCGACCCGCACATGGGTCGCACCTTCGGCGATGGCGGTCTCGAAGTCGGCGCTCATGCCCATCGACAGGCCGCTCAGGCCGTTGCGTTCGGCAATCGCGGCCAGCAGGCGGAAATGGGGGCGCGGATCCCCGTCCTCGGGCGGGATGCACATCAGGCCCGACAGAGGCAGGCCGAGCGTCCGGCACTGCGCCACGAAGCCGTCGGCATCCCCCGGCAGGGCGCCTGCCTTCTGCGGTTCGGACCCGGTGTTGACCTGGACGAAAAGCTTCGGGCAGCGTGCCCCGGCGTCGATCAGCCGAGCCAGCCGTTCGGCCAGTGACGGCCGGTCGAGGGTGTGGATGGCGTCGAACAGCTCCAGCGCCGGCTTGGCCTTGTTGGTCTGGAGCGGGCCGATCATGTGCAACTCGACCCCGTGGAACCGGTCGCGCAGCACCGGCCATCGTCCGGCAGCTTCCTGCACATAGTTCTCGCCGAAGACGCGATGCCCCTCGGCCAGCACCGCCTCGATCCGGTCGGGCGGTTGGGTCTTGGATACCGCGATCAACCGGACAGATCCGGCGGGCCGCCCGGCGGCGGCCTCGGCGCGGGCGATCCGGTCGAGGATGTCGGACAGGGCCATGCGGGCGGGCTCCGGAATTGAAAAGAGCGGGCAAACGCCCGCTCTTTCCGGCTTCGATCCGCGAAGGATCAGAAGTTGAAGGTCACACCGAGATCGGCGCGGGTGGTCTTGCGGGTGGTCCGCTCGATGCCGCCGACGATCCGGGCGCCGCCGCCCAGGTTGTACGAGGCGCCGATGCCGTACTGCGACTTCGAACCGCCGACGACCGGCAGGACGTTCTGGTTCGAGATGTAGCCCGAAACCGTGGTCGCGCCCATCGTGTACGAGGCGTTCACCGCGTACTTGTTGACGCGCGAGACGCCCTTGCCGTTGCGGGCCGCACCAAAGCCAACACCGAAGTCGCCGATCTTGCCGCCGACGGTCAGCACGATCTTGTCTTCCGGATCCAGGTTGCTGTCCTGGATGCCGAGGGCGACGGTCCAGCCCTGCCAGTTGTACGAACCGACCGCAGCCAGACGCTTGGCGTTGCCGACAGCGCCGTTCAGGCGAGCCGAGCTGTACGACACATGAGCGCGGAAGTCGCCCATGGTGTAGATGGCTTCGATGCCTTCCGCGCCGCCGCCGCCCGAGCTGAACGCATCCCAGTCGAACTGGTTCGCGGTGAAGGCGCCGCCACGGTCGACGTTGGTGACGAGGCCGCCCCACGACAGGCCGGTCAGGCCGACGGACGGAGCATAGACGCCCGGCATGAACTCGATCGCGCCGTTGATGTTGCCGGCGCCGACTTCCAGGCCACCGGCCCGGGCGAAGACGCGGGCGCCAGCCGCGATGGTGCGCCCACCGAGGCCAGCGGCGTTCGCCGAACGCTCTTCCGACCGCAGGCGGATACGGGTGCCGAAGGTCACGCCGCCGTCAGAAACGGTCGAACCGTCGATGTTGATCGTGGCGCGCTTTTCCAGACGGGTCTTGGAGGTCTGGCCGGTCGAGACGAAGTTGAAGTCGCCGACGGTCGGATCGCTGTTGTACATCAGGCCGAAGCGGGCGTCGCCCGAAAGCTTCACTTCGGCAGCCGCCACGCCGGCCGACAGGGCGACGGCGGTGGTGGCGAGAAGAACCTTTTTCATCGTTTTCCCTCGTTGTCTTTCAGGGTGCAGCCCAACTCAGGGGAATCCGAATTGGGTATGCCAGTGTAATCGTCCCCTTCGTCCCCGATTGCAATCCGGGCGTCCCCGGCGGGGGGAACATGCCGGAACGATGGTGCAGACATGCCACAGTGACCCTTGGCGGCCTTGTGGGCCACCGGCGGGAAAAGCCTTGTTCGCCTCGTGACCCCGCGTTAGACAGGCGAAAACCTTGCGCGGAGCAACGGCATGACGATCCACCTCGGTGCGCGGCGGGCAGCGCGCCTGGCGATTCTCGGGGCCCTCGTGGGATCGCTCGCCGGCTGCGGCGGCGGGCTGGGCGGATGGTTCGGCGGCGGGCAGCGCGCACCGATGACCGCCGAGGAACGGGCCAGGCAGGAAGCCGCCTTCGCCATGTACTCGCGCGAGGAACTGGGCGAGCGGCAGCGCACCGGCACCTCCTGGACGCAGCCGCGCACCTCGATCTGGCAGCTGTTCGGCCGCGGCACCGATGCCAATACCAACGTCAACGTCAACCGCCACCTGTGGAACGCCTCGCTCGACGTGCTGAATTTCCTGCCGGTCGAGACGGTCGATCCGTTCTCGGGCGTCATCTCGACGGGCTACGGGACGCCGCCCGGCGGCGGGCGCGCCTATCGCGCAACGATCTACATCTCCGATCCGGCGCTGGATGCCCGGTCGCTGAAGGTTGCGCTTCAGACCCGGGGCGGTGGCCCGGTCTCGCCCGAAGTCGTCCGCCAGGTCGAGGATGCGATCCTGACCCGCGCGCGCGAGCTGAGAGTGCGCGATTCGCGGCTCTGACCGGCACTGGAATTCCGGGCCGCGCACAGTATAACCGCCGGGCCGCCGTGCCCGGCGTTTGCACCTGAAGGATTCCCCGATGTCGCGCTACGACCCCGCCACCATCGAGCCGAAATGGCAGGCCGCCTGGGACTCCGCCGGCACCTTCACCGCGCGCCGCGATCCGGCAAAGCCGAAATACTATGTGCTCGAGATGTTCCCCTATCCCTCGGGTCGCATCCACATGGGGCATGTGCGGAACTATACCATGGGCGATGTGGTGGCCCGGCACCGGGCGATGTCGGGCTATTCGGTGCTGCATCCGATGGGCTGGGACGCCTTCGGCATGCCGGCCGAGAATGCCGCGATCGAACGCGGCGGTCATCCCGCCACCTGGACCTACGACAACATCCGTGTGATGCGGGACCAGATGAAGCCGCTGGGCCTGTCCATCGACTGGAGCCGCGAATTCGCCACCTGCGACCCCGAATACTATGGCCAGCAGCAGGCGATGTTCCTCGACATGCTGGAGGCAGGCCTCGTCTATCGCAAGGCCGCCGTGGTCAACTGGGACCCGGTGGACATGACGGTGCTGGCCAACGAACAGGTGATCGACGGCAAGGGGTGGCGCTCGGGCGCGCCGGTCGAGCGGCGCGAACTTGTGCAATGGTTCTTCCGCATCTCGGATTTTTCAGAGGAGCTTCTTTCGGCGCTGGACGGCCTGACGAACTGGCCGGAGAAGGTGCGGCTCATGCAGGCGAACTGGATCGGCAAGAGCCGCGGCCTGCAATTCGGCTTCGACCTGGTGGACCCGGCCTGCGGCCACGACCGCATCGAGGTCTATACAACCCGGCCCGACACGCTGCTCGGGGCGTCGTTCGTGGGCATCTCGGCGGATCATCCGCTGGCCAAGGCGCTGGCCGAGAACAATCCCGACGTGGCGGCCTTCCGCGCCGAATGCGCCCGCGGCGGCACCACCGAGGAGGCGCTGGAAAAGGCCGAGAAACTGGGCTTCGACACCGGGTTGAAGGTACGTCATCCGCTTGATCCCGACTGGCTGCTGCCGGTGTGGATCGCGAACTTCATCCTGATGGACTACGGCACCGGCGCGATCTTCGCCTGCCCGGCGCACGACCAGCGCGACCTCGACTTCTGCCGCAAGTATGGCTTGCCGGTGATCGACACCTTCCTTTCGCTCGAGGATCCGGCGCCGGTCGGCGACCTCGCCTTCGTCCCGCCGAAATCCGAGAAGGTGAGATGGATCAACCATTTCACCGGGCTCGATGTGGCGACCGGGGACGAGGCGATCGAGGCGACGATCCGTCTTGCGGAACAGACCGGCTGGGGCCGCGGCGTCACCCGCTACCGGCTGCGGGACTGGGGCCTGTCGCGCCAGCGCTACTGGGGCTGCCCGATCCCCGTGGTGCATTGCGACACCTGCGGCGTGGTGCCCGAGAGGAAGGAGAACCTGCCGGTCCGCCTGCCCGAGGACGTGACCTTCGACCGGCCCGGCAACCCGCTCGACCGGCATCCGACCTGGCGCAGCTGTGCCTGCCCGCGCTGCGGTGGCCCCGCCCTGCGCGAAACCGACACGATGGATACCTTCGTCGACTCGAGCTGGTATTACGCGCGCTTCACCGCCCCCCGGGCCACCACACCGACCGTGGCCGAGGAAGTGGAGTACTGGATGAACGTCGATCAGTATATCGGCGGCATCGAGCATGCGATCCTGCATCTGCTCTATTCGCGGTTCTTCGCCCGGGCGATGCACCGGACCGGCCATCTGCCGGCAAAGGCGATCGAGCCGTTCGACGCGCTCTTCACCCAAGGGATGGTGCCGCACGAAATCTACAGGCCCCGCGATACCGCGGGCCGGCCGGTCTATCACCTGCCCGAGGAGGTGGAGCGCACCGAGACCGGGGCGCGCCTGCGCGACGGCACGCCGGTCGAGGTCATCCCTTCGGCCAAGATGTCGAAATCGAAAAAGAACGTGGTCGATCCCGAGGCGATCATCGCGGCCTTCGGGGCGGATACGGCGCGCTGGTTCATCCTGTCCGACAGCCCGCCCGAACGCGACGTGGAATGGACGGCCGCCGGGGCCGAGGCCGCGCACCGCCACCTGGCCCGGGTGTGGCGCCTTGCGCGGGAGGCAGAGGCTGCCGAAGGCGGCGATTCGGCCGGGGATCAGGCGCTGGCGCGCGCCGTTCACCGTGCCATTGCCGATGTAAGCACCAGCATCGAGGGTTTCGCCTTCAACAAGGCGATTGCCGCGCTCTATACCCTGACCAACGTGCTTGCGAAGTCCGACGCCTCTGCCGAAGCGCGGCGCGAGGCGCTGCGGACCATGGCGCGGCTGATGGCGCCGATGGTGCCGCATCTGGCCGAAGAGGTGTGGTCACTCTGCGGCGGGGAGGGGCTGGTGGCGCAGGCGGACTGGCCGGTGGCCGACCCGGCGCTGCTGGTCGAGGACACCGTCACCCTGCCGATCCAGATCAACGGCAAGCGGCGGGCCGAGATCACCGTGCCAAGGGATCTGGCCCCGGCCGAAGTCGAAAGGCTGGTGCTGGCCGATGCGGATGTGGCAAGGTTCCTTGCCGGGGCGCAGCCCCGCAAGCTGATCGTCGTGCCGGGCCGCATCGTCAATGTCGTCGTCTGACCGCCGCGCCTTCCTGACCGGACTTGCCGCGCTGGGCCTTGCCGGTTGCGGCTTTGCGCCTGTCCATGGCCCGGGCGGAAGCGGTGCCGCCCTGCGCGGGGCGGTTCTGGCCCACCCGCCCCGGGACCGGCGCGACTTCGACTTCGTGGCCCGGATCGAGGACCGGCTGGGCCGCCCGTCGGCCCCGCGCTTCGGCCTTGACTATGCGATCGCGACAGAGCCCGTGGGGTCGGGCGTCCGGCCCGAGGGCACGATCACCCGTTTCACCCTGACCGGCCACGCCGATTATGCGCTCACCGAGCTGGCGACCGGCCGGACGATCAGCTCGGGTCGGGCCGAGAGCTTTACCAGCTGGTCCGCGACCGGCAGCACCGTGGCGACGCTGGCAGCGGAAGAGGATGCGCGCCGGCGACTGATGGTGATCCTCGCCGATCAGGTCGTCGCCCGGCTGATGGCCGCCGGGATCGCATGAAGTTGTCGCCGGCAGAGGCGGCGCGGGTCTTTGCCCGGCCCGATCCCGGCATGTCGGCGCTGCTGATCCATGGTGAGGATGCGATGCGGGTGGCCCTGCGCCGCCAGCAGGTGATCGCCGCCCTGATCGGGCCCGAAGGCGAGGCCGAAATGCGGCTGGTGCGGCTGTCGGGGCCGGATCTGCGGCGCGATGCGGCCCGGCTGGTCGATTCGGTCAAGGAACGCGGGTTCTTCCCCGGGCCCCGGGTGGTCTTCGTCGAGGACGCGGGCGATGCACTGACAGATGCGGCAGCCGCGGCGCTGGAGGACTGGCAGCCGGGCGATGCCGCGCTCATCGTGACGGCGGCCGCCCTGCCCGCGAAATCGTCGCTGCGCAAGTTGTTCGAGGGTCATCGTGCGGCCCTGTGCACCGCGATCTACGACGACCCACCCAGCCGCGCCGAGATCGTGGCGGCGCTGGACGCGGCCGGGCTGCGCACCCTGGCCGACGACGGTCGGGCGGCGGTCGAGGCGCTGGCCCGCACGCTCGACCCCGGCGACTTCCGGCAGACTCTGGACAAGATCGCGCTCTACAAGCACGGCGACCCGGCGCCGCTGACCGCCGCGGAGGTGGCGCTGTGCGCACCCGATTCCTCTGAAGCCGGGATCGACGAGGTGCTGGACGCCGCAGCCGAAGGCCAGGCCGAGGCGATCGGCCCGCTGATGCGTCGGCTGGAAGGGCAGGGGGTGCGGCCGGTGCGGATCTGTATCGACGCCCTGCGCCATTTCCGGGCCCTGCACAGCGCCGCCGTCGATCCCGCCGGCGCGGCGCGGTTGCGCCTGCCGGTATTCGGCCCGCGCCGCGACCGGCTGATCCGCCAGGCCCAGGGCTGGGGCAGCCGGAGGCTGGACGAGGCGCTGGCGTTGATCCTCGACTGCGACCTGACATTGCGCTCGGTCAGCCGTGCGCCGGACTCCGCGCTGGTCGAACGGATGCTGATCCGTCTGGCCCGGCTTCGTCGCTGAGGGGTCTTGCGCGCAGCCCGCGCTTCTGCGCCAATCCGGCCAAGCAGGGAGAACGCCATGTACAAGGTCATCGGCACCGTCAAGAGCCGCGCCGCGCGCGTGCTCTGGATGCTTGAGGAACTGGGCGAGGCATACGAACACCAGCCGCACAACCCGCGCAGCGCCGAGGTGACGGCGCTGAACCCTTCGGGGAAGATCCCGGTTCTGGTCGCCGATGGTGTGGCCCTGACCGATTCGACCGCGATCATCCAGTTTCTCGCCGACAGGCACGGGTGCCTGACCCACCCTGCCGGCAGCATCGACCGGGCGCGCCAGGACGGGATGACGCATTTCCTGCTGGACGAATTCGATGCGGTCCTCTGGACCGCCGCGCGGCACAGCTTCATCCTTCCCGAGGAACGGCGCGTGCCCGCGATCAAGGACAGCCTGAAATGGGAATTCGAGCGCAGCCAGCGGGTTCTGGTCCAGCGCATCGGCGATGGCCCCTTCGTGATGGGCGGGGCCATGACGGTCCCGGACATACTGCTGGCGCATTGCCTGATCTGGGCGGGCGGGGCGAAGTTCCCGATCACCGAACCGGCGCTGGAGGCCTATCTGGCGCGGATGCAGGCGCGCCCTGCGTTCCAGCGGGCGATGAGCCGCTGATCCCGTGCGCTTCGTCGGCGTAGACGGCGGCGGCAGCGGATGCCGGGGCGCGGTCTGCGACGCGGCGGGGAATGTGCTCGCGCAGGCCGATGGCGGTCCGGCCAACATCGACACCGACCCCGATGGGGCGGCGCGGAGGTTGTCGGACCTGCTGGCGCGGCTCTGTGGCGCCGGCCCGGCCCCGGCGCGGATCGTGCTGGGACTGGCGGGCGCCAATGCCCCCGGCCGGTCCGAGGCATTGACGGACCGCCTGGCGCACCCCGGGCTGGTCGTGGTGTCGGATGTAGCGACCGCCGTAGCGGGTGCCATCGGGTCCGCGGACGGCATCGTCTGCGCGCTGGGAACCGGGTCGGTCTTTGCGCGGCAGTCCGGCGGCGGTCTGCGGGTGATCGGCGGCTGGGGCTTCCGGCTTGGCGACGAGGCATCCGGCGCGTGGATCGGCCGGCAGGCGGTCGCGCTCGCGCTGCGGGCCGCCGACGGTTTCGTCCCGGCAAGTCCCCTGCTCACCGCCCTGCTGGACGAATGCGGCGGACCGCCGGGTGCCATGCGCCGGTGGTCCGAAGCGACGCCGGCGGAGTTTGCCGCGCTGGTCCCCCGGATCGTCGCGGCACAGGCCGGGGCCGACCCGGCTGCCGCACGGATAATCGCCGCCGCGCGGGACGAGATCGAGGCCGCAATCCGGCTTCTTCAACCCGCAGACCGGACGCTGCCCGTCACCCTGACCGGAGGGCTTGCCCCGGTGTTCGCACCGATGCTGATGGCGTCCGGCTGGACGCTGCGCCGCCCGGCGGGGTCGCCGCTGGACGGCGCGCTGGCGCTTGCGCGGCGGGGCGTTGCGTGATCAGCGCGCGCGCCACGCGTCGAGAACATGGCGGCTCGTCATCAGGTCCAGATGCGCGCCGCCGCCGTTCTTGGCGATGGTGATCTCGGCCGCGTCACGGCGGACAAAGCTGCCCCCGGCGATGTCGTAGTAATCGGCGATCACGTCATCCTCGCCGATCACCCCGCGGGCGATGGGATCCTTCAGCTCGCCGATGTGATGGATCGTCGTCGCCCGCGAATCGACGAACAGCCGCGCCCGGGTCAGGGCGGCGTCATCGACCTCGCGCATGTCGGGCCGATAGGCGCCGATCAGATCCAGATGCTGACCGGGCTGCAGCCAATCGCCCCGGATCAGCGGCGCGGTGGACATGGTGCAGGTGGCGATCACATCCGCGCCCCGCACCGCCGTCTCCAGATCCTCTGCCACAGCGAGACCGGGTATCTCGGCCGCCATGCGCCGGGCGCCTTCGGGGCTGCGGTTCCAGACAGCGAACCTGGCATCGGGCCAGAGGCTGCGATAGGCCGCCACCATCGACCGGCCGACCGTTCCGGCGCCGACGATCAGGAAGGCGCGCGCATCCTTCCGGGCAAGGCGGCTTGCGGCCAGCAGGCTGTCGCCCGCCGTCTTCCATTTCGTCACGAGGTGGAAGTCGACCAGCGCTTCGGCCTTGCCCGTCACGTCGGAATAGAGTGTCACCGCCCCGTTGATCAGCGGGTGTCCGGCCGCGGGATTGCCCGGAAAGATCGTCGCCGCCTTGACCGCCATCCCCAGCCCGTCGATCCAGGCCGACCGGGTCAGCAAGGTGTCGCGGCCGCGATACAGGAAGGTATCGGCGACCTCGGCGCGCGACAGGCGGTGCCCGGCCTCCAGCGCGGCGATCAGACCCGGCCAGGTCAGATGCGCCTCGGCCTCCGGCCCGATGATCTCGACACTCATAGCCTTCCCTCCACCCCTGCCGGGCCCGCGCGCCGCAACACCTGCATCTCGCGCCACGCCATATACAAGCCGCCAAGCGAGATCAGCGCAATCCCGACCCAGGCCACGGCATCGGGCCATTCGCCGAACACGAACAGGCCCCACAGGATCGCGGCGGGCATGTTGACATATTCGAACGGCGCGGCCAGCCCGCCCTCGCACAGCCGGTAGGCCTGGGTGATCAGATAGCCGCCGATGCCGCTGGCCAGACCCGCGGCACCCAGCACCAGCCAGTCGCCCGTCGGCGGCCAGATCCAAGGCCGCAGCAGGAAGTCGAAGGGCGGCGGGGCCGACGCAAAGCGGCCGTCGCCGAACAGCAGGCCGAAGGCCAGACTGCCGGTCAGGAAGAACCCCTGGGCATAGACGGCCATGGTCTCGGCCCGGTCGATGCGCCCTACCCGGCGGGTCAGGGTGTGCATCGCCGCATAGCAGGCGGCAGCCAGCAGCGGCAGAAGCGCGACGAGCTGGAAGGCCGAGGTGCCGGGCCGCAGGATGACGACAACGCCGACGAAGCCGATCGCGACCGCCGCCCAGCGCCGCGGCCCCACCTGTTCGCCGAGGAACACCACCGAAAAGACCGTGATCAGCAGGGGGGCGACGAAGAACACCGCCACCGCCTCGGCCAGAGACATCATCGAAAGTGCAAGGAAGAACAGCATGTTCGACGTGAAGATCAGCGCGCCGCGCACAAGGTTCAGCCCCGGCCGCCTGGTCCGCAGCAGGTGCCAACCGCCGGCCAGCGGCAGGATGAGCCCCAGCAGGAACAGCATCGAGATCACGCTGCGGATGAACACCAGCTGATGCAGCGCATAGCCGCCCGAAAGGAACTTGATCGCGGTATCGTTGACCGAGAAGGTCAGCGCCGCGCCCACGGCCGAAAGGATTCCCAGTGCCTGCGGGCTCATTGCGCGGCCAGCATCCGGTCCAGCGCGGCGCGGAACCGTGCCCGGTCGGCGGCGGAAAAGGCGCGTCCGCTGCCCTGCCGGAACGGATCGGCGGCGCGCAGGTCGGCCATCAGGTCGCGGGTGGCAAGCTGGGCGCCGATGTTGTCCGGGGTCAGCGCGCTGCCGTCGTGACGAAGCACCCTCGCCCCCTTCTCGACACAGCGGGCGGCGAGAGGCAGATCGGACGTCACCACCACGTCGCCTGGCCGCACCGCCTCGGCGATGTGGCGGTCGGCAACATCGGCGCCTTCGGACACATAGACCATCCGCGCCCCCGGATGGGCCGAGGGGCGCAGCCCCCCGTTCGAGACGAACACCGCCTCGGTCCCATGCCGCGCCGCGATCGCCAGGATCTCGGCCCGCACCGGGCAGGCGTCGGCATCGACCCAGACGGCTCGCTCAGCCATTGAGCGCATCCGCATGGAAGGCCACGTGATGCTCCATGAAGGTCGCGACGAAGAAGTAGCTGTGATCGTAACCCTTCTGCATGCGGAAAACCCCCGGCTGGCGTCGCGCCGCGATCGCCTCGGCCAGCGCCTCGGGCATCAGCCGGTCCAGGAACTGGTCCTGCGCGCCCTGGTCGATCAGCAGCGGCCCGTCGAAGCCGCGGCGCCGCATCAGAAGCGTCGCATCATGCGCGGCCCAGCGCGATTCCTCGGCCCCGAGATAGGCCGCGAACTGCGGCCGCCCCCATTCCGATGCGGTCGGATGCGCGATGGGCGCAAAGGCCGAAACCGAACGGAACCGGCCCGGAAAGCTCATCGCGATGGTCAGCGCGCCGTGTCCGCCCATCGAATGGCCGGTGATCGCCTGCGCTTCCTCGGCCAGCGGGAATGCGTTGAACAGCACCCGCGGCAGGTCGTCGGTCACATAGTCCCACATGCGGAAGTGCGGCGCCCATGGTGCCTCGGTCGCGTTGACATAGAACCCGGCGCCCTGCCCCAGCGCGAAATCGGAATCGTCGGCCACGCTCGCGCCGCGCGGGCTGGTATCCGGGAAGACCACCGCGATGCCCGCCTCGGCGGCCCATTTCTGCGCCCCCGACTTGACCATCGCGTTCTCGTGCGTGCAGGTCAGCCCCGACAGGAACCACAAGAGCGGCACCGTGCCGTCGTCCGCCTCGGCCGGCAGGAACAGCCCGAAGGTCATGTCGCAGCCCGTGGCCGCCGAATGGTGCGCATAGACGCCCTGCACCCCGCCGAAGGCCCGGTTCTCGCTGATGGTCCGCATCGGCCCCTCCCTTCACGCGCCGGTCAGCCAGGCGATCACCGCCGTCACCGTGACGATGCTGACCGCCGTCGAGACGAGGATCGAGGCCGACACCCGCTGCGGCGCCACCCCGTAATGCGCGGCAAGGATATAGATGTTGCCCGCAACCGGAAGCGCCGCCGCCGCGATCATCACGCCTGCCGCCTCGCGTTCCACCTTGAACAGCACCAGGGCGGCGAAGGCAACCGCCAGCGGATGCAGCACGAGCTTGGCAAAGGACAGCCAGGCGGCAACCTCGATCCTTTCCGCCGACTTGGTCGCCAGCGACGCGCCGATGGCGAACAGCGCCCCGGGCGTGGCCGCCGCACCGAGGATCGACAGGAAATCGTTCACCGGCGCCGGCACCGCGATCCCGGTCGCGCCCCAGGCGAAACCCAGCACCATCGAGACGATCATCGGATTGGCCAGCAGCCCCCGCCCCACCACCCGCAGCCCCCCGAGCGACAGCTGCCCCTCGCGCGAGGCGGTCACGATGATCGTGATCAGCGACGAGAACACCACAAGGTCGATGGCCAGCACAAGGATCACCGGCCCCGCCGCCTGCGGACCCAGAAGCACGACCAGCATCGGGATGCCCAGAAAGCCGGTATTCCCGATCACCGCACATTGCGCCTCGAACGCCGCCTCGGCCAGCGAGACACCGCGCGCGAAGGCGACGCCCATCGCGATCGCATAGACGACCAGACAGCCCCAGAGATAGGCCGCGGCAAAGCGCAGGTCGAAGATCTCGGCGATCGACAGGTTCGCGGAAAAGCGGAACAGCATCGCCGACAGCGCGAAGTAGAACACGAACTTGGTCAGATAGGCCGTCGCCTCGGGCGAGAAGAAGCGCACCCGCCCCGCCCACCAGCCGAGCCCGATGATCGCGAAGAACGGCAGGGTCTTGAACAGGATCGGCAGCATCGTGCGGTCGGTCTGAGGGACCCGGCCACCCTTTCACGGCGTTGCCGAGGGTTCAAGGCGCCGCGGTGCGGCAAGGCGGGCGCACCGCGCCGCAGGTGCGGTGCCGGGCCCAAGCCTCGGGGTCGCGCCGGCGGCGCGGATCCGACGTGCGGGAGCGCCCCTCAATGTCCGAGGATCTGGCTCAGGAACAGCTTGGTCCGGTCGGACTTCGGGTTGCGGAAGAACTCGCGCGGCTCGTTCTGTTCGACGATCTGGCCCTGATCCATGAAGATCACCCGGTTCGCGACCGCCTGGGCAAAGCCCATCTCGTGGGTGACGACCAGCATGGTCATTCCGTCCTCGGCCAGTTCGATCATCGTGTCGAGCACTTCCTTGATCATCTCGGGATCCAGCGCCGAGGTGGGCTCGTCGAACAGCATGATGCGCGGCTTCATGCACAGCGACCGCGCGATCGCCACCCGCTGCTGCTGCCCGCCCGACAGCTGACCCGGGTATTTCGACGCCTGTTCGGGAATCTTGACCTTGTGCAGGAAGTGCATCGCGGTCTCCTCGGCCTCCCGCTTCGGCACCTTGCGCACCCAGATGGGAGCCAGGGTGCAGTTCTCGAGGATGGTCAGGTGGGGGAACAGGTTGAAGTGCTGGAACACCATCCCGACCTCGGAGCGCACCTTGTCGATGTTCTTCAGGTCCGAGGTCAGTTCGGTTCCGTCCACCACGATCTGTCCCGACTGGTGTTCCTCCAGCCGGTTGATGCAGCGGATGAGGGTCGACTTGCCCGATCCCGAGGGGCCGCAGATCACGATCCGCTCGCCGCGGTGCACGGTCATGTCGATGTCGCGCAGCACATGGAAGGTGCCATACCACTTGTTCATCTTGGTGATCTGGATTGCGACCTCGCTGCTGACCCGCATGTGGCTGCGGTCGATCTCTCGGTCGATGGTCAGTTCCGACATGGCGGTCTCCTACCGGTGATCGGTCTTCAGCTTGCGCTCCAGATACATGGAATAGCGCGAGATGCCGAAGCAGAAGATGAAGAACAGCACGCCGATGAAGATGAACAGCTCCCAGTAGATGCCGTTCCAGTTCGTGTCGGCGCGGATGGCGTTGGACAGGCCGATCGGGTCCAGAAGCCCGATGAAGACCACCAGGGTGGTATCCTTGAACAGCCCGATGAAGGTGTTGACGATGCCGGGAATCGAGATCTTCAGCGCCTGCGGCAGGATGATCAGCCGCATCGACTTCCAGTAGTCGAGGCCCAGCGCGTCCGCCGCTTCGTACTGCCCGCGCGGCAGGGCGGCCAGACCGCCGCGGATCACCTCGGCCATGTAGGCCGCGGCGAAGAGTGTCACCATGATGATGACCCGCAGGATGATGTCGAAGTTCGTCCCCGGCGGCAGGAAGTAGTTGAGCAGCAGCGAGGCGGTGAAAAGCAGCGTTATCAGCGGCACGCCCCGGATGAACTCGATGAAGCCGACGCAGAGCGTCTTGATCAGGAACATGTCCGACTTGCGCCCGAGCGCGAGCAGGATCCCCAGCGGCAGCGACAGGGCGATGCCGGTGACGCCGATGATGATCGACAGCTTGAAGCCGCCGAAGTTGCGCGACGGAACCGACTCGATCGCCAGCGGGATGATGCCTTCGAGCGCCGTCTCGACCGGCAACGCAAGCCGGATCCACCACAGCACCGGCACGACCAGGGCGGCGACCACCGCGAGGATCCCGTTGACCCCGACCAGCGCCCGGAACGCCGCCCAGCCCAGCACGAAGCCGGCGATGGCGACGATCGGATACCAGAGCGATCCGCCCCACAGGAGCCAGTAGGCCAGGAACGGATAGACCGCGGTGAACCAAAGCATCCGGCGCGGAAGCGCCGTGAACAGCGCCGGCGCCAGGGCGACCAGCATCAGGACGAAGGCGAGGTTGACCCGCCAGTAGAGATGCGCCGGGTAGAACCCGTACAGCAGCTGGCGCCAGCGGTCAGTGATCACCGCGAAACAGGCACCCTCGGTCCCGGCCAGGATCTCGCGGCACTCCCGGAGGCTGCCGGCATTCCACACCGAATTGGCGAACCAGGGGCCGATATGCGCGATGATCCAGTAGACGACATATATCGAGGCCAGCGTGAGCAGCGTGTTCAGCCAGCCCGAGAACAGGTTCTCGCGCAGCCAGCGCACCGCGCCGATCTGGCTGACCGGCGGATCGGCCGGCGGCAGCATCGTGTCGCGCACGAAGGGAACGGTCTGGGCGTGGGTCTCGCTCATCTCACCGCTCCTTCAGCTTCACTGTGGAGTTGTAGACGTTCATTGCGGCCGAGATCAGCAGGCTGAGGATCAGATAGATCAGCATCATCAGCATCATCCCTTCCAGCTCGCGCCCGGTCTGGTTGATGGTGATGCCGCCGAGGGTCGACCGCAGGTCCATGTAGCCCACCGCCAGCGCAAGCGAGGTGTTCTTGGTGATGTTGAGATACTGCGAAATGAGCGGCGGGATGATGACGCGCAACGCCTGAGGCAGGATCACGAGGCTCATGGTCCGCCCAGGGCGCAGACCCAGTGCGAAGGCCGCCTCGGTCTGCCCGCGCGAGATCGCCATGATCCCGGCGCGAACGTTCTCGGCAATGAACGCACCGGTATAGACCGTCAGCGCGAACCACATCGCGATCAGCGAGTTGCGCAGATGGATGCCGTCGGCGAAGTTGAAGCCGCGCAGTTCCGGGCTGCGGGTGTGGAAGCCCAGCGCCACCAGAACCACGACCAGCGGCCCGAACAGGATCAGGATCGACTTCCACCACGTCGTCGGGCGGATGCCGGTGTCGTTCTGCACCCGCTCGGCATGGCGCAGCAGCGCGCGGTTGCCTAGGAACCCGAGGACGAGTGCCAGCACCACGGCCACCAGATCGAGGCTGATGTAGAAAAGGCCCGCATTCAGGTCGCCCAGACTGCGCGAGAACAGCGGCTCGGGCACATAGACACCCCGGTTGGTGATGGCCACGCTGTCGAACAGCAGCATCGATGCCGTGGCATTTTCGCCGCGGAAGGCGGACGGTGCCGGCATGCCTTCGGTCATGATCGCGAAGATCAGGACGATCCAAAGCAGCAGGGGAATGTTGCGGAAGGCCTCGACATAGACGGTCATCAGCCGCCCGACGATCCAGTTGTTCGACAACCGCAGGACACCTGCGATGACCCCGACTATGGTCGCCGTCACGCACGAGGCGATGGCCAGGACCAGCGTGTTCAGCAGGCCCACCAGCATGGCGCGGCCGTGGGTGCTGTCCGATGTGTATTCGATCAGACGCTGGTTGATGTCATAGCCCGCACGAGTCCCGAGGAAGTTGAAGCTGAAGTCCTTGCCGAGAACCCGCAGGTTCTGGATCGTGTTGTCCACCAGCCAGGCCGCCGCGGCCATGAAAAGCATCAGCGCCACCACCTGTATCGTCAGCGACCGATACCGGGTGTCGTAGATCAGCATGCTTAGCCGGAAACCGTCCGACCGGACGTCGGGCATGGTCGTCATGCAATGTACCCCCTGTGGCCGCCCGGCGCTTTGCGCTCTGCCGCCCTCGCGGGCAGGGTTGGCCGTGTCGTTCGTTCAAGTGGTTGCGGGGAGCCGCCCAAGGCGGCGCCCCGCGGGGGTGCCGGATCAGCGGGACGGCGGGGCATACATCAGGGCGCCCGGGGTCCAATGCGCGGTCAGGGCGCGCGGAAGCCCGCTCGGGGTCGATTCGCCGATGTTGCTGGCGAAGATCTCGCCATAGTTGCCGCCGGCCATGATGGCGCGCTTGGCCCAGTCCTTGTCCAGCCGGAACATCGCCCCGAGATCGCCCTCGACGCCGAGCAGGCGGTTGATTTCCGGGTTCTGGGTGCCTTTCGCCAGTTCCTCGATGTTGGCCGAGGTCACGCCGTATTCCTCGGCGGCGATCAGCGCGTTCAGCGTCCAGCGGACGATATCGGCCCATTCGTCGTCACCGTGGCGGACCAGCGGGCCCAGCGGCTCCTTCGAGATGACCTCGGGCAGCAGCACGTGGTTCTCGGGGTCCGCAAAGGTGGCGCGGGTCGCGGCCAGGCCCGAGACGTCGGTGGTGTAGACGTCGCAGGCGCCGGCAAGATACTGCTGCTGCGCCTCGGCGTTGGTCTCGATCGGGACCGGCTCGTAGCTCATGTTGTTGACGCGGAAGTAGTCCGCAAGGTTCAGTTCGGTCGTGGTGCCGGTCTGGATGCAGACCGTCGCGCCATCCAGTTCCTTGGCCGAACTGACGCCCAGCTCCTTCTTCACCATGAAGCCCTGACCGTCATAGTAGTTGATGCCGGTGAAGGTGAACTTCAGATCGACGTCCCGGGTGAAGGTCCAGGTCGTGTTCCGCGACAGCATGTCGATCTCGCCCGAAGCGAGGGCCGAAAACCGCGTCTGGCCGGTGGTGGTGATGAAGTTGACCTTCTTCGCATCGCCCAGGACCGCCGCCGCCACGGCGCGGCACACGGCGACGTCGAAGCCCTGCCATTCGCCCGCACTGTCGGGCGCCGAGAAGCCGTTGACGCCGGTCGAGACGCCGCAGTTCAGCGCGCCGCGGGCCTTCACGTCATCCAGCGTCGCCGCCGCTGCCATGCCGCCGGTCAGGGCAGCCGCGCAGAGCGAGCCGAGGAATACCGATCTTTTCATGCGTACCTCTTCCTGGTGTTCGCCCGATGGCGGGCGATCTGTTGTGGGGCCCGCGAGGGCCGGTGACGAAGCCGGACGCTGAGGCGGGACCGGCTGTCGCGGCGCCGCGCGTCCTGAGCGAGGGAAGTGTGACGATATCCGAAGGCCAGTCAAGGCCGGGACCGCGGGGGCGCGCGTTTTGCCGACCCCGGACCGTCGGTCCTAGCCGCAGAGTCCGACAAACCGGCCGGCATGCAGGAAATCCGTCCGTTTCGCCGCCTCGGCTGCGGCGGCCTCGTCATCGACGCCCCATTGCTCGGCCTGCCAGGTCTCGTCGATCCGCGACAGCTGCCAGCCGGTCTCGGCATCGATCCGACCGCGCAGCACCGCGAGCCCGATCACCAGAGAACCCGAGATGGCGACCAGATCGTGCAGCGCGGTCAGCCGGAACGGATCGAGCGCGGCCACCCGCTGCGCCAGCGCGGCAAGGCTTTCCGCGGGCTGGACCGCAGGCATGACCCCGCAGACCGGAATCAGCGGTGCACCCAGGTCGGACGCCGACCAATCGAGCAGCGGATCCCAGCCCGCGGACTGGCGGGCATCGAGCGCCTCGGGCGACCCGGCGCGGTGGCACAGAAGGTCGGTCTCGCCATAGGCAGAAAGCAGACGACAAACCTCGCCGAACTGTGGCGTGACCTTGTCTATCGCCGAATTGGCCGACCGTGTGACCGGCATCGTGGCGGGCCGGATCTCGCCGTCCTGCGCATCCCATTCGGCCGCGACTGCCTCGGCCATGGCCAGCGTCGGCACCACCAGCGGCACCTTTCCGGGCGTCCGAAGCGACCGGTCGTCCAGCAGGACAGCGAAACCCGAGCCCGAGGGGGTGACCTGCGCCTGCTTCCAGAACCGCCGTGCTGCCCAGCCGCCGATCATGACGCTGCGTCGAAGGGATCGGGGGGCACATCGGTCTCGGACCAGCCGAACGTCGCCCAGGTCCGCGCCATGTGAGCGGGCAAGGGGGCGACGAAGGTCAGCCGCTCTCCGGTCACCGGATGGTCGATGGTCAGGCTGCGGGCATGCAGGTGCAGCTTGCGGCTGATCTCGCCGCCCAGTTGCGCACCCCAGCCGTCGCCCGGGTTGTCCTGCCCCGAGCCGCCGTATTTCCCGTCGCCGACGATCGGATGCCCGATCTCGGCCATGTGCGCGCGCAACTGGTGCGTCCGCCCGGTGATCGGGACCAGCGCAACCCATGCGGCCCGGCTGCCCAGCGCATCCAGCACGGCATAATCGGTGGTGGCGCGCTTTGCGCCATCGGTCTCGTCCACCTTGGCGGGGTGTATGCAGACCATCCTCTCGGAATCGCGGCCGGGCGCCTTGACCAGGCCGTAGCGGATCGTGCCCATCCGCGGGCTGGGCACGCCCGCGACCAGCGCCCAGTAGATCTTGCGGCTGGTGCGGTGCCGGAATGCCTCGGACAGTCCGCGGGCCACCCGGTCGGTCCGGGCCAGAACGAGGATGCCCGACGTATCCTTGTCGAGCCGGTGGACCAGCTTCGGCCGGTCCTTGTAGCCGAAGGTCAGTGCGGGGGTCAGACCGTCCACATGTCGGCCCGACTGGCCCGAGCCGCCCTGGCTGGGCAGGCCGGGCGGCTTGTTCAGGACGATCAGGTGCTGGTCCTTCCACAGGACCGCAGCCTGGATCATCCGGGCGTCGGCTTCGGCAATCCCCTCGGGCTTCGGCGGTGCGGGGGCGGGTCCGGGCGGCGGCAGCGGCGGCACCCGCACCTGCATTCCCGGCCCAACGCGGGATGCCGCCTTTGCCCGCGCCCCGTCCACCCGAACCTGACCGGTCCGGCACAGCTTTTCCACCGCGCCCTGGGTCAGATGCGGAAACCGGCGCCGGAACCAGCGGTCGAGCCGCTGTTCGCCCTCGTCCTCGGAAACGGTGAGGATCTGCACGCCCGTCATGCCAGGGCCCCGCGCATCAGCAGCACTCCGCCCAGCACCGCCAGAAGCGACAGCAGCACCGAGGCAACGACGTAGGCAGCCGCGGCCGCCACCGCCCCGCGTTCCCACAACCCCAGCGCGTCCAGCGCGAAGGTCGAGAAGGTGGTGAACCCGCCCAGCAGCCCCGCCGTCAGCAGCGGAGACGCCGCAAGCCGGCCCGTCTGCGTCAGCCAGACCCAGAGCACGCCCATCAGGAAGCAGCCCAGCACGTTGACCGCCAGCGTCCCGACCGGAAAACCGGGACCATAGACGCGCACCCCCGCCATCACGACAAGATAGCGGGCCACCGACCCTGCCGCGCCGCCGGCGGCAACCATGAGGAGGTTTCCGAGCATTGCGTCTCTCTGGTGCCCGGTGCGGTGCTTGTCAACCGTCGCCCTTGGTCTCGATGCAATGCCGTCGGAAGGCGCGTTTCAGCATGTCCAGCTCGGCGCGAAGCAGATCGACTTCGGCCCGCAGATCCTCTTCCAGACCGTCGCCGGCGATGACGGTGAAATGGCCGAGGGTCAGCCCGGCAGGCAGGAGCCGGATGACAAAGGTCTGCACCCCGTCCGAGATCATTTCGGGCGCAAGCGGGATGCGCAGCAGCCAGTCGCCCGGCGCCCCCGGGCTGCGCATGGTCGAGACCGCCGCCAGGGCCCGGCCGCGCAGCACCACCTCGACCTCGGGTTCGGGTGCGTCCGGCGGCTGTGTCAGCACGCCTTCCCAGATACCTGCGCGCAGACGGGTCATGGTCAACCGCGGAACGTCCATCGCACTGTCCCCGGTATCCTTCACAGGTCGGCCCTCGGCCTGCGACTGAGCGTCACGTCGCGCAGGGTAATCTCGTTCAGCTCGGCACCCTCGAAGATCAGGTCGATCCAGGCCTTCTCCACCCGTTTCTCGTTCATCCGGGTATAGAAGAGGTCGAAGTCGATCACTGCCCGGGGTTCGCGCAGGTCGATCTCGCGCACCACATTCTCGACATTCGGACCATGCTTGACGTTCAAGCGCGCGAAGATCTCCAGCGGTTTCTCCAGTTCGATCGTTGCCTCCAGCCGGACCAGATGCCGCGTGCGTAGCCCCGCGACCCCGGTATCGGGCAGGTCCAGCGCCAGCGACAGGAAGCTGCCGTCGAACCGGAACACATCCAGCCGCAGCCCATAGGGTGCCAGATCCTCCTGCCGGGTGTTGCGGATCTGGCGGGCCACGATCTCGCTTATGCGGCAATCGTGAAAGAAGGTCGCGCCCTCGGTGATCGTGGTCCGGTTCTCGACCCCGGCGATACCCGCGATGCCGATCGGCCCGGACCAAAGCGGCGGACGCCATGCCCAGTCCGCGGTCGCGGGGCGGGGGACCGGGTTCGGCCCGGCCAGCGGCAGGGCGAGCCGGCCCTCCGCGACGTGCAGAAGCCTGTCGATCTGCCGACGCTGCGCGCGGGCCTGCCCGCGCAGCTCCCGCAGGGCGCCGACGTCAAGTTTTCCTGCGTCTTCGGCAATGCGGCGCCAGCGGCGCAGGCTGCGCGCCTGCACCATCCGGTCGATCATGCCGCCTGTCCAGCCG
Organism: Gemmobacter sp.; assembly: GCA_046295655.1. Classification (GTDB taxonomy): domain Bacteria; phylum Pseudomonadota; class Alphaproteobacteria; order Rhodobacterales; family Rhodobacteraceae; genus JBKBMT01. Next base: position 102,967 of record JBKBMT010000001.1, on the reverse strand, counting down.
CCCATCGCGCGCATGCCCCAGACCGGCACCTTCGCCGGCGCCGTTTCCATAATGGCAACAGCATGGTTACCGTTCCGCTACGCCGCTGCAAGCTGCAACAGCGCGGCGCCACGGCTTTGCCGTGCCTCCGGGATACGGTAGCAACAGGGGCGGTCACTGGTCCATGTAGACATGCGTCTCCGCACGGGCGCCGGGATGGGTGACGGCGCCAAGACGTGCACCGCCGACCTGCTGGGCGTATTTCCAGAGCGCGCCGGATGCGTAATCGGTCTTGCGCGGACCCGTCCATGCCTTGCGACGCTCGGCCAGTTCGGCATCGGACAGATCGACCGAAAGCTCCCCTGTCAGGGCGTTGATGGTGATCATGTCGCCGTCCCGCAACAGCGCGATGGGTCCGCCATGCGCCGCCTCGGGCCCCACATGGCCGACGCAGAAGCCCCGTGTGGCCCCTGAGAACCGGCCGTCGGTGATGAGCGCGACCTTCTTGCCCATGCCCTGACCCGACAGAGCGGCGGTGGTGGCCAGCATCTCGCGCATGCCCGGACCGCCGGCGGGCCCCTCGTTGCGGATCACGATCACCTCGCCTTCCCTGTAGCCGCGCTTCTGAACCGCCTCGAAGGCGTCCTGCTCGCATTCGAACACACGGGCGGGGCCGGTGAACACCTGTTCCTCCTCGCTCATGCCGGCGACCTTGACGATCGCGCCGTCGGGGGCCAGGTTGCCCCGCAGCCCGACCACGCCTCCGGTCCGGGTGATCGGTGTGGCAGCGGGATAGATCACGCGGCCGTCGGCCTCTCGCGCGACCAGGTCCAGCTCCTCGCCCATCGTGCGACCGGTGGCGGTCACGCAATCCTCGTGGATGAGGCCGAGCTTGCGCAGTTCCTTCATCACCACCGGGACGCCGCCTGCTTCGTAAAGATCCTTGGCCACATACTTCCCGCCGGGCTTGAGATCCACGAAATAGGGCGTGTCGCGGAAGATGTCGCAGACATCGAACAGGTCGAAGTCGATCCCCGCCTCATGGGCGATGGCCGGCAGGTGCAGGCCCGCGTTGGTGGATCCGCCGGTGCAGGCCACGACCCGCGCGGCGTTCTCGAGCGACTTGCGGGTAACGATGTCGCGGGCGCGGATGTTCTTCTCGATCAGGTTCATGACCGCCACGCCGGACGCCTCGCAATACTGGTCGCGGGATTCGTAGGGGGCGGGAGCACCCGAGGAGTTGGGCAGCGCCAGACCGATGGCCTCGGACACGCAGGCCATGGTGTTGGCGGTGAACTGTCCCCCGCAGGCGCCTGCGCTGGGACAGGCCACGCGCTCCAGGATCGCCAGTTCCGCGTCGGAATAGTTGCCCGCCTGATGCCTGCCGACCGCCTCGAACACATCCTGCACGGTGACGTCCTGGCCGTTCAGCCGGCCAGGCAGGATCGAACCGCCATAGATGAACACGCTGGGCACGTTCAGCCGGACCATGGCCATCATCATGCCCGGCAGGCTCTTGTCGCAGCCTGCAAGACCGACAAGGGCATCGTAGCAGTGGCCGCGCATCGTCAGTTCGACCGTATCGGCGATCGCCTCGCGGCTGGCGAGGCTCGACCGCATGCCCTCGTGCCCCATGGCGATGCCGTCGGTGACGGTGATCGTGGTGAACTCGCGCGGGGTGCCGCCGGCCTTCTTGACCCCGTGCTTGACCACCTGAGCCTGACGATTCAGCGCGATGTTGCAAGGCGCGGCCTCGTTCCAGCAGGTGGCGACGCCCACCCAGGGCTGATGGATTTCTTCCTCGGTGATGCCCATGGCGTAGAAGTAGCTGCGGTGCGGGGCGCGGGCCGGGCCCTCGGTCACATGGCGGCTGGGCAGTCTCGACTTGTCGAAACGCTGGTTGGTCATGGCAGTCCCCCTTGGGCATCAGATCGCTGGCAGGGATAGATGCTTGGCGGCACTGGCACAAGCAGGGCCGATCAAGACGCTTGAGCGACTCGGGCAAGCGTGCGATGCTCGCGCAGATTGTTTCTTTTTAGTTCAGAACTGCTTTGAGGTGAATCCATGCACCGCGTGACGGCTTTCGTTCTCCTTGCCATGGTGGCCGCAACCCCGGCGACCGCACAGGACCGCGATCAGCGCAGCTTTCATCGCGATCTGGCTGCGCAGATCGAATTCTATCTGACCAAGCGCCCCGAGCGTCATTTCCAGGTCGAGGTTCCGCCCGATGCGGCGGTGCTCATCCCCGACGAGCTGAAGACGGACCTGCGCTTCGGCTTTCAGAAGCGGATGGCGCTTTCGGGCCACGGGGTTCTGTTCGACATCGAGGGCCGGCGGGTCGAACTGAACTTTCCGGAAGTCCTCGAGCTTCAGGCCGAACTGCTGGAGGCGGCGCGCGCGGGGCGGCCCGACGGCGATCTGCCGCGCGAGGCGGACGAACGGTTGCAGGCCCTGATAAAGGAGGTCGAGGCCGGCGAGCTTCTGCAAAAGCTCGAACCGGTCGAGGCCGCGGCGTTGCGCCACCTTCTGATCGAGGCCTACGCCTTCCGCCTTGGCGACGCGCGGCGAAGCGCGATCCTGTGGCGGGCGCAGTTCCTGTTGGACAACTACATCCTGGTGGCGAAGCCGTTCAAGGCTCTGCGCGATGATATCCTCTTGGTCCACAAGCGGCTGCGCGACATCCTGATCGCGTTCTGGAACACGCCCTACATGAACGATTGCGTCAACGCGGGCGTGCCGGTTCCGCCGGATTTCTCGATCTCCGGCTCGGCCTGGACCTCGCAGGGAACGCTGACGCAGAACCTGCTCAGCCCCGGTCAGTTCGCCGAGGTCTGGACCTGGGCCTCGCCGCATCGCCGGGGTGCCTGCGTCGCCCTGCCGCGGCGCAACGCGGCCGGCACGGCGCAGCTTGCCGGGATCATCTGCCAGGGCGCGGGCACCGGCAACGCCTGCTTCTGGGACAACATCGACCGTAACACCGGACAGCGGCTGCCGTGGGACGTCAACGTGCTGCGGATCCGCGAGTTGCAGGACGGATCGAACCTGAACGAGAACTGCACCACCTGCCACAAGGGCAACAACGTCTATCTGATCGCACCCGACGATGCGACCTGGTGCCGGCTTCTGCGCGGTGGAAAGCCGGGGGTCGGCTGCGCCGCACCCGGTGGCAGCAATGCGGCGAACCTGACCCTGCAGGTCGAGGTGGTGGTGAACCCGGTCACGCAGCCGAACTCGTCGGTCGTGCACACGCGCTACACACCGCTCTCCGGCACCCCGCCGCGGCCGGGCTGGGTGAACAACGAAGGCGTCGGTTGTGGAGGACTCTGCCATCTGGGCGGCGCCGCCGTGACACCGCCCAGCCCGATGCCGCCGGCCTGCGGGACCAGTTGCTACTGATCAGTCGCAAAGCGGCGGGGCGGCGGCCTCGGCGCGGATGATCCGTGCGATATGATCGGGCGGCAGGCGGCCGAAAGCCACCGTGCGCCCGATCACCAGCCCGGGTGTCCCGCCGATCCCCAGCGCCGCCGCGACCTCGCGGGTCCGCTCCAGCCGCCGGGTCACCTCCGGCCGGTCCATGTCGGCAAGCAGGCGATCCGGATCCAGCCCCAACGATTGCGCCACCGTCGCGACATAGGCCCGGTCCACCACGAGGCCGGAGCGCAGCAGGCGCTGCCGCATGGCCACATCCGCGCCCTGGCGCTCGGCCGCCAGGGCCGCCCGCGCAGCGGTCACCGAGGATTGCCCGAAGATCGGCAGGTCGTGATAGGTGATCCGGAAGGACAGATCTCGGCGCGCGGCAAGCGCGTCCAGGTCGGCCTCCAGCGCGCGGCAGTGCGGGCAGCGATGTTCGGTAAAGACGGCAACGGGGACGGCCTCGGCCGGTCCGTCGCCGAACAGGATCGGACAGGGTGCCCTGCGCAGGGAGATTCGGATCTCATCAAGGCTCGCCTCGCCCTCGATCCCCGTCAGCGGCCCGGTTGCCGAGATCGCCGGGTTCGTCGGGCCGACGAGGGTCCGGAAGGGTGGCAGATCCTCCAGCGGCCGGGTTTCCGGCCCCGTTCCGAACGATCCGCGCAGCCAGACGGCCAGCAGCACGGCAAGCAGTCCCGCGACAAGGATCATCGGCGCCACCACCGACCACAGGCCGCCTCCCGGACCGGGACGATCGTTCATCCGGCCGACCTCGGGTTGATCCGGCCCCCGGCCCGAGGGTGGTTGCAGACAGGGTGCATCGCACGGCCGCGCCGGTTCGGTGCCGCAGGCCGTTCGAAGACCGGTCCTGCCCTCCCGCCCCGGGCGCGGCGCGGGGGAACCGCCTGGATCCGGTGGCACAGGTCTCGTCCGTGCGGCGTCGCGGAACATGCGGTCCGGCCGGGGTGCAAGGCTCCATCCGGACCGCAGCGATGCGACCGGTCCGGCGCAGGATCGCCGGAGCGTCCGGCACGGAGGATGGCCGTCCGGTTCCGGCGGAAGGCAGAGGCGGCATTCATCGGTCCGGTTCCGGCACGGGTTCGACGGGATGTTGCGCGCCCGGGCACCGGCTGTCCATCGCGAAGCGACCGCGGCTCGGCCCGCCACAAGCGCACTCGGCGGTATCGATCCGGTCGTTGCACCACGATCCCCCGTCCCGGGCGCCATCCGGCGGTCAGCGGCCCTGTCGCTCGCCGTGGCAAGCCGATGCGCACCGCGCGGGATCCGTCAGGGTCCTCTGCCGGTCCGGCCCGCAGCATATCCGGCAGCTCCGCTCGCGACCGGCCGCGGCCGGGGGTCGATCCCGGATCGCACTGCCGGCGCCGGGCCCGCCCGCCCGGCAGGTCCCGCCGGTCAGGGTGCGACGATCCCGGCCGTCGCGATTGCCCTGTCGCCGCCTCGTCCCACGCTACCTGACGATCAGTTCCGCATGCAGCGCACCGGCGGCGCTGATGCTCTTGAGAATGTCGATCAGGTCGCGCGGCGCGACGCCCAGCGCGTTGAGGCCGGCGACGATCTCGGACAGCGAGGTGGAGCCGGAGATTTCGGCAAGCCCGGTCCCGGGCGGCTGTTCGATCCCTGCGACGCTGCGCGGCACGACGATCGTCTCGCCGGGCGAGAACGGGTTCGGCTGGACCACCGCTGGCATTTCCTCGACCCGGAGCGTCAGACCACCCTGCGCCACGGCGACCCGGCTGATCCGGACATCGGCCCCCATCACGATGGTGCCCGAGCGCTGATCGACGACGACCCGGGCGCGGGTTTCCGGAAGGATCGACAGATTCTCGATCCGCCCCAGGACATGCGCCGGCGAGCGCTGTCGCGTCGCGGCAATATCAACCGCGATCGTGCCGGAATCGAGCATCAGCGCGACCGGCCGGCCGAACTCGGCGTTGACGGCAGCCTCGATACGGCCGGCGGTGGTGAAGTCCGGGACCCGCAGCGCAAGACGAAGCGAGTCGAGCTGTGCGAAGTCGAAATCCACCTCGCGCTCGATTCGGCCGCCGCCGGGGATCGCTCCGGCGGTCGGAACGCCCTGGACCACCTGCGCCGCCTGTGCCTGCGCCGCAATGCCGCCCGAGATTATCGCGCCCTGGGCCACGGCATAGATGCGCCCGTCGGCGCCGTTCAGCGGGGTCATCACCAGCGTGCCGCCCAACAGGCTCTTTGCATCGCCGATCGCCGAAACGGTGACGTCGATCCGGCCGCCCGAGCGGGCAAAGGGCGGCAGCGTCGCGGTCACCAGCACCGCCGCAACGTTCCGCGGCCGGAATTGCTCACCCGCCACATTGACGCCCAGTCGTTCCAGAAGATTGGCCATGATCTCTTCGGTGAACGGCGCGTTCCGGATACTGTCTCCGGTGCCGTTGAGCCCCACGACGAGGCCGTATCCGACCAGATCGTTGCCGCGCACGCCGTCGAATTCGACCAGATCCTTCAGGCGCACCGGTCCGGCCGCCAGCGGCAGGGCCAGGCAGCCCGCCACCGCGAGGGCGACACACAGCCGGGATAAGAGACGCAGCGTCTTCATCGCAGATGGTCCAGCAGGCTCAGCCGCGAGACCCGGGCAGTCAGTGCATGGATCATCTCGATCTGGGTGCGGACGGCCTCGAGTTCGGTCGCGGTGGCGAAGGGATCGGCCTCGAGAAGACCGGCGCGCGCGATTGCAAGGCCTGATGCCTCGGCCTCGTTTCGGGCCGTGGCGGCCGCGACCCGGTTTTCGGCAAGGCCGATCCGGCCCGCGACGCCCGCCCTGCCCTCGGCCGTTCCGATCAGCGCGGTCCCCGAGGCCAGCAGGGCGGCGCGCCGACGGTCCGGCTGCCCGGCGAACAGCCCCTCGCCCACCAGCGCCGCAAGGGCGGCCGCTGCGAGCGTGTCGCGCAAGGCCGGGTCGGCGGCGGTCACATCGATCATCACCCGGCTATCCGGCCCCACGCCGACGGGGCCGAGGAGCGCCGCGCTGCCGCGATAGCCGGTGGCACCAAAGCCGGCGGGGGCCGAAAACCACGCGTCGATTGCGGCCTTTGCGTCGGCGGCCGAGACCGCGCCCGCAGTCGCGGCGGCAAGCTCGGCAAGGATCGCAGCGGCAGGGGCAAGGGCCGGACCTTCGGTCGCCGCGCCCGCGAACAGGCTGCGGCCGCCCGCCCGGGCGTTCAGTGTGCCGATAAGGGCCTCGAAGCTCTCCCGCGCCTCACGGGCGGCCAGATCGGTCACCGCGTCAGACCCGCCGGACGCGGCGGCGATCAGCTGGCCGGAAAGGGCGTCGGCGAGCCGATCGAAGTTGTCCAGCGCCTGCTGCATCGACGACAGGTGCTGTCCGGTCTGAAGGGCCGCGGCGCGCCAGCCCTCGATCCGGGCAAGGCTTGCGGACATGGCGGCGACGGGCCCGAGGTCGGCCCGCAGCGCGCGCCCCGGATCCTCTGTCCGCCCCGACCCAAGCGCGCCGATCAGGGCGTTCATGCGGCCCTTGGCGGCCGTCGCGGTGCGTTGCAGCGTAAGGCTGCGGGCCAGATCGCCGATCGAGGTCATAGTCATGTCAGAGCCCCATCAGGTTTTCGAGCATCCGGTCGACGGCCTGGATCACCCGGGCATTCGCGGCATAGGCGCGTTCGATCTGCAGCAGCCGCTGCAGTTCGACATCGGTATCGACGCCCCCTGCGGCCTCGATCTCGCGCAGCGTGGCGAGCCTGGCGAAAAGATGGGTTGCGGCATCCTCTTCCGACAGCCGTGCGGCAACGAGGCCCGAGGCGAGATCGGCGGCGAGGGAGGAAAAGCTGCGCGCGCCGGGACCGAAGCCACCCGAGGCCGGGACGCGCGGGGCATCGAGCGCGGCGGCAAGCCGGTCGAGCTGGGCCGCGGATCCGCTGTCGCCCGGGCCGGCTGCGCCCAGTCCGGCCCGGATCCGCCAGAGTTCGCCGCCGGCATCGGGATCGGCAAGCGGGTTGAGCCGCAGCCTGCCGGCCAGCCCGATCTCGGCTCCCGGCCCGGACGGACCGCCGAGATCGGCGAAAAGCCCCGGCGCGCCCGGGCCGAGGCTCGGGTCGGTGGCAGGGTCCGCGAAACGTTCCAGCAGATCGCGCGCGAGGGCATCGAGGCGGGCCTGGGCAGCCGGCGCAAGCTCGTCGCGGACCGCGAAGGCCGCGGCGAGGCGCCCGCCGGCGATCAGCGTGCCGACGCCGCCGGTCGCAAGCGGCCGGCCGTTGAGGGTGAGGCCCGACAATGCGCCGGACGCCTGTGTCATCTGCGGAACGATCGTGCCGGCGGCCTCGAAGCCGAAGACGGCGGGACCGCCGTCGAGCAGCGCCGCACCGCCGGCGGTGTAGAGCGCGACCTGGCCATGTTCGCGCGGCAGTTCGCGGAGCGGCACGATCTCGGCGATGCCGTCGATCAGCTGGGCGCGCAGGTCCACAAGCCCCGCCGCATCGCGACCGGACCCCGCGACCTGGCGGATGCGGCCGTTCAGATCGGCGATCTGCGCGAGCGTCCGGTTCAGGAAATCGACATCGGCGGCGATCGCCCTGTCTGCCCGCTCGCGTTCCTGCTGGACGTGGGCGGATGCCTGCGACAGGCCGCCCGCGAGGGCGCGCGCCTCTGCCGCGATCCCCGCAAGCCGCGCCTCGGCCTCGGGTCGGCCCGCAGCCGCGAGGATCGCACCTTCCAGCCGCCCGATGCGGTCGCCCAGCGATCCGGGGTCGCCCGGCAGGCCGATCACCCGTTCCAGGCCGGCAAGAAAGCCGGACCGGACCGATGCACCCGCCGACAGGGCGCCAGCCGCGCGACGGTCGTTGGCGAGCGCCAGATCGACGATGCGGGCGGTGCCTGAACCACGCACCCCCTGACCCTTTCCGTCAAGCACGATTCCGGTCAGCTGAAGCTCGCGCCGCGCATAGCCGGGGGTGCGCGCATTGGCGATGTTCGAGGCCACGACCTCGGCCCCCCGGGCGGCGGCGCCGAGGCCGGAGAGCGCGGCATTAAGCGTTGTGGAAAGGCTCATTCACCGTCTCCGCGGTCAGGTCTCAGCGCTTTATGTTCGTGGTTTCCTGCAACATGTCGTCCACGGTCTGGATGACCTTCGCGTTCGAGGAGTAGGCGCGCTGGGTCTGGATCAGATGTGTGAGTTCCCGGGCGACATCGGTTGCCGATTCCTCGCGCGCGAAGCCTGCGACCGAACCGGTCGGCCCGTCGCCCGCATCCCACAGATAGAACGCACCGCTTGCGGGCGATACGCGATAGGCCTGGTTGTTCAGCGCGATCAGGCCGTTCGGATTGGGCACGTCCACCAACGGAATGCGATAGAGCGGCCGCGAGAAGCCCTGATCATAGAGCGCGTGAAGCACGCCCTTTCCATCGACCTCCAGCCCCACGATGCTGGCCACCGGGGCACCGTCGCGCGAGATCGAGACCGGCGCGAAGCTGGCCGACAGCTGGGACATCCCGTTGCGCTGGCCAGGCACGCCGATGTCGAGCGAAAGGGTGCCGCTGCCGAGCGTCAGGTCCATCCGGCCTGTCACCGGGTCGTAGGGTCCGCCCGATGTCGTTGTGACCGAGGCAAGCGTGCCGCCCGCCGCCTGGCTGTCGTCGAAGGTCAGGACATATTCGCCGACGGTACTGCCGCTCGTCGAATCCTCGATGGTCAACGTCCACTGATTCGAACTGCCGGCCGCCGGCACGGTCGGCGCGAAGCGGAAGACGAGCGCCTCGGTCGTGCCGAGGTTCCCGAAGTACTGCACCGGCAGCTCCAGCGGGTCACCCGAAGCGCCGGCGCGGGTGGCATCTGCGGGCAGGTTCACCGCGACCGAAACGGCTGTCGTCGGATTGGCGGTGAACTGGCTGACCGAGACGCGCACCGGCTCGAGCCCTGCGGTGGTGTCGCGCGGCTGCGGCGCGAAGCTGCCGTCGGGCAGCGCCGACCAACCCAGCAGCACCTGGCCGGATTCGGTGCGCAGCAATCCTTCCGCATCCAGCCGGAACGATCCGGTGGTCACCAGCGACATCGGCAAGGGACCGCCGCGGCCGATCGATTCGAGCGCCGCGACCGGCAGGAAGCCGCGCCCGTTCACCGCAAGATCGGTCGGATTGTCGCTGGAGATCAGCGGGCCGCGTTCGTCGATCATCCGGAGGCTGGTCGCCCGGACGCCGCCGGCGGTGAAGCGCGGGCTGCTTGTCGGGGCGTTCACCAGGGCATGGAAATCGACCGAGCTGCGCTTGTAGCCGTGGGTGGCCGAGTTTGCGATATTGTCCGCGATGGCAGCCAGCCGTGTCGCATTCGCGTTCAGTCCGGCCACCCCGGCATTGAGCGAGGAAGATATCGTCATGGAACCGCACCTTTCTGCTGCCGTGACCCTGTTCGTTGCGGGCAGGATGCGGACGCCGGCTTAAGATCGCGCTAATGGCCGAAAGGCCGGCCTCTCAGCGGGTCCGGCGCAGCAGGATGATCTCGACGCGGTTGTTGCGCACCGCGCTGGGGTCGGGCGCAACCGGTCGGCGGTCTGCAAATCCGGTGACGCGCTGCATCCGGTCGGGGTCGAGGCCCGACTTGCCCAGCAAGCTCCGGACCCGCTGGGCGCGCGCCGCGGACAGATCCCACACCGGGTTGACGATCAGCGTCACCGGATAGGCGCGGACATGACCCTGGACCGCGACCTGATTCGTGACGATGTCGAAGGATCGGGCCAGAATGGCGGCGATCTGCCCGGTCACCGGTGTCGGTTCGTCGCTGTCAGGCAGGAACAGGGGGGCATCTTCCAGATCGAAGATCTCGATGACCAGCCCTTCGTCTGTAAGCCGCGTGACCACATGGCGCAGGAGCCTTTCGAGAAGGACGCTTTCGCCGCTGAGCGCCCGAAGCCGCTGCGCGACCTGTTCCAGCGCGTGCTGCTCGATCGCCGCGAGATGGTCGCTGTCCTCGCCCCGCGCCTGGCGTTCGGCCGTCGGAGAAGCACGCGATGCCCCGGTGCCGGTCTGCGCAAGCACTTCTTCCGAGAACACGCTGTCGCCGCCGAATGCGCCGTCGCCGCCCCCGGAAATTCGGTTGATCGGGATGGTCGGGTTGAAGTAGTCCGCGATGCCCTTGCGCTGTTTCTCGGTGGTCGCGTTGAGCAGCCACATCAGCAGGAAGAAGGCCATCATGGCGGTGACGAAATCGGCATAGGCGACCTTCCAGGCCCCGCCGTGATGCCTGCCGCCCGCGACGACCTTCCTGCGTTTGACGATGACTGGCGCGGCGTTCGACGGCCCGGCCATGAATTCACCCTTCCTTTCACCCGCCCCGAGCCCTAGCAGGCCACGGTGAAGGCGGGATTTACGGGTCGGATTTTCGGAGTTCCCCGATCAGCCTATGCTGCGGCGCAACAGGTCGAGCCAGTTCTGCCAGAAGATCCGGTGCTGCAGAGCCGGCGGAAAGCCGGCCTCGGACATGGCCGCGGCAAGCGCCGGCAGGGCCGAGGCCGAGGCCAGACGGTCCGGAACCGTGGTGCCGTCGAAATCGGACCCGAGCGCCACACCGCCCTCGCCCAGGCGCTCGACCAGATGCGCGAGGTGTCGAACCAGCAGGGTCAGGGGCGTGGCGCTGTCGCGCCGGCCGTCGGGTCGCAGGAACCGGACGCCGAAATTCAACCCGACCAGCCCTCCCCGTTCGGCGATCGCGTCGAGCTGGCGATCGGTCAGGTTCCGCGAAGACGGGCAGATCGCATGCACCGCGGAATGGGTGGCGACCAGCGGCCGGTCTGAAACCGCGGCGACATCCCAGAACCCCGCCTCGTTCAGGTGACTGAGATCGATCAGGATGCCCAGCCGGTCGCATTCGGCCACCAGCCGCCGGCCCGCCTCGGTCAGGCCCGGGCCGGTGTCCGGGCCGGCCGGAAAGCGGAATGGCACGCCGTGACCGAACGCATTCTCGCGGCTCCATACCGGCCCGAGCGATCGCAACCCGGCCGCATGGAGGACATGCAGGATGTCGAGCCCGGGGTCGATCGCTTCGGCACCTTCGAGATGCATCACCGCGGCAATGACTCCGGCAGCCCGGGCAGCCTCGATCTGGTCCGCGGTGGTGCAGAGCCGGATCGCATCAGGACGCGCATGCGCCATGCGCAGAAGCGTTGCCGCCTGCGCCAGCGTCACGCGACGGGCGTGCTGCGGATCGACGGCGGGATGCACCGGGGCGGGGTCGTTCGGATCGGGCGACCGGGCCGGATCGCCCGGCACCCAGATCGCGAACAGCCCTCCGGCGAGATTTCCGGCGCGGCAGCGCGCCAGATCCAGATGGCCGTGCCGGCCGTCGAAGAACGCCTTTCCGTCCGCATCTTCGGTCGCGAACAGATGCGTCAGAAGGTCGTTGTGACCGTCGAAAACCGGCTCGTCGTCCATGGTGGTTGCCCGATGCGCCCGACCCCAGTCTGCGCCGGGGCGCGCGCGGTTGCCAGAGCTGCTATTCCGCCGCCGACGGCGGGCGGGACAGCGCCGGATGACGGGCCAGCCAGGCGTCGATCTCGGCGATCTGGTCGGGATGGAGACGCAGCCCCAGCTTCGTGCGGCGCCAGACCACATCCTCGGCGGTGCGTGCAAATTCCCGCGTGACGAGCCAGTGGAGTTCGGCCTCGGTCAGGGTCGCCCCGAAATGCCGGCCAGGCGCCATCGCCTCCGTTGCCCCCCGGATCACCTGCGCCGCCTCGGTGCCATAGGCGCGAACCAGTCGGCGGGCGTGGAGCGGGGTCAGATGGGGATGGTCGCGCCGCAGCGTCTCGACAAGCGCCTCGAACCCGTCCACCGCGAAATCTCCGCCGGGAAGGGGTGCCCCGGCCGTCCACGGCCCGCCGGCGGCCGGAAAATGCGGGGCCAGCCGCGCCATCGCCGCCTCGGCCAGTCGCCGATAGGTGGTGATCTTGCCACCGAACACGTTGAGCAGCACCGGCCCGTCGGTATCTAGGGTCAGCACGTAGTCGCGCGTTGCGGCCGTGGCGGACTTGGCCCCGTCGTCATAGAGCGGACGGACACCGGAGTAGGACCAGACGATATCCTCCGGCGTCACCGGGCGCCGGAAATAGCGGTTGACGAAAGACAGCAGGTAGTCGCGCTCCGCCTCGGTGCATTCCGCCGTTTCGGGGGCGCCCTCGTGTTCCCGGTCGGTAGTGCCGATCAGGGTGAAATCGGTCTCGTAGGGGATCGCGAACACGATCCGGCCGTCGCTGCCCTGAAAGAAGTAGCAGCGGTCATGGTCGAAGAGCTTGCGGGTGACGATGTGACTGCCCCGCACCAGCCGGACATGCGCCTTGGGTTCCCGTCCCAGCGCGCCCTTGAGCAGGGTCTCGGCCCAGGGCCCGCCGGCATTGACCAGTCCCCGTGCCGCCACCGTCTCGCAGCGGCCGTCGTCGTGGCGCAGGCCGACGTGCCAGACGGCACCTTCGCGGCGCGCCGACACGACGTTGCACCGGGTCAGGATACGGGCACCGCGGGCCTCTGCATCGCGGGCGTTCAGGACCACGAGGCGCGAGTCCTCGACCCAGCAGTCGGAGTATTCGAACGCCCGCCGGAACTCGGGTCGAAGCGGGAGGCCGGCCGGATCGTTGCGCAGGTCAAGACTGCGGGTGCCGGGAAGGATGCTTCGCTTGCCCAGCGTGTCATAGAGAAACAGGCCGAGCCGAATGAGCCAGGCCGGGCGGCGCCCGCGCAGCCAGGGCATGAAAAGTCCGATCAGCCGCGATGTCGGCGTGTCGGCGTCGAACCGCATCGCCGGATCGTAGGGAAGCACGAAGCGCATCGGCCAGCTTATATGCGGCATTGCCCGCAGCAGGATCTCGCGTTCGGCCAGCGCCTCGCGCACAAGTCTGAACTCGAAGTACTCGAGATACCGCAACCCGCCGTGGAACAGCTTGGTCGAGGCAGAGGAGGTTGCCTGGGCAAGATCGCCCTTTTCGGCCAGGACGACCGAAAGGCCGCGCCCCGCGGCGTCGCGGGCGATGCCGCAGCCGTTGATCCCGCCGCCGATCACGAAAAGATCGACTGCGTGTGCCTGGTCCATCGCCAACGCTCCTCACACCTGCAGGGAATCTGGCGGTGGATGCGCGTTCGGTCAACAGATCTTTTCGTTTCTTTTCGTTTTGCCGCCCGCCTGCCGCGACCCGCGCATGCCGGCCCCGCTTGATGCGGCGCAGGCGAGCGGCAATGATGCCCGCAGGACAGGGAGCGGCCACGAACACCATGGCGCAGAATTTCCGACATGCCGAGATCCTGCGGCTTGCGCGCAGCACGGGTTCGGTTGCGGTGGAGCATCTGGCCGAACATTTCGGCGTCACGCTTCAGACGATCCGCCGCGATCTGGGCGAACTGTGCGATGCCGGCCAGCTGGTGCGCGTCCACGGCGGCGCCGTCGTGCCCTCCGGCGTGGCCAACATCGGCTATTCCGAGCGCCGCGAGATGAACCGCGTCGAGAAGGAACGGATTGCCGCGGCTGTCGCGGCCGAGATCCCCAATGCGGCTTCGGTGTTTCTGAACATCGGCACCACGACCGAGGCCGTCGCCCGCGCACTTCTTGGCCACCGCGATCTTCTGGTCGTCACGAACAACCTCAACATTGCGAACATCCTTGCGCCGAACGATTCGGTCGAAGTCATCGTCGCGGGGGGTGTGCTGCGACGGGCGGACGGTGGCCTTGTCGGCGACGTAACGCTGGAGATCGTGCGTCACTTCAAGGTCGATATCGCGGTGATCGGCACATCGGGCCTCGATGCCGACGGCGACCTTCTGGACTACGACTTCCGCGAGGTGCGGGTCAGCCAGGCCATCATCCGGCAATCGCGCGAGACGTGGCTGGCCGCCGATGCCTCGAAATTCGACCGGACGGCGCCGGTCAGGATCGCCTCGCTGGCCGATGTCGACCGGCTGTTCACCAGTGCATCGCCGCCGGAGGATCTTGCTGCCCGCTGCCGCGAGTGGAATACGGCCGTGATCGTGACCTGATCCATGGCGCGCAGGTTGCGGATCCATGCCGAGACGCTTCACGACGGCTCGCCGGCGTCGCCGCAACAGGGACGTGTCGTCGAGATCGCCGGCGACCGGATCGTGGCAGTCGGGGCCGGGACGGTGGCCGATGCCGATCTGTCCTTCCCGGTGGTCGCGCCCGGCTTCATCGACCTCCAGATCAACGGGGGCGGCGGCGTTCTGTTCAACGACAGCCCGGACCCAGCGACGCTGGACCGAATTGCCGGCGCCGCCCGGCGCGGCGGGGCTGCGCACGTCTTGCCAACCTTCATCACCGCACCCGACGATGCCTATCTTGCCGCCATCCGCGCCGTCGCCGAGGCCACTGCGTCCGGGATGCCCGGGATCCTCGGCCTGCATCTGGAAGGGCCGTTCCTTTCGCCCGACCGTCCGGGCATCCATGACCGCACCGCGATCCGTCCGCTGACGCATGCGGACGTCGAACTCCTCGGTGCGCCGCGTCCCTTTCCCTTGCTTGTGACCCTCGCGCCCGAACGGCAGCCGGCCGGGCAGCTCGACCGGCTCGCTGCGGCGGGCGTGATCCTGTTCGC
>JBKBMT010000001.1:40459-87982 GCA_046295655.1 Gemmobacter sp. | reverse complement strand
CGGTCACACCGAGGCACCGGCCGCTCTTGTGGCGACGTCGCGGGCGTTGTCGGGCGTCACGCATCTGTTCAACGCGATGCCGCCGATTTCCGCGCGGGCACCCGGGCCGGCCGGCGCGGCCCTGGTATCGGACCGGCTGTATGCGGGGATCATCGCGGACGGTCATCACGTCGATCCGCATAATCTCGCGCTTGCCGCCCGGCTGATGCAGGACCGGCTGATCCTCGTGTCCGACGCCATGCCGACCGTCGGCCACGACAGCACCGGCTTCACGCTGGCGGGCCGGCGCATTGCGCTGCAAGGCGGCCGGCTCACGGCTGAGGACGGAACCCTCGCCGGGGCGCATCTGACCCTCGACCGGGCGGTGCGGACCATGGTGGCACAAGCGTCCGTCCCGGTCGGCCTGGCCTTGCGCATGGTATCGGGCGTCCCTGCCCGGGTCCTGGGGCTGGAGCGCGAACTGGGCCGGATCGCCCCCGGCTACCGCGCCAGCCTGACATGCCTCTCGCAGGATCTCCGCACGATTCGGGTGATCGTCGACGGACATCCCCACGACGGCTGATCCGGCCGTCCCCTCTGGACAGGGCGCGCCCTGTCGTCTATGCAGCCCCGCAGCGGTCGTCACCGATCCCGCCCAGATAGCTCAGTTGGTAGAGCAGCGGACTGAAAATCCGCGTGTCGCTGGTTCGATTCCGGCTCTGGGCACCATTCCTTCTCGTATCTGTGCCCCTCGACAGCACGCACCGCCATGCGCGAACGCCTGCCGGTCGCGGCAGTCCGGGTGGCGCGGAGCGGTCATTCGTGGTAGACTTCTTGCAGGGAGGACCAACCCGATCGGGGGAGGCTACCCTGACCGTCCGTCTCATAGCCGCCAACTCCCGGCTCAGCCCCGAACAGGCCGCAAGGCTCGATGCTTTCGTCGCCGGATGCGGGCAGGGCTGGAACCCGTCGCTGGACAGGACCATGCGCGAGACGGAGTTCGCACGTCTCGACGCCCTGTCCGACGCCGCGCTGCGGGCGATGGGGCTGACGCGTGCCGGGTTGCCGGCCCATGTGTTCCGCGACCTTCTGGCCTGAGGTCGCGCCGGGCGCGTCGGTCACAGACCCAGGACGTGGGTCATGTCGTACTCGCCCGGCGGGCGGTTCTGTCCCCATTCCACCGCCCGCAGGGCCCCGCGGGCAAAGATCGAACGGTCGGTCGCGATGTGGCGCAGCACGATCCGCTCGCCCTCGCCGGCAAAGATCACGTCATGCTCGCCGACGATGTCACCGCCCCGCACGGCCGAGAAGCCGATCGCGCCGCGGCTGCGCGCGCCGGTGATGCCGTCCCGTCCGCGGTCTGCGACCGCCTCCAGATCGACCCCGCGCCCGGCAGCGGCGGCGTGGCCCAGCATCAGAGCCGTGCCCGACGGCGCATCGACCTTCATGCGGTGATGCGCCTCGACCACCTCGATGTCCCAGTCGGCATCCAGCGCCGCCGCGACCCGGCGGGTCAGGTCGAGCAGCAGGTTGACCCCGAGGCTCATGTTGCCTGCCCGGACGATCACAGCATGCCGCGCTGCCGCGGCGATCCGCTCCAGATGGGCCGGTTCCAGCCCGGTGGTTCCGATGACATGCACGAGCCGGGCCTGCGCGGCGATCGCCGCGAACTCGACCGTGGCGGCGGGACTGGTGAAATCGACAGCCCCCTGCGCGCCGGCGAAAGCCTCCAGCGGGTCGTCAGTCACGCGGACGCCCAGTGCCGCGCCCCCCATCGCCTCGCCCACATCCTGCCCGATCCAGTCGTGCCCGGGCCGTTCGACACAGGCGGCAAGCCGCAGGCGGTCCGAGGTCGACAGGAGCCGCACCAGCGTCCTGCCCATCCGGCCGGATGCGCCAGTTACCACGATACCCGGTCTTGCGTCCATTATGGCCCCCGCTTCCGGTTCGGTGGTGCCGTTTCGGGCCGCGTTTGGCAAGGCCGTTGCGAAACCCGGTCCCAGGCCCTAGATCAGCGGGATGAACAGGCCCCCCTCCCCCACGGCCGGCAAGGCCCCGTCGCAACGCCAGCTGCGGGTGGGCGAACTGATCCGCCGCACGCTGTCCGACGTGCTGGCGCGCGCCGAGGTGCATGACCCCGATCTGAATCGCCATTCGATCACGGTGGGCGAGGTGCGGGTCTCTCCCGATCTCAAGGTCGCCACAGCCTACGTCATGCCGCTGGGCGGGGCGGACGCACCGGGGGCAATCGCTGCGCTGGCGCGCAACAAGTCCGAACTCCGTCGCCATGTCGCCCGGGCAATGACGCTGAAGTTCGCGCCCGACCTGCGATTTCGTGTCGACGAGACCTTCGACCGGCTGGACGAGACGCGGCGTCTGTTCGCCGACGACAGGGTGCGGCGCGACCTGGCGGGCGACGACACAGCCGACCAGGCATGATCTTCCGGCTTGCGGCGATCCTTGCGCTGGCTGGCGGCGCGGTGATCGCAGAACCCTGCCGCGAGACGACGTTCGAAGGCACCCGCTATACCGTCTGCGAGGTCGCGGCTGGCGCAGACCTTCGTCTGTTCCTGCGCGACGCCGCGGGCGCGACGCTGGGCAGCTTTGCCCGTATCGACGGGCTTCTGGCGGCCGAGGGCGCGCGGCTGGCCTTCGCCATGAATGCCGGGATGTATCACCGCGACCGCAGCCCCGTGGGCCTGCATGTCGAGCAAGGACAGAGGCTGTCGGAACCGGTCACGGCGGCGGGGCCGGGCAATTTCGGCATGCTGCCGAACGGCGTCTTCTGCGTCCTTCCCGACCGATTTGCGGTCATCGAGACACGCGCCTTCGTGCGGCGCGACCCGGGCTGCATCCACGCCACCCAGTCCGGGCCCCTTCTTGTGATCGACGGGGCCCTGCACCCTCGGTTCATCCCCGGCTCGCCCTCGCGCTTCGTGCGCAACGGGGTCGGGATCAGCGCGGACGGCCGGCGCGCGGCCTTCGCGATCAGCGGCGGACGGGTCAGTTTTCACGATTTCGCCCGGTTCTTCCGCGATCACCTCGGGCTCCGCGATGCGCTGTATCTGGACGGCAACATCTCGCGGCTGCATGCGCCGGGGCTGGGCCGGTCGGACATCGGCTTTCCGATGGGGCCGGTCGTAGGGCTTGTCGTCCCGCGTTGACGCGGGTTCGCCATGGCGCTATCCCGCCGGCCTTCGCGGGAGAACACGATGGGACGGAAGCGCAGGGGCCGCCCGGTTTCGGGCTGGGTGGTGGTGGACAAGCCCGCCGGCATCACCTCGACCGCGGTGGTTAACAAGGTGCGCTGGGCGTTCGACGCACAGAAGGCGGGCCACGCCGGCACGCTTGACCCGGCCGCGACCGGGGTTCTTGCCGTGGCTCTGGGCGAGGCGACCAAGACCGTGCCCTATGTGACCGATGCGCTGAAATGCTATCGCTTCACCGTACGCTTCGGCGCCGCAACCCGCACGGACGACGCCGAGGGCGAGGCGATCGAAACGTCTCCGGCCCGCCCGCTGGATGCAGACATCGAGGCTGCACTCGCCGCGTTCCGGGGCGAGATCCTGCAAGTGCCGCCGCAATTCTCCGCGGTCAAGGTCGAAGGTGAGCGGGCCTATGACCTCGCACGCGAAGGCGAGGTGCTGGACCTTGCGGCGCGCCCGCTCTGGGTGGAAAGCCTGACGCTGATCGCCCGGCCCGACCCGGATCACGCCGAATTCGAGATGGTCTGCGGCAAGGGCGGCTATGTCCGGTCGATCGCGCGCGATCTGGGCCGGGCGCTGGGGTGTCTGGGGCATGTCGCGGCATTGCGGCGCGAGTGGTCCGGGCCCTTCGAGGCCGCGCAGGGGATCGGGCTCGACACGCTCGACCGGCTGGCACGGACCGAGGCGCTGGATGGGCATCTTCTGCCCCTCGAGACCGCACTTGCCGACCTGCCGGAGTTGCCCGCGACGGCCGAGGGCGCGGCGCGGCTGCGCAACGGCAGTCCGGGCATGGTGATCGCTGCCCCCGGGGTTCGGTTCGGCGACGAGGCCTGGGCCTCGTATCAGGGCCGCGCCCTGGCCGTGGGCACCTACCGGGCGGGCGAGCTGCACCCGACCCGGGTGTTCGTCGCGGACTGCCCCCGCCGCGCTTGACTCGGGCGCGGTTCGCGGATACGCCCCGCGCCATCCCGGACAGGTCCGCCCGTCCGGTCCCATGGCCCATGCCGGGATCGCCGTCCGTCAGCGCGTTGCGCCCACGGGCGCGCTTTCCGTTTGGGCCGCAGCGCATAGCGCCCCATATCGGGGTCAGTCCACAGGTCACGGAGGGCCGCATGTTCGAGAATCTGTCCGAACGCCTTGGCAGCGTCTTCGACCGGCTGACCAAGCAGGGCGCGCTGACCGAGGCGGACGTCACCGCCGCCCTGCGCGAGGTTCGGGTTGCGCTGCTGGAGGCCGACGTCTCGCTGCCGGTGGCGCGCGATTTCATCCGACGGGTCCAGGAAAAGGCGACCGGGTCGGCCGTGACCAAATCGGTGACGCCGGGCCAGATGGTCGTCAAGATCGTCCATGACGAACTGATCCGCGTGCTGGCCGGCGACGAGGATCCCGGCAAGCTCAAGATCGACAACCCGCCCGCGCCGATCCTGATGGTCGGCCTTCAGGGTTCCGGCAAGACCACCACCACCGCCAAGCTTGCCCGTCGGCTGAAGGAACGCGAGGGCAAGAAGGTGCTGATGGCCTCGCTCGACACCAATCGCCCGGCGGCGATGGAGCAGCTTGCGATCCTCG
The DNA here is from genome assembly GCA_046295655.1 of Gemmobacter sp. GTDB lineage: Bacteria > Pseudomonadota > Alphaproteobacteria > Rhodobacterales > Rhodobacteraceae > JBKBMT01. The sequence goes on along the minus strand of JBKBMT010000001.1, from coordinate 83,228 downwards.
GCAGCCAGATCGGGGTCGATACGCTGCCCATCGTGAAGGGCGAAAGCGCGGTGCAGATCGCGAAGCGGGCCAGAACCCAGGCCAGCCTCGGCGGCTATGACGTCTATCTGCTGGATACCGCCGGCCGGCTGCACATCGACGAAGTGCTGATGGACGAGGTGCAGGCTGTCCGCGACGTGGCCGGCCCGCGCGAGACGCTGCTGGTGGTCGACGGCCTGACCGGTCAGGATGCGGTGAACGTCGCACGCGAATTCGACGGCAAGGTGGGGATCACCGGCGTCGTGCTGACCCGGATGGACGGCGACGGCCGCGGCGGCGCGGCGCTGTCGATGCGCGCGGTGACCGGCAAGCCGATCCGCTTCGTCGGCCTCGGCGAAAAGACCGAAGCGCTGGAGCCGTTCGACGCCGAACGGGTCGCGGGCCGGATCCTCGGGATGGGCGATATCGTAGCCCTGGTCGAGAAGGCGCAGGAGACCTTCGAGCGCGAACAGGCAGAGCGCATGGTGCGGCGGTTCCAGCAGGGCCGCTTCAACATGAACGACCTGAAGATGCAGCTGGAACAGATGCTGAAGATGGGCGGGATGCAGGGCCTCATGGGCATGCTGCCGGGCATGGGCAAGATGGCGAAACAGGCCGAGGAGGCCGGGTTCGACGACCGCATGCTGCGCCGCCAGATCGCGCTGATCCAGTCGATGACCAAGAAGGAACGGGCGAACCCCGACCTTCTGCAGGCCAGCCGCAAGAAGCGCATCGCGGCGGGCGCGGGGCTCGAGGTGTCCGAACTGAACCGGCTGCTGAAGCAGCATCGCCAGATGGCCGACATGATGAAGAAGATGGGCAAGGGCGGCATGATGAAGCAGGCCATCCGCAACATGTTCGGCAAGGGCGGTACGCCCGAGCTTGCCGGCGCGGACCCGGCAGCGATCGAGGCAGCGGCCAAGCGGTTGCAGGGCATGGGCGGGGGGCTGCCGGGCCTTGGCGGGCCGGGCAAGGGCCTGACGCTGCCCGGCGGCTTGTCCGGTCTGGGGATCGGCCGCAAGAAATGACCGCCCGGCCCCGTCCGACATGGCCCGATGCGCCCGTCCTCGAGACGGAACGGCTGCGGCTGCGCCTGCCGGCGCCCGAGGATTTCGCGGGTTACGCCCGGTTCTACGGCGATGCCGCGGCGGCGCGGTTCTATGGCGGTCCGCTGCGGCCGGATCAGGCGCATGGCGTGCTCTGCCGCGACATCGGCCACTGGCTGCTGCGCGGCCATGGCAAATTCGCCGTGACGGCAGGCGGCCGGCTGATCGGAGGTTGCGGCATCGTCCATCCCGAAGGCTGGCCATCGCACGAACTGACCTGGTGGCTGATGCCCGAGGCGCGCGGACGCGGCTATGCGCTGGAGGCCTCGCGCGCGGTGCTGGCCTGGGCGGCGCGGGTGCTGGAATGGGCCGAGGTCGAGACGCATTTCCTTGACGCCAACGAACCCGCGCGGCGGCTGACGCTTGCGCTGGGCGGCCGATTCGTCCGGCGCGCGGCGTTTCCCGACGGGCAGACCCGCGATGTCTTTGCCATTCCCGCGACGGCCGAGGTCGCGGCATGAAGCCAGCGCTGACGGATGTTCCGGTGATCGAGACCGCACGGCTGCGGCTGCGCGGTCCGCAGATCGGGGATTTCCCGGTCTGGGCCGACTGCGCCGCCTCGGACCGCGCCCGCCACATCGGCGGTCCGATGAACCGCGGCATGGCGTGGCGCGCGTTCTGTCATCTCGTGGGCCACTGGCCCCTGCGCGGTTATGGCATGTTCGTGTTCTGCGACCGGGACAGCGACGCGCCGCTTGGCATGTGCGGGCCGTGGTTCCCCGAGGAATGGCCGGAGCCCGAGATCGGCTGGACGATCTGGGTGCCCGAGGCCGAGGGCCGGGGGCTGGCGTTCGAGGCGGCGCTGGCGGCACGGCGCTTTGCCTACCGGACGCTCGGCTGGACCACGGCAATCAGCCTGATCGCGGCGGCGAACACCCGCAGCCAGGCGCTCGCGCGGCGGATGGGCTGCGCGCCGGACGGCCTTTTCGTGCACGAAATCTGCGGGGAAAGCACCATCTGTCGGCATCCGATGCCGGAGTCCATCGCATGACGGCGCCGCATCTGCGTCCCGTTCCCGGCGCTGCCGCGGAGTTCGCGACCGGCCTGCGCGCAGCCCTGCCGGTGATCGAAACCGCGCGCTGCATCCTGCGTGCCCCGACGCTGGAGGATGCACAGCACTGGATCGCGCTGCACGAGGCCGATGCAGAGGGCCATCTTGGCGATGTGGTCGATGCCGGGGCGGCGTTCCGCGACTTCGGGCTTTACGTAGGGCTGTGGCTGTTGCGGGGCCATGGCGTCTGGACGGTGACTGACAGGGCAGGGACGGTGCTGGGCTTCGTCATGGTCGGGTTCGAGCCGGGCGACCGAGAGCCGGAACTGGGATGGCTTCTGCTGCCCGAGGCGCGGGGGCGGGGCGTCGCCACAGAGGCGGCGGCGGCCGCGCGCGACTGGGCGCTTGCCACGGCGCAGCTGCCGGCGCTTGTCAGCTATGTCGCGCCCGGCAATACGCCATCCGATCGCGTGGCACAGCGGCTCGGGGCGCGGCACGATGGAACCGTGGACGGCGCGAGCGTCTGGCGCCACGGTGGGGGCACGGCAGCATGACCGCCGCGCCGGAACTCCTGACCGACCGTCTGCGCCTGCGAATGCCGCAGCTGGCCGATTTCGACCATCACGCAGCCTTCCATGCCTCGCCGCGCGCGGTGCACGAAGGCGGACCGCGCGACCGTCTTTCGGCCTGGCGTATCTGGGCGTCGGACGTTGCGCTCTGGCCTCTCAAGGGCTATGGCCCGTTCGCCGTGGAAGATCGGCAGACGGGGGCCTATCTGGGCGAGGTCGGGATCTTTCACGGCGAGGGCTATCCCGAACCGGAACTCGGCTGGTTCGTCGTCCCAGCGGCCGAGGGCCGCGGCATCGCCGCCGAGGCGGCGCGGACGGTGATGGGCTGGGCGCGGCGCCGCTTCGGCTGGGATCACCTGATCAGCATCATCGACCCGGCGAACGCGCGCTCGCTGGCGCTGGCGCGGCGGCTCGGCGGGCGCGACTGCGACCGGCCGGGGATCGACCCGGGCGATGTCGTCATCCTTCACGATCTTCGGAGCCTTGCATGACCGAAACCGCGACCCGCGCCGCCGCCATCCTGAGCGACCACCGGCACAGCATCGACCGGCTGGACGCGATCCTCGTCTATACGCTGGCCGAGCGCTTCAAGCACACGCAGGCGGTCGGCCGGCTGAAGGCCGAACACGATTTGCCGCCCTCGGATCCGGCGCGGGAGGCCGAACAGATCGCCCGGCTGGAACGGCTGGCCGCCGAGGCCGACCTCGACCCCGAATTCGCCCGGAAGTTCCTGGCGTTCATCATCTCGGAAGTCATCCGACACCACGAGAGACTGCAACGATAGGCCCTGCCTGTCACAGACCCAATCCACAGGAGTTCAGACCATGTCCATGAAGATCAGACTTGCCCGCGGCGGTTCGAAGAAGCGTCCGCACTATGCCATCGTCGCTGCCGACAGCCGCATGCCGCGGGACGGCCGGTTCATCGAGAAACTGGGCAGCTACGACCCGCTGCGCCCCAAGGACGACGAGAACCGCATCCGCATGAACATGGAGCGGGTGCAGTACTGGCTGTCGCAGGGTGCGCAGCCGACCGACCGCGTCGCGCGCTTCCTCGAAGCGGCCGGGGTTCGCCCGAAAGCCGAGCGGAACAATCCCAAGCGGGCCGTCCCCGGCAAGAAATCGGCCGAGCGCGCCGCCAAGAAGGCCGCTGCGGCGGAATGACGGCCCGGCGTCGCGCCTGAAGGCCGGGGGCAGAGTTGGCCAGACCCGACCGTGTCTGCGTGGGTGCCATCGCCGGCGCCTTCGGCGTGCGCGGCGAGGTGCGTCTGAAAAGCTTCTGTGCCGAACCGGCGGCCATTGCCGGCTACGGCCCTCTGTGGACCGAGGATGGCAGCCGGTCGTTCCAGGTGACGCTGACCGGCGTGATCGCGAACGGGCTCTCCGCGCGCCTGAGCGGGGTTGCAACCAGGGAGGCGGCAGATTCCCTTCGCGGCCAGCGGCTGTTTGCCGACCGCGACCGGTTGCCGGAGCTCGCCGAGGACGAGTTCTACCACGCCGATCTGATCGGTCTGACAGTGGTCGATACCGGCGGCACGGTGATCGGCACCGTCCGGGCGGTGCTGAACCACGGTGCCGGCGATCTGCTGGAAATCGAGGGGCCGGCGTTGCGGGCGCCGGTTCTGCTTCCCTTCAGCCGCGCGGTCGTTCCGACCGTCGATCTGGCCATGGGCAGGATCGTGGCCGATCCGCCGGACGGGCTTATCGAAAACGGAGGTTCTTGAGGCAGGTCAAGACAGGGCGCGCCGATCCGGGGTAAGGTCGGCCTGATGCGTGATAACCCGTCCACAACCCTGCCCGTGTTCCGCACCGAGGGCGTGACCAAGGTCTATCGCACCGGCGCGGTCGAGGTTCACGCCCTGCGCGGCGTCGACCTGGCCCTGACCGAGGGCGAGATGGTCGTGCTGCTGGGCGCCTCGGGATCGGGCAAGTCGACGCTCCTGAACATCCTCGGCGGTCTCGATACGCCAAGCGGCGGGCGGGTGTTCTTCCGCGACCGCGAGCTGACGCGCGCAAGCGACGCGCAGCTGACCGCCTTCCGGCGCGATCATGTCGGCTTCGTGTTCCAGTTCTACAACCTCGTTCCGGCCCTCACGGCGCGCGAGAACGTGGCGCTCGTGACCGAGATCGCCCGAAATCCGATGCGGCCCGAGGAGGCGCTCGAACGGGTGGGGCTCGGCCACCGGCTCGACCATTTTCCGGCAGAGTTGTCGGGCGGAGAGCAGCAGCGCGTGGCGATCGCCCGGGCCATCGCCAAGCGACCGGAGGTCCTGCTGTGCGACGAACCGACCGGCGCGCTGGACAGCAAGACCGGGATCGCGGTGCTGGAGGCGCTGGTCGAGGTGAACAACGATCTGGGGACGGCGACGGTCCTGATCACGCACAACATCGCCATCCGCAAGATCGCGCACCGGGTGATCTATCTTGCCGACGGCAGGGTCGCCCGCGAAGAACGCAATCCCGACCGGGTGGCACCGTCCGAGGTCAGCTGGTGATGCGCGCGCTCGACCGAAAGCTGGTGCGCGACCTGCGCCGGATCAGGGCGCAAGGGCTGGCGATCGCGCTGGTGCTGGCGTGCGGGGTGATGGTGCTGATCCTGGCCACCGGCACACAGCGGTCGCTGGTCGAGACCCGGGACACCTATTACGAGCGCAACGCCTTTGCCGACATCTTCGCCGGCGCGACCCGGGTGCCGAGGGCGCTGCTGGGCGACATCGCCGCGATCCGCGGCGTGCGGCATGTCGAAGGCCGGATCGTGGCCGCGGCCGTCCTCGACCTTCCGGGGGAACCGGCACCCGCCGCGGCGCGGGTCATGTCGCTGCCGAAGGTCGGTGAGCCCGTCCTGAACCGGCCGCTGCTGCGCGCCGGGCGCCTGCCTTTCCCGGAGCGTGCTGACGAGGTGCTGCTGTCGGAACCCTTCGCCCTTGCAAACGGTCTTTTGCCCGGCGCTCGGCTCGCTGCGGTGATCGACGGGCAACGGCGCGAACTGGTCGTGACCGGCCATGTCCTGTCGCCCGAATTCATCTACACGATCGGGCCCGGCGCGCTGATGCCGGACGACCGGCGCTATGGCCTGATCTGGATGGGCGAAGCGGCCATCGCGGCAGCCACCGACATGGACGGGGCCTTCAACGAACTGTCGCTGTCGCTGATGCGCGGCACCGATCCGGCACCGGTGATTGCCGCGCTGGACCGGCTTCTCGCCCCCTACGGCGGAACCGGCGCCCATGGCCGCGACCGGCAGGTGTCGCATGCCTGTCTGGCCAGCGAGCTGGAACAGCTGGGCGCGATGGCTCTGATCCTGCCGCCGGTGTTCCTGATCGTCTCGGCCTTTCTGGTGAACATGGTCCTCGGCCGGCTTATCGCGCTTGAACGCCAGCAGATCGGATTGCTCAAGGCCTTCGGCTACTCGACCTTCGCCATCGGCTGGCACTATCTGAAACTCTGTCTCGGGATCGGGGTTGCCGGGGTGATCCTTGGCTGGCTGGCCGGCTGGGGGCTGGGCCACCGGATGACCGCCCTCTATGCCGATTTCTTCCGCTTCCCGTTCCTGATCTACATGCCCGGCGCCTGGGCTGTGGTCCTGTCCGGCGCCCTTGGCATGGCCACCGTGGTGCTGGGGGCGCTGCGGGCGGTGCACGCCAGCGTCCGGCTGGCGCCGGCAGTCGCGATGCAGCCGCCCGCTCCGCCGGTGTTCCAGCGCGGTCTGGTGGACCGGCTGGGCCAAGTTCTGCGGCTTCGGCAGACCACCATGATGATCCTGCGCTCGATCACCCGCTGGCCTGGCCGCGCATCGGTGACGCTGTTCGGTGTCGCGGCCTCGGTCGCGGTGCTGGTCGCCTCGTATTTCACCTTCGACGCGATGGAGGTGATGGTGGACGAACTTTTCGTCCAGACCAATCGTCAGCACGTCACGCTTGCCCTTTCGCAGTCGCAGGGATTGCAGACGGTGGAAGATGCCCGGGCGCTTCCCGGTGTCCTGGTGGCCGAGGGCGGCTATGCGCTGCCGGTCCGTCTGCGCAGCGGCAGCCGCAGCCGCCTTCTTCCGCTCGAGGCGCGCAGCGACGGCGGCGGTCTGGTCCGGGTTCTGGACGCCGCCGGCAACCCCGTCGCCATCCCGCCGGACGGGCTGGTGGTGCCGCAGTCTCTGGCCGACGAGATGGGGCTGGCTGCCGGCGACCGGGTGCTGATCGACCTTCTGGCGCCCCCGCGCGAGACCTGGGCGCTGACCGTCGCCGGCACGGTGCGGCAAAGCCTGGGGCAGCAGGTGCTGATGAACCGGGATGCGCTGTTCGCGCGGATGCGCACTGCGCCGCAGGTGAACCGCATCGACCTTCTGGTGGATCCGGCACGGATGGACGATCTGAACGCGGCGATCAAGCGGACCGGCGCGGTCGCCGGGTTGATCGACCTGGCCGAGGTGCGGGCAAAGTTCGCCGACACGATTGCCGAGAACCTGCTGACCATGGGGATGATCTATACCGCCATCGGTATGCTGATCACGTTGGGGGTGGTCTACAACGCGGCGCGGATACAGCTTGCCGAACGGGCGCATGAACTGGCCAGCCTGCGCGTGCTGGGCTTTTCCCGGGCGGAGGTCGGCTGGGTTCTGGTGGGCGAGATCATGCTGCTGACCGCCGTCGCGGTGCCGGTCGGCTGGGCGCTGGGCTACGGCTTCGCGGGGCTGACGGCGCAGGGTTTCTCGACCGATGTGGTGACGATCCCGCTGGTGGTGGAACGGCGCACCTATGCGCTGGCATCGATCGCCGTCGTCGTGACGGCGCTGGGTGCGGCGCTGGTGGTGCGCCGGCGGCTGGACCGGATCGACATCGTCACCGCACTGAAGGCAAGGGAGTGATGCGATGAGCAGGGCAAGGCTGGGCGTTCTGGTCGTGGTGCTTGCGGTGGTGGTCGCGGCGCTGGTCTGGGCGCTGCGGCCCGACCCGGTTCCGGTCGATCTGGCCGAAGTGCGACGCGGGCCGATGGTCGTGACCGTCGGCGCCGAGGGCATGACGCGGATCCGCGAACCCTTTGCCGTCACCGCGCCGATCGCCGGCACCACCTCGCGGTCACCGGTCGAGGTGGGCGACAGGGTCGAGCGCGGGCGGACCGTGGTGGCCGAGATCAGCCCGGCCGAGCCCGCGCTTCTGGACGCGCGGGCCCGGGCGCAGGCGCAGGCTGCGGTGACCGAGGCCGAGGCGGCGGTCCGGCTGGCCGAGGTGAACCTTGCCCGCGCCGAGACCGACCTCGACTTCGCCGCAGCGCAGCTCGACCGGAACCGCAGCCTTGCGGCGCGGGGGATCATTCCGCAGCGCATGCTGGACGACAGCGAACAGGCCCATGTCCGGGCCAAGGCCGCGCGCGACGGCGCGCGCAGCGAGCTTGACCTGCACCGGGCGACGCTGGCGCGGATGCAGGCGCAGCTTCTGGTTCCCGAAACGGTCTTGCCGAACGGACCGGCCGGCGAATGCTGCGTTCGCATCGTTGCCCCCGTTTCGGGGGTCGTGCTGTCGGTGGAACAGGCCTCGGCGCGGCTGGTGACGGCTGGCGCGCCGCTGCTCGAGATCGGCGACCCGACCGATCTGGAGGTGGTGGTCGATCTGCTATCCTCGGACGCAGTCCGGGTGCGTCCCGGCGCCCGGGCGATGCTGGACCGCTGGGGCGGGCCGGACCGTCTTGAGGCGGTTGTGCGGCGGGTGGAGCCGTCGGCCTTCACCCGGGTGTCGGCCTTGGGGATCGAGGAACAGCGGGTTCCGGTGGTGCTCGATCTCGTGTCTCCGCCGGAGGCCCGGCCGGGTCTTGGCCACCGGTTCCGGGTCTTCGTCGAGATCGCCGTCTGGGAAGAGACGGACGTTCTGCGGATCCCCGAAGGCGCGCTGTTCCGGCGCGGCGACGACTGGGCGGTGTTCCGCCAGATCGACGGCCGCGCGGTGCAGACCGTCGTCAGCGTCGGGCAGCGCAACGGGGTCGAGGCGCAGGTGCTTGATGGGCTGCAACCCGGCGAGTCGGTGGTGCTTTTTCCCGGCGACCGGATCGCGGACGGCACGAGGATCGTCCCGCGCCCGAACCTGACCGGGAATTGAGCCGATCGCTGCCCGAATATGGGGCATCTGCCTGATCGCGCGGCAGGATCGCCGCGCTTCCCGTTGCCTGACGCCGGTCTCGGGGCTAGGCTGGTTGCCGCAACAGGCGGGTAAACCCGCGGTATCGCAGGGAGACAGACGATGGAGTCGAGGCGTTTCGGCGCGGTATCGCGCCGCAGGCTGATGCTGGCTGGCGGTGCGGCCGCGCTGGGTTCGGGGCTTTTGCCCCGCCGGCTTCTGGCCGCAGATCCGGTCCGCACGGCCGGCATCTACACGGTGCCGGTGGAACAGCAATGGGTCAGCCGCATCCACAAGGCCGCCACGGCGGCGCAGGATGGAGGGCGGGTGAACTATACCTTCTCGGAGAATGTCTCGAACACCGACTATCCGCGGGTGATGCGCGAGTATGCCGAAAGCGGCGTGCGCTTCATCGTGGGCGAGGTGTTCGGGGTCGAGGACGAGGCGCGCGAGGTCGCGGCCGACTATCCCGACGTCGCCTTCCTGATGGGCTCGTCCTTCAAGGAGGATCCGGCGCTGCCGAACTTTGCCGTTTTCGACAACTACATACAGGACGCCAGCTATCTGACCGGGATCATCGCGGGTGCGATGACGACCGCCGGCAACATGGGAATGGTCGGCGGCTTCCCGATCCCCGAAGTCAACCGGCTGATGCATGCCTTCATGGCCGGCGTGCGCGAGACCCGGCCCGATTGCCGTTTCCAGGTGTCGTTCATCGGGTCCTGGTTCGATCCGCCCAAGGCCAAGGAAACCGCCTTCGCCATGATCGACGCCGGCGCGGACGTCATGTATGCAGAGCGCTTCGGCGTCTCGGACGCGGCGCAGGAACGGGGGATCCTGTCGATCGGCAATGTGATCGACACCCAGCCCGACTATCCCGATACGGTCGTCGTCTCGGCGCTCTGGCACTTCGAGCCGACCTTCGAGGCGGCGCTGGAGCGGGTGATCGCCGGCGATTTCACCGCGGCGGATTACGGCATCTACAGCTTCATGAAGCATGGCGGCTGCTCGATGTCGCCGCTCGGCACCTTCGAGGGCCGGGTGCCGGCCGAGGCGGTGGCGCTGGCCGCGGAACGCGAGGCCGCAATCCGCGCCGGCACATTCGAGGTCGAGATCAACGACGACGAGCCGAGATCGTCGTGAGCGACCAGAACGCGGCGGCGCAGGACATCGTCCTGCGCCTGTCCGGCATAACCCGCACCTTCGGACCGGTCGTCGCCAGCGACGACATCTCGCTGACGTTGCGGCGCGGCGAGATCCTTGCGCTTCTGGGCGAGAACGGTGCCGGCAAGACCACGCTGATGAACATCCTGTTCGGCCATTACACGGCCGAATCCGGCAGCGTCGAGGTATTCGGGCGCCCCTTGCCGCCTGGCGATCCCGGTGCGGCGCTGGCGGCAGGGGTCGGGATGGTCCATCAACATTTCACCCTGGCGCAGAACCTGACCGTCGAAGAGAACATCCTGCTGGGCACCGAGCCGCTTTGGCGCGCCATGCTGCCCGTGCGGCAGGCGCGGACGCGGATTGCGCAACTGGCCCGCGACTTCGGTCTGGCGGTCGATCCGGCGGCGCGGGTCGGGAGCCTGTCGGTCGGGCAGCAGCAGCGCGTCGAGATCCTGAAGGCGCTCTACCGCGACGTGCGGATCCTCGTGCTGGACGAACCGACCGCGGTGCTGACCCCGCAGGAGTCGGAGGCGCTGTTCGCAACCCTGCGGAACATGGTGACGCGCGGCCTCTCGGTCATCTTCATCAGCCACAAGCTGCACGAGGTTCTGGCCGTCTCGGACCGCTGCGCCGTGCTGCGCCGCGGCCGCGTCGTGGCCGAGGTTGCCACCTGCGACACCGACCGGGAACGTCTGGCCGCGATGATGGTGGGCGGCAGCGTGGATCTGCCCAGTCCGGCACGCGGGACTGCGGGGCCTGTCCGGCTTGCGCTGCGGGATGTGACGACGCCGGCAAGCGGCGCAGCGCCGGGTCTTCGCGGCGTGACGCTGGAGTTGCGCGCGGGCCAGATCACCGGGCTGGCCGGGGTTTCCGGCAACGGACAGGCGGCGATTGCCGGGCTCGTCGCCGGGCTGGAGAAACCCGCGGCGGGGCGGATCGAGATCGAGGGTCGCGTTCCGGGACGATGGTCGCCCGCCGCGTCCCTTGCCGCGGGAGTCGGACGCATCCCCGAGGATCGGCATCGCGCCGGCACGGTGGCCGACTTCACCCTGACCGAGAACGCAATCCTCGAATCGCACGCCCGGCCGCCCTTCTCGCGCGGCGGTTTCCTGAACTGGCGCCTGGCCGAGGGCCATGCCAGGGATATCATCGCCCGTTACGACGTTCGCTGTCCCGGCCCCGATCTGCCGGCACGGCTCCTGTCGGGCGGGAACATGCAGAAGCTGATCCTCGGCCGGGTGCTGGAGGCGCGCCCGGGCATCATCCTGGCAAACCAGCCGGTGCGCGGGCTGGACATCGGCGCCATCGCCTGGATCCAGGGGCGGCTTGTCGCGGCGCGGGATGCGGGCGCGGCCGTCCTGCTGATCTCCGAGGATCTGGACGAGATCCTGGCGCTCTCCGACGTCATCCACGTCGTCAGTGCGGGCCGCCTTTCGCCCGCCTTCGCCCGCGGTTCGGTCGGGGTGGCCGAACTCGGGCTGTGGATGGCGGGTCACGGATTTGCCGAGGCGGCCGATGCGGCTTGAACCGCTTGCCGCACCAGGGCTTTCGCGCCGGGTCGGGCTGCCGGTGCTGGCGCTGGTTGCAACGCTCGGGGTCGCGATGGCGCTGGTCGCCATGGCCGGGGCCGCGCCGCTGCCGACGCTCGGGCTGATCGTCAACGGCGCGGCAGGCAGCCGGTTCGCGCTCCTGGAAACGCTGAACCGGGCGACGCCGCTGATCTTCACCGGACTCGCCGTCGCCGTCGCCTTCCGGGCGCGGCTATGGAACATCGGCGCCGAGGCGCAGCTTTACGCGGGTGCGGTGATCGCGGTCCTGCTGGGTGCCGGCGCCCTGCCCTGGCCCTCGGCCGCGCTGCTGCCGGTGATGGCGCTGGCGGCGATGGTGGCCGGGGCGCTGGTGCTGCTTGGCCCCGTGGTGCTCAAGACCCGGTTCGGCGTGGACGAGGTGGTGACGACGCTTCTGCTGAACTTCGTGATGCTGCTGATCGTCTCGTGGCTGGTCGAGGGGCCCCTGAAGGATCCCCGCGGGATGGGCTGGCCGAAGTCGGCGCCGCTGATCCGCGAGGCGCGGCTGCCGCGCATCGTGGACGGCCTGCGGCTGCACTGGGGCTTCGCGCTGGCGCTGATCGCGGCGGTTCTGGTGTGGGTCATGCAGGCACGCACCGTCCTCGGCTACCGGATCCGCGCGGTGGGGCTGAACGCGGAGGCGGCGCGCTTCGCCGGCATTCCGGTCAACCGGGTGCTTGTCCAGACCGCGCTGATATCGGGCGGGCTCGCGGCTCTGGCGGGGTTTTCCGAGGTGTCGGGGCTGCGCGGCAACCTAAGCCGCGATCTGTCGCCGGGCTATGGCTATACCGGCATCGTGGTGGCCATGCTGGCGCTGCTTCACCCGCTGGGCGTCGTTCTGGCCGCGCTGTTCGTCGCCGGCGTCTTCGTCGGTGCCGACAGCATGAGCCGGGCCGCCGGTGTCCCAAGCTATATCGCCGACGTGCTGCTGGCGGTCGCGCTGCTGTTCATGGTCCTTGCGGTCGGCCTGTCGCGCTACCGGATCGTCTGGAGGTAGCCGGTGGACATGCTGGAGATCCTGGCGACCGCGGCCTTCTGGGTGGCCACGATTCGCATCGCCTCGCCGCTTATCTTCGCCACGATGGGGGAACTGATCTGCGAGCGCGCCGGCGTTCTGAACCTCGGGATCGAGGGCATCATGGTTGCCGGGGCCTTCTCCGGCTGGATCGCGGTCTGGTCCGGTCTGCCGCTGTGGGGCGGGGTCGCGGTGGCAGTGGCGGCGGGCATGGCCTTCGGGCTGCTGCACGGGCTGCTGACCGTGCCGCTGGGCCTGTCGCAGCATGTGGTGGGGCTGGGGATCACGCTGCTGGCCACGGCGGCCTCGTATTTCGCCTATCGCCTGGCACTGCCGCAGGTCACGTCGCCGCCGCGGATCGAACCGTTCCAGCCATGGCCGGTGCCGGTCCTGTCGGATCTGCCGCTGATCGGGCCGGCGCTTTTTGCACAGACGCCACTGACCTATCTGGCCTTCGCGCTGGCAGGCGTCGTGACCTATGTCCTGTGGCGCACGCCGCTCGGGCTTGCACTGCGGGCCGTCGGTGAGAATCCGGCCGCGGTCGAAGCACAGGGGCTTGATGTCACCGTGCTGCGGATCGGTGCAGTCGTGGTGGGTTCGGGGCTGATGGGGCTGGGCGGGGCATTCCTGACGCTGTCGGCCTTTTCCAGCTTCTTCTTCGAGATGGTCAACGGCCGCGGCTGGGTCTGTATCGCCCTGGTTGTGGTGGGCGCATGGCGGCCGGGGCGGGCGGTGCTGGCGGCGGTCCTGTTCGCCGCCTTCGACGCGTTTCAGGTGCGCCTGCAGCAGACTCCGCTGGGTGCGGTGCTGCCCTACCAGCTGTTCCTCGCCCTGCCCTATCTGCTGGCCATTCTCGCCCTGGTCGTGATGTCGCGGCGGGCCGCGGTGCCGGCTGCCCTGATGCAGCCGTGGCGAAAGGGGGAAAGATGAGCTTCGATCTGATCGTAAGAGGCGGCACCCTCCCGGACGGGCAGGTTGCCGATATCGGCATCCGCGGCGACCGTATCGCCGCCGTCGCCCCGCGGCTTGACGCCGAGGCCGGACGGGTGATCGAGGCGACGGGCGATCTGGTCAGCCCGCCCTTCGTGGATGCGCATTTCCACCTCGACGCGGTGCTGTCCTACGGAACCCCGCGGATCAATGCCTCGGGCACGCTTCTGGAAGGGATCTCTCTCTGGGGCGAGCTGAAGGGGATAGTGACGGTCGAGGCAATGGTCGAGCGCGCGCTGGCCTATTGCGACTGGGCGGTGTCGCTGGGGCTCCTCGCGATCCGCAGCCATGTCGATGTCTGCGACGACCGGTTGCTGGGGGTCGAGGCGATGCTGGCGGTGCGCGACAAGGTCCGCCCCTACCTCGACCTGCAACTCGTCGCCTTCCCGCAGGACGGGCTCTATCGCGACCCGACGGCGCGGGCGAACCTGATCCGCGCGCTGGACCTGGGTGTGGACGTGGTCGGAGGCATCCCGCATTTCGAGCGGACGATGCAGGATGGCGCGGCCTCGGTCCGCGACCTGTGCGAGATCGCGGCGGATCGCGGCCTGCGGATCGACCTGCACTGCGACGAGACCGACGACCCACTGAGCCGGCATGTCGAGACCCTGGCCGCCGAGGTCGTGCGCTGCGGGTTGCAGGGCCGGGCGGCGGGGTCGCATCTGACCTCGATGCATTCGATGGACAACTACTATGTCTCGAAACTGATCCCTCTGATGGCCGAGGCCGGGCTGGCGGCCATTCCGAACCCTCTGATCAACATCATGCTCCAGGGCCGGCATGACACTTTCCCGAAACGGCGCGGTCTGACCCGGGTTCGCGAATTGCGCGCTGCGGGGATCGACGTGGCCTGGGGCCAGGATTGCGTCCGCGATCCCTGGTATTCTCTGGGCACCGCCGACATGCTGGACGTGGCCTTCATGGGCCTGCATGTCGCCCAGATGTCGCATCCGGCCGAGATGCGCGCCTGTTTCGACATGGTTACGGAGGTGCCCGCGCGGATCCTCGGGCTGGAAGGCTACGGCCTGGCGCCCGGCTGCCGCGCGTCGCTCGTCGTGCTGGACGCTGGAGATCCGGTCGAGGCGGTGCGGCTCCGCCCGGCCCGGCTGTGGGTGGTCTCGAACGGACGGGTCGTTTCCGAAACGTCGCGGGGTGACGCGCGGCTGCGCCTGCCGGGTCGCCCCGACGCCGTGCGCCGTCGCCACCCGCTCCGGCCAGGCTAGCGCAGGGCACGTCCCTTGACGATTGCCCCGGCGCCGAACCGGGCCCGGATCGCATCGGTCGCGCGTTCGGCCGCCGCGCGCCGGGCCGCGTCGGGATCAAGCAGATCGGCAGGGTCGGCCTGGGTGTCGGCGCACAGGACCGAAAGTCCGACCCCGATCAGCCGGAACGGCCCCTTCTCATCCAGCTCCGCACGCAATCCCTCTGCGGTGCGCCAGATCGAATCGGCAAGCTGCGTGGGCGCCGACAGCTGCCGGCGTCGGGTCAGGATGCGATGATCGGCGCGCTTCAGCTTCAACGTGATGACCTGTCCTGCCAGCGCCCTGGCCTTGGCCCGGTCGGCCACCTGTTCGGCCAGTCGCCACAGATGCCCGGCGATGAGGTCCGGATCGGCAGTATCCTCGTTCAGGGTGATCTCCTTCGAGATCGAGCGGACCGGCGCATTCGGGCTGACCCGCCGGTTGTCCCGGCCGCGCGCAAGGTGCCATAGTCGGTCGCCCATCTGGCCGAAGCGCGCGATCAGGTCGCCCCGGTCCCAACGCAACAGGTCCCCGATGGTCCGGATGCCGGCCTCCTCCAATGCGGCGCGACTGGCCAGCCCGACGCCCCAGATCACCCCCACCGACCGCGGGCGCAGGAAATCCTCGGTTTCGCCCTCGCCGATCACGGAGAAGCCCCGAGGCTTGTCGAGGTCCGACGCGATCTTGGCGAGGAACTTGTTGTGCGACAGGCCGATCGAGACGGTGAGGCCAAGTTCGGCTTCGATGCTTGCAGCAAGCCGGGCAAGCACGACCGCGGGCGGTGCATGGTGAAGCCGGGCGGTTCCGGAGAGATCGAGGAACGCCTCGTCCAGCGACAGGGGTTCGACGGCAGGGGTCAGCGCCTCCATCATGGCGCGGATCCGGGCAGACACGGACGCATAGACCGACATGCGGGGCTTCACCACGACGGCGTCGGGACAGCGGCGCAGCGCCTCGAACATCGGCATCGCCGACCGGACCCCGGCGATCCGGGCAATGTAGCAGCAGGTCGAGACCACCCCGCGCTGCCCGCCCCCGATAACGACCGCCCGGTCGCGCAGCGCCGGATTGTCGCGCTTCTCGACGCTGGCGTAGAAGGCATCGCAATCGATATGCGCGATCGACAGGTCGAACAGCTCCGGGTGCGCGACGACCCTCGGCGACCGGCACGCGGGGCAGCGCTGGCCTGCGTCGAAGATTGTCAGACAGGAACGGCAGAGCGACGGCACTGCATCAGAGTATCACCGCTGAAGGCGACACGAAAAGGCCCCGATCCCGCTGCGCCTTTGCCGTTTCCGGTTGCGATACGGTCTGCGATACAACCGAGGACTGTAGGCCATGCAGAACGACCCGGATGTCATCCTTGCGCTTCGCCGGCTGATCGCGGCAGATCTGCGGGCACAGGCGGCGCGGGACATGGGCGCGGCGCCAGTCGGTCCGGGCAAGGACCGGGCGCGCGACTGAGGCCGGGGCGCACTCGGCGCCCCGCCCTGCAATCGGAAATGTCGATCAGGCTTCGGCGGTCTCGACCACCCGGGCCTCGATGTCGTTGCCACGCTGGATCTCGATTCTGCGTGGCTTCAGCGCCTCGGGCGTCTCGCGCACCAGATCGACGTGCAGCATGCCGTTCTCGTGCCGGGCACCCGTCACCTTCACATGATCGGCCAGCGCGAAACGGCGCTCGAAGGCGCGGGTCGCGATGCCGCGGTGCAGGAAGGTGCGATCGGTCGTTTCCTCGGCCTTGCGCGCAGCGATGTGCAGCGTGTTCTCGCGCACCTCGACGCTCAGTTCCTCGGGGGCGAAGCCCGCGACGGCGACCGAGATGCGATAGGCGTTCTCTGCCGTCTTCTCGATGTTGTAGGGCGGATAGGTCGCTTGGGTTGCGTCGCCGGTCAGGGCGCGATCCATCAGGTCGGCCAGACGGTCGAAGCCGACGGTCGCGCGATACAGCGGCGAAAGGTCGAAGTTGCGCATGTCATCCTCCTTTGAGCGATGTCAGGAACCCTCCCGCAGGGGGACGGGCAATTGGCTGCCGGGCCCGCATACGGCGCCCGACACTGATCAGGTGGGAAGTGCGGTGAGGCCTGTCAAGAACCACCCGGCGGGCGGACGAACCGTGCTCCGATGTTTCCACGCGGCGCTTCCGGCGACAGACGCCGGACCCCTGTGGCCGTGCGCGGCGTTGTCTGCGGCGGGCCGGTCAACACGCCCTCGCCGGTACGAAGCCGATCTTGCAGCGCGGCGATCAGGGCCGGCAGTTCCATGCCGAAGGCAAGGGTGCCCTCGCCACGCGGACCACCGGCCGAAACCAGCGCCACGATCTGCGCCCGCGGCCCCGCCAGGTCGAAGACCGGCGCGCCTGAAGAGCCGAAGGTCACGTCGCAGTCGAAGGCCAGCAAACCGTCCCGGCGCCCCAGGACCCGGCATTCGCGCTGCCAGGACGGAATGTCGTCGCGCCCCTGCCCGTATGAGACGACGCTGATCGTCCGCCCGGCGGGCGCGCGGGCGACGCTGAAGGGTGCGGCCACGGCGGCCGCGATGGGGGTGGCAAGCTGCAGCAGGGCCACGTCGTGCCGGACGGCACGGTTGTCAAGTTTGCCGGGCGTGTAGCGCGGATGTGCCACGGCCCGCACAACCGCCGCCTCCGCCACCGATTCGCCGTTGCGCAGCCCTGCGCGGAAGCGGATCGCAGTCGGATCGCGCGGTCTGCCGGTCCTGCGGTCGAACAGACAATGTCCGGCGGTCAGTACCAGGTCGGTCGCGATAAGCGTGCCGGTGCAATAGCCGTCGCCCATATCGACGCGGCCGATTGCTTCCCACCCCAGAAGCTTGTCGCGGGTGGCCAGGCCGTCGAGATGCGCGCCGGACTGCGGCCAGGCTGCGCCGGCAGAAAGCAGAAGCGCAATCGCCGCGACGCGCATCGGTCAGGGACGGAGGAATTTGGCGTCGGCCCGTGCCTCGCCCGGCCGCAGCCGGCGGGAGGCGTCGCGGCCGGGTGCCTCGGCCAGCGCGGCGCGCAGCTCTGCCAGCGGCTGGTCCAGAACGGTGCCCAGCGCGACCTTGCGACCGGTCATCTCGGCCTTGGCCGAGACCACAGACACCACCCGCGCGACCCCATCCCGGATACTGAAGATCGGGGCCCCCGACGAGCCGAAGTCGATGTTGCATGACAGGACGAGCACTGAAGGCTGATGGCCCAGAACCTCGCAGACCTCCTGCAGCGATGGTGCCTCGGCCCGGTCGCGGCCGTAGGAAACGACACCGACCTGATCGCCGGTGCCCGGGTTGCGGCCGGTCTCGAAGGGGCGGACCTGCGGCAGACGGATCGGCTGGTCGAGTTCGAGCAACGCCAGATCGCTGGCCACCCTGTCCATCCGGTCGGCGGTGTCCCAGACATAGGACGGGTGGACGACAGCGCGCCGGACCCCTCGATAGGCGACCGCGCGGCCGTTGCGCCAGCCGGCCAGGAAGCGGATCTCCTCCGGCGCGACGCGGGCACCGCTGTCGCGGTCGAACAGGCAATGCGCTGCGGTCAGAACGACATCCGGTGCGATCAGCGCCCCGGTGCAGAAGCCCCGCCCACCCAGTTCGAGCCGACCGACCGCTTCCCAGCCGCGACTGTCGTTCCCGGTCTGCAGCCGGCGCAGATCGCTGTCCTGCGCAGGCGCCGGCGTGCCGCCAAGCATCGCAAGGGCAAGCAGGGTCGCAAGGTTTCGGCGCATCGACATCGGCGGCTCCGTCCGTTTTCCTTGCGCTAGCCTCGCGGTGCGGCGCTTTTAAGGCAAGTCGTCGCGAAGCGCCCTGGGTTTCGGGCCCCCGGTCGCCCAGTCGATCAGCTCGACCGTGTGCACGACCGGAACCGGGGTTCCCGACCCGATCTGCATCATGCAGCCGATGTTCCCGGCGGCGATGACATCCGGCCTGCGCGCCTCCAGCGTTGCGACCTTGCGCGCCTTGAGGCGGGCCGAGATTGCGGGTTGCAGCAGGTTGTAGGTGCCGGCGCTGCCGCAGCACAGATGGCTGTCCACAGGTTCCACCACCTCGAACCCCGCCCGCTTCAACAGATCCTTCGGCGCGGTCCTGACCTGCTGACCATGCTGAAGCGAACAGGCAGCGTGATAGGCCACCCGCAGACCCTTCGGTGCGCCTGCGGGCAGGTCCAGTCCGGCCAGCAGTTCCGAGATATCCAGCGCCATACCGGCCACCACCGCCGCCGGTTCGGACAGCACCGGATCGTTCCGGAACATGTGCCCGTAATCCTTCACGGTGGTGCCGCAACCGCTGGTGTTGATGACGATATGGTCGAGCCCGTGCGCCGCCTTCTCGGCCATCCAGGCCCGGATGTTGCGCGCCGCGCTGTCATGGGCCATCTCCGCCTTGCCCATGTGGTGGGTCAGCGCCCCGCAGCAGCCGGCACCCCGGGCCACCACCACCTCCACCCCCAGCCGGCGCAGCAGGCGGATGGTCGCATCGTTTATGTCCGTGTTCAGCGCCTTCTGCGCACAACCGGTCATGAGCGCCACCCGCAGCCGCCGTTCGCCCAGCGCCGGGAAAGTCTGCGGATCGTCGCTGCGGCTGACCGGCGGGATCACCTTTGGCGCCATCTCGAGCATTGCCCTCAGCCGCGCATCAGGCATGAGGAATGCGAACGGTCGGCCGAGTTTCGCAAGACCCAGCGCCAGCCGGAACCGCGTCGGATGGGGGATGATGCGGGCGAGCATGGCGCGCAGCATCCGGTCCATCAGCGGGCGGCGGTATGTCCGTTCGATGTATTCCCGGGCATGGTCGACCAGATGCATGTAGTTGACGCCGGACGGGCAGGTGGTCATGCAGGCGAGGCACGAAAGGCAACGGTCGATATGCCTGACCGTGCGTTCGTCGGCCGGGCGGCCCTTTTCCAGCATGTCCTTCATCAGGTAGATGCGCCCCCTCGGACTGTCCAGTTCGTCGCCCAGCACCTGATAGGTCGGGCAGGTCGCGGTGCAGAACCCGCAATGCACACAGGTCCGCAGGATCTCGTTCGACCGGGCGATGGCCGGGTCCTTGAGCTGCTCGGGGGTGAAGTGGGTCTGCATCCGTCCTGCGAGCCTTCAAAGCGGGATGAAACGGGCGGCGGCGAACGGCACCGCAACCAAGCCGAGATACAGCCCCGCACGGAGCGCGGGCCAGGCAAGCGCCGACGACCGCGGCAGATGCGCCCGAAGCGACCGCGCCGCAACGGCCGGCACAACCGCCCCGCCGAGCAGCCCCGCGGCCACCAGCGCCCCGAGCCGGCCCCGCTGATGGCTTGTCAGCCCGAGGAGGCCGGCCGCCCCAGCCGCACTGGCGAACGCCCGGCCGGTCGCGTCCCCGGCAGGCGGATTCTCCAGTGCCGCAAAGACGATGACGGGCAGGACGTGACCCCATCCGTAGAGAATGACGAGTTCCGGATCCATCGCCTCAGACCCCGCCGATCAGCCTCAGCGCCGGAAGCACGGCGCCGGCCAGTGCCAGCACCACGAGCGCCGGATAGACCCATGCTCCACGCTCCGCCGGCAGGAAACTGCGCAGAAGCTGCACAAGCGCCGCCAGTGCCACCGCACCCCCGGTCAGGATGGCCACCAGCCGCACGAAGGTCCCCTCGCCCGACAACAGATAGGCTGCCGTGGCGATGACCGCCGCAAGCACGATGCCCAACTGGGCGGGCCGTCCCTGGTCCAGCGTGACCAGCGACAGATAAGCCGCGATCGGCACCCCGACGAGCAGAAGCAATGCCGCGATCATCCCGGCAGCCCCGGGTTGAAGAGCCCGCGCGGGTCGAACCGGGTGCGCAGCCCGCGCGCCAGTGCGGCGACACCCGGCGCCTCGGGGTGGAACACCCCAAGTCGCGCAAGTGTGTCCGGCGCCGCGCGCACCAGCGTCGCATGGCCGCTGAAGGGGCCAAGCCTTGCGCGCAGGTCGGTTCCCTCGGCCATGCGCAACCACACGAGGCCGCCGCCCCAGTCGTAAAGCGCTGCCTCAGCGCCGGCGCGCGCGACGATGGCCGGCGCCTCGGTCGGCTTGACCGACAGCCGCCAGACGTCGCCCGGCGCCTGCCGGAACGGCGCGACGTCGCGGATCGAGGGCCAGCGGGCGGCGTCGGCCTCGATCTCGCCGCCCAGGATGCGTTGCAGTTGCCGTGCCCGGTACGAGACCTGGCTGGAAAAGCCCTCGACCCGGAGAAAGGTCCCCTGGCCGGGCCAGTGGGCTGCGCCCGACACCTCGTAGGGTGAGCCGAGCGCCCGGGCCATCGCCTGGACCGCGGCAGCGTCGTCGAGCCCCTCGATCACAAGCGTCGCGACGGTTTCCGGCCGCGGCAGGATCTTGAGCGCGATTTCGGTCAGCACGCCGAGGCTGCCGTTGCTGCCGGCGGCCAGCTTGACCAGATCGTAGCCGGTCACGTTCTTCATCACCCGTCCGCCATTGCGCACCACGGTGCCGGTGCCATCGACCAGACGGATGCCAAGAAGGTAGTCGCGGCACGCGCCCGCCTGAACCCGCCTAGGCCCCGAGGCATTGGCTGCGGCAACTCCGCCGATGGTCGGTTCGCCGGTCCGGCCCAGCAGGCCGCGCAGATCCGGCGGTTCGAACGGGAGGTGCTGGCCTTCGCCGCGCAGAAGCGTCTCGATCTCGGCAAGCGACGTTCCGGCGCGCACGACCAGCGTCAGGGCCCCCGGTTCATAGGTGACGATCCCGGTGATCGCCCCGGTATCGAGCACCCGCCCGGTCACGGGCCATGGCCGGCGCGTTCCGCCGCCACGGATCGTCAGGCGCCCGTGGCCCGACCGCACGGCCTCGGCAAGCTCAGACTCGTCGGTCGGGCGCATCGGAAATCCTTCGGGCACTCAGGCCACCCGCCGCGGCGCGCTGACATGGAGCGGAAAGACCTTGGCCGGGTTCAGCAGCCACTTCGGATCGAAAACGTCCTTGACGCGCATCTGCGCCTCCATGTCCTCCGGCGAGAACTGGTCAACCATCAGATCGCGCTTCTCGATTCCGACGCCGTGTTCGCCGGTCAGACAGCCGCCCACTTCGACACACAGACGCAGGATCGCCGCCCCGAAGGCTTCGCAGCGTTCCAGATCACCGGGCTTGTTGGCGTCAAACAGGATCAGGGGGTGCATGTTGCCGTCGCCGGCATGGAACACGTTGGCCACGTCCAGCCCGAACTCGCGGCTCATCTCGCCGATGCGGCGCAGGACGAAAGGCAGTTGGCTGACCGGGATCGTGCCGTCCAGACACATGTAGTCGTTGATCTGACCCATCGCACCGAAGGCGGACTTGCGGCCCAGCCAGATCTTCTTCGATTCCTCCTCCGACCGGCTTTCGCGGAATTCCACCGGATCATGGCGCATGGCGATCTGACGGATCAGGCCAAGCTGTTCGTCGATCTCGGCATCCGACCCTTCGACCTCGACGATCAGCAGCGCCTCGCAATCGGGGTATCCGGCCCTCGCGAAATCCTCGCAGGCGCGGATGCACGGGCGATCCATGAATTCGATCGCCACGGGCAGGACGCCGGCGCGGATGATGTCGGAAACGCAGGCGCCCGCCACCTCGTTCGAATCGAAACCGATCAGCACCGGGCGGGCACCCTCGGGTTTCGGCAGGATCCGCAGCGTGGCTTCGGTCACGATGCCAAGCTGGCCCTCCGACCCGCAGACAACACCCAGCAGATCGAGGCCCGGTGCGTCCATGAACGGCCCGCCGAGCTCGACCACGGATCCATCCATCAGGACGATGGTCACGCCCAGCAGATTGTTGGTGGTCACGCCATATTTCAGACAATGCGCCCCGCCCGAGTTCATGGCGATGTTGCCGGCGATCGCGCAGGCCAGCTGGCTGGACGGATCCGGGGCATAGAAGAACCCCTCGGCTTCTACAGCGCCGGTCACCGACAGGTTGGTGCGGCCCGCCTGAACCCGGATGAAGCGGTTCTCGTAGTCCGTCTCGAGGATCTCGTTCATCCGGCCGACGCCGATGATCACGCTGTCGGCGGTCGGCATGGCACCGCCCGCAAGGCTTGTGCCGGAACCGCGCGGCACCACCGGTACACCTTCGCCATGGCAGATCCGCAGGATCTCGGACACTTCGGCCGTCGTTCGCGGCAACACCACCGCGAACGGAAGGCAGCGATAGGCCGTAAGCGCATCGCATTCGTAGGCCCGCAGTTCTTCTTCGGCGTCGATCACCGCATCGGCCGGCAAGACCGCACGAAGACGCGCGACGATCACAGCCTTGCGGGAAAGAACGCGGCCGTCAGGCTCGGGCAGCTGCACAGTCACCCCCAGATTTGGTAATATAACTTAACCAATTTCACCGGATTCGCAAGCGAGGATTTGCAGCGGCTTTTCCGGGCAGCTGGCCGCGGATAGGGTGCCGCAATGATCGCCGCCCTGTCCACGCCCGGCTTCACTGTATTCGACCTCGGCGCCGTCGGGGCGCTTCTGCTGGTATGGGTCGGGTTGGGCTGGTTGATCGAGAATCCGCCGGTCGCACGCCCCTCGGTCGCATCGCTGATGGCCGAAGTGCGGCGCGAGTGGATGCGGGCCTTTGTGACCCGTCAGCCGCGGATCTTCGACGCCACGGTTCTGGACAGCCTGCGGCAGGGAACCGCCTTTCTGGCCTCGGCCTGCATGATCGCGCTCGGCGGCGGCGTCGCCCTGCTGGGCAATGCCGACCGGCTGGCCGGCGTGGCGGCGGACTTCACGCTGAACGCCACGCGATTCGTTCTGGAGGTGAAGATCCTTCTGGTGATGCTGTTCCTGGCCAATGCGCTGCTCAAGTTCGTCTGGGCGCACCGGCTGTTCGGCTATTGCGCGCTGATGATGGCTTCGGTGCCGAACGACCCCGAGGATCCCCGCTGCTACCCCCGCGCGGCGCAGGCGGCCGAGATCAACATCACGGCGGCGCGAAGTTTCAACCGGGGGCTTCATGCAGTCTATTTCGGGATGGCGGCGATGGCGTGGCTGCTGGGGCCCATGCCGCTCCTGCTTGCGGTCGGCGCGACCGGCCTCGTGATGCTGCGCCGGGAATTCGCCTCGCGGTCACGGGCCGTCATCCTCGGCCGGTCATAGGGTCGCAAGGAGCGACCTCGCGGCATTTTCGCCCGAGATGCGCGCCCCTGCCGCGGTCTGCATCAACCCGCCGGCCAGCGCCTCGCCCGCGAACCAGATCCGGTTCCCGACCGGCTGGGAAAGCGTTGTCCGCGCGGATGCGCGCCCCGGGCTTGCCACCGCATAGGCACCGCGAATCCAGCGTTCGGAGCTCCAGTTGGTCATGATCCCATGGTCCACATGGCGCCGGACATCGCTGCCGAAGATATCGACCAGTCGATTGGTGCAGAATTCGACTGCCGCCTGTTCGCCGGCGGCCTCCATCTCCCAGGCGAAGTCGCCGCCGACGAAGCCGACCATCAGATCGAGGTCGAAGGGGAAGCACAGGAAGAACAGGTCATGCCGCGCCTTGCGTTCGATGAGAAGGTCATCGAAAGGCGCAAGGCCCAGCCTTGTCCCGCGCACCCGCAGCGGGATCTTCGTCAGCAGGCCCATCGGCAGGTCAAAGATCGCCTCCAGGTGACTGTCGGGAAGCGCCGGCGTGAAGGCGATCTCGTCGAACATCAGAACCCCGGTCGAGGCAGTCACGATCACCGCCCGGCACCGGATCGTGCCCTTGTCGGTCTCCACCTGCACGTCGCGGCCGTCCCAGCGGATCCGGCGCGCGGGACAGCTCAGCGTGACCGGCACATCCGCCCCCCAGCGGTGGACAAGCGCGCCGAACCCTTCGCGGGTGAAATAGTTCGGGTCCAGATCCTCGGCCGCCCGGTAGTCCGCAATCGAGATCTCGTCGTCGTCCTTGCCGAAGTCCATGGGCCCCGAGAAGGTGGCGGCCGCGCGCAGGCAGTGGCATTCCGAGATCAGGGACGAGAGGCGGTCGTCCGGCCCGTCGTGCGCTTCGATGCACGCCCTCAGCGCTGCCTCGGCCTCGACCATGCGCTCCATCTCCTCGGGCGTCGCCTTGCGCGTGCCGAACCAGAGATGGTCCAGCGCCATGTCGTGATGATAAAGCGTCCAGCCCGCCGCCTGCGCCTCGGGGAAGAAGGGGTTCCGGTCGGACGCGTGCAGCCAGGCGCAGCCGATGTCGAACGGAACGCCGAAATCGGTGTCGGTGGTCCAGGCGCGTCCGCCGATCCGGTCCATCGCCTCGACGACCGTGACACTCCGCCCTGCGTCGCGCAGAACCTTTGCGGCACCAAGACCCGCCGCACCCGCACCAACGATCGCCACATCGATATCGGCCATGACAAAACCCCATGCGAATCAATCCCGGGGAACCGGGTGCGCCGATCCTGCACCGAACCGGCCAGTTCACGAAACGGTGTTTTCGTCAGGCGTTCGGCGCGGGGGAATGCCCGCGCCCTTCGCGCAGCCAGGCACCAACCGCGAGCGCAGCAGCCAGCAGCAGCCAGCCCCAGGGCGGCAACAGCGGGTCGAGCCGGATGTCCTCGGTCAGGAAGGCACCGCGAGGGGTGATCCCGATCCACCCGCGCCCGGCGGCGACGCGCCCCTCGCCCACGCGGCGGATCTCGGGCACCCCGGCCTCCAACCGCAGCGCCCCGCCGCGGCGGGCGGCGATGGCCTCTGCCATCGGTTCGGCCGAGGCGATGGTCTCGACGAACTCGCGCGGTGCCGCCGGCCCCAGCGCCACGACCGCGGTCAGCACCCCGTCGCTGAGCCGGTAAAGGCCGATGTCGGGTGCGTCCCAGCCTGCCTCGAACCGCCCCGGCGCGGCTTCGGTCAGTTCCAGTATCGTCTCAGTGCCGTCCGGGCCGATAATCGTGACGTCCCCTGCGACGTCGCCCAGCGTGCGGCGCGTGACCGTAAGTCGCTGGCCGGTTGCCACGGCCTGCAAGGTCTCTTCCTCGAGTTCCGGTTCCTTCATCATCCAGTGCGCGAGACGGCGCAGCAGTTCCAGTTGCGGACCGCCGCCTTCATAGCCGCGCCCCCACAGCCAGATGTGATCCGAGGCCAGCATCGCGACCCGTCCCTCGCCCACCCGGTCGAGCACCAGAAGCGGCCTGCCGTCGATGCCCTCCATCACCACCTGCCCGCCGATCGCCGAAACCTCGATCTGGCGGAACCAGCGGCCCCACCCACCCTCGGGGGTCTGGCGCTCCAGACCTTCGGTCACGGGATGCCGGCGGCCGGTCTCGGTCAGCTCGGGTCGGAAGCCCTCTTCGATCACCCGGCTGGTGGGCGTGATGGGCAAGATATCTGCAAGCGGCGACCGCCACAGACTGTCGGCGGATCCGAACTCGGGCCCTGACGAGATCAGGACCGCGCCACCACGTTCGGCATAGGTGCGGACGTTGTCGATATAGGCCGAAGGAAGAATGCCGCGGCGGCGGTAGCGGTCGAAGATGATCAGGTCGAATTCCTCGATCTTCTCGACGAACAGTTCCCGGGTCGGGAATGCGATCAGCGAAAGTTCTGTCACCGGCACGCCGTCCTGCTTTTCCGGCGGCCGCAGGATCGTGAAGTGCACAAGGTCAACCGACGCATCCGATTTCAGCAGGTTGCGCCAGACCCTTTCGCCGGCATGCGGCTCTCCCGAAACCAGCAGGACGCGCAACCGGTCCCGCACGGCGTTGATCTGCACGATCGCCGAATTGTTGCGGTCGGTCAGTTCGCCCGCCTCCGCGGCGACCGAGAACTGGAGCACGTTCATGCCGCCGTGCGGCAGCACCACCGGCACATCGAAATCCTGGCCGACCGGCACCCGAAAGCTCATCGGCTCGTCGCCCGCGACGGTGACGGACAACGCGGCCGCCCCTGCAACCGTGGCAGGTACGCGGCCCTGATCCTCGATGCGCAGCGTCAGCGTCACCGGCTCGCCCAGGATGGCGAAGGCGGGGGCGCGGCGAACGATCAGCCGGCGGTCCCAGTCGGTTTCACGGCCGGTCAGCAGCAGGTGCATCGGCGCCGGCAGGTCGGGGGCAAGCTCGGCATCATGGATCTGGCCGTCCGAGATCAGGATCGTCCCGGCGATCCGCGCACGCGGAAGATCGGCGACCGCCTCGGCCAGCGCGGTCATGGCCAGCGTGCCCTCGTCCGCCCCGGAATCGCCCACGCGGACGACGCGGACCTCGGTATTCTCCATCCGCGACAGTCGGGCGAGCACGGCCTCCAGTGCGGCTTCGGTCTGGGCGGCACGGTCCGCGATCCGCTGGCTTGCGCTCGCATCGACCACAACAAGGACGATGTCCGACAACGCGGCCCGTTCCTCCTGCTGAAGCGAGGGGTTGGCAAGCGCCGCAAGCAGGGCGACGGCCCCGAGAAGGCGCAGCCAACCGCCCGACAACCCGCGCCAGAGCGCGAAGGCCAGCAGCAGCGCGGCAGCCGTGGCCAGGACGGCAAGCGGCCAGAGCCCGATCAGCGGGTCGAGGATGATCGAGCCGCGCGTCACTGCCCCAACCTTTCAAGCAGCGCAGGCACGTGAACCTGGTCGGATTTGTAGTTCCCCGTGAGCACATGCATGATCAGATTGACGCCGAAACGATAGGCGATCTCGCGCTGGCGCTCGCCCGAGAAACCCCGTCCGATCGGGAACATGACCGATCCGCGCTCGTCGGTCGCCCAGGCCGAAGCCCAGTCGTTCCCGCCGATCACCACCGGCGTCACCCCGTCGTTCAGATTGCGGAACGGCATGCCTTCGGCAAGTTCCGCGTCGGGCGGCGCGGCCTCGACCCAGACCGTGCGGCCGGCATGACGGCCGGGAAAGTCCTGGATGAGGTAGAAGGTGCGGGTCAGGACATGATCCTCAGGGA
Source organism: Gemmobacter sp. (assembly GCA_046295655.1). Taxonomy (GTDB): domain Bacteria; phylum Pseudomonadota; class Alphaproteobacteria; order Rhodobacterales; family Rhodobacteraceae; genus JBKBMT01. The sequence goes on along the minus strand of JBKBMT010000001.1, from coordinate 55,622 downwards.
CCGGTTCGAGGGGTGGAATGTCGAGCGGCGCCGCCAGAAGCTGAAGCCGCCTGCCCTCGGGTGTCGCCCCGCCAAAGCCCGCCACGTCCGCGTCGCGGGTGTCGAACAGGATCATGCCGCCGCTGCGCAGATACTGGTTGAGTTTGCGGTAGGCGGCCGCCGAAGGCAGCGGCATCTCGACCGTCACGGGCCAGTAGAGGAAGGGAAAGAACGCGAGTTCGTCATTCTCGATATCGACCCCGATTGGTGCTGCCGGCTCGATGGTGGTGCGGTTGTAGAGCACCTGCCCCAGGCCCCGAAGCCCCGCCTCGGCCATACGATCCACCCGGGGATCGCCGGTCAGCACATGAGCCAGCACCACGTCGCGGGTCGCGCGGATCGCCAGGGAGTCGTCGGCGCGCGCGGTCTGCGGTAGCGGCAGCAGGGCCAGCGCCAGCAGCGCGACGGCACCGCGCAGGCGCCCCGACAGCCACAGGGTCGCCAGGATGTCGATCAAGAGGGCCGACAGGGCAACCGCCAGAACCATTCCCTTCAGCCCTTGTTCCCGCAGGACCGCCAGGCCCTCGACGGGGACACGCGCGGGCCAGGTGGCGGGGACAAGCGCCCGGTCAGCGCCGATCACGTTCAGGGCGATGGTCCGGTCGCCGGATCGGTAAAGGCCCGGCGGAAGCTCCGGCGACGTGCCATCGCCGGCCAGGGCGGCGGCGAGACGTTCGCCCGCCACACCGGCAAGTCGGTCGGCCTCCTGCGCCGCGCCAAAGGCGTCGAGCAGCACCTCGGCCTGCCAGGTCTCGCCCGTCAGATCGGCCGCGTCGGGTGCGGCGGCACGGGCCGAGACGGCAAGCCGTTCCAGCATCTGCACGAACAGGCCCGACAGCGGCAGGCTGGACCAGTCGGCATTCGCGGTGACATGGAACAGGACGACCTGACCCTGGCCGATGATGCGCCGCGTCACCAGCGGCGTGCCGTCGGCCAGCGCCGCGATGGTCCGTTCGCCAAGGTCGGGATCGGGCTGGGCGAGCACTTGCGAGGTGATCGTGACCTCCTCGGGGATGGTCAGGCCGCGGAACGGCGAGCCCTCCGGGAAGGGTGCAAGCTGCCGTGGTTCGCCCCAGCTCATTGCCCCGCCGACCGTCCGGCCGCCTTCGCGCAGACGAACCGGCAGCAGAGGGTCGTCGTCGGCCCGGCCGACATCGCTTGCCGCAAGGCGCGGGCCGGCAAACCGCAGCAGCAGCCCGCCCCGCTCCACCCATTCCCGAACTGCCTCGGCTTCCGAGAACGCCAGCCGCGCCACATCGGCCAGGACGATGACATCGGGGCTGGCCAGCAGAACGTCCGCCAGGCTGCCGTCAAGGATCTCGGCCACCGGATCGAGCGCCTGTCGCAGATAATGCACCGGCGACAGAAGCTGCAGCCGTTCGCGATCCTCCCGTGCCGAGATCAGCGCGACCTTGCGCCGGCGCAGGCTGTCGTCTGCCAGAACCACCGCCGCGGCCGAGCGTTCGCCCGGAATTTCGAACCGCGTGATCCGGTTGCGTAGTTCCGGCGGAAGGTCCAGCACCGCCTCGGCCCGCATCTCGCCGGCCTCGAAGTCCAGATCGATGCGCCCCAGCTCGCGCTCGATCCCCTGCGGGTCCGGGCCGCGCGCGGTGGCTGTCGTGGTGCCGGCATCGGCACTCTGGCTGCGCAGGGCAGCAAGCCGGACGCTGCCGGCCTCGAAGGCAGTCGGGGCAAGGGCCAGAACCGGGCGGATGCCCTCGAACACCGTGACCGGCCCGCGTGCCTCGAAAGCGGCAAGAACGGCCGTGCGGTCCGGGCGGTCGAGCCCGTCGGACATCCAGTAGGTCTCGAAACTGCCGGTCAGCCCGGCCGCCCAGGCCGCCGCCCGCGGCTCCCACGGTCGCGGGGTCAGCCCGGGAAGCCGCGCCGCCCAGCTCGCGGCCGGCTGGAACGGAACCGGCCCCGGTGGCGGGTCGGTCAGCAGCACCACGGCAACCGGGCGGCCGTCGCGGCCCGCTTCCTCGATCAGCGCCTGTGCGCGGTCTATCCGCCGCGGCCAGTCACGTGCGTCGGCCCAGGATCCGTCAAGCGCGACAAGAAGCGGCCCCGTTCCGGCCTGGCGTTCCTGCGGGTTCAGGACCGGCCCGGCAAACCCGACGATCAACGCCGCGATCGCCAGCATGCGCAACGCGAGCAGCCACCACGGCGTGCGATCCGTCTCCACCTCCTCGTCCCGCAGCCCGAGCAGCAGGGCCACCCCGGGAAAGCGGCGGCGGATGGGCGCCGGGGGGACCGCACGCAACAGCCACCACAGGACCGGAAGCGCCAGAAGCCCCCAAAGCAGGAGCGGCGCGGTGAAGCCGACCGGACCGATTACCCACATCAGCGGCCCCTTTCGAGTGCACGATACAGCCACAGAAGCGCCGTCTGCGCGCTGTCGCCGGTGTGGTGGCCGAGGTAATGCCAGCGCGTCATGCGCGCCAGGGCCTTCAGCCGGTCGCGCCGCTCGGCCAGGCGTTGGCGGTACCGCGCGCGCAGATCGCCGGCACGCTGGGTCTCGTGGCGCAGCGAGCCGCCCATCGATTCGAAGATCGTGCGCCCATCGAAGGGAAAGTCCTCTTCGACGGGGTCGAGTATCTGCACCAGCGCGCCCGAGATGCCGCGGTCGGCAGCTTCACCGACCGCGGCCTCTACGGCGGCCGGGTCGGCCAGGAAATCGGACAGGAACACCGCTCGCCCATGGGCCACGAGTCCCGCCAGCGCGGGCACGCCATAGTCCGACTGCCCATCGGCCATCGCGGCGCAGATCCGGTCGATGTGGACCCTGCCGGATCGCGGCGGCACCCCGGCACCGGCCAGTCCGACCCGTTCGCCGCCGCGGATCAGCAGGATTGCCAGGGCCAGTGCCAGAAGTCGCGCCCGGTCGGATTTGGGCGGCCGGCGGCGGTCGCCGGTAAAGGCCATCGAGCGCGCGTCATCGACCCAGAGCATCACGGACTGTGCCGCCTGCCATTCGCGTTCGCGGACGAAATGCGCATCGCCTCTGGCGGAACGGCGCCAGTCGATCGACCGGGCGCTGTCGCCGGCATGGGCGGGGCGATACTGCCAGAACTCGTCACCCATCCCTGCGCGGCGGCGGCCGTGTTCGCCAAGAATCACCGTCGCAGCAAGATGGTCGGCCCGGGCCAGAAGCGGCGGCAGTTCCTGGCCGAGCGCTTCGGCACGGGCGCGAAGTTCGGCGGTCTGCGTCACGCGGCCGCCTCAACCCGCGTGACGCGGGCGACGACGCGGTCGATCAGCGTCCCCAGATCCTCGCCCCGGGCGCGTGCGGCGAAGCTCAGCGCCATGCGGTGCGACAGCACCGGGCGGGCCATCGCTGCGACATCCTCGGCCGACGGCGCGAGATTGCCTCTGAGCAGGGCGCGGGCACGGACCGTCAGCATCAGGGCCTGGGCGGCGCGCGGACCCGGACCCCATGACAGGCTGTCGGCAAGTTCGGAGAACCCGTCCGGTTCGTCCGGCCGGCAGGCGCGGACCAGATCGAGGATAAGCTCCACCACGCTGTCCCCGACCGGCATCCGGCGCAGCACCTGCTGGGCATCGATCAGGCTGTCGGAGTCGAACACCTGCTCCGACCGGTCTTCCTCGGCGCCGGTCGTGGCGATCAGCACCGCCCGTTCGGTCGCCCGGTCGGGATAGGGCACGTCCACCTGCACGATGAAGCGGTCGAGCTGCGCCTCGGGCAAAGGATAGGTGCCTTCCTGCTCGATCGGGTTCTGGGTCGCCAGAACATGGAACGGACGCGGCAAGGGACGATGCACCCCGGCCACCGTCACCTCGCGCTCCTGCATGGCCTGCAGGAGGGCCGACTGGGTGCGGGGCGAGGCGCGGTTGATCTCGTCGGCAAGCAGGAGCTGACAGAAGATCGGACCCTGGATGAAGCGGAAGGCGCGGCTTCCCTCCGCCGTGGTGTCCAGAACCTCGGAGCCGAGGATGTCGGCCGGCATCAGATCGGGCGTGAACTGAACCCGGCTGCCCTTGAGCCCCATGACGGTTGAAAGCGTGTCCACCAGCCGCGTCTTGCCCAGCCCCGGAAGCCCCACCAGCAGGGCATGCCCGCCGCACAGCATCGCGGCGAGCACCAGTTCCACCACCCGGTCCTGGCCGATGAAACGCCGGTTGATGGAGCTGCGGGCGCGTTCCAGACGTTCCCCGAGGGCTTCGATCCGTGCGACAAGCTCGGGGGTGGACGACATGACTTTGCGCTCCCTGTGGCTATACTGACGGCCAGATGACCAAACTATGCCGCCCGGCACAAATGACAAAAAGGGGGATGGCACAAATGATCGTGAAACCTTCGGCAGAGGGGATCGCCGCAGCCGCCGGGGCCGCCGCGAAAAAGGGGCCACCTCCGGTGGATCTGTGGAACCCGCCGTTCTGCGGCGATCTGGACATGCGGATCGCGCGGGACGGCACATGGTATTATCTGGGCACGCCGATCGGGCGTCCGGCGCTGGTGCGGCTGTTCTCTTCGATCCTGAAAAGGGAGGGCGGGCGGTATTTCCTCGTGACCCCGGTCGAGAAGGTGGGCATCACCGTCGATGATGCGCCCTTCGTCGCTGTGGATTTCGAGATCGAGGGCACAGGCCGGGACCGGATCGTGACCTTCGTGACCCATGTCGGAGACCGCGTCGCGGCCGGGCCGGACAATCCGCTGCGCGTCGAGCGGGATCCCGAGACCGGCGAACCTGCACCCTATGTGCACGTCCGTCGGGGCCTCGAGGCGCTGATCGACCGCAAGAGCTTCTATCGGCTGGTGGAGATCGGCGAACATCACGACGGATGGTTCGGGATCTGGTCGGGGGGCGCCTTCTTCGGCTTCATGCCGTCCGAGGAGCTCACCACGTCGGAGTGATGCGGGAGGGGAACCTCGGTCGGCTCGGGACGTTGGGCCGGAACCGACACCGCCCGCCGAACCCCGAGGAGAAACCGATGACCATTCACACCCTTCTGCCGCTGCTGACCTTCGGCACGATGCTGGCGGTCTGCATCTTTGCCCTGCTCAGCATCCAGCGCACCGAGGACCGCCGGCGGTCGAATACCCGCAAGTCCACCCTTGCGGCCGATGCCCCCAGCACCACCCCGCCCGGCGTCAAGCCGGTCGATACCTGAGACCGCGGACGCTCAATGCGCCACGGCCCAGTTGGGGCCGTGGCCGGCGTCGACCACCAGCGGCACATCCAGCTTCACTGCCGGCTCTGCGGCATGTTCCATCACCTCGCGCACCCGGGCCACGGTTTCGTCGATGCTGTCCGCGTCCACCTCGAACAGAAGTTCGTCGTGAACCTGCAGAAGCATGGTCGCCTCAAGGCCCGAGAGTGCCGGGGGAAGGCGGACCATGGCGCGCCGGATGATGTCGGCGGCCGTGCCCTGGATGGGCGCGTTGATCGCCGCGCGGCGGGCGAATCCGGCCCCTGGCCCCTTGGCGTTGATCTCGGGCGTGTGAATGCGGCGGCCGAACAGCGTTTCGACCCGGCCATGCTTCTGCGCGAAGGCGATGGTATCGTCCATGTAGGCGCGGATTCCCGGGAAGCGCTCGAAATAGCGGTCGATGAAACCCTGGGCCTCGGCGCGCGGAATGCGCAGGTTCCGGGCCAGGCCGAACCCTGAGATGCCATAGATGACGCCGAAGTTGATCGCCTTCGCCTGCCGACGGATCATCGGGTCCATCCCGTCGATCGGCACGCCGAACATCTCGGAGGCTGTCATCGCATGGATGTCCTGTCCGTCGCGGAACGCTTCCTTGAGCGCCGGGATCCCGGCGATATGGGCAAGGATGCGCAGTTCGATCTGGCTGTAGTCCAGGCTTACAAGAACCTTTCCCGGCGGCGCGACGAAGGCCTCGCGGATCCGGCGCCCTTCCTCCGTGCGAACCGGGATGTTCTGAAGGTTGGGATCGGTCGAGGCCAGCCGCCCCGTCACCGCGCCGGTGATCGAATAGGAGGTGTGGACACGGCCGGTCTCGGGATTGATGTGATCCTGCAGCGCATCGGTATAGGTCGATTTCAGCTTGGACAGCTGGCGCCAGTCCAGCACCCGCGCAGGCAGTTCGTGCCCCTCGGCGGCCAGATCCTCCAGAACCTCTGCGGGGGTGGACCAGGCGCCGGTCTTGCCCTTCTGCCCGCCCGGTAGGCCCATCTCGTCGAACAGGATCTCGCCCAGCTGTTTCGGACTGCCGACATTGAAGCTGCGACCGGCAAGCCGGTGAATCTCGTCCTCCAGCGCCGCCATCTTCTGCGCAAAGGCGTTGGACATGCGGCTCAGCGTGTCGCGGTCCACGAGGACGCCCGCCATCTCCATCGCGGCCAGCACCGGCACCAGCGGGCGTTCCAGTGTTTCGTAGACGGTTGTCACACGGTTCCGGTGCAGGTCGGGCTTGAGCCGCTGCCAGAGCCGCAGCGTGATGTCCGCATCCTCTGCGGCATAGCGGGTGGCCTCGTCGATCGAGACCTTGTCGAAGGTGATCTGTCCCTTCCCCGACCCCAGCAGCGACTTGATCGGGATCGGGACGTGGCCAAGATAACGGTCCGACAACTCGTCCATCCCGTGCCCGTGCAACCCGGCGTGCAGGGCATAGGAAATCAACATCGTGTCGTCGATGGGAGCCATCCGGATGCCGTGGCGCGCGAGGATCTTGGCATCGTATTTCACGTTCTGCCCGATCTTCAGCACCGCCGGATCCTCGAGCACGGGCCGCAGAAGGTCGAGCGCCGCGTCGAGATCTATCTGGCCCTCGGCCAGCGCGGCGGCACCGAACAGATCGCCGCTGCCGGTGCGGTGGCCGAGCGGCAGATAGGCGGCGCGGCCGGGGGCGAGGGCCAGCGAGATGCCGACAAGCTCGGCACGCATCTCGTCAAGGCTCGTCGTCTCGGTATCGATCGCGACAAGGCCCTGATCGGCAATCGCGGCCACCCAGTCGGCCAGCATTTCGGTGTCGCGGATGCAGACATAGGCAGAGTGATCGAAGGGCACCTTCGGCGGCGGCTCAGGTGCCGGGCTGTCCGGTTGGGATACGGGCGCGGCCGCGATCGGCGGCGGGTCGATCTTGAGCCGTTCCGCAAGGCGGCGGGTCAGGGTGCGGAACTCCATCCGGGCGAGGAAGTCCATCAGCGCCTCGGGGTCGGGGTCGCGGACCTCCAGATCGTCCAGTCCGACCTCAAGCGGCGTGTCGTCCTTCAGGCGCACCAGGTCGCGGCTGACGCGGATCTGGTCGGCATTCTCGATCAGGGTCTGACGGCGTTTCGGCTGCGGAATTTCCTCGGCCCGCGCCAGCAGGGTGTCGAGATCGCCGAATTCCTGGATCAGCAGGGCGGCGGTCTTGATCCCGATTCCCGGTGCGCCGGGGATGTTGTCAACCGAATCTCCTGCCAGCGCCTGCACGTCAACCACCCGGTCTGGCCCGACCCCGAACTTCTCTTCCACCTCCTCGGGGCCGATCCGGCGATTTTTCATCGGATCCAGCATCTCGACGCCGTTGCCGACGAGCTGCATCAGATCCTTGTCGGACGAGATGATCGTGACCCGCCCCCCGGCCTCGCGCGCTTGCCTGGCCAGGGTCGCGATGATGTCGTCGGCCTCGTAGTCCTCAACCTCGATGCAGGGCAGGTTGAACGCGCGCGTCGCCTCGCGGGTCAGCGGAAACTGCGGCCGCAGATCCTCGGGCGGATCGGGGCGATTGGCCTTGTAGGCGGGAAAGAGTTCGTTGCGGAAGGTCTTGGACGAATGGTCGAAGATCACTGCGACATGGGTCGCGGCGTCTGCGCCCGTGTTGTTCTCGACGTAACGGGCAATCATGTTCGAAAAGCCCGCGACCGCGCCGATCGGCAGACCATCGGATTTTCGTGTAAGCGGCGGCAGGGCGTGGTAGGCGCGAAAGATGTAGGCCGAGCCGTCGATCAGGTGCAGATGGTGGCCCTTGCCGAAGGTCATCGCATGCTCCTTGCCGTGCCGGGTGCCCGGACCCATCTGTGCGACAGGCAGCAGAAAGGGCGTCCCGATGTCCGCCCCTTGGTATCCGAGCCGGCTGGCGCTGGCGACCCTGATTCTGGCCACGCCGGCGGCGGCAGGAGCATGCGGCGGCATCGAGGGATCGTCCGACTACTGCACCCCTGTCGTCGCCTGCATCGAGGACACCGGGGTGCATTTCACAGGTCGCGCGGTCGGCTGGGGAAGCGGGACGCTTGCCGGGCAGCTGTCGTCCGGGGCGATCTGCAGCGGCACCTGGGTCTCGCGGAACCGGCTGGGGCTCGGGCAGGCGGATCTCGACTGCGACGACGGTCAGAGCGGCACGGTCATCTTCACCTATCAGGACGGTGCGACAGGCACGGCAACGGGGCGCGGCCTGACCAAAGGCGGTCAAGCCGTGCGCGGCTGGTCCGGGCGCAACATCCGGGCCTTCCTGCGCGCGGAGACCGGCGAGGTCGATCCGCGGCTGATGTGCGGCGAGGTCGAGATCCCGCTGAGCTGATCGCTCAGGCGGCCTTGCCCGGTCCGAGCCCGATACGGGCGGCCGCGCTTTCGTGGACAAAGCGCTTGTCGCAATAGCCGCAATCGACCCAGCCGGATTCCTCTGGGATCACCAGCCAGACCCGGGGATGGCCAAGCGCGCCTTCGCCCCCGTCGCAGGCGATCTTCCAGCGGGAAACGACCTCGGCCTCCGGCGCGTCATGTGCGGGCATGGGGAACTCCCTGGACATGAGCGACATTCTAGCGATCGCCGCGGCGGCGGCAAGCGGATCGCGGCGACGCTTCGGGGTTGCCAAACACCGCCGGGCAGGCAGGATGCGCAGCAAGGAAGGGAGCATCGCCATGGCCGGCCCGGCGGTATCGCGCGAGACGCGCAGGACGACCTGCTACATGTGCGCCTGCCGCTGCGGGATCGACGTGCATCTGGAGGCCGGTCGGGTGCGCTATATCGAGGGAAACCGCAACCATCCGGTGAATCGCGGCGTTCTGTGCGCAAAGGGTGCCGCCGGGATACGGCAGGTGACGGCGCCCTCGCGCCTGCGCGGACCGATGCTGCGCACGGGGCCGCGGGGGTCGGGCCGGTTCCGCAGCATATCCTGGGACGAGGCGCTCGGGATTGCGGTGTCGTGGCTGAAGCCGCTGCGCGAGACCGCGCCCGAACGGCTGGCATTCTTCACCGGGCGCGACCAGAGCCAGAGCCTGACCGGCTACTGGGCGCAGATGTTCGGCACGCCCAATTTCGCCGCGCATGGCGGGTTCTGTTCGGTCAACATGGCGGCGGCCGGCATCTACACGCTGGGCGGCGCCTTCTGGGAATTCGGCGCGCCGGACTGGGAGCGAACACGGCTTCTCGTGCTGTTCGGGGTGGCGGAGGATCATGACAGCAACCCGATCAAGATCGGTATCGGCAAGCTGAAGGCGCGGGGGGCACGGGTGATCGGGGTGAACCCGATCCGCACGGGATACAACGCGGTCGCCGACGACTGGATCGGGATCACACCGGGCACCGACGGGCTGCTGATCCTGTCGCTGATCCACTGCCTGCTCGAATCCGGCCGGATCGACCTTGACTATCTCGCCCGGTTCACCAACGCGCCCTGCCTCGTCGACGGCACCGAAGGACCCGGCAAGGGGCTTCTGCTGCGCGACGGGGACGGTGCGTTGCTGGTGATCGACAGGCACACGGGCCGACCGGCCCGCTGGGACGCCGAGGGGGTCGAGCCGGACCTGGCCGCAGAGTGGAGCGGCGCGCGCACCGTGTTCCGCCATCTGGCCGAGCGTTATCTGGACCCCGCCCATGCGCCCGAGGCGGTGGCCGAACGGGTCGGCGTTCCGGCACGGCGGATCCGGCTGCTGGCGGCCGAGATCGCGGCAGCGGCCTTCGACGACCCGGTGATCCTGAACCGGCCCTGGACCGATTTCCGTGGCGGGCAGCACGCGCGGATGGTGGGTCGACCGGTCAGCTTCCATGCGATGCGGGGCATCTCGGCCCACTCCAACGGCTTTCAGACCGCGCGGGCATTGCATGTTCTGCAGATAGTCCTGGGTGCGGCGGAGACCCCCGGAAGCTGGCGGATGAAGCCGCCCTATCCGAAGCCGGTCGAGGCGCATCCGCGACCTGCCCACCGGGCGATGCCGGACCGGCCGCTGACCGGCGCGCCACTGGGCTTCGTCCTGTCGCCCGAGGATCTGGCGGTGCGACCGGACGGAACCCCGGCGCGGATCGACAAGGCCTTCAGCTGGGAGAACCCGTTCTCGGCCCACGGGCTGATGCAGATGGTGATTCCGAACGCCCATGCCGGCGACCCCTACCGGATCGACACGCTGTTTCTCTACATGGCGAACATGGCGTGGAATTCCTCGATGAACACCGGGCAGGTCATCACGATGCTGACCGACACCGGAGCGGACGGCGACTATCTGATCCCCCGGATCATCTGTTCGGACGCTTATGCCAGCGAGATGGTCGCCTATGCCGACCTGATCCTGCCCGACACGACCTATCTGGAAAGACATGACTGCATCAGCCTGCTGGACCGCCCGATCTCCGAGCCCGACGCGGCCGGCGATGCGATCCGCTGGCCGGTGATCGAACCCGACCGCGATGTGCGGGGCTTCCAGTCGGTGTTGATCGAGCTTGGCGCGCGGCTGGGGCTGCCTGGCTTCGTGGACGACGCTGGGGCGCCGCTTTACCGCGACTATGCCGACTATATCGTGAACCATCAGCGCAAGCCGGGGATCGGGCCGCTGGCCGGGTTCCGGGGCGACGGGACGGAGATGGGGCGCGGCAGGCCGAACCCGGCGCAGCTTGACCGCTACATCGCGAACGGGGGCTTCTTCCAGGCGCATGTTGCAGAAGAGGCCGCGTTCTTCAAGCCGTGGAACCGGGCCTATCAGGACTGGGCCGTGGCAATGGGGTTCTACGACGCGCCCACGCCCTATCTGTTCTCGGTCTGGTCCGAGCCGATGCGAAGGTTCCAGCTTGCGGCCGAAGGTCACGGGGCGGTGCAGCCGCCCGAGCACCTGCGGCCACGGCTGCTGCGCGCCATGGATCCGCTGCCGCGCTGGGACCCGCCCTTCGGCGACGAGGCAGCCGAGGCGTTCCCGCTGCATGCGCTGACGCAGCGGCCCATGGCGATGTATCATTCCTGGGGATCGCAGAATGCCTGGCTCCGGCAGATCCACGGAATGAACCCGCTCTATGTTCCGACCGCCGTCTGGCAGGCGCACGGATTCCGGCCCGGAGACTGGGCGCGGCTTTCATCGCCCACGGGGCAGATCGAGGTGCCGGTCGCGCATATGGCGGCGCTGAACCCGCACACGGTCTGGACATGGAATGCCATCGGCAAGCGGCGCGGCACCTGGGGGCTGGACCCGAACGCGCCCGAGAGCACCCGGGGGTTCCTCCTGAACCACCTGATCGCCGAGCTTCTGCCGGAACGGGGCGACGGGCTCCGCTGGGCCAATGCCGACCCGGTTACGGGTCAGGCCGCCTGGTTCGACCTTCGGGTGCGGATCGAACGGATCCCTGCGCGCGACCGGTCAGCCCCTGCCTTTCCGCCGATCCGGTTCGAAACCGAGGGGGCGCCGTGACTGCCCTGCCCGACCGCGTGGCGCGCAAGCTGGGCCTGGTGATCGACCTTGACACCTGCGTCGGCTGCCATGCCTGCGTCACGGCCTGCAAGGGCTGGAACGATCAGGGATACGGCGCGCCGCTGTCGGATCAGGACCCCCATGGCACCGATCCCTCGGGCACGTTTCTGAACCGGGTGCATGGCTACGAGGTGCAGTCGGGCGACGGCCCGGCACAGATCGTGAATTTCCCCCGGTCCTGCCTGCATTGCGACAACGCACCCTGCGTCACGGTCTGCCCTACGGGCGCAAGCTACAAGCGCGCCGAGGACGGGATCGTGCTGGTCAACGAGGAGGCCTGCATCGGCTGCGGCCTGTGTGCCTGGGCCTGCCCCTACGGGGCGCGGGAACTGGACGCTGCGGCGGGGGTGATGAAGAAATGCACCCTATGCGTCGACCGGATCTACGACCAGAGCCTGCCGGAGGCAGACCGCGTTCCTGCCTGCGTGCGCACCTGTCCGACCGGCGCGCGCCATTTCGGCGACCTGTCCGACCCGGAAAGCGCGGTCGGCCGCCTGGTGGCGGAGCGCGGCGGCATCGAACTCATGCCGGAACAGGCTACCGCGCCGGTCAACCGATACCTGCCGCCACGGCAGAAAGGGCCTGCGCAGGTCGATGTGCTGGCGCCGCTTCTGGACGTGCAGGCCACCGGCATTGCCGGCTGGCTGGACCGGATGCTGAGCCGTCTCTGATGCATCCCGCGCCTTCGGTCATTCTGTTCACGGTGCTGTCGGGGCTGGGGTTCGGCCTTCTCGGTTTTCTGGCCCTGGGCGTTGGCGCGCTGTCCGGCTGGGGAGCGTTCGCCGCCTGGGGGCTTGGCGCAGGGCTGGCCGTCGCAGGACTGACCGCCTCGACCTTCCACCTTGGCAATCCGCAGCGGGCACTGCTGGCCTTTACCCAGTGGCGGACAAGCTGGCTCAGCCGCGAGGCCTGGGCAGCGGTGCTGACGCTCATGGTCCTCGCGCCGGCGGGCCTCGGCGACTGGCTGGGCTTCCCGGTGCCGACAGTCCTGCGGGTTGCCGGCGCAGCGGGGTGCGTGGCGACCGTCGTGTGCACCGCGATGATCTATGCAAGCCTGCGCAGCATCCCGCGCTGGCACTGGTGGATAACCCCGGTGCTGTTCCTTGCCTTCGCCGCAACCGGCGGCATGATCCTTGCAGTCGGCGGCCCGCTCGCTGCGCTGATGGCGCTGGTGCTGGCGGGGCTTCTGGTCTGGACCTTCGCGGCGGGCGATCGGCGGTTCGCCGCGGCGGGTTCGGACATGGGCAGCGCGACGGGGCTTGGCCGGATCGGGACGGTGCGGGTGTTCGAACAGCCGCATACCGGCGGGAACTACCTGACCCGCGAGATGATCCACGTCGTAGGACGGCGGCACGCCGGGCGGCTTCGGGTGCTGGCCGTCGCGCTGGCGGGTCTGGGGCCGGCGCTGGTGCTGCTGGCCGTGCCCGGTCTGGCCGGGCAGGCGCTTGCGGCCGCGCTGCACGTTGCGGGCGCGTTTGCCGCGCGGTGGCTGTTCTTCGCGGAAGCCGAACATGTTGTCGGGCTCTACTACGGGGCGCGGGGTTGAGGGCTGTCGATCACGCCGCCATATAGGCGGGAACCGGAACGGAGACTTGCATGGCGGAGGAACGGTTTCCCGGCTGGCACGGCACCACGATCTTGGCCGTGCGGCGTGGCGGCGCGGTGGTCGTGGCCGGCGACGGGCAGGTGAGCCTTGGCCAGACCGTCATCAAGGGAACCGCCCGAAAGGTGCGACGCCTGTCGCCCGGCGGCCATCCGGTCGTCGCCGGTTTCGCCGGATCGACAGCGGATGCCTTTACCCTTCTGGAGCGGCTGGAGAAGAAGCTGGAGGCGGCACCGGGCCAGTTGCAGCGCGCCGCGGTCGAACTGGCCAAGGACTGGCGGACCGACAAGTATCTGCGCAATCTCGAGGCGATGCTGATCGTCACCGACGGGCGCGATCTTTTCGTCATCACCGGAGCGGGCGACGTGCTGGAGCCGGAGCACGATGTCGCGGCCATAGGTTCGGGCGGCAACTTCGCTCTGGCCGCAGCCCGGGGCTTGATGGAAACCGATGCCGATGCAGAGACCGTGGCGCGCAAGGCCATGGCGATCGCGGCCGAGATCTGAGTCTATACCAACGGCAACCTGACCGTCGAACGGATTGCCGCCGATGGCGCCTGACACGGACGACCTGCGCGCAGCGGTGGCGGCCGGCATCCTGACCGAGGCACAGGCAGCAGGGGTGATCGCGCTCGCGCAATCGCGGGCGGGACATCGGACGGCCCTGCCGCTGGAGGACGAGCCGTTCGAGCTGTTCCGGGGCTTTGCCGAGATCTTCGTGTCGACCGGAATCATCCTCGTCTTTGCCGGTGTGATGCTGGGGGCAAGCGTCCTGGGCGGAGCGGCGCTGCCTGCGGTCGCCGTGGTTCTGTCGGTGGGCATGGCGCGCTACTTCACGCTGAAGCGTCGGATGGTCCTGCCGTCGGTCGTGCTGACCATCGCGTTCTCGATCGGCGGTGCCGCATTGATGGCTCTTTTCCTGGGCATCGAGACCGACCGCTTTCCGCAGGACCGCTGGCGCTTCGTGATCTTCTGCCTGATCGGCATTGCAGGGTTGGCCGGCTGGTTCCGGGCCTTCCGGGTGCCGTTCACCATGGTTCCCCTGGGCCTCCTCGGCGCCGCACTGACCTATCTGATGGTGGACTGGATCAGGCCTTATAACGATCTGCGGGGCTGGGAATACCTGTTCGACCTGCGGTCCGGTTCGGCCATGGCGCTGGCCACACTGATCTTCGGCCTGCTCGCGCTGTTGGCCGGGCTTGTCTTCGACATGCGCGATCCGCACCGGCTGGGCCGGATGTCGGCGACCGGGTTCTGGCTGCACATCCTGTCCGCACCGGCGCTGGTCAACACGGTCGCCCTGACCGCCTACAACGCCGAAGGGCTGACGGGCTATGCCCTGCTGGCCGTCGCCCTCGCGGCGGTGGCAGTCCTTGCGCTGGTGATCGACCGGCGCAGCTTCCTGACCGCGGGGATCGCCTGGCTGGGGATTCTTGTCGGCTGGGCGATTTCCGCCGACGAAAGCGCGGGCAGCTTCGCGCTGCTGCTGCTGATCCTCGGCGGATTCCTGACCTTCATGGGCACATACTGGACCGGCCTGCGCGCCGGTCTGATGCGCGCGCTGCCCGAATTTCCCGGCAAGCGCCGCCTGCCCCCCTATGCGGAGATCCCATGACAGACCTGACCCCTCGCGAGATCGTTTCGGAGCTTGACCGGTTCATCATCGGCCAGAAGGACGCCAAGCGGGCTGTCGCCGTCGCACTTCGCAATCGCTGGCGCCGGCGGCGGCTGGCGGCCGACCTGCGCGACGAGATCTATCCGAAGAACATCCTGATGATCGGGCCGACCGGGGTGGGAAAGACGGAAATCTCGCGCCGGCTGGCCAAGCTTTCCCGCGCGCCGTTCCTGAAGGTCGAGGCAACGAAGTTCACCGAGGTCGGTT
>JBKBMT010000001.1:0-40449 GCA_046295655.1 Gemmobacter sp. | reverse complement strand
GTCGACAGCATCATCCGTGATCTCGCCGATGCCGCTATGGTCGAGACGCGCGAGCGGATGCGCGAAGAGGTCAAGGCGCGAGCGGAACGCGCCGCCGAGGACCGGGTGATCGAGGCGATCGCAGGGCGCGATGCACGGGAAGGCACGCGCGAGATGTTCCGCCGCAAGCTGCGTTCGGGCGAACTGGACAATACCGAGATCGAGGTCGAGATCGCCGATACCGCCAGCCCGTTTCCGACGATGGAGATGCCGGGCATGGGCGGCATGGCGCCGGTCAATCTGGGCGATCTGTTCGGCAAGGCCTTCGGTGGGCGCCGCGTCCGGCGGCGGATGACCGTCGCCGAAAGCCACGAGGTGCTCGTGTCGGAGGAGGCCGACAAACTGCTGGACGACGAGGCGGTGAAGACGGCTGCGCTGGAAGCGGTGCAGGAGAACGGCATCGTCTTCATCGACGAGATCGACAAGGTGGCCGCCCGGTCCGATACCCGCGGCGCCGACGTCAGCCGCGAGGGGGTGCAGCGCGATCTCCTGCCGCTGATCGAAGGCACGACCGTGTCCACCAGGTATGGCCCGGTGCGCACCGACCACATCCTGTTCATCGCCTCGGGGGCGTTCCACGTCTCCAAGCCGTCGGACCTGCTGCCCGAGCTGCAGGGGCGGCTGCCGATCCGGGTCGAGTTGCGGGCGCTGACGGAGGCGGATTTCGTGCGCATCCTGACCGAAACCGACAATGCCCTCACAAGGCAGTATGCCGCGCTGATGCAGACCGAGGGGGTGGACGTGTCCTTCACCGACGACGGGATCGCGGCCCTTGCGAAGATCGCCGCCGAGGTCAACCGCAGCGTCGAGAACATCGGCGCGCGCCGGCTCTATACAGTGATGGAGCGGGTATTCGAGGAACTGTCCTTCAGCGCTCCGGACCGGTCCGGCGAGGCCGTGACGGTCGATGCGGCCTTCGTCGAGGCGCAACTTGGCGATCTGGCGCGGTCGGCGGATCTGAGCCGCTATGTGCTGTAGCGACCGTCAGCGCGCGCGCTTGAGATAGACATAGAAGGCACCATCGCCCCCGTGGCGGCGGTGCGCTTGCGTGACCTGAAGGACGACCGCCGAAAGCGGGGGGCGGGCCAGCCAGATGGGCACCTCGTGCCGCAGCGGACCTTGCCGGACAGGTATCGGACCTTCGTCGCGCACCGAGCGGCCCTTGCCGGTGATCACCAGCACCAGCCGCCGGCCCGCTGCATGGGACGACAGGATGAAGGCGGTCAGTCGGGGTTGGGCCGTGGCGAGCGTCAGGCCGTGCAGGTCGATACGCGCCTCGGGTTCGGCCCGTCCGCGGGCCATTGCGAGGAACGTCTTGCGGTCCATCCGCAGCGGCGCCGTTTCGGTGGGGCCGGGCAGGGTCCGATGCGCGGGCGCCGGCGCATTCTGGCCCAGACGGAAGGTCTGGGTTTGCGGGGCGGTCTGGGCAGGCTTGGGCTTGGCGGGCGGGGGACTGTCGGGCCTGGGGTGCGCGGAAGCGGGCCGCGAGGGATGGAGCGGCCGCGCAGTGCGTGCAACCTCCTGCCAGAGATCGTGTTCGTCAGGGCGCAGGGTGCGGCGGCGCGACATGGATCAGAACGGGTCGGCCCAGGTGCCGTCCGCGCGGGGCAGCAGCAGCACCATGCGCCCTGTGTCGCGGACCCGCCCGGCCTTCTGCCCCGCCCGCGCCCCGCTGCCGAAGAAGATGTCCGCACGCTGTGCACCCTTGATCGCGGTCCCGGTGTCCTGGGCGACCATCAGACGGCGCAACGGTTCGGCGCCGTCCTTCTCGATCCAAACCGGTGCGCCCAGCGGGACGAAGGCGGGGTCAACGGCGATCGAGCGCATTGCCGTCACGGACCGGCCCATCGCGCCGATCGGCCCCCTTTCCGGTGGCAGGTCGGGCAGCAGCCGGAAGAACACGAAAGAGGGATTGTGCCGCAGCAGGCCGGGAACCTGTGCGGGATTGCGGCGCGCCCATGCCTTGATCCGCTGGGCCGAGGCGCGGTGCGGTTCCATCGCGCCGCGGCGCACCAGTTCGGCCCCGATCGAACGATAGGGATGATTGTTCTTGGCCGAGAAGCCAAGCCGCAACACCTTGCCGTCCGGCAGCCGAACGCGGCCCGACCCCTGAACCTGGAGGAAGAAGGCTTCGACCGGATCCTCGAGCCAGACAAGCTCCAGCCCCCGGCCGCGCAAGAGGCCACGGGTCTCGATCTCGGCCCTGCTGTGCCATCGGCTTCGGCCGTCGAATTCCGGCGGTCGGCGATACACCGGGAAGGCGAAGCGTTCGGTGCGCGTCACCGAACCCGGAAGCTCGGGCTCGTAGTAGCCGGTGAACAGCGCGGGCGGGTCGCCGATGACGACCGGGCGGAACAGTGTCTCGAAGAACTGTCGCGGATCGGGCGTCCGGTGGGCCAGTGCGCACAGGGCCGGCCACGGCGGCTCCCGTATCAGATCGCAGGTTTCGCGGAATGCGACCAGCGCAGCCGCGTGATCGTCCGACCGCCACCCGTCGAGTGATTCGAACCCGGCTGAGACGGACGGCGCCATCAGGAGGAATGTCAGACCAATGGCCGCGCGGCGCACCGCAGACGGCATCACTCGCCGGTCGCGACGAGCTGCCAGTTCGGGTCGTCCACGCCCATGCGGCGGGCGAAGGTCCAGACATCGCGCTGGCGCTTGATCTCGGTCGGGCTGCCGTCGATGATCTCGCCTGCCCTGTTTCGGATCACCGATGTGAGCTCGCCCACGAACCGGACGGTTATCTCGGCCTGACGCGTGTTGCGGTCGAAGGTCGCCTCTTGCAGCGCCAGCTCGCGCAAGCCGACGAAGTTTGCCTCCACGGTCAGCCCCTCGCGTTCGCGAGCGTCCACGACTTCGGCAAAGGTCTCGTAGACCTCCTTCGACAGGAACGGGACGATGTCGTCGAGCTTGCCCTTCTCGAACGCCATCAGGATCATCTCGTAGGCGCCGCGCGCGCCGTGCAGGAATTCCCCCACCGAAAATCCGGGCTCGGCCATCTTCATCGCGGCCAGCGCACGGGCTGCGGGGCTGCCATCGGGCACATGATCGGTGATGTCCCGGTCCGGCCCGCCCTCGATCACCGAGAAATCCCGCCGCCGCGGACGTTCTGCCGCTTCGCCGGGCGCGGGCAGCGGCGGTTTCTCGAACCCCTCCCTCGTCCCCAGCACGCTTCTGAGACGCAGGATCAGGAAAACCGCGATGGCGGCCAGAACCAGGAGTTGGATCACGGAATTGCTCATTCGTAACCTCGGATCGTCGCACGGCCAGGCAGGCTATCCGGGAAAACCGATGGCCCTGCGACCAGTTCCTTCCTATGTATGGCAGGCGTCGGTTCAAGTCCACCTGGCGCGTCGAAGGAAAGGTGCTGCGATGTGGTTGTTTCTGCTGTTCATCGGGGTGCCGCTGGTCGAGATTGCATTGTTCGTGCAGGTCGGCGGCTGGCTGACCCTTTGGCCGACCCTGGCGATCGTGGTGGCAACGGCGGTTGCGGGAGCCTGGCTCGTCCGGCGGCAGGGGCTTGCTGCACTGGCGGATCTGCGCAACGCGGCCCAAGGTTTCGGCAACCCGGCTAGCACCTTGGCCGACGGGGCCCTGATCCTCGTCGCCGGAATGCTGTTGCTGACGCCGGGATTCTTCACCGATACCATGGCGCTGTTGCTGCTTGTCCCGGCGGTTCGTCGTCGG
This sequence comes from Gemmobacter sp., assembly GCA_046295655.1. Taxonomy (GTDB): domain Bacteria; phylum Pseudomonadota; class Alphaproteobacteria; order Rhodobacterales; family Rhodobacteraceae; genus JBKBMT01. The sequence continues at coordinate 36,720 of JBKBMT010000001.1, read as the reverse complement.
GTCCTTTCGACCCTTGCGCGCCGGATCGTGGTGTTGCGGGACAGGTCGGCTGCACGCGATATCGTGATCGACGCGGACTATCGGGAGATCGAGCCGGGCGCGCCGCACCGGAGCCGGCATTGAGACGGCCCGTCGATCCTGTTAGGAAGTTGCCGAACCGATTTCCAGGAGCCAGCGATGACCGACAGCAATGGGGCGACCCCGCAGATCAAGATGCAGGTGCTCGCCCAGTATATCCGTGACCTTTCGTTTGAGAACGCTCTCGCGCAGAAGGGCAGTCAGGGCGGCGAGATGCAGCCCGACATTCAGGTTCAGGTGAGCCTTGATGCCAATCGCCGCCCGCAGCAGCAGACCCAGTATGAAGTGGTCCAGAAATACAAGATCAGTGCCAAGAACCGCGGCAACGATGACACGCTGTTCCTGCTCGAGATCGACTATGGCGCCATCTTCAACATCGAGGGTGTGCCCGAGGAGCAGATGCACCCGTTCCTTCTGATCGAATGTCCGCGACTGGTCTTTCCCTTCGTCCGCCGCATCATTTCGGACATGACCCGCGACGGCGGTTTCCCGCCGCTCAATCTGGATCCGGTCGATTTTCTGGGCCTCTACCGTCAGGAACTTGCGCGCCGGGCCCAGACGGAAGGCAAGGCCCCGCAACAGGCCTGATTTCAGAGGAATTCACGCCACAGGGCAGAGTCGCCCATGCGAGCGACAAATTCCGCATGGGCCGCCCGTTCCGCCTCGGTCAGAAGGGGCGGACGGGGTCCGGTCCTGGGTCTCGGGGGCAGGACGACGCTTGTCGGGACCGGGGCTGAAGCCGTGCCGACAGCCACCGACAGACCAAGGCCAGGCTGACGGCCACCGGTCAGTTCGAGATAGACTTCGGCGAGCAGTTCCGAGTCGAGAAGTGCGCCATGCTTTGCGCGGGCCGAATTGTCGATCCCGAACCTGCGGCAGAGTGCATCGAGCGAGGCGGACGCGCCGGGAAACCTTCTGCGGGCAATCAGGAGTGTATCCACCGCGCGATCCGGCGAGAACGGGGGAAGCCCCGCTGCCTCGAGCTCGGCATTCAGGAACCGGAGGTCGAAGCTGGCATTGTGGATGACCAGTCTTGCGTCACCGACGAAGTCCAGAAAGGCGCTGCCGATGGCGCGAAACACCGGCTTGTCGCGCAGGAAGTCGTCGCCCAGGCCGTGGACGGCCAAGGCTTCGGCAGGCATCGGGCGTTCGGGATTTATGTATTGGTGGAACGTCCGGCCCGTCGGCAGGTGGTTGAAAAGTTCTATCGCACCGATCTCGACAATCCGGTGTCCATCCGCCGGGTCCAGCCCGGTGGTCTCGGTATCGAGGACGATCTCACGCATGTCTTGTGCCTTCCAGATACGACAGCAGGGCCTCGACGCAGGCCCGGGTGGAGGTGAGGCTCAGCGTCTCGATGATATGGTCGGCGCGCGCCCGTTTCTCGCGGTCGGGCATCTGTCGTCCGAGGATCGTTGCGAGCATCGCTTCGGTCATTCCCGGGCGGGCCATGACGCGTTGCTTCTGCAGTTCTGCCGGCGCGGTCACCAGCAGCGTCGCGTCCAGCCATTTCTCGGCCCCGGTCTCGAACAGAAGCGGGATGTCCAGAACGACGATCCAGTGTGTGGCAGCGTCGAGAAACCTCTGACGATCCTCCGCCACAAGCGGGTGAACGATGGCCTCGATCCGGGCGAGGGCGCCGGGATCGGCAGCGATGCGTGCCGTCAGGGCAGACCGGTTCACGACACCTTCGACGACGCAGCCGGGAAACGCGGACTCCAGGGGCAAGACAGCGGCCCCACCCGCAGAATAGAGACGATGAACCGCCCGATCCGCATCCCAGACGGGCACGCCCGCATCCGCAAACATGGCCGCGGTTGTGGTCTTCCCCATGCCGATCGAGCCGGTCAGTCCCAGGCGGAACGGTGTCGCGGTCATCCCTCGAGCACCGCGGCGCGCGTTGCGGCATCGACGTCCGGGCGTTTTCCGAACCAGCGTTCGAAACCCGGTGCAGCCTGGTGCAGCAACATCCCGAGGCCATCGACCGTGCGACAGCCGAGTTCCGCGGCACGTTGCAGAAACGGAGTCTGAAGCGGGGTATAGACCAGATCCGTCACCACGGCCCGGGGGTTGATCGTGTCGAGGGATGTGCGGAATTCCGGCTTTCCCGTCATGCCGAGCGAGGTCGTGTTCACGACCGTCACCGCATCGGGCAACATCGACGTAGCCTGAACCCAGTCCACGACCACGATCCGGGCGCCGAAATCGGACCGCAGGTTGTCCGCCCGGTTCCGGGTCCGGTTTGCAACCCGGATTTCCGGCACCCCTGCCTCCAGAAGCGCCGCAAGCACCGCCCGTGCCGCCCCTCCGGCACCGAACACGGCAGCCGGGCCATCGGATGGCACCCACTCGGGGACCGCCTGACGCAGGCTCGCCATGAAGCCCGTTCCGTCGGTATTGTCGGCATGGATCTTTCCATCCTTGCGAAAGATCAGGGTATTGGCGGCACCGATCAACGCGGCCCGATCGGTCACGACATCCGCAAGCGACAGGACCGTTTCCTTGTGCGGTATGGTCACGTTCAGCCCGACAAATCCCAGACGGGGCAGGAATGACAGCACATCGCGCAGGTCGGCCTGGCTGACATCCATCGGAATGTAGTGGCCACGGATTCCGTAGCGCCGCAGCCAGTAGCCATGCAGAGCGGGCGAGCGTGAATGCGCAACAGGCGATCCGATCAGCCCGGCCAAAGGGATCCTTTCGGTCGTCATGTCGCTATGACCCCTGCGCGGCCGAGCCAAACGAGGAGCGGGACGAGCGGCAGACCGAGGACGGTGAAATAGTCGCCGTCTATGCGATCGAACAGACGGATACCCTCTGCCTCGATCCGGTAGCCGCCGACGCTTTCCATGAGGTCATCGCCGTTCCGTCGCAGATAGTCGTCGAGATAGTCGTCCGAAAACGACCGCATCGTCATGCGTGCCTCCCCCACATGCCGCCAGAGCGGCGCTGCATCGCGGTATACCACGGCTGCGGACCAAAGCCGGTGCGTCCTGCCACGAAGTCGGAGAAGTTGTGCCCTGAGCGCATCAGGATCGCTCGGTTTACCGAGACTCTCGCCCTCGTGGTCCAGGATCTGGTCGCAACCGATCACCAAGGCCTCCGGAAACTTCGCAGAGACCTTTGCCGCCTTGTGTTCCGCGAGTGCATCGGCGCAATCGCGCGGTGTGGCACCTTCGGACGCCAGCGCGTCGCGCAGACCTTGTTCGTCGATCCGCGCAGGATGCGGCCGGAAAGTCACGCCTGCCGCGGTCAGCATACGGATCCTTGCCGTGGAAGCCGAGGCCAGCACGATCTGAGAAGCTGTCATGTGGCCCCTGTGGAAAGTCGCACTTTGTTCCGGCCGAGAACTTGAAGCAGCCGCTTCGCACCGCGTCAAGCGGGCATCGGCGGACAGGCACCGGACGGTTTCCTCTCAGGTTCACAGGACAAGGACCGACCCTGTGGATGAGATTCTGAGACGATTCGATCCGACATGTTTTCCACAGCGAGCTGTATGGCCGACCGTCGGCAAGTCCCTACGTTCAAAACGAAATCCGGGAAGTTCCGGATCGCTCCCCATGCAGGGTTGGAGCTATGCACAACATCAGGATACATGGACTGATGGTGGATAGACGGCGCAATCCCCATGTCCACAGAGCCTACCACAACCAGCCAATCTATCTTCCTTCTTTCATTATTGTCGGTATCGGACTGCCCGGTTGACTCCGGGAGATCGTGAATGTACCGCGGAGGCGCGGTCGTCCGGCCGTTGTCCCCCGAAGCCTGAAATGGACCCCGAAGCCCTTTCGGTGTCCTCCGGAGAATCCCATGACCAAGCAGCAACTGCGGCTTGCAGATCTCAAGGCCAAGACCCCGGCTGATCTTCTTGCCATGGCAGAAGACTGGGAGATCGAGAACGCTTCCAGCATGCGGAAGGGCGAGATGATGTTCTCGCTGCTGAAGGAACATGCCGAGGAAGGTTGGGAGATCGGCGGTGACGGCGTTCTGGAGGTGCTGCAGGACGGGTTCGGATTTCTGAGAAGTCCAGAGGCGAACTACCTGCCAGGCCCGGATGACATCTATGTCTCACCGGACATGATCCGCCAGTGGTCGTTGCGGACAGGGGACTCGGTCGAGGGGGTCATGCAGGCCCCGCAGGAGAACGAACGCTATTTCAGCCTGACCAAGGTCACCCGCATCAACTTCGACGAGCCTGAAAAGGCGCGCCACAAGGTGCATTTCGACAACCTGACGCCGCTTTATCCCGACGAGCGGCTGAAGATGGAAATCGAGGATCCCACCATCAAGGACCGGTCGGCGCGGATCATCGACCTGGTATCGCCGATCGGCAAGGGTCAGAGGGCGCTCATCGTGGCGCCACCGCGGACAGGCAAGACCGTGCTGCTTCAGAACATTGCCCATTCGATCGAGGTGAACCACCCGGAGTGCTATCTGATCGTTCTTCTGATCGACGAACGCCCCGAGGAAGTGACGGACATGCAGCGGAGCGTGAAGGGAGAGGTGATTTCCTCGACCTTCGACGAGCCGGCAACACGGCACGTGGCGGTGGCCGAGATGGTGATCGAGAAGGCGAAGCGCCTGGTGGAGCACAAGCGCGACGTGGTGATCCTGCTGGATTCGATCACGCGACTCGGGCGGGCTTTCAACACGGTGGTGCCGTCGTCGGGCAAGGTGCTGACCGGGGGTGTGGATGCGAACGCACTGCAGCGGCCGAAGCGGTTTTTCGGGGCGGCGCGGAACATCGAGGAGGGCGGGTCGCTGACGATCATTGCCACTGCGCTGATCGACACAGGCAGCCGGATGGACGAGGTGATCTTCGAGGAGTTCAAGGGCACCGGCAACATGGAGCTGCGCCTGCGGCGCGAGTTCGCCGACAAGCGGATCTTCCCGGCCATCGACATTCTGAAGTCCGGGACCCGGAAGGAAGAGCTGCTGGTTCCGAAGAACGACCTTCAGAAGACCTATGTGCTGCGCCGCATCCTCAACCCCATGGGGACGACCGACGCCATCGAGTTCCTGATCTCGAAGCTCAAGCAGACCAAGAGCAACAGCGAGTTCTTCGAGTCGATGAACAGCTGAGCGGAGGCTGGTGAGGATGGACACGATCTTTGCCCTGGCCTCGGCGCCGGGGAGAGCGGGTGTTTCCGTCTTTCGAGTCTCTGGTCCGAAAGCGCTGGAGGCCGCCCGTTCTCTGTGCGGCCATCTGGGGCAGGAAAGGGTCGCCGTGCTTCGCCGGATCGCGTCTGAAGGTGCGGAGATCGATCATGGCCTGGTGTTGTGGTTCGGCGAAGGCCGAAGCTTCACCGGGGAGACGGTGGTGGAGTTCCACTGCCATGGGAGTCCCGCTGTCACCATGGCGCTTTCTCGCGCTCTGACAGGTCTCGGGTTGCGCCCCGCGGAGCCGGGGGAGTTCACGCGCAGAGCATTGATGAACGGCAAGCTCGACCTGACGCAGGTCGAGGGTCTGGGCGATCTGATCGCGGCGGAGACGGAGGCGCAATTGCGCCAGGCACAACGAATGATGCGTGGCGTCCTCGCGGAGAAGGCGGAAGCCTGGCGGGGCGGTCTGCTGCGTGCTGTTGCGCTCGTCGAAGCTTCGCTTGACTTCGCCGATGAGGACGTACCGGTAGATGTCGTGCCCGACGTCCGGGCGGAAGTCGGGGCGATTCGACGCGAACTGTTGGAAGAGCTTGGCGGATTTCACGCTGCCGAGCGGGTGAGGGAAGGCTTTGAGGTTGCGATCGTCGGTCCACCGAACGCAGGGAAATCGACCCTTCTGAACCGTCTCTCGGGCCGCGATGCGGCAATCGTATCCTCTTATGCGGGAACAACCCGCGATGTCATCGAAGTCCGTATGAATCTGTCGGGTTTGGCGGTTACCTTTCTCGATACGGCCGGTCTTCGCGAGGCCCGCGATCCCGTTGAAGCGATGGGCATAGCGCGCGGCGTTGCAAGGGCGAACTCGGCAGATCTGCGGGTCTTTCTGCTCGAGCCGGCGGCGTCCTCCGGGCCGGAATTCGGGGACGTGCAGTATCATTCCGACGATATCCGGGTCATGGGGAAGGCGGATCTTCTGTCAGACGATGCAGAGGCCGTGTCCGGGCTTACGGGCCAAGGCGTTTCCGAACTTCTCGCCAGGATTTCCGCGGTCCTGTCCCGACGGGTTGCGGAGGCCGGGACAATCTCCCATATCCGACACCGAAGGTCGGTAGAGGCCGCCGTGGAGTCCTTGGGGCAGGCTGAGGCGGCACTTGCAAAGGATGCAATTGTCCTCGAACTTGTTGCAGAGGAACTTCGGGCGGCGATCGGCGCGCTTGAGCAGCTCGTCGGCAGGATAGGAGTCGAGGCGGTGCTCGGCGAGGTATTCGCCAAGTTCTGCATCGGCAAATGAGGGTTGTTTCACGTGAAACACTTTGACGTGATCGTGATCGGTGCCGGGCATGCGGGGGTCGAGGCTGCGGACGCGTCGGCGCGGCTTGGCGCATCCACCTGCCTCGTAACGCTCCGGCTCGACGGGATTGGACAGATGTCTTGCAATCCCGCTATCGGCGGGTTGGGAAAAGGCCACCTGGTCCGAGAGATAGATGCGCTTGACGGGCTTATGGGCAGGGCGGCGGATGCGGCCGGTATCCAGTTCCGACTGCTGAACCGGAGCCGCGGGCCCGCCGTTCAGGGCCCCCGTGCTCAAGCGGACCGTTCGGCATATGCGGCGGCCGTGCGCGGCCTTCTCGCGCGCCGCGCGGGATTGACCATCGCGGAAGGCGAAGTGGGTGATCTCGTGCTCGAGGGACAGCGGGTCACCGGCGTTCGACTTGCGGATGGGTCCGCAGTCAGCGCGTCGGCCGTCGTTCTGACTGCCGGGACGTTTCTGAATGGGGTCATTCACGTCGGGGACAAGACCACGCCGGGCGGCCGGGTCGGAGACCGCGCCAGCATTACGCTCGCGCAACGTCTGCGGGATACCATTCAGCGTGTCGGGCGTCTCAAGACCGGGACCCCGCCAAGGTTGGACGGATCGACAATTGACTGGAGCAGGGTCGAGATGCAGCCGGGCGACGAGCGGCCGGAGATGCTGTCGTTTCTGTCGCGTGGCCCGGTTCTCCGGCAGGTTTCTTGCGGCATAACGGCGACAAATCCCGAGACTCACGAGATCGTGCGCCGGAACCTCGGCCGGTCTGCCATGTACGCGGGCAGTATCGAGGGGCGGGGCCCTCGATATTGCCCGTCGATCGAGGACAAGGTGACGCGCTTCGCGGACCGCGATTCCCATCAGGTTTTTCTGGAGCCCGAGGGCCTCGAGGATCGGACCGTGTATCCGAACGGTATCTCGACCTCATTGCCGGCGGAGGTTCAGGAGGACTATGTCCGCACGATCCGGGGGCTCGAGAATGTCCGGATCCTGCGCCCAGGCTACGCGATCGAGTATGACTACTTCGATCCGCGCTGCCTTGGGCCAGGACTGAACGTGCGCGGTATTGACGGGCTGTGGTTCGCAGGTCAGATCAATGGAACGACGGGATACGAAGAGGCCGGAGCCCAGGGTCTTGTCGCCGGGGCCAATGCCGCGCTGTCAACGCGAGGCGAAGCGCCCTTTGTTCCGGATCGCGGGACGTCCTACATCGGGGTGTTGATCGACGACCTTGTGACCCAGGGCGTCACGGAACCCTACCGGATGTTTACCTCGCGGGCGGAGCACCGGCTGGTGCTTCGGGCCGACAATGCCGATCAGCGTCTGACGAGCACGGGCGCCGCCATCGGCCTTGTCGGCGATGAACGGCAGCGCGCGTTTGAAGCTAAGGCGCGCCGGATCGCGGGCGTGCGCCACGCGCTGACCGCAGTTCGATACTCGCCACAGGAACTTGGGCGGCTCGGAATAAAGACCCGGCTTGACGGGGTGCGGCGCTCGCCGCTCGAGCTTCTCGCGAATGGGGAAGCGGCGTTTCGCGATCTTTCGGCACTTGTTCCCGATCCGGGCGAGCCTCTGCCCGAGGAACTTGTGACGATCGTCGTGGCGGATCAGATGTATGCGCCATACATCGAGCGGCTGCGGCAGCAGCGCGAGGCGATGCTTCGGGATCAATCGGTTGCAATCCCGGAGGACATCGATTTTCGGGCGATCTCCGGCCTTTCGAACGAGATTGTGGAAAAGCTTTCACTGGTCAGGCCTGTGTCGATCTCGCAGGCGAGTCGGATCGAGGGGATGACCCCGGCCGCGCTCGCGTTGCTGCATCTGGCATGCACACGTTGGCATCTGCGAGCAGGATGAACCCTTCCGATCTTTCGGCCCGGCTCGGGGTGGATGTTTCACGTGAAACATGGGCGCTGCTCGACAGGTTTGTCTGCCTGGTGAGCAAGTGGAACAGCACGATCAACCTGTTGGCCCCTAACGAACTCTCTCGTGTGTGGGAGCGCCACGTGCTCGACAGCGCCCAGTGTGCACTGATCCCGTCACGCTCGAGGGGTCCCTGGCTGGACATCGGAAGCGGCGGCGGATTTCCGGGCCTCGTCGTCGGGATCATGCGCCGTGGATTCGGCGAGCGGTTGCTGCTTGTCGAGCGCGACCGCCGAAAGGCGGCATTTCTTCACTTTGCCAGCAGGGACCTGGGTCTCGAGATACAGGTGGTCGAAGGCGATGCAGGACGGATCGCGCCCGTGGAGGCGGAGGTGGTGAGCGCGCGTGCGGTTGCGGGACTTGGGAAGTTGCTGCCGCTCATAGCCCGGCATCTTGCGCCCGATGGGTTTGCCTTGCTTCCGAAAGGTGAGCAGTTCAAGAAGGAGATCGATGAGGCGCGCTCGGTGTGTCGATTCGAGTTCGAGGCGATTCCCAGCGTAACCTGTTCGGGGGCAGCGATTCTGAAGGTCTGGGGCGTCGAGCATGTCAACAGATGAGCGGTATGGCCTCCCGCGGGTAATTGCCGTTGCCAACCAGAAGGGCGGGGTCGGCAAGACAACCACGGCGATCAATCTGGCGGCCGCACTGGTAGAGTGCGGAAAGAACGTGCTGATCGTGGATCTCGACCCGCAGGGAAATGCGTCGACCGGCCTGGGAATCGAGGTCTCCGAACGGGGCGTGACGACGTATGACTTCCTGTTCGGCGTCCGGCCGCCCGCGGAAGTTGTCAGGCCGACCCGGATTCGGGGCCTTTCGATCGTTCCCTCGGGCAGCGATCTCGCTTCGGCAGACATTGCACTGGTTTCCGCCGAGCGTCGGTTGCATCTTCTGAAGGACGCCTTGTCCGCACCGTTCTTTTCGACGGCGAACCTGGATTACGTGTTGATCGACTGCCCGCCGTCGCTCAGCCTGCTGACCGTGAATGCACTTGTGGCCGCCGATTCGGTTCTCGTTCCATTGCAGGCCGAGTTCTATGCATTGGAGGGCCTATCGCAGCTTATGCTGACGGTGCGCGAGGTGCGGCGCACAGCCAATCCTTCGCTGAGGATCGAAGGCGTCCTGATTACAATGGCCGACGGGCGGAACCGGCTTGCGCAACAGGTGGAGCGCGACGTGCGGGAGACGTTGGGACCGCTCGTTTTCGCGACCGTCATTCCGAGAAATGTGCGGTTGAGCGAAGCCCCCTCGTTCGGCAAGACAATCCTCGAGTACGATGCGCAATCGAGGGGGAGCATCGCATACATGTCGGCTGCGCGCGAGATCCTGGCGCGTCACGAGGCACTTACTGCGGAGAGGTGAAGGATGGACCGGAAGGCCGAGAGGCGGGGCTTGGGTCGCGGGCTGTCGGCCCTGATGGCAGAGCTCGGGCCGGGCAGTTCGAGCGAAAGCGAGAGCGCGTCGCTCGTGCGCATGGTCCCGATCGAGCGGATCGAACCGAACCCGAACCAGCCACGAAAAGCTTTTCCAGAGGAGGCACTCCGCGAGCTTGCGGCCTCGATCGAACGCAACGGCATACTGCAACCTCTCGTCGTTCGAACCCAGGGCGGTGCGTTCCAGATCGTGGCCGGAGAGCGGCGCTGGCGGGCAGCACAGCTTGCACGCTTCCATGAATTGCCGGTGATCATCCGCGAGTTCACCGACCAGGAAGTGCTTGAAGTCGCAATCATCGAGAACATCCAGCGCGAGGAGCTTTCGCCGATCGAGGAAGCCCAGGCGCTGCACAGCCTGATCGAGAGATTCGGCCACACCCAGGAGATGGTCGCCGAGGCGGTCGGGAAAAGCCGGAGCTATGTGGCGAATGCGCTGCGCTTGCTCGGACTGCCCGCCGAGGTTCAGCAGATGGTGATGAACGGCGAGATCACGGCGGGGCATGCCCGGGCGCTGCTGACGGTCGAGGATCCCGTTTCACTTGCCGCACGGGCTGCGCGGGAACGATTGAGCGTGCGTGCCGTGGAGGATCTCGCGCGGCGCTCGAAGTCCGGGGCGACACCGCGGAAGCCGCGCGAAGAGAAGGACGCTGACACACGGGCGCTCGAGTCGGACCTTGCAGCGCAGATCGGATGCGAGGTTCTGATCGAACATGATCCCAGGTCCGGCGGCGGCCGGATCATCCTGCGCTACCGCGATCTCGAACAGCTTGACCGCATCTGCGGGCTTCTGTCGTCGACCATCGGCGCGGACTAGCGCGCGAGCATCCGGGCGATGAGGGTGTTCAGGAGAAGCCGACCTCTTGGTGTGGCGGACAGACGACCGTCGTGCAACACCACCAGGTCGTCATCGATCATTTCGCTTGTCGCATCCTGATCGAGGCCATCGGGATCGAGCCGGGCGGCTTCGACGAGATCGATGCCGTGGGACAGGCGCATCCCCATGAGAAGGAACTCCATGAACTGCTCTGCTGCCGGCAGGACGATGCGCGGGTGTTCTCCGCTGCCGGCTGCTTCGACCCTGCGCAGCCACGGTATCGGTTCGCGTATGCATTCGGTGGCGACGCGCTCGCCAGATAGCGTCAGGCGACCGTGAGCGCCGGGCCCTATGCCGGCGTAGTCGGCCGATGACCAGTAGAGAAGGTTGTGCCGACACTCCTCGCCCGGCGTTGCGTGGTTCGAGACCTCGTAGGCCGGCCGGCCCGCTGCGGCGCAAGCCTCCTGGGTCATTTCGTAAAGGGCGGCAGCAAGCTCATCCGACGGAAGCCCAGTGAGGTGGCCTGCAGCCCGGCGTCGCTGAAAGACCGTGCCGTCCTCGATGGTGAGCTGATAAAGCGAGAGGTGGCTGACTCCGGTGGCGAGGCCCTCGGCCAGCTCCGCTCGCCACTCGCTCGCCGTCTGGTGCTGCCGCGCATAGATCAAGTCGATACTCACCCGCCCGAACGTCTCGAGGCCGGCCTCTATCGCACGCCTCGCGTCGCGCACCGTATGTCGCCGTCCCAGTTGGACAAGCGCATCGTCCCGCAGCGACTGAACACCGATGGATATCCTGTTAACCCCCGCCTGAGCAAAGGCCCGGAACCTGTCCCGGTCGGAAGAACCGGGGTTTGCCTCCAGGGTGACTTCCAGATCGTTCGAACCCGGCCAGGCGTGGCGCGCGCTGTCAACAACCGCATGAACGGTTTCGGGCGACATGAGCGACGGGGTGCCGCCGCCGAAGAAGATGGTCTGAAGCCGGAGCGCCGGCAATTCACGGCCAAGGCGTTCGATCTCTGACAGGTAGGCCCGCAGCCATCGGTCATGGTCGATCCCGGCCGCAACGTGACTGTTGAAGTCGCAATAGGGGCACTTGGATTCGCAGAATGGCCAGTGGACATAGAGCCCGAAGGCGCGCCCGGTTCGAGGTTCAGCGTGTTTCACGTGAAACAACGCGCAAGAAGCGCAGCAATGGCGCTGCTGCGGTGGCTGATTGCGTCCTTCTCGGCCGCGGACATCTCCGCAAAGGTCCTGCTTCGCCCGGCGGGTACAAAGACGGGATCGTATCCGTGGCCCATCACACCCCGCGGGGGCCAGACGAAGGTTCCCTCCACCGTTCCGACGAAGGTTTCGCAGTGTCCATCGGGCCAGCACAGGGCGAGGGCGCAAACGAAACGACATGCCCACGGCTCCGGCGCACCGGACGCACTCAGTTCTTCATGCGCGCGACGCATGGCATGTCCGAAATCGCGTTCTCCGCCGATTTCGGCCCAGTCGGCCGTGTGAATGCCGGGTCGTCCGCCCAGCGCATCGATGGCCAACCCTGAATCGTCGGCAAGCGCGGGAAGGCCCGTGGCCGCAGCGGCGGCAACCGCCTTGACCCGCGCGTTCCCCTCGAAGCTGTTTTCGGTCTCCGCCGGGGCCCTGAGTCCCAGGTCCGAACCAGCAAGGACCTCGATACCTTTCGGTTCGAGGATCCTGCGAAACTCCTCGACCTTGCCTGTATTGTGGGTGGCTACGAGAAGCCTGCCCGCCTTCAGACCGCGCGTCATCGGGTCGCCGCCCGTTGCGCCACGGCGAGTTCGGCGCAGCCCAGTCGTGCCAGATCGAGAAGGGCGATCATCTGGTCCTGGCTGAACACAGATCCTTCCGCCGAAACCTGGACCTCGACCAGCGACCCGTTTCCTGTCAGCACGAAATTGCCATCACTTCCGGCAACACTGTCCTCGGCATAATCAAGGTCCAGCACCGGCACGCCTCCGAACAGCCCACAGGAAACGGCGGCCACCGTATCCGTCAAAGGGTCCGACCGGATCATTCCCGAAGCAATGAGCTTGTTGACAGCAAGCCGGAGAGCGACCCACCCCCCGGTGATTGCCGCGCAACGGGTCCCCGCATCGGCCTGAATCACGTCGCAATCGATGACGATCTGCCTTTCGCCCAGCGCCGAGCGATCGGTCGCGGCCCGCAAGGCACGACCGATCAGGCGCTGGATCTCGACCGTTCGTCCCTGCTGCCGGCCAACAACCGCTTCGCGTCTTGTGCGTGAGCTTGTGGCCCTGGGGAGCATTCCATATTCGGCGGTTACCCAGCCGAGACCCGTCCCCTTCAGGAATGCAGGAGGCTTGTCCTCGACGGTTGCCGTACACAGCACGGCCGTGTCGCCCATCCGGATCAGGCAGGATCCCTCTGCGTGGTGGACGACGCCGGTCTCGATGGTGACCGGCCTCAGCTCTGCGGGTTTTCGACCGGACGGGCGCATGGATCCTCCTGACGCTACTTGCGCCGAATATCCTTTCCCCCAAATTCAGTGCAACCCCTCTGGCGAGTCGGTTCTATCCGGGCCGCAATGCAGATGCGTGAAGATGACCGATGACGGATAGCAGCAAACTCCTCTCCGACCTGAACACTCGAAGCCGCGAAGTGTTCCGGCGGGTCGTCGAAGGCTACCTTCAATCCGGCGACCCGGTGGGCTCGCGCACCCTGACCCGCACCATGTCGGAAAAGGTGTCGGCGGCGACGATTCGGAACGTCATGCAGGACCTCGAGTATCTCGGCCTTCTGGACAGTCCGCACGTCTCGGCAGGTCGGGTTCCGACCCAGCTAGGCCTCCGTCTGTTCGTCGACAGTCTTCTGGAGGTTGGCGAACCGGAAGCCGAGGACCGGATGCGGATCGACGCGACCGTGGGTAACGGCGGGGCCGATGTGGAATCGCTGCTGGATGCGGTGGGCTCGACGCTGTCGGCCCTCACCCGTGGCGCGAGTCTCGTATTGATGCCAAAGCACGAGGCGCCGATCCGTCATATCGAGTTCGTCAGTCTCGCGCCCGACCGGACGCTCGCGGTTCTGGTGTTCGCCGACGGGCATGTCGAGAACCGGATCTTCACACCGCCGACAGGCATAACCGCTGCGGCGCTGCGTGAGGCGGCCAACTTTCTGAATTCCAAGGCAGAAGGCCGCACACTATCCGATCTGCGCCGCGATATTGCCGCCGACCTGGCGCGGCACCGACGCGAAATTGATGCGGTCGCCGGCGATCTGGTCGAGAAGGGACTTGCGGTATGGGAAAATGCCGGATTGCCGCAGGAACGGCTGATCGTTCGCGGAAGGGCAAACCTGATACCCGGTAGCGACGAGGCTACGGAACTGGAGAGGCTCCGCTCTCTTTTCGACGATCTGGAACGAAAGCGCGATATCGCGGACTTTCTCGAACTCACCGAATCCGGCGACGGAGTCCGCATTTTCATAGGGTCCGAGAACAAGCTTTTTTCGCTGACGGGTTCCACTCTGGTGGTTTCTCCATATATGAACTCGGAACGAAAGATCGTCGGTGCCATCGGCGTGATCGGGCCGACAAGGCTGAACTACGGACGGATCGTGCCGATCGTCGATTACACCGCGCAACTGGTCGGCAGGCTGGTTTCGGACCGTGGGCAGGTTTGACGATGCAGAGCGAAGACAAGAAGGACACGATGTCACAACAACCGGCGTTTCAGGAACAAGACACCGCCAACGAAGCGGCAGCCACGGAAGCTGTGGCCGAAACCAGCGAGCTGGATGCGTTGCGTGCCGAGCGCGACGACTTGCGCGACCGGTTCATGCGCGCGCTGGCGGATGCCGAGAACGCGCGGAAACGTGCCGAACGCGACCGGAGAGAGGCGGAACAGTATGGCAGTTCGCGCCTTGCCAGAGACCTTCTGCCGGTCCACGACAACCTGCGTCGTGCGCTCGACGCGGTGACGGACGACCAGCGAAGCGTCGCGCCGGGTCTGATCGAAGGGGTTGAGCTTACACTGCGCGAGTTGCAGTCGGTCTTTGCGCGTCACGGGGTCACCATCGTTGCGCCGCAGCCCGGCGATGCGTTCGATCCCCTGCTTCACCAGGCCATGTTCGAGGCGCCCGTCCCAGATACCACCGCCGGAACGGTCATCCAGCTGATGGCAGAGGGATTCCTGCTGCACGACCGTCTGCTTCGCCCGGCGCAGGTCGGTGTTTCGTCGAACAACGGCTAAACCCGGTCGGCATCGGCGCGAAGCTCGTACAGAAGATCGAGCGCCTGTTTCGGGCTCAGCACGTCGGGGTTCAGAGCCCGGATCCGTGCGATCAGATCGGCTTCGGCGGATCGGACAGGGTGCGTTGGTTCCGTCGCGCGCGCCGCAGCAAAAAGCGGAAGCTCGTCAATCAGCGCGGTCCGCGCGCCGGTGTCGCGCCCGTCCCGCTCGAGGAGCTCGAGGACGGCGCGCGCGCGGTCGATGACCGCGCCGGGAAGTCCGGCAAGGCGCGCCACCTGCACGCCGTAGGAACGGTCCGCAGCGCCCGGCCGTACCTCATGCAGGAACACCAGTTCGCCGCCCCATTCCCTGACGGCGACGGTCGCGTTGCGGGCACCCGGGAGACGTGCGGCCAGCGAGGTCAATTCGTGGTAATGGGTCGCGAACAGCGCCCGGCACCGGTTCACATCGTGCAGATACTCGAGCACCGACCAGGCAATCGACAACCCGTCCCAGGTCGCCGTTCCGCGACCTATCTCGTCCAGGATGACCAGTGCGGAACTGTCGGCCTGGTTCAGGATCGCCGCGGTTTCGACCATCTCGACCATGAACGTAGAACGCCCGCGGGCCAGATCGTCCGCCGCACCAACCCGGCTGAAAAGCTGACTTACCACGCCGATCCGGGCGCTGTCCGCAGGAACGAAGGATCCGGCCTGCGCCAGCAGCGCGATCAGGGCGTTCTGGCGGAGGAAGGTCGACTTCCCGCCCATGTTGGGGCCGGTCAGCAACCAGATCGCCGGCGTGTCGCCATCCGACAAGGCGCAGTCGTTTGCGACGAAGGACTGACCGTTACGCCGCAGTGCCTGTTCGACGACCGGATGCCGGCCGCCCGCCACAAGAAAGGCATTTCCCTCCTCGACCAGCGGCAGACTCCAGTCGCCCTCGACCGCTACCTCGGCCAGCGCGCATAGAACGTCGATTTCCGAAAGCGCGTTCGAAATTCTCGCGAGGTCGGAAGATGCCTGCAGAACCGCCGCGGAAAGCCTTTCGAATATCGCCTTCTCGAGCGCCAGCGCGTGATCGGCCGCGTTCAGGATCCGGGACTCGAGCTCGGCGAGTTCCAGCGTCGTGAAACGCACCTGGTTCGCAGTCGTCTGCCGGTGCAGAAACCGGTCCGACAGCGGTTGCGCGAGCATTCGGGGCGCATGGACGGACGTGGTCTCGACGAAATAGCCCAGCACATTGTTATGCCGGATCTTCAGACTGGGGATGCCGGTCTCCGCGGCATACTCGGCCTGTAGCGCGGCGATGACGCCGCGGCCTTCGTCACGCAGTCTGCGGGTTTCATCGAGCTCGTGGTCGAATCCCTCGGCCACGAAACCGCCGTCGCGAACCTGCAGCGGCGGTGCTGCCACCAGCGCCGACGCCAGGTGCCCCGCCAGCGCCGACTGGCCAGCCAGTGCAGATCCCGCCTCGGAAAGCAGACGGGGCGCGTCCGCAGGAATTGCGGCCGACATCTCCTCTGCCTGCGCGATCGCCTGGCGAACGGCGGCAAGGTCCCGTGGTCCGCCGCGATCCAGCGCCAGCCGCGAGACCGCGCGTTCGATATCGGGCACACCGCGCAACATGTCGCGCAGCCGATCGCGCAAGGGCCCGCCGGATACCAGATAGGCGACGGCCGCAAGCCTGTCGCGTATCAGGCCCAGATCGCGCGACGGACCCGACAACCGGCGGTCCAGCAGACGCGCCCCTCCCGCAGTCAGCGTCCGGTCAACCGACCAGAGCAGGCTGCCTTCGCGCCCGCCGGAAAGGGCCTGCGTGAGCTCAAGGTTCCGTCGGGTGGCCGCGTCGATCTGCATGAGGCGATCGGCACCCTCCCGCACCGGCCGTCGCAACAGCGGCATTCGGCCGCGCTGCGTCAGGTCGAGATAGTCGGCCAGCGCGCCGAGGGCGGAAATCTCAGCCCGCGAAAACCGCCCGAAAGCGTCGAGCGAGGCGACCGACCAGACCGCACGAAGCCGTCGATCCGATGCGACGCTGTCAAAGGCGCTGCGCGGGCGTTCGGTAACGATGACGCCTGCCTCTCCGGCGATCGAGAACAGCGATCTTTCGACCTCCTCAGGCAAGAGCAGTTCGCTGGGCGAAAGCCGTGCCAGTTCAGCAGGAAGCCGCGAAACCGGACAGGGTGCGACCCGCATTTCGCCGGTCGAGACATCGACCCACGCCAGCGCCCCCTCATCGCGGGCGGTGGCATAGGCCGCGAGGAAGTTGCTGCGCCGTGCGTCCAGCAGGCTGTCCTCGGTCAGCGTCCCGGGTGTCACCAGCCGCACCACCTCGCGGCGCACGACTGCCTTGGCGCCCCGTTTCCGGGCGGCCGCCGGATCTTCCATCTGTTCCGCGATGGCGACGCGGAAACCCTTGCGGATCAGGGTCTGCAGATACTCCTCGCCACGGACGACAGGAACCCCGCACATCGGAATATCCTGGCCCATGTGCTGTCCGCGCTTCGTCAGGGCGATGTCCAGGGCGGAAGCCGCCGCCGCCGCGTCGTCGAAGAACATCTCGTAGAAGTCGCCCATCCGGTAGAACAGGATGGCATCGGGATATTCGGCCTTGATCTTCAGATACTGCGCCATCATCGGCGTCGTGCCGTTGTCCGCTGCCACCAGGGCCCCCGTCGCTGTGCCGCATCCGCGCCGGGCGAAGCTAGCCAACTGGCCGGTCGCGGGAAAGACGCAAATCCGTTGCCGCACCCGACAAGCGAGGCTAAGAACCCAGCGACGCAGGGAGGCAGTCATGGCGCGCGCGAAAATCACCCCCGAAGAGGCGCTGGCCTACCACATGGAGCCGCGACCCGGGAAATACGAAGTGGTGGCCTCGACCCCGATGGCGACCCAGCGCGACCTGAGCCTTGCCTATTCCCCCGGAGTCGCGGTCCCCGTCGAGGCCATCGCGGCGCGGCCGGAAACCGCCTACGACTACACCGTGAAGGGGAACATGGTCGCAGTCGTGTCGAACGGCACCGCGATCCTCGGCCTCGGCAACCTCGGCGCACTGGCCTCGAAACCGGTGATGGAGGGCAAGGCCGTCCTGTTCAAGCGGTTCGCAGACGTCAATGCGATCGACATCGAACTCGATACCGAAGACCCCGACGAGATCGTCAAGGCGGTCAGCCTGATGGGCCCGACCTTCGGCGGAATCAACCTTGAGGACATCAAGGCCCCCGAGTGCTTCATCATCGAAAGCCGGTTGAAGGAAATCATGGACATCCCCGTGTTCCATGACGACCAGCATGGCACGGCGGTAATCTGCGCGGCGGGGCTGATCAACGCGCTTGAACTTGCCGGGAAGAAGCTGGCCGATTGCCGGATCGTGCTGAACGGGGCTGGTGCCGCGGGCATCGCATGCCTCGAACTGCTCAAGGCGATGGGCGCGCAGCCGGACAACTGCATCATGTGCGACACCAAGGGTGTCGTCTGGCAGGGCCGCACCGAGGGAATGAACCAGTGGAAGTCCGCCCATGCCGCGCGGACCGACCTGCGCACGCTGGAAGAGGCGATGAAGGGCGCAGATGTCTTCCTCGGCGTTTCCGCCAAGGGGGCAGTGACGCCCGAGATGGTCGCGTCGATGGCCGAGACACCGATCATCTTCGCCATGGCCAATCCCGACCCCGAGATAACGCCGGAAGAGGCCCAGTCAATCCGACCCGATGCCATCGTGGCAACCGGACGGTCCGACTATCCCAATCAGGTCAACAATGTCCTGGGGTTTCCCTATCTGTTTCGGGGGGCGCTTGATATCCATGCCCGGGCGATCAACGACGAGATGAAGATCGCCTGCGCGGAGGCGCTTGCCCGCCTCGCGCGCGAGGATGTGCCGGACGAGGTGGCGATGGCCTATGGCCGAAAGCTGTCCTTCGGACGGGACTACATCATCCCCACGCCCTTCGACCCGCGCCTTATTCACGTCATTCCGCCTGCCGTCGCCCGGGCCGGAATGGACACCGGCGTGGCCCGACGCCCGATTGTGGACCTGGCGGCCTACGAGGCCAGCCTGAAGGCGCGGATGGACCCGACCGCCTCGATCCTGCAGGGTATCCATGCCCGCGCCCGTGCTGCGCAGGCGCGGATGATCTTTGCCGAAGGCGACGACCCGCGCGTTCTGCGTGCCGCCGTCGCCTGGCAGCGCGCGGGCTTGGGCAAGGCGCTGGTCGTCGGGCGGGATTCGGATGTGCGCGAGAAGCTGGAGATGGCCGGGCTCGGCGATGCGGTGCGCGAACTGGAGGTCGTCAATGCCGCCAGCACCCGGCATCTCGACACCTACAAGGACTTCCTCTACCGCCGGCTCCAGCGTGCCGGCCATGACCGGCACGACATAAACCGCCTGGCACAGCGGGACCGCCATGTGTTCGCGGCATTGATGCTGGCCCATGGGCACGGCGACGGGCTGGTGACGGGCGTCACCCGCAAGTCGGCCTATGTGCTGAGCCTGATCAACCATGTATTCGACGCCCGGGCGGAACACGGTGCGGTCGGTGTCACCGCGCTTCTGCACAAGGGGCGCATCGTGCTGATCGCCGATACGCTTGTGCATGAATGGCCCGAGCCCGACGATCTGGCCACGATAGCGATCCGCGCGGCGGGGGTGGCGCGCAACCTTGGCCTCGAGCCGCGCGTCGCCTTTGTCAGCTTCTCGACCTTCGGCTATCCGGTCTCGGAACGGGCGACCAAGATGCACCAGGCTCCGAAGGTGCTGGACCTGCGCAACGTCGATTTCGAATACGAAGGCGAGATGACGGTGGACGTGGCGTTGAACCCCGAGGCGATGGCGCAGTATCCCTTCTGCCGTCTGACGGGTCCGGCCAATGTCCTGGTCGTCCCGGCCCGGCATTCGGCCTCGATCTCGGTCAAGCTGATGCAGGAGATGGCCGGCGCCACGGTGATCGGGCCGATCCTGACCGGCGTCACCAAGCCGATCCAGATCTGTTCGACCGGGGCGACGGTCAACGACATCCTGAACATGGCGGTCATGGCCGCCTGCCGGATCGGCTGATCCGATCCGACCGACGAGACAGCGTCCTGCGACCCTGGCGGCTACTTGACCGCAGCGGTGACGATGATCTCCACACGATACTTCGGCGCGGCAAGCCTTGCCTCGCCGGTGGCGCGGGCTGGGGTGTGGCCCTGCGGGATCCACTTGTCCCAGACGGCGTTCATCTCGGCGAAATCGGCCATGTCGGCCAGCCAGATTATCGCCTGAAGGATGTGTTCCCGGGACGAACCCGCCTCGGACAGAAGCGCGTCGATCTGATCCAGGCAGTGACGGGTCTGCTCTTCGACCGTGGCGCCTTCGCCGATCTGGCCGGCAAGCCAGACGATGCCGTTGCAAACGACCGCCTGGCTCATGCGCGGGCCGGTATGAAGTCGGGTGATCATGGAACCTCCGGGGATTGACGACCGCACCGGCTTAGCGCGGGCGGCCCCTGCCTGCAACGGCAGGGACACCGCCGGGGGCGACGTCAGAGGGCGCCACTGATCCAGTTCTGAAGCGCGGCCTTCGGTGCCGCACCGACCTTGTTCGACACGACCTGGCCGTTCTTGAACAGGAAAAGCGCCGGGATGCCGCGTACGCCCAGCTGCGCCGGAGCGTTGGGGTTGTCGTCCACGTTCACCTTGACGATCTTCACCCGGCCGGCGAATTCGTTCGAAAGTTCCTCCAGGGCCGGGCCGATCTGGCGGCACGGTCCGCACCATTCGGCCCAGAAATCGACCACGACCGGGATCGGGGACTTGCGAACCTCGGCGTCGAAGGTCGCATCGGTGACGGCTACGGTCGCCATTTCATATCTCCTGCAGGGAATGTGTCATGGCGAAAGCTAAGCAGGCCCGAGCGAAGTTTCAACCCGTGCCATGGCTGCGTCCAAGACCGCGTCGGGCAGCGGCATGAGGGCCGGACGCCTTGTCCACAGGACGGCGGTCTGGATCCTGCGGTCGGGCCAGATCTGGGACAGCGCCATGCGATAGGCCGCCATCTGCCGAAGGATCCCCTCGGGCACCTCCTCGGGACGATCCGGCACCAGGCGGTTCGACTTGAAATCGACCACCAGCACCGAATCCGGGCGGATCACGATGCGATCGATCGTGCCCGACATCTGCCGACCGTGCAGGGTTGCCGCGACCGCAACCTCTGCAAGGCTCTCGGGCCCGAGAACCGACCGGCAGGCGGGGTCGTCCAGCACGGCAGCAGCCTCGGCAAGACAATCGGCCACCAGGGCCGGGTCCGGCCAGAGCGCCGCGGCGATCCCGGGCCAGTCGCCCCTGTCCGCAGCGGGCAGAAGCTCGAGTAGACGATGCAGCAGCGTGCCCCGATCCAGCAGGTGGGGATCGGCGTCGTCGTCTTCCGCCAACTCGCCCGGCAGCGCCTTTGCACCGCCAAGATCCGACGGGGACAACCGCACCGGATCGGGCAGTGGCGGCAGGGGACGTTCCGTCACCCAGCCGGGAAGCGACGGTGTCGGCGGCTCGATCACCCGGGCCGCCGCACCGGCCTTGCCAGCGGTGCCGTTCTCCAGCCGCAGTCCCGTCCCGACCGGTGTCGAAAGCGGCAGGGCGCCCGCCGCGCGCAGTCCCGCCTCGACCAGTTCGTGCCAGGCAGGGCGGAGCTTTTCGCCCTGTTTCGGTTCGTTGACCTCGCCCGCGCCCGCGACGATCAGCCAGCACTCGGCGCGGGTCATCGCGACATACAGCAACCGCCGGTTCTCTTCGGCCAGTGCCTCGCGCGAGGCCTGGACCGCGCCTTCCAGAACCGGAGGCAACGATCCCGCCGGGGGCCGCCAAGCCGGGGTCCCCGAAGGCAGATCGAGGATCGGGGGCGCGGACGGCTCGCGACGATCCGCCGTGTCGGGAAGGATCACCACCGGCGCCTCGAGGCCCTTCGCGCCGTGAACCGTCATCACCCGCAACAGTGCGCCCGCGGCCTCGGGTTGCCGTTTCGCCTCGACCTCATCGCTGCCAAGCCAGGTCAGGAACCCGGTCAGGCTTGGCACGCCCGCCTCCTCGTAGGCCAGTGCCTGGGCCAGGAACAGATCGATCCCTTCCTCGGCTTCGGGTCCGAGACGTGCAAGCACCATCTGCCGGCGGTTGTGTCGTGTAAGCACGCGGTCGGTCAGCTCGAACGGACGCAGGAAATCCGTCTGGTCCAGCAGATCGCCGAGGACGGCGCGCGTTTCGGCATGATCCGCACGCTTGCGCAACGCCTCCCACAGATAGCCGGGGCGCCCGGCCGCAAGGTCGAACAGCTGCGCTTCCGACAGGCCGAACAGCGGCGAGCGCAAAGCCGCGGCAAGCGACAGGTCGTCCTCGGGCGTCGCCAGAAACGACAGCAGTGCCGTGAGGTCACGCACCGCAACCTCGGCCTGCAACCGCAGGCGATCAGCCCCCGCCACAGGCAACTGACGCGCCTTGCAGGCCCGGATCAGTTCGTGAAACAGTCGCGACCGCCGCTGCACGAGGATCAGGAAGTCGCCGGCATGGACCGGCCGGCTCGTGCCGCGGTGTGTGATAGTCTCGCCTGCCGAGATCATCCGCCCGATCTCGTCCGCGATCGCGTCGGCCAGCCGCGCCTCGGCGCTGCGCGGTGCGGGCAGGTCCACCGGGTCGGCCCAGTGCCCGTCGTCGGCGGGCGGCGAGGGGTCGACCAACGGCCACAGGTCAACCCTGCCCGGCGTGGAGTCGTGAAAGGCGATGTGTCGCACGTCGGCGCCCAGCCCCTGCGCCCTCCGGTCGTCGAAGGTCAGATCGACCGCGCGCAACACGGATTGCGCGGACCGGAACGAGTGCTCCAGGACCAGTCGCCGCAACGGCGTGCCGGCCTCGGACAGCCGGGCGGCGAAATGCTGCTCCATCGCCTCGAACCGAGCCAGATCGGCACCCTGAAACGAGTAGATCGACTGTTTCTTGTCTCCCACGACGAAGATCGTGCGCTGACCCGGCCGGGCACCTTCGCCGACGGTGAATTCCTCGGCCAGCCGCTCGATCACCGCCCATTGGTCGGGGCTTGTGTCCTGCGCCTCGTCCACGAGGATGTGGTCGATGCCGCCGTCCAGCCGCCAGAGCACCCATTGTGCGACCGAAGGATCGCTGAGCAAGAGCCGGGCGCGGAGGATCAGGTCGTCGAAATCCAGCAGGCCGCGGTTCGCCTTCGCTTCGGCATAGGCGGGCAGGAACGCAGCGGCGAACTCGTGCAGGACCAGGGTCATCCGTGCCGCCTGGACCGCCAGCCGGGCGGGCCGTGCAGCCTCGACGCGATCCATCAGCGCCAGAAGCGGGTCATGCAGATCGCACAGGCTCGCCCATGTCGCCTTGGTCAGAAGCTCGGCCCCCTTCGCCTCGAAGGCCCGCGCCCCGCTCTTGAACAGAAGGCAGGATTCCAGCGCCGCCAGCGTTTCCCCCCCGACCACGGCCGGGTCGATACGGCGCAGCCGGTCGGCCACAGCCTGATCCTTCGCCGTTCCGGCAGCAGCCCGAGCGACAATCCGCGGCAGCCATTCGGCCTCTTCGCCGCGAAGAACCTGTGCGGCAAGGCTTGCCTCGTCGAGGCCCGGCGGAAGCCCGAACTCGCGCCAGAGCGTATCGGGATCCGGCTCGGGCGGGAACCGGCCCTGACGTGCGGCGATCTGCGCCGACAACGCACCCAGATCCTCGCCCGTCCACTGCCGGGCCAGCCTCGCGATCGGTCCGTCGGGGCTCTCGCCGGCCATCCGGTCCAGGACCTCGTCCCGCAACAGCCGGCCGGTGCGGTCGTCCATCTCGCGGAACTGGGGAGAGACCCCTGCCTCGAGCGGGAACCGGCGCAGCAGTCCGGCGCAGAAGCTGTGGATCGTCTGGATCCTGAGGCCACCGGGGGTTTCGATGGCCCGGGCGAACAGGCGTCGCGCGCGCCGGAGCATGTCGGGCGCCAGCGGCATATCCACCCCCAGATCGGCCAGCGTATCCGAAAGCTTCTCCTCGGGCATCATGGTCCATTCCCCGAGACGCCCGAACAGCCGGTTCTGCATCTCGGTGGCCGCGGCCTTGGTGTAGGTCAGGCACAGGATGCGCTGCGGGTCGCAGCCGCCGAGCAGCAGTCGCGCAACCCTGTCGATCAGAACCCGTGTCTTGCCCGACCCCGCATTCGCCGAAAGCCAGGTGGACCGGTCGGGATCTGCCGCCTCGATCTGGCGCAGGGTGGCCGCGGTTCGGGTCACGGCGCGTCCTCCGGCCCGACGGTCTCGGGCACGGACGGATCCGACAGATCCCATTCGCCGTAGCGCGACAGGTGGTCGTAGTCGCTCGTCTCGCGGACCGACCGCAGGGCACGCCGTGCGACATAGCCTTGTCTACGGCCCTGGTAGCTTCGGATCAGGCGGTGCAGATCGGCCCAGTGCCGCGTCACAGCCTCGGCCGTGACATCGACCGGCTCCTCCTTCGGCGACGAACCGAGGCCGATGTAGAGCGCCGCCGCAACATGCACCGATCCCGGCGGATCGAATGCGCCGCGCTCGGCCATGGCGGCTTCGAGGACCAGCTGCTTGGCAAACACCTGGCGCTGCTTCTTGCCGGGCGGCTGGCCGGTCTTGAAGTCGAGGATCATTGCCCGGCCATCCGGCAGAAGGTCGATGCGGTCGGGTCGGGCGGTCAGGCGGAAGTCGAGCCCGTCCAGCGCGACGCTGCCGGCACGTTCGAGCAGCACCGGCCTGCCGCCGCGCTCCGCCTCGGTCTCGATCAGCCAGTCCGCCACACGGGCGATCCGGGCCTTCCACAGAACCCGCGCGGCGGGCCACGGAACGGTATCGCGCAACGCCTGGTCGACCGCGTCCATCAAAGCATCCGCACTGCGCCCGCCCGAACGCGCGTAAAGCTCCATGACCCGGTGCAGGACCGTTCCCCTGAGGCGTGCGTCCGGGGTTCGGTGAAGCGGTTCGAGCGGCACAAGCGCCAGAACCTTGCGGGCGTAGATCGCATAGGGATCGCGGATCAGCGTTTCGATCTGGGTGACCGACAGCGACCGCGGCCGCTGCGCAACGGGTGGGCAGGGTGCGGGGCGGGTGGCGCGGGCCACCGCCTGCCCGGGTTGATGCAGCGCGCGCGCAAGCCCAAGCCAGACCTCGCCCCGCGCCCGCATCTGCTGCAGTGCTGCGGGTCCGTTGCCGTCGGGAAGGCCCGAGATCAGGTTGACCAGCCGGTTCAGCCAGCGTGCGGGAACCGTCTCGGTCTCGTCGTTGCGCCGGCTGCGGGTGAGGAACACCGTGGGCGCGGCCGCAGCCTGCTGGAAGTCGTGGGCGGCCAGCCCCACCTGCCGCTCCGGCAGGAGAAGACCGGCCTGAAGCCGCATCGCCCGGTTCAGCCAGGGGTCGGGCGCGGGCATGGCAGGCCATGTGCCTTCGGTCAGGCCGCCCAGGACGACCAGCTCGGCATCGAGCTCGCGTGCTTCCCGGGCACCGCGGATGGCCACCAGCGGATGTGCGGCGACGGTCTCGCGCACCTGGGCCGTTGCCATGAGGCTGGCCAGCAATGCGGCAAAGTCGGCCGGGCTGGTCGCACCGCCCTCGGCCGCCTCGGCGGCCAGATCGTCAAGCAGGCTGCGCGCGGCAATCCCGGCGGGTTCGTCCCACAACCGGCCCGCCCCGGTCTCGCCCGGCCCCGCAGCCAGCGCCTCGGCCGCCCGGCGCAGGGCGGCGGTTCGCTCGGTCAGCGGTTGCTGACCTGCGGCGCCGATGCCGAACAGGATGCCACCCAGCCAGTCGCCCCACCGCCCGGCGCCCCGATCCTGACCCCAGCGCCGCAGGAAAGCCGCATCGGGAAAGGCCGGGCCATTGGAACGAAGGTGCAGTTCGAGGTCGCGGCTCAGCCGCAGATGCTCGCCCCGCCCGACACCCGAATGCGTGAGGGGATGTTTCAGCAGCGCAACGAGTGCCTCGGCCGAAACGCTCCGGCCGGCAATCTCGGCCAGCTGGCGCAGGAGCCGGCCGGGCGGCGACAGGCCCAGCGGTCGGCCGGCGCTGTCGTCCGGGACGATGCGCCACCGATCGAGTGCCGCCGTCACCATCCGGGCAAGGACCCGGTCGGGCGTCACGAGAGCGGCGCGGCGACCGGTTTCCACCGCATGGCGCAGGATCAGGGCGATCGCCAGCGCCTCGATCCGCGGCGTCGGCGCCTCGATCAGCGAAAGATTGCGCGTCGCCTCGCACAGGTCGGTCAGTGCACGGCCCTCGGCCAGCCAGTGGTCGGTCACCGGCGCCGGGCGCAGGGCCAGCGAGATCAGTCGGTTGCGTGCCGGATCGGCCGGCGCGCTGCCGCACCAGCGCCCAACAACCTCCGGCGTTGCATCGAGACGCTGCAGCAGGCGCAGGTGCCGGAACTGTGGGTGATCCTCGGCCGTGAAGGCATTGTCCAGCGCATCCCAGGCATTTGCGGGCATATCGAAGTCGAACCCCGGCAGAACGACAGCACCCTGCGGAAGCGCCGCCACCGCCTGCATCATCCGCGCCGTTGCCCCGCGCGAGCCGCTGGAGCCCGCCACGATCACGGGGCCGGCAGGGGGCGCCTTTGCCCAGCGCGTCGCCAGCATCTCGATCGCAAGCCGCCGCTGCGCCTCGGGCCCCGGCGCGCTGCCCCGGTCGAACAGCCCTGCGACGATGCCCAGAAACCGCTGCGTGCGCCCCCAATGCGCGGAATGGTCGGCCACGTCGAGCGCCGCGATCGCCTCTGGCGCCACGCCTTCGCCGCCCATTTCGTCGATCAGCGCGGCAAGGCTGTCGGCCAGGGGAAACACCGCGGCGCGCGGTGCCATGTCCGGTTCGGCCTCGATCAATGCGCCGATCAGGCGGGACAGGATCAACCGCACGCGCAAGGGCGGCAGGGCCGCAGGCAAACCGGCGATCGGTTCGGCTGCCGCAATCTCGGACAGAAGCCGCAGCCGCGGCAGCAGGCCGGGGCCGCGGGCCGCGAACGCCTCGGCCATGCGCCGGCGCATCGCGGCGGTATTGACCCAGACCGTCACGGCGGCGACGGCCTCGGGTTCCCGGCCACGAAGGCGCGCCATGAGTCCGCTGACGAAGCTCTGCGCGAAATCGACCCCGGGCGGCACGCCATGGATACCGCGGATCTCATCCATGGCCGTGGTCCCGCAACATGGCCTCGGCGGCGACAATGCCCTCGGGGTGACCCACGTCGCACCAGCCGCCCCGGTGGATGATGCCGAAGGCGCGACCTTCGGCGATCAGGTTGTCCCAGACCCTGTTCAGCGAAAAGACCCGGTCGGGGATGGAGTAGAGCGATCCGCCGTCGATGATCTGGGCGCCGAGATAGACCAGCGTCCCACCCCGGACGATCCGTCCGTCGGCCCCGAGGTCGAAGTCCCCCGGCCCGTCGCGCCCTGCCAGCAGCTCGGGACGGCCAAGCAGAAGGAGTGCCGCCATCCGGCCGCCGTCCCATGACGAGATCAGCTGCGCGACGGGATTGTCCCCGGTCCACACCGCATCGGTGTTGAGGGTCGGAACGGGGCCCGGACCCAACAGCGGCAAGGCCGCCCGCAGCCCGCCGCCGGTATCGAGGATTCTATCCCGTTCCCACGACAACACGACATCTTCGCGCCCCGCCAGATGCGCGGCGATCATCTCGCCCCTGTAGTGCAGGTTCACGACCTTGCATGCGATTCCTGCCGCGTCGGCGGCCGCCAGCGCATGGTCAAGCAGGGTCTGCCCGGCGACCCGGATCAGCGGTTTCGGCCGGTCGCGGGTCAGCGCACCCATCCGGGTTCCGAAGCCGGCGGCAAACAGCATCATGCTGTGGGGGGTTCCGGGTGCTGGCCGCATCGCTCCCTGATCCGTTGCAGTAATGTCCCGTCGGGTGGCGGGAGGACGGCGTGCACTGCCGCCCCCACCCCTTCCAGCGCCGGATGGTCGAGGTTTCGCTGAAGCTGTGCCCAGACCCGGGGCAGATGCCGCAGGTAGCCGGGCTTGGCATCGCGGAGGCAGAGCCGCGCGAAGACGCCAAGGATGCGGAGGGCGCGCTGGGCACCCAGGATCGCGGAGGCCGTGACGACCGTTTCCACGGGCCGGCCCGTCAGCCGGGCGAAACGGGCGATCCCCTCCTGCGCGGCGACAGGCGATACATCGCGCCGCGCGTCCTGCAGAAGTGACACGAGATCATAGCAGGCAGATCCGCACGACCCCAGCTGGAAATCCAGGATCCCGACCCGTGCGATGCCTGTCCGCCGCGGCAGCCAGATCAGGTTCTCCGCATGATAGTCACGATGCACGAGGACCGCGGCACGGTCATCGATTCCCGAAATCGCATCGCGGATCGGCTTCGAAAGGGCGTCCGCCGGGCCGGACCGTCCTGCCGCGGCTGCGTACCAGGTCACGGCCAGCCCCGCGGCGGCGGCCATGAAGTCCGCCGTGTGCGGCGGCAGGTGATCGGGACAGGCGCACTGCTGCATGTGGATCAGCACATCGACCGCCGCAGCATAAAGCTCGGCCTCCATGCCGGGGTCGCGCTCCAGCATCCGGGCAAACAAATCGTCGCCCAGATCCTCCAGCAGCAGAAATCCGGCATACACATCTTCGGCAAGAATCTCGGGCGCGGACAGTCCGATCCGGCGCAGATGGTTCGACAGGAAAACGAACTGGCGCGTTTCCGAGCCGGCCGATGGCCCGGCATCCATCAGCACAAGGCTTCCTGCCGGGCCGTTCAGGCGCCAGTATCGCCTGGCCGAAGCGTCACCGGCAAGCGGCACGCACCGAACGCCGGCCAGACCGCAGCCATCGAGGAACGCGTGGCGAAGCTCTGACCGGTCAGACATCGGCGCGCCAGCCTTGCAGTTCCTTCACTGCCGCGGACGGCGTGCCGGACAGTACTGCGCGGCGTCCGTCCCCGGCAAAGCCCAGGACGATGCGCAGCGTGCGAAGGGGTGTCAGATCGCCGAGGCGGTCGGGCCATTCCACGATGCAGAGAGCGCGGCCAAAGGCGGCTTCGAGGCCAAGTTCGACAAGCTCGGACGGATCGGCGAGGCGATAGAGATCGGCGTGCCAGATCTCGAGCCCGCCTGCATCGTAGCTCTGAACAAGCGTGTAGCTTGGAGACGGCACCTCGTCCTCCGCGCCGACACGTTCCAGACACGTGCGGATCAGCGCCCGGGCAAGCTGCGACTTGCCGGCACCGACCGGACCCTCCAGCAGCAATGTGTCGCCGGCCCCGACCCGGGCCGCCAACCAGGCGCCAAGCCGGTCGGTCGCGGCTGCGTCGGGAAGGTCGATCGTCTGGCTGGACAAGACGTCGGTCATGGCGCCCTTGTAGTCGCCCGCAAGTTCGCCGCAAGACCGACCGATGCGTATCGCGGCGGGGTTGCAGGCGGCCGATGCGTCAGCTGGCAAAGAAGGCAACGAAGCTGTTCAGCACAGCTTCGGGATTTTCCTCCATCACGAAGTGACCCGAGTCGCAGGCATCGTCGGTAACGGTATCGGCCCACCGGCGCCACAGCGCGGCCGGATCGCCGGTGCGGCCCGGAAAGCCGCCGCGCGCCCACAGGAAATGCAAGGGCGCCGCAATGCGCCGTCCGGCCTCGCGGTCGGCCTCATCCATGCGTCGATCGGTGGTCGCCCCGGCGCGGTAATCGGCGCACATCGCCGCGCGGCGGGCCGGGTCGGCCATCTGGGCGCGGTAGCTTTCCAGCGCCTCGGGCTCGAACACGTCCAGCGAACGGCCCATGGTCCAGCTTGCCAGCGTCCAGTCCAGCCAGCCGCTCGGATCTGCGCCGATCAGACGCTCGGGCATCGGCGCGGGCTGGGCGAGGAAGGTCCAGTGATAGGCGGCCATGGCAAGTTCGGCATCCCATGCCTGCCAGAAATCGGCCGTTGGAACGATCTCGATGATGCCGAGGCGCCGCACCCGGCCCGGATGGTCGAGGGCCAGCCGATAGGCAACCCGCGCGCCGCGGTCATGGCCCAGCACATCCGCTGTCTCGATGCCCAGCCGATCGAGCAGAGCCACGACATCTGCCGCCATCTGCCGTTTCGAATACATCGTATGCCCCGGATCGTCGTCGGGCGCATCGGACTGGCCGTAGCCGCGCAGGTCCGGCACGATCACATGGTGCCGCCGCGCGAAATCCGGGGCGACGGGCGCCCAGCAAAGCCCGTTCTGAGGGAAGCCGTGCAGCAGCACCAGCGCCGGTCCTTCGCCGGCCTGCTGAACCGACAGCGATATGTCGTCGAGCGCGATCAGGTTTCGGTCGAAACCGGGAATTTCGGTCATCTGGCGTCCTCCCAAGGGCAGGCTGCCCGTCGCGCCCGGCCGATGCAAGGGGTCAGTCCCGGACCTGCGGCTTCGCCGCTGCCGGAAGCTTCGACAGGCGGACAGAACCACCCGCCCGGTGTCGTCGGCCCCGGCGCTCGATCATGGCCGCAAGCGGGATCGGTTCGATGCGGTCGGCAAGCGGTTGACAGGGCCCGCGTGCTTGCGCCTTGCTGCGGCATGACCCCTCGATCGGACATCCATGACCGGCTGGCGGCCAGCCTGCGTGCCGCGCGCAAGGCGCGTGGACTGAGCCTTGATGCCGTCGCCCGGCTGTCGGGCGTAAGCCGGTCCATGGTCAGCCAGATCGAACGCGGCGAATCGTCGCCAACCGTGGCGACTCTGTGGAACCTGACCCAGGCGCTGCAGGTGGATTTTGCCGGACTGCTGGAAACGCGCGAGCCGCCTGGCATCGAGGTGACGCACGCCGACGACGCGCCGACGATTGCCGGCCGGGGCACCGGCGTGCTGATCCGTATCCTCAGCCCACCCGAATCGGTCGGCCGGCACGAGGTCTACGACCTGCGGTTCGAGTCAGGCGGGCGGCTGGAAAGCGAGCCGCATGCGCCGGGCTGCCGCGAGTTCCTGACCGTGGTGGACGGACGGGTAGCGGTTGCCTCGGGTCCGGACGAGGCGCTGCTGGGCCCCGGCGACATCGCGCGCTATGCGGCGGATCGATCGCATGCGATCATCGCGCGGGGCGGACCGGCGCGGGTGCTGCTGATCGTCGAGGGCGGCTGATTCCGTAATGACGGACATCTGTCCGCAATATTGACAGCCTGTTCCGGCGTTGATATCCGTGATGACGGAGGGGTGTCCATGATGACAGAGACAAGCGACTTTCTGAACCACCTCACCGCGGAACTCGGACGGATCGAGTCGGCCGGGCTTCTCAAGCGCGAACGCCGGATCGCTTCGCCGCAGGGCGTTCGGGTCCGGGTGGACGGGCGCGAGATGATCAATCTCTGTGCCAACAACTATCTCGGCCTCGCCGACCACCCCGCTCTGGTGCAGGCGGCGCAGGCAGCGATGGACAGCCACGGGTTCGGGATGGCATCGGTCCGCTTCATCTGCGGAACCCAGGATCTGCATCGGAAGCTCGAGGAACGTCTGGCGGGCTTTCTCGGAACCGAGGACGCCATTCTCTACGCGGCCTGCTTCGATGCGAACGGCGGCCTGTTCGAGCCGCTTCTGGGGCCCGAGGACGCGGTGGTGTCGGATGCGCTGAACCACGCCAGCATCATCGACGGCATCCGACTGTGCAAGGCCCGGCGCTATCGGTATGCCAACGGCGATCTGTCCGACCTGGAGGCGCAGTTGCACAAGGCCCGTTCCGACGGTGCCCGGCATGTCCTGATCGCCACCGATGGCGTCTTTTCGATGGACGGGTTCCTTGCACCCCTGGCGGGCATCCGGGCGCTGGCCGACCGGTTCGGCGCGCTGGTGATGGTGGACGACTGCCATGCCACGGGCTTCATGGGGCCGCAGGGCAGGGGCACGCCCGCCCATTTCGGGGTGCGCGCCGACATCCTGACCGGCACCCTCGGCAAGGCGCTGGGCGGTGCGCTGGGCGGCTACACAGCCGGGCCGGCCCAAGTCATCGAGATGCTGCGACAGCGTTCGCGGCCCTATCTGTTCTCGAACGCGCTGCCACCCGCAATCCTCGGCGCCGCGCTGGCTGCGCTGGATCTGATAGAGACCGCGGACGACCTGCGGGGGCGACTGTTCCACAATACCGCCTACTGGCGGGCCGGACTGTCCGACGCAGGCTTCGACCTGCTGCCGGGGGAACACCCCATCGTTCCGGTAATGCTGGGCGAGGCGCGGCTGGCACAGGCGATGGCGGCGGAACTGGACCGGCGCGGCGTCTTCGTGGCGGGCTTCTTCTATCCGGTCGTGCCCGAAGGTCGGGCCCGGATCCGCACGCAGATGAACGCCCGTGCCACCCGCGAAGACCTCGATTTTGCGCTCGACGCCTTTCGTGCGGCGGGCAAGGCGACAGGAGCCCTGACATGAAGGCACTGGCAAAGACCCGGGCCGAGCCCGGCCTCTGGCTCGAGACCCGCCCGACGCCCGAAATCGGGCCCGACGACGTGCTGATCCGGGTCAACAAGACCGGGATCTGCGGCACCGACATCCATATCTGGAACTGGGATGACTGGGCGCAGCGCACCGTGCCCCTGGGGCTGATCACCGGCCACGAATTCGCAGGCGAGATCGTGGAACTGGGTCGCAACGTGACCGATCTGCGCATCGGGCAGCGCTGTTCGGGCGAGGGGCATCTGATCGGTCACCGCTCGCGCCAGTCCCGATCGGGGAAGTTCCACCTGGACCCGGAGACCCGCGGCATCGGCGTGAACGAGCCCGGTGCATTCGCCGAATACCTGCGGCTGCCTGCGTTCAACGTCGTGCCTTTGCCCGACGCCATCGACGACGAGATCGGTGCGATCCTCGATCCGCTGGGCAACGCCGTGCACACCGCGCTCTCGTTCGATCTGGTGGGCGAGGATGTGCTGATCACGGGCGCCGGTCCGATCGGCATAATGGCGGCTGCGGTCGCGCGCCATGTCGGTTCGCGGCATGTGGTCATCACCGACGTCAATCCCGACCGGCTGCGGCTGGCGGCCGAGGTTGCCGACGTGGTGCCGGTGAACGTGGCCGAGGAGGATCTTCGTTCGGTGATCGGCCGGCTGAAGATGCAGCAGGGTTTCGACGTCGGGCTGGAAATGTCGGGAAGCCAGGCGGCGCTGGATCAGATGGTCGAGGCCCTGGTGATGGGCGGGCGGATCGCCCTGCTGGGCATCCCGCCGGGAAAGAGCCCCGTGGACTGGAGCCGGATCGTGTTCAAGGCGATCACCATCAAGGGCGTTTACGGGCGAGAGATTTTCGAGACCTGGTACAAGATGATCGCGATGCTGGAGAACGGGCTGGACGTGCGCCGGGTCATCACGCACCGCTTTCCCGCCGACCGGTTCCGCGAAGGGTTCGAGACCATGCGGTCGGGGCGGTCGGGCAAGGTGGTGCTGGACTGGCGTTGACGGCCCTTCCCCGGCAGGGCGCACTCGCCTAGGGTGCGAGGATGTCGATGCCCGCTCGCCCTTCCTGTTTTGGTCGCCGTGGGTTGCTTGGCGCCCTCATCCTCGGCCTCGCCGCCTGCGGACGGCCGCAGACGCACGCCGGAGGACCGGCGGAACTTGACGCGCTGATCGCGTTCCACGCGGCCGAGAACGGCCTGCCGGTGGATCTGGTGCGGCGGGTCGTCCGAAGCGAAAGCAACTTCAGCCCGACGGCGCGTAACGGGCCCTACTGGGGACTTATGCAGCTGCTGCCGCAGACCGCCCGCACCATGGGCCATCGCGGACCGCCGGAGCAGCTTCTGGACCCGGATGTCAACCTCCGTTATGGCACCCGCTATCTCCGCGGTGCCTGGATCGTTGCCGACCGGAACCCGGACCGCGCGGTGATGTGGTATCGGCGGGGCTACTATTACGAGGCGCGGCGCAGGGGCCTCCTGCGCGAAACCGGTCTGCGACCCTGATCCGTCCGACGCGGAACGCACGCCGGGCCCCTGCGGAAAGCGGATCGACCTTCTGTTGACACGCCCCGCGACTCGCCATATACGCCGCGGGTCTGCGACGCGGCCCTGCTGCGGCGTGGTCCCATATCGAAGTGGTCATGATCCGGGCCAAGGCCCCGATCCTCTGGAATTCCACCGCGTCGGTCCCCGCGAACTGGGGAACGGATGCGGTTTTGGCGTTTGCGGAATGGCTCCGCCGGGCGCCGCCGAACCGGCCCGCGAGGGTCAGAAGCCGAAGCGCTCTGCCGGGGCGCCGAGGAAACGAAACGGATGCAATACGGGGAACCGGAATGCCGACGATCCAGCAGCTGATCCGCAAGCCGCGGCAGCCCAAGGTTGCGAAGTCGAAATCGCAACACCTGCAGTCGTGCCCGCAGAAGCGCGGTGTCTGCACGCGCGTCTACACCACGACGCCGAAGAAGCCGAACTCGGCCATGCGGAAAGTTGCGAAGGTGCGCCTGACCAACGGTTTCGAGGTCATCAGCTACATCCCCGGCGAAAAGCACAACCTGCAGGAACACTCGGTCGTGCTCATCCGCGGCGGCCGGGTCAAGGACCTTCCCGGCGTCCGTTACCACATCCTGCGCGGTGTGCTGGACACCCAGGGCGTCAAGGATCGTCGTCAGCGCCGTTCGAAGTACGGCGCGAAACGTCCGAAGTGAGGAACTGAAAAATGTCGCGTCGTCACGCCGCCGAAAAGCGCGAAGTCCTGCCCGATGCCAAATACGGCGACCGGGTTCTGACCAAATTCATGAACAACCTGATGGTCGACGGCAAGAAGTCGGTGGCCGAGCGCATTGTCTATGATGCGCTGGAGCGGGTTCAGGGTCGGCTGAAGCGCGACCCGATCCAGGCGTTCCACGACGCGCTCGACAACGTGAAGCCGTCGGTCGAGGTCCGCTCGCGCCGGGTCGGCGGCGCGACCTATCAGGTGCCGGTCGAGGTGCGCCCGAGCCGCCGCGAGGCGCTGGCGATCCGCTGGCTGATCACCGCCGCGCGCAAGCGCAACGAGAACACGATGGAAGAGCGGCTGGCGGCCGAGCTTTCAGACGCGTGCAACAACCGCGGCACCGCGGTGAAGAAGCGCGAGGACACCCACAAGATGGCGGACGCGAACAAAGCGTTCAGCCACTATCGCTGGTAAGGGGTTCGGATCATGGCACGCGAATACCCGCTGCACCTCTACCGCAACTTCGGGATCATGGCCCATATCGACGCGGGCAAGACCACGACGACCGAGCGGATCCTCTACTACACCGGCAAGTCGCACAAGATCGGCGAAGTGCACGACGGCGCTGCGACGATGGACTGGATGGAGCAGGAGCAGGAGCGCGGCATCACCATCACCTCGGCGGCGACCACCACCTTCTGGTCGAAGAACCTCGACGGCGAAAGCATCGGCGAGAAGCACCGCTTCAACATCATCGACACCCCCGGCCACGTTGACTTCACCATCGAGGTCGAGCGCTCGCTGGCCGTTCTGGACGGCGCGATCTGCCTGCTGGACGCCAATGCCGGCGTCGAGCCGCAGACCGAGACCGTCTGGCGGCAGGCCGACCGCTACAAGGTTCCGCGGATCGTGTTCGTCAACAAGATGGACAAGATCGGGGCCGACTTCTTCAACTGCGTCCGCATGATCAAGGACCGCACTGGCGCGACCCCGTGCCCGATCGCCCTGCCGATCGGCGCCGAGGACAAGCTCGAGGGCATCATCGACCTGATCACCATGACCGAGTGGACATGGAAGGGTGAGGATCTGGGCGCAACCTGGACCCGCCAGCCGATCCGCGAGTCGCTGAAGGCCGAGGCCGAGGAATGGCGCGGCAAGATGATCGAGCTTGCGGTGGAACAGGACGACGAGGCGATGGAGGCCTATCTCGAGGGCAACGAGCCTGACGAGGACACCCTGCGCCGCCTGATCCGCAAGGGCACCCTGTCGCTGTCCTTCGTTCCGGTGACGGCCGGCTCTGCGTTCAAGAACAAGGGCGTCCAGCCGCTTCTGAACGCTGTGATCGACTTCCTGCCCTCGCCGCTCGACGTGCCGGCCTATCTCGGCTTTGCCCCGGGCGACGAAACCGAGACCCGCAACATCGAACGCTCTGCCGACGACGCTCAGCCGTTCTCGGCGCTGGCGTTCAAGATCATGAACGACCCCTTCGTCGGTTCGCTCACCTTCACCCGCATCTATTCCGGTCAGCTCAAGAAGGGCGACCAGATGCTGAATTCGACGAAGGGCAAGCGCGAGCGCGTCGGCCGCATGATGATGATGCACTCGAACAACCGCGAGGAGATCGAGGAAGCCTTCGCCGGTGACATCATTGCCCTGGCGGGGCTGAAGGAAACGACCACCGGCGACACGCTCTGCGACCCGAACAAGCCGGTCGTGCTGGAAACCATGACGTTCCCGGAGCCGGTGATCGAGATCGCGGTCGAACCGAAGTCGAAGGCCGACCAGGAGAAGATGGGCCTGGCGCTTCAGCGTCTGGCAGCCGAGGATCCGTCGTTCCGCGTCGAGACCGATTTCGAGTCGGGTCAGACGATCATGAAGGGGATGGGCGAACTTCACCTCGACATTCTCGTGGATCGCATGCGCCGCGAGTTCAAGGTCGAGGCGAACATCGGTGCGCCCCAGGTCGCCTATCGCGAGACCATCTCGCGTGAGGCCGAGATCGACTACACCCACAAGAAGCAGACCGGAGGCACCGGTCAGTTCGCGCGGGTGAAGCTCGTGATCACGCCGACCGAGCCGGGTGAAGGCTACAGCTTCGAATCCCGGATCGTCGGCGGCACGGTGCCGAAGGAATACATCCCCGGCGTCGAGAAGGGCATCAAGTCGGTGATGGACTCGGGTCCGCTTGCGGGCTTCCCGGTGATCGACTTCAAGGTTGCGCTGGTCGATGGCGCCTATCACGATGTCGACTCGTCGGTTCTGGCCTTCGAGATC